>OMZI01000020.1:0-50352 GCA_900315485.1 uncultured Eubacteriales bacterium | reverse complement strand
AGAAGGCGAAGCAACAGTTGCAGCCGGTGAGACAGCAACAGTTGAGCTGAAGGACGTATACGAAGAAGAAGCTCCTGAGACAACGAAGCTGATCATCACCAAGACAGTTGACGGCGACAACATCACAGAGTCTGAGTTCGAAGGTGCACTGAAGTTCACAGTCCAGAACGAGGATGGCAAGTACCTGGATAAGGACGGCAAGCTGAGTGATGAAAAGGTCGAACTGACACTTAAGGACGGCGGCTTCGTGAAGGGCGATGATGGCAAGTACACCAAGACCTTCGAGAACGTAGCAGCAGGCAAGTACACCGTAACAGAGACCAACAGCGACGTAGACGGCTATGATCTTGTTGAAGATCAGAGTACTACGGAAGGCGAAGCAACAGTTGAGGATGGCAAGACAGCAACAGTTGAACTCAAGGACGTATACGAAGAAGCTCCTGAGACAACAAAACTGATTATCACCAAGACAGTTGACGGCGACAACATCACAGAGTCTGAGTTCGAAGGTGCACTGAAGTTCTGGCAAGTACACCAAGACCTTCGAGAACGTAGCAGCAGGTAAGTACACTGTAAAAGAGACAAACAGTGACGTTGATGGCTACGATCTGGTCAAGGATCAAAGCACAACAGAAGGCGAAGCAACAGTTGCAGCCGGTGAGACGGCAACTGTTGAGCTGAAGGACGTATACGAAGAAGTCGAAAAGAAGGGCGACCTCGTAATCAGGAAAACTGTCGGCGGAGATGTTACTAAGGAAGAAGTCGAGAAGGCTGCACTGAAGTTCGAAGTCAAGACTTCGGACGGCAAGTGGCTGGATAAGGACGGAAATGTAAGCGATACCAAGGTCGAGCTCACACTCGGCACCAAGGACGGCTTCACAACATCTGACGGCGGCAAGACCTGGACTAAGACCTTCAAGGACGTAGCACCTGGAAAGTATACTGTAACTGAAACCAATGCCCTGATAGACGGTTATGTTCTGAAGGATTCCTCAAAGACGAATACTTCTGCAGAAGTCAAGGACGGCGATAAGGCTACAGCAGAGCTGACAGATGAGTACGAGGCTATCCACTTCCGCGTCAACAAGGTTGATGCAGGAAACGGCGAGGAACTCGACGGTGCAAAACTCGTTCTGTATGAAGCAGATGATAATGGCGTACCGATGAGAGAAGTCGACAGCTGGATCTCCAAGAAGGGCGTGCTCCACGACTTCGGAAGCAAGATGACAGCCGGCAAGACATATGTCCTGCGTGAGATCAATGCACCTGAAGGCTATGACAAGATCACTACAGACATAGTCATCGATGTACTCGAAGACGGCTCAATATCCTGTGAACTCAATGAATCAGAGGATGAGTACGGCAACACGGTCTACCTTGTTGAGAACAGCCTGAGCAAGACACCTGGCGGAGACAAGGATAAGGACAAGGCTAAGGGAGTCAAGACCGGTGATGAAACACCTATCGGTGAATGGCTGGCAGTAATGGCAGCAGCAATGTCAGGCCTTGCAGCAACTATCTACACAAGAAGACGCAGAGAAGACGATATCGAATAGCAGCGTACAGTAGCTTAAAGACGATTCTCTGAAAAACGGAATAATGAGGAAGCCGGGAAACCGGTTTCCTCATTTTCATATTGGCGACATCATATGATCGTGTTCTCTGTATATGCATCAAAATATTGTGTTTTCTGCATAAGTGATACACAAGATAAAGGAAGATATGCTATCATAATCAGTAGAAAAAAGACGGCCTGTTTTATGAAGAATCGAACAGCGGGCGGTCCCAATGTGAAAGCTAAAGGCGGCCTTAGACAGAAGGAACGGGTAATGGAGAAGAATCTGAAATACATGATCATAGGTGCAGGCGGGACAGGTGGTGCTGTCGGTTCGCACCTTGCACGCGCGGGATATGATGTCACTTTCATCGCACGGGGAAAACACCTTGCGGCTATGCGGGAAAACGGACTTAAGGTCCTGAAGCCGGAAGGAGATTTTGTCATAGATCCGGTGCAGGCATGCACATCGGATGAGTTTCTGGAGGCGGGAGGCAGGCCGGATGTCATATTCGTATGCCTGAAGGGCTACGCTGTCGACGGGATGCTCCCGTTCATCGCTGAAGCAGCAGGGCCTGACACGATCGTGATCCCGATCCTTAATATCTTCGGCACGGGCGGAAAGATGCAGGAAAAACTTCCGGGCATCACGGTGACGGACGGCTGCATTTATGTCGCTTCTGAGATAAGCGAGCCGGGGACCATCCTCATGAAGGGGGATATCCTGAGAGTCGTGTTCGGCCTCAGAAGAGATCAGAAGGCCGGCACCGCAGGAGATGGCGCTGAGGGCTCTGAGGGGCTGGCGGCAAAAGTCATGCCTGTTCTTGAGAAGGTCAGGGACGACCTGTGTGATTCAGGAATAAAAGGGATCCTGTCGGATAATATCGAAAGGGACGCTATGCGGAAATTCTCATACGTATCGCCGCAGGGAGCATGTGGTCTCTACTACAATGTGCCGATAGGAGCGGTGCAGAAGCCGGGTGAAGCGAGAGACTGTTTTGCCGGACTTGTTCAGGAGATTTCAGACCTGGCGGATGCGATGGGCATAGGTTTTGGCGAAGACGTAGTTAAAGTCAACCTCGAGATCACCGAGGGACTCGCGCCGGACATGACGACATCGCTTCAGAGGGATGTCGCGAGAGGCGGATCTTCGGAGATCGACGGGCTCATCTATGAGGTGCCGAGGCTAGCGGCAAAATATGGTATAAGTCTGCCGCTGTATGAGAAGATAGCTGCAGTGCTGAAAGAAAGGAAAATATAAATGAACGAGAATATCATCAAGAGAAATGATCTGCTGGCACCGAATATCATCAAGAGTCTTAAGACGCGCAACATGACGGGGTACTATGCACATACTAAGGAAGAGGCGCTGAAGATGGCGCTTGAGATCATTCCTGAGGGCAGCACGGTCACCATGGGCGGCGGAATGAGTGTCCATGAGATCGGACTTGTGAAGGCTCTGAAGGAGGGCGATTACAACTTCATCGACAGGGATGAGATAGAGGACAAGAGGGCTGCAATGCTCGCCGCCTATGATGCTGATGTCTTCCTGGCAAGCTCCAATGCGATGACCGAGGACGGCATACTCGTGAACATTGACGGAAATGCCAACAGGGTTTCCGCTATTGCTCAGGGCCCGAAGAAGGTAGTCCTGATCGTCGGAATGAATAAGGTATGTGATGATGTTGAAGGTGCGATGAAGAGGGCCCGCAACGTGGCGGCTCCGATCAATGCGCAGAGGTTCGGTCTGAATACGCCGTGCGCTAAGACGGGTTCGTGCATGAACTGCAAGTCGCCTGATACCATCTGCTGCCAGTTCCTTATCACCAGGTACTCACATCATCCGGACAGGATACATGTTATACTTGTAGGAGAAAATCTTGGTTTCTAGCACTGGTGAGCAGGAATTCCCCCATCCTCTGCAGCTGGTGTGAGCAGGCCATGATGTGCGGCAAAGGTCGCATCTGTGCCGGGAGCTTCGCGCAGCACTGCAGAGAACCGGAAATACATGGAGGATAGATCTATGAGGAAAATATTTGCACTGATAATGACCATGGCGCTTGTCCTGTGCATGGGATCCGCAGCGGTATATGCGGTCCCTGCCGGAAGCGACGGAGGGAAGACTGTACATGCTGCTGAAGCGACCGGCTCTGATGCAGTAGGAACTAAGAACGGGCAGCAGGTAAGCGAGTGGAGCATAGCTGAAAATAAAGCGGCTGAACTGCCTGAAGAAGTGCAGACTGCTTTCGACAAGGTCAAGGAAGGATTCGACGGCGAGATCGTGCCGGTCGCATATTTTGCGAGGCAGCTTGTGACCGGCGGCAACTTTCAGGTGCTTTGCAGAGTGACTGCGGTGCCTGAGAAGGATGCTGAAGGTGATTCGGGCAAAACGGATACAGCGGCGAAGCCGGTCACCTCATACAAGGTGCTGGTGATCTCTTCTGATCTGCTCGGAAATGTAACCTTAAAAAAGATGAGCGATTTCAATATCGGGGACTATTCGGGCCTTACCGCTGAAGAGGAAGGCATTGAAGGAGACGGTACGGTTGAGGCTGCCGGCAAAGATGATAAGGCCGGTGAGGAGAAAAAGACTCCTGTAGCAGTTGAACCTGCGGATCCGGGCGAAGAGATACCGGCTGAGCTTCTGGGCGGATGGTCGGTACCTGCCGACTACACGAGAATCGCTTTGCCTAAAGAGGTGAAGTCTGCATTCGACAAGGGTGCCGGGCAGTTTTTCGGAAACGAGCTCGAGCCGATGGCATACCTCGGAAAGCAGACGGCTGAGGGCACCAACTATGCGGTGATGTGCCACAGCCTGCTGACGACGGCCGAGGCTGTCGAGAGTGTCCAGGTCATAATGATCTATCAGGACACTGACGGAAATGCATATATAACAAGCGCGAACACTGTGGACCCTGTTTCATTCGTAAAAGAGGATACACAGGCGAAAGACGGAGGGGACGCTGCCGCAAAGGGTGCTGAGTCACCTGAGAAGAGCAGCGACTGAATAGAAAACAGGTCATAGCAAACAGCAGAATGAATGGCAGCCGTAGCGACCGGAGAGAAACTCAGGGCTGCCGGGAGGTGCAAAATGCCGATCAAACCGTATGCACAGGAGATGATTGACAGGGACCCTGTCTTCAGAGACATCGCTGAACTTAAGGAGACCGTCTGGATCAATGACAAGTATCTGCCTTTTGAGATGGTGGATGCTGTATGCCAGCTGGTCGTGGATGATGAAGATATTGCTGATGCGGATGCGAGGCTCAGGAAGTTCGCATCGTATATAAGAAAATGCTTCCCTGAGACGGAGGCGGACGGCGGACTGATCGAGTCACCGCTTGAGGATATTTCTAACATGCAGGCGGCTCTTAAGGAAAAGTGCGGCGCGGACATCCCGGGCAGACTTCTTCTCAAGATGGACAGCCACCTTCCGATCGCAGGATCGGTCAAAGCGAGAGGCGGCATCTACGAAGTTCTCAAGCATGCGGAAGACCTGGCTCTTGCGGAAGGCATGATCACTGAGGATGACGATTACGCCCGTTTTGCCGATGATGATATGAAGGAATTCTTCGGCAGGTATACTGTGCAGGTCGGATCGACCGGAAACCTCGGCCTGTCGATAGGCATCATGAGCGCCTTCCTCGGATTCAAGGTCAAGGTCCATATGTCTGCTGATGCAAAGCAGTGGAAGAAGGACATGCTCAGAAGCAAGGGCGTTGATGTCATCGAATACGAGGACGACTATTCAAAGGCTGTTGCTGAGGGAAGGCGCCTTTCGGACATGGATCCGATGAGCTATTTCGTCGATGACGAGTATTCGATACCGCTTTTCCTCGGATATGCTGTAGCCGCCGGCAGAATGGTGAAGCAGCTTGAGGAGAAGGGCATCACGGTCGACAGCGATCATCCGATGATCGTGTATGTGCCGTGCGGCGTAGGCGGAGCTCCGGGTGGAGTATGCTACGGACTCAAGAGAGTATTCAAGGACAATGTCCACGTGTTCTTCTGCGAACCGACGCTCTTCCCATCGGTACTGATCGGATGCGCATCGGACAGATACAACGATACCAATGTGGCGGATTTTGGCATAAGCGGAATGTCGCATGCTGACGGCCTTGCCTGCGCGAGCCCTTCGGGATTCGTGACGAGGATAGACCGCAACCTGATCTCAGGCGACTTTACAATAGTCGACGGCAGGCTCTATGACTACATGAGGATGCTGAAGGAGACTGAGGACAAGCTGATCGAGCCTTCGAGCTGCGCTGCCTTCATCGGGCCGTGCAGACTCATGGAATACGAGGGAACTAAGAAGTATCTCGAAGACCACGGCCTTGTGGGGGATAAGCTCGCCAACGCGACCCAGATATGCTGGGCAACAGGCGGAAGACTCGTCCCTGACGAGATATGGGATCAGTACATAAACACGCATCTTGAATACTAAATGTGTCAGAAGGGACGGTCCTTTTTGACACACGCACTGAATAAAGATGACACGAGGGACGGGCATGAGACTTTACCACACAAGCGACAGGATCATCCGCGAGCGGACTGCTGACACAGGAGCAGGCGCTGGAACTTCTGGCTATAGGCCCTGACTACACTCAGGTGGCCATCAGGTCGGAGAGGGCAGCGATGCAGCTCGTCTGGAAGGGCTCATATACGCTCGATGAAGCTGCAATGGAGGCAGCCCGCATGAATTACGATGCTGCGAAGGAGAGTTTTGACAGCGAATTCGGCGCGGCGCTGGACAGGATGCAGGTAGAATAAACAACGGAAGGAAATGACAGTAAAATGATAAAAGTATGTATCTTCGATCTTGACGGTACACTTGCAAGGACTCAGGCCTCCATCGCGAGGCCTGTTAATATGACGCTGGCTTACTACGGACTGCCTGAGCAGCCGGTGGAGGCCTTCAATTATTTTGCCGGAGACGGGATCAAAAATGCCCTGATCAGGGCGCTGAAGGCTGCCGGCGACACTGAGGTCGACAGGCATGTTGAGGAGGGCCTGCCGATGTGCAGGGCCTGGATGCAGGAGGATCCGGTCTATCAGGTGGAGCCGTACGACTATGTTGAATGGGCTCTGAATGAGCTGAAGGCAAAAGGCATCCGCATCGCTGTGTTCTCAAACAAGCCGCATGCGAGCGCGATAAGTGTCGTGGAGACCATATTCGGCAAAGGGCTCTTCGACCATATCCAGGGGCAGACCGACCGCATCCCGATCAAGCCGGACCCGACAGGGGTGTATGAGATACTCAAAGAGTTCGGCGCGGATAAGAGCGAATGCCTGTATTTCGGCGATACGAACACCGACATGATGACAGGCCACAACGCCGGAGTCACAACAGTAGGAGTGACCTGGGGCTTCAGGCCGAGAGCCGAGCTTGAGGAGTACAAGGCGGATATAATAATAGACAGCGCCCGCGAGATACCGGGGCTGACGTGTCATTAGGGACGGTTCCCATTGACACCTACTGACATAAAATATGACAAAGAGAACCGTCCCCACTGTCAGAAAAGCTGACAAAGAGAACCGTCCCCTTTGTCAGCTTTTCTTTTGACAAATGAGTTAGATAAGACTAACATATAGTAAACATGGAATTGCTCACATGTTTGACTGATGAGAGCGGAAGATATGAAGAGGGTGTGAAAATCAGAGGGAGAAAGTCCGCATACTGAATGAGCGATAATGGTCCCTGAAAATATGGGCCATAAGACGCCTGACGGCAGAAAGTGAGGACTTTGAAATGATAACACGCGAAATTATCATCGGACTGATGATACCTTTTATAGGCACCTCGGCTGGGGGAGCCTGTGTCTTCTTCATGAAGAGGGGCCTGGACATAAATGTGCAGAAGGCTCTGACAGGATTCGCTGCCGGAGTGATGATGGCACTGGATGTGGCGCTTGGGTAGGAAGCTGCATGAGAACCGGCAACGGAGACTGGTGCGGAAAGAGGCAACAGGCAGATAAGGAACATAGATTTTGAACTGGAAGGGATTGGATTAATGAAACTGAAAAAACAACTGATGACACCTGAAATCGATGGATTCTACGGGGCATATTATCCGAATGACAGGGCGACGGACAAAGCAGTCATCCTGATGCTGGGAGACAGCTCGGATGACAGGATGGCGGTTTCCGGCGCAAAATGGGTGCACATGAATGGCTGCCATGCTCTCTGCATGTCACCGGATAAGAAGGACTACGGACATCACAGTTACCCAATCGAAAGATTCGGAGCGGCGATAGGATTCCTCAAGGATCGCGGAATCAGGAAGATCGGGATCGCCGGCGCCTCCACGACGGGGATGCTTGCGCTCGTCGCTGCATCATATTATCCCGAAATCACGCTGACCATCGCTATCAGCCCGTCGGACTTTATCATGGAAGCGTTCTATCAGGATGGAAAGGACGGGATGAGAGAGCGGCCGGGCGACAACGAGTCGACCGTTACCTGGCAGGGAAAGCAGCTTCCTTATCTCCCGTATGCATACAGGCATCCTGAGTATTGGCTCAAGATTCAGGAAGCATCGAAGGCCGGCCGCGACATGGTCG
Source organism: uncultured Eubacteriales bacterium (assembly GCA_900315485.1). Taxonomy (GTDB): domain Bacteria; phylum Bacillota; class Clostridia; order Peptostreptococcales; family Anaerovoracaceae; genus Crickella. The sequence goes on along the minus strand of OMZI01000020.1, from coordinate 42,237 downwards.
CTTCAAGACCGATGTTCGATGAGTCCGAGCGCCTGCATCCTCTGCAGGAAGAGGAGAAGATCAAAGTCGAGCGCATCAGGGGACACATCATTTTCATCGGCGCCGAGGATGATGTCCTCTGGGATACCTGCAAGTACATACGCAGGATGGAAGAGCGCCTCGACACGCTGCCGCATGACAGCACCTACACATCACTTACGTACGAGTTCGGTACGCATTTTGCCTTCCCGGAATCGATGCTGAAGATCATGCTGCCGGCAGGAGGCGACCTCATAACCCGTGTGTTCAAATCGGGCAGAGAGCACCCGGCGGAGTGCCGCGCGGTGAGAGAGGACATCGACGCAAGGCTGACGGAAGCCCTCCGTGAGTGGTAGAGAGGTTTTGTGCTGAAAAATCTGTTGAACACAAATGCACTTTTTCGTGTCTGAAGAGGAGTTTGAGCCCGTCGTCTACATTTTTGGCAATTTTTGAAGAAATATGTAGACAGAAAGCATGGCTTTACTGTTGGAATGAGGATCGCCTGCGCTGCAATAGCTGAAATCAGGAAATGAACAGACTGGATTTTGGTAGATTATTGCGGTTTTTAGATATATTTGGCGTATTTATGGCAAATGCAGGACGGGTGACAACGTACCTGAAGAAGCGGCCTCCGGTTTTGTCTACATTAATGAATGATTTTGAGAAAAAATGTAGATAGAAGTGCAAAACTCCTTTTCCTCAAGTCAGCCCATGTCTCCGGAGATATAACTTTTATCGCCAATACTGGGTTGCATTGATTTGAAAGGATTGAGATAATTGAGATGCTTACCGGATAACGGCAGGCATCTCATTTTTGATGTAATAAGGAAGACTCTTATGATTAAACCGATTATGAAAGACGTGCTGTTCCTGCAGCAGAAATCAGAGGCGGCGGACCTTAAGGACCTGCCGATCGCGGCGGATCTGGAGGATACTCTCAGGGCCAACCGGGACCGCTGCGTGGGAATGGCTGCAAATATGATAGGCCACAAGAAGAGGATCATCATCGTGTCGACGGGCTTTGCGGATATCGTTATGATCAACCCTGTGATCACGGACAGAAGTGAGCCGTACGAGGCGGAGGAGGGCTGCCTGTCGCTGTCCGGCACCCGCCGCACGACGAGGTACCAGAAGATAACCGTGGAGTATCAGGACAAGAAGATGGAGCACCATAAGCAGGCGGTCACAGGGCACATCGCGCAGATCATTCAGCACGAGTGCGATCATCTTGAGGGGATACTGATATAAGTGAAATGGATGTGCCAATGGGGACGCTCCCTTTTGACACTTTCCTGAATCAAGGAGAATAATGATGAAAGATCTTGAGAAAAATACTTGCCGCATCGCGCTTGTGCAGGCTGAGCCTGTCATGTTCGACAAAGCGGCTTCACTGGATAAGGCGCTGGGGCTCATAAAGGAGGCGGCGGCCGGCGGGGCTGAGCTGATCGTTTTCCCTGAGCTGTTCATTCCGGGATATCCTGTCGGGATGAATTTTGGTTTCAGTGTGGGCAAAAGGACTGAGGCCGGCCGCGAGGACTGGATGAAGTACTATGATGCTTCCGTCGTGGCAGGCGAAGAGGAGTTCGCAGCGCTCGTTCAGGCGGCCAGAGATGCAAAAGCGTATATAAGCATGGGATTCTCGGAGCGCGATGCGGTGCTCGGGACACTTTACAACAGCAACGTCATCTTCGAGCCGGACGGTTCGTACAAGGTGCACCGCAAGCTCAAGCCGACAGGCTCGGAGCGCGTTGTGTGGGGCGATGCGAATAAGGACTACTTCCCAATTACAGAGACACCGTGGGGCCCGATGGGCAGCCTCATCTGCTGGGAGAGCTACATGCCGCTTGCAAGAGTCGCTTTGTACAACAAGGGCATAACCATATACATCTCGCCTAACACCAACGACAACCCTGAGTGGCAGGCGACCATACAGCACATCGCCATCGAGGGCAAGTGCTATTTCATCAACGCGGACATGCTGATCCGCAAGTCTTCATATCCGGCCGGCCTGAACGGTCAGGACGAGATAGACAGACTGCCTGACATGGTCTGCAGAGGCGGCAGCTGCATAATAGACCCGTACGGGCACTATGTTACAGAGCCGGTGTGGGACGAGGAGACGATCATCTATGCAGACCTCAACATGACCCTGCCTGCAGCATGCAAAATGGAGCACGATGCGGCCGGCCACTACGCGAGACCGGACGTGCTTGAGCTGATCGTACATGAAATATGACAACGAGAACCGTCCCCGTTGTCATAAACTGACATCCGGGAGAAGCAATATTGGATAAAGCTAAGAAGCATTATGTATATATTTTGAGGTGCTCCGACGGCACGTTCTACACGGGCTGGACGACTGACCCCGAGCGCCGCACGAAGGTGCACAACTCGGGCAAGGGCGCCAAGTACACGAGGGCGCGCCGTCCGGTCGAGCTCATCTACTATGAAGAGTTCGATGACAAGATCGAGGCGCAGCGGCGCGAGTGGGCGATAAAGCAGCTCACAAGAGCTGAGAAGGAAGAACTCATTGCCGGGAAAAAGTAGAGGAAGATTGTGTGCCGGGAATGAAAGATGTATCGGCATAGAATGACATAGGCGAAGATAGCTGAGCGTGAAACATAGCATCATGAACCGAAGAGAAAGGATTGCACCGTTATGAAAGAACTCAAACTGAAAAATGCGACACTGCTGACTGACACCGGTGCAAAGGCTGCTCCGGGCTCGCAATTCGATGCGAAGGCTGCTGAGAACGCACTTCGCTTCCACAGGACGCTGCCGGGATATGCGATGACTGAACTCGTATCGCTCGACGGCATGGCGAAGGAACTCGGTGTGAAGAAGGTTCTGATCAAGGACGAGTCGCCGAGATTCGGCCTGAATGCATTCAAGGGCCTCGGCGGCAGTTATGCTGTGTTCAGAATACTGTGCGACAGGTTCGGACTGGATCCTGAGACGGCGGTTTTCGGCGATTTTACATCAGAAGAAATGAAGGCAAAATGCAGCGGCATCACCTTCGTGACCGCGACTGACGGCAATCACGGCAAGGGCGTTGCGTGGGCGGCAAAGCTGTTCGGCTGCAGCTCGCATGTATACATGCCGGTTGGCTCTGTGGAAGAGAGAAGGCAGGCTATCGAGGATGCCGGTGCTGAGAGTGTCATCATCACGGATCTCAACTACGACAAGGCCGTGGACCTCGCTGACAGGATGGCTCACGAGAACGGATGGATCCTCGTGCAGGATACAGCGTGGGAAGGCTACGAGGATATTCCGACCTGGATAGTCGACGGTTATCTGACCATGGCTGCGGAGATATATGAGCAGCTGGGTGGCGTGGTGCCGACTCATGTCTTCCTTCAGGCCGGGGTAGGGGCTATGGCAGGCGGAGTGCTCGGATACCTCTCGAACGTGTTCGCGGACAAGGAGCCTGTTTTCACCATAGTCGAGCCTTCGACAGTCAACTGCCTGTACATTTCTGCTGCGGCAGACGACGGCAAATCGCATTCGATAGAAGGCGACCCGGTGACCATAATGGCGGGCCTCAACTGCGGCACGCCGTGCGCGATAACCTGGCCGGTCTTAAGAGACAGGGCGGAATTCTACTGCGCATGCGATGATGTGGTAACGGAGAATGCGATGAGAGCGCTGGCTCACCCTGCCGGAAATGACAGGGTCATCGTGGCAGGGGAAAGCGGAGCCGCAGGCTGCGGCGCGTTCCTCGAGATCATGAAGGACGGGGACGCGAAGGCAGCGCTCGGTATAGACGCAGATTCAGTTATACTCTGCATCAGTTCTGAAGGCGATACAGATAAAGAGAATTATCAGAGAATAGTAATGTTCTAGATTCCTGAACAGGAAATAGAGCCTTAAGAATGAAACAGCGGCGGCATTGTGATATATTATGTTACATGCCAGGCCGCTGTTTTCTAGTTGCGGCCGGGAGGAAGAGATTTATCCAGTAGGGGAGTACAGATAACAGGATGATAAGGGGACTCGGGACTCTGATCAACGCGGCCGCGATAATCGCGTCGGGCGTGCTAGGGGTCACATTCAGAAAATTCATAAAGGAAAGCTATCAGGAGACCATGCTCAAGGCGACCGGATTCGCCGTCATGTTCATGGGCGCGGCAGGGTCACTGTCCAAGCTGATAATAATAGAAGAGGGCGGAAAGTCGCTCGGAACGACCGGGACGATCAACATCGTCATCTCACTTGCTCTCGGCGGGCTCATCGGCGAGATAATAGACATTGACGGCCTTTTCCAGAGATTCGGCGCATGGCTCAGGCACAAGTCGGGGAACGACAGCGACAACCAGTTCATCAACGGCTTTGTCACAGCGTCGCTTACTGTCGGGATCGGCGCGATGGGCATCATGGGCTCGATAAACGACGGCATATACGGCGACTACGCGATACTTGCGGCCAAAGCAACTATAGATTTTGTCATAATCCTCGTGATGGCGTCGTCGATGGGCAAAGGCTGCGCTTTCTCGTCGATAACGGTCCTGGTGACGCAGGGATCGATCACGGCTCTGGCGGCGGCTTTCGGCGGGATGCTGACCGACGCGATGCTCACGAACATAGCGATGACCGGCGGGATACTCATTTTCTGCATCGGCATCAACCTCGTGTGGGAAAACACGATAAAGGTGGCGAACCTGCTGCCGGCACTCGTGGTGACATGCATAATAGCACTGATATGACATGGAGTGTGTCTGTGGGGACTGTCCCATTGACACACTTTTTTATGACAGTGGGGACGGTTCTCACTGTCATGTTTTTTACTGATACTGGGTATGACACTGGGGATGGTTCTCAGTGTCATGTTTTTATTGTAGTTTTTGGTCCTCGCTGTGGTCTTCATTGTAGCTTTCAGGTGCGATTTGCTGCAGTTTTGGTCCTCGCTGTGGTCTTCATCGCAGCTTTCAGGTGCGATTTGCTGCAGTTTTGGTCCTCACTGTGGTCCTCGTTCCAATTATTACTGATGATTTGCTGCAAAACTGGTCCTGCGTGTGGTCCTGAGGTGCGGTTGAAAGGGAAATTTGCAACGGAATTGGACGCTGCTGTGGTCCCTACTGTCATCCATGGTGGCATCTTGTGATACAATAAGAGACAGAAACTGGATGTGCCGGAAAGGGCATCCAATCTGATTTCAAGCTGGAAAACGGGATGCGTCGGAAAGGGCATCCATTGTGACACATTATTAGATGAGGCCGGCGCTTTATGGCGCTTTCCGGCGCTTTATGGGAGGAATAGGAGAAAAATGGCTGGCGAACGCAGAGGTGACAACCAGAAACTCAAGATGCTCTATCTGGTGAAGATCTTCTCGGAAGAGACTGACGACAATCACGCGCTTACGATGGCGCAGATAATCGCGATGCTCGGCGGTTATGGGGTCAACGCGGACCGCAAGACGCTGTATCAGGATTTTGACGAGCTGAGAAAATTCGGATTCGACATAATCGGGCAGCAGGAGGGCCGCAACCACTATTATTACCTCGGCAGCAGAGACTTTGAGCTGCCTGAACTCAAGCTGCTGGTGGATTCGGTGCAGTCGGCAAAATTTATTACGGACAGGAAGTCGAGCCAGCTGATCCGCAAGCTCGAGTCGCTGGTCAGCAGGTACGACGCAGGCAAGCTCCACAGGCAGGTCATCATGACGGGCCGCGTCAAGACGATGAACGAGAGCATCTACTACAATGTCGACAAGATCCACGAGGCCATTGGCGCCAACAGGCAGATCCGCTTCAGGTACTTCCAGTGGAACCTCAAAAAGGAGATGGAGCTCCGCTATGACGGCAGGTGGTACACGCTGAGCCCGTGGGCTCTGATGTGGGACGACGAGAAGTATTATCTCGTCGCCTATGATGCAAAATACGATATCATGATCCACTACCGTGTGGACAAGATGCTGAATATTGAGATACTGGATGAGAAGAGGCAGGGGCAGGAGCAGTTCAAAGCGTTCGATGTCCCGCGTTACACCAACAAGCTGTTCGGGATGTTTGGCGGCGAGGAGTCCCGTGTCACGCTGGAGGCGGAGAACCATATGGTCGGAGTCCTCATCGACCGTTTTGGCAAGGACATAATAATCGCACCGTCTGATGAGGACCACTTCCGTACGACTGTTACCGTGGCGGTCAGCAACCACTTCCTCGGGTGGATCATTTCGCTCGGAGGCAGCGTGAAGATTGTCGGGCCGGAGAGCGTGGTTGAGCAGATGCGTAAGCTGATAAGCGATCAGGCTGAACTGTATTAGGCGGAAAGGGACGGGCCCGCCGGGTGCGGGCACTGGCCCACTGGGCGTGGGTCAAAAAGGACCGTCCCATCTGACACAAGGGCGGCCCCATCTGGGGAGCGTGCCTGGAACTATTGGGACACACAAGGGCGGCCCCCTTCGGGGAGCGTGCCCGCTGATATTGGGAAAGAAAGAAATGAAAAAGAGCTATGATATCGTCTGCATTGGCATGGCGATAATGGATTCTATAATAAGGGGATTTGAACCTGAGCCGGTCCTGTCGGGATTCAGGGCGGAGTCGGGCACGCTCATGGCAGGCGGGGACGCGGTCAATGAGGCGGTTGCTGCGGCCAAGCTCGGCCTCGGGACAGGGATACTGTGCTCGCTGGGCACGGATGCGGCAGGTGACATGATAGAGGCCGTGCTGGCCGCTACCGGCGTCGGCACTGACCTCATACAGCGCCCGGATGAGCATCCGACGCCGGTCACGACCATCTTTGTAAAAGAGGACGGCAACCGCCGCTCCATCACCAACCAGGCACACAGCTACAACTTCCACCCTGAGCAGTACATGGACCTCTTTGACGCCAGGGCCGTAGTACTCGGCTCCCTGTTCAGGGCGCCTTTCAATGACCCTGATGTCATAAGGGAAGTCCTTACGGTTGCGAAGCTGCGCGGCATGCTCGTCTTCGCAGACACCAAGCTGCCTAACTTCAGGCGCCTCAGCCTTGACGACATAGAGAACCTCCTGCCGATGATCGACTTCATCACTCCGAACCTAGACGAAGCCGAACACTATACGGATAAGAGCCGCGTCCAGGACATGGCGGACGTTTTCCTCGAAAAAGGAGTAAAGAACGTAATAATCAAGATGGGGGCTGAGGGCTGCTATTTCAAGGGCCGCGGGACAGCACCTGCCGGAAACATGGGCAGTGATACAGAAGGCGCTGGTTCCGAAACCCTGGAATTCCGCGTCCCTGCATTCACCGTAGACACTGTCGACGCAACAGGTGCCGGCGACAATTTCATCGCCGGTTTTGCCTCAGAGATCCTCCGCGGATCGGACATAAAAAAAGCGCTGCAGTTCGCAAGCGCATGCGGAGCCATATGCACCACCGCAGTCGGTGCCGGCACCGCTCTTACCGGCCGCAGCCAGGTAGAGGAGTTCCTCGCAGAGCGGAATCTATAATGTGTCAACAGGCCCTTCCCCGTTGATACAAAATATGACAAAGAGAACCATCCCTTTCGAGACAAAAAACATGACAAAGAGAACCGTCCCCCTTGTCATAACAAATTCAAGTGACGCACCATATGACGGACAAAAAAACGGGACCGCCCGAGGGCGGCCCGTTTATATTGCTGACAGATACTTTGCGAGGGGCTGCGAAGCACTGTCGCAATATCAGAAGGGATTAGTATAAAAATAAATCTTATACATCCGATGTCATTATTCTTAAAAACTGACTGTTCGACAATCCGCGGATTCCATTAAATGAAATTTGAGTTCCATCAGACGGAACGCAAGCGTCCAAATAACCGCCCAATCGCAACACGCTCATTTCCATGTTCCGCTGTACAGAATACCTATGACCAATTGGGAAAAAACACCCCAAATAATCATTGACTTGTCAGACTTATGTGATAAAATAACGCATCAATTCAGTTCGACCCACCACAGGAGGTGAGCCCAATGCCTGAAAATGTAAGAAGTATGGAAAGAGCGCTGGATCTCCTGGAGATACTTGCGGAGGAGCGCCAGCCTGTCAGTCTGACAGAGCTCGCTTCCAAAGCGTCCCTGAGCAAGACGACAGCGCACCGTCTGATGCAGACTTTGTGTGCGAGAAACTACGCTGTCAAGACGGCGGATTCCAGGTATCTGACCGGACCTAAGGTTATCGAGCTTGCCAGCTATCACATCGAGCACCTTGAGCTCTACAACATCGCCAAGCCTTATCTTACTGAACTGTACTCCGCGTACAAAATGACTGTATACCTCGGCAAAGTCGTGGACAACAAAGTAGTATATGTTCAGGTGATCGAGCGCAAGGCTCTGTATGTGAGGGAAGAGGAATCCGGTATCGGCGTTCCGGCATATCCGGCATCCATCGGAAAGTGCATGTTCGCCTCGATGTCAGGTGATGAGATCGATGAGCTTCTGTACAATCACCCGCTAGAGCGCTATACGGACAAAACGATAACCGACCCGGCCGAGTACAAGAAGGTGCTGATGAAGGTCAGAAAAGACGGATGGGCTATCGATGATGAGGAGTACCTGAAGGGAAGAAGATGTGTCGGTGCGCCTGTCTATGACTATTCCGGGGCCGTCATCGCAAGCATTGCGATCAATGGCGACCTGGAAGAGCTCTCGGATGAGAAGCTGCCGATCATCGTAGAGGCAGTCAAGAACACCGCCGCCCTGGTGTCCAAGGGCATGGGATACCTGCCATAAAGCAGACGCCATAGCGTAAGGAAACTTGTCATAAAGCAGACGCCACTTTCCGGATGTGCTTAAGGAGCGGTCTGCAGGACACAGCGAAAAGAATTTACCACACATACCACAGTGACAGAGGCTCCGGCTTCTGTCACTTTTTCATTGCCACGGCATGAGGTATAATCTTGGAAAAGGAAAATTGAAATCATGTCAGATAAAGAAAAACTGAGAGAATACCTGAATACGAGAAGGCAGTTCTGGCCGTATGAGGACAGTTACCATGTCGACAAAATGGGAGCCCACCGCTTTATGGCGAAGATAGGCGATGAACTCGCCGGGCTTTCGTATGCTGAGATCATAGAGCCGGGCAGAGAGGCGCGCATGAAGATGAACCTCAAAGCCGCATACAAGGAATACGGCATCGGCACCGAGCTGCTGGAGCTGCTGATGGACGATCTGATCGCTTCGGGATTCGAGACCATCAGGTACGAGATCGGCAGGGAATACTATGCATTCCAGATATATCAGAATCTTGGATTTGAGGTCGAGAGCCAGGACCTGAATACGGTCAGGTTCGTGTGGCGAAGGAAGTAAGAACTATGAAAAATGACAAAGCTAAAAACATATATGGCCGCAATGTCTTCGTGACCGGGGCCTCCTCCGGTATCGGTGAGGCGTGCGCGAGGATGTTCGCTGAGAACGGCTGCAGTGTCACCGGTGTCTCGAGAAACATTGAGGAAGGCAGCAGGACATATCCCGGTGGAGGCAGCCTCACAACCTGCAGACTTGATGTGACTGATGAAGAGGCTGTCAGGAAGTTCGTGGAAGAGCTGCCTGATGTGGATATCGCTGTCCTGTGCGCCGGCATGGGTGTCGCAGGCCCGGCCGAAACCACTTCTCAGGACATGACCCGCAAACAGATGGAGGTCAACTATTTTGGCACGATCAATGCCGCACAGCCGTGCCTGACAAGGATGCGCAGGCAGGGGCGCGGGCTGCTGATCGTCATAGGCTCGATCGCCGGCAGGGTGTCCATTCCGATGCAGAGCCAGTATTCTGCAAGCAAGTATGCTCTTGAGGCTTTCACTGATGCAGTGCGCATGGAGATGAAGCCGTACGGTGTCAGGGCGACGATCATTGAGCCCGGCGACACGAAGACGGGCTTTACCGCAGCCCGCGAGACTCAGGATGAGGCGGCCGGCGGTTATGGAAGCATAGTAAGGCGCAGCGTGGCCAAGATGGAGGCTGACGAGCAGAACGGCAGGTCGCCTGAGAGCGTCGCCAGAGTTGCTCTGGCCCTCGCCGGCCGCAAGGAGCCGCCTGCAAGAGTGCCTGTCGGACTTGAGTACAAAGCCCTGATGGTGCTCCTGAGGATACTCCCGGACCGCACCAAAGAGTTCATTTTGCGCAAAATGTATCTGCCTGAAAAGAAGTAAGGGACCGAAAGAAGAGCGACGCCAGAGAAAGACAGACGAGATACGGTCCTGTCACGAGTATGAGAAATCATAGTAAGAAATTAAGAATCAGAGCAAATAATGAAATTAAGACCATATATTAAGAGTGATGCTGAAATAATATGCAGCTGGATCCCGGATGAGGACTCGATGTACGAGTGGTCGGCTGACAGGATCGCAAAGTTCCCGTTCACCAGCGAGGATATCCATGCCCACCATACGAGGACGATGGCGGAGGAACGATTCACACCTTATACCTTTGTAGACGAAGATGGCGTTCCTGTCGGACACATCGCGATCCGCTATCCTGATGTGAATGATGATACCTATGTAAGATTTGGCTATGTCATCATTGACCCGGCGAAAAGGCGACAGGGCCTCGGCAGCAGGATGCTTGAAGCCGCCTGCGACTTTGCCCGGAATGAGCTTCACGCAGACACGACATCACTCGCCGTGTTCACGCGCAATGAAAAAGCAATGAGATGTTACGCTGCTTCCGGCTTCAGAGCGACCGGCGAGGCTGAAGTATTCTCACTGCCCGGCCGCGAATGGGAGTGTGTAGTGCTGGAGAAGCCATTGCATGATCAGGTTACTGAATAAACAGTCCATTGAAGGAACGGATTACAGGAACTGAGTTTCAGAGAAACTGACTGATTGCGTACCGATTACGTGACAATCAGTAGTAGAAATAACCAGAAAACATCAAGCAAAAAAGGGGCAATAAACAATATAAGAAACGATGCAGAAAGTAATTGCTGAGAAAAGAATAATAGGCGGCCGGGAGTGTCTCATATATGACTGCGGATCGCCGGATGTACTGTTGATCCAGCCGGTCGATGATCATGATATCGAGGTGCTGGACAGCGAAGTGAATAAGATCTGCGAGCTGCTGAACGGCGCCGCAGCATCTGCAACAGGATGTGCCGTTGGGGGTGCTGCTGAGGGCTCAAGTGACCCGGCAAGTGACCCGTCAAGTGGCTTCACCCTTGCAGCCTTCAGGGTGAATGACTGGAACACTGACCTGTCACCTTGGGAGGCGGCGCCGGTATTCGGTGACGCGGGTTTTGGCAGCGGGGCAGAGGATACCCTGAAGTATATCCTTGAGTCGCTTATACCTGAACTAACTGGGTATGGTACCAGCGCTGGGACGGAGCACAATACTGAACTATACCTCGGCGGCTACTCGCTCGCAGGTTTCTTTTCTCTGTGGGCGGCGTATCAGACAGACTGCTTTGCGGGAGTCGCTGCAGTATCGCCTTCAGTGTGGTTCCCGGGGTGGATGGATTTTGCCCGCGAACACAGCATCGGGGCGCCGCGTGTTTACCTGAGCCTCGGCGACAAAGAGGAGAGGACCAGAAACCCGGTGATGCGCACTGTCGGAGACAACATCCGCTCGCAGCTCGAACTGCTCGAGAGCGATGCCGGCTGCAACGCCTGCACCCTCGAGATGAACCAGGGTAACCACTTCAAGGAGCCTGATCTGAGGACCGCAAAGGGTTTTGCGTGGCTGCTTAGCGTGAGCACACGGTGACACGTATAGGTGCGGAGAGCACAGACACATTATTTTAGCTGAATCGCGACCAGGATGATGGCCGGTTCGGCTATTTTTTTGCTTCTGAAAAGGAGTTTTGCAGGCTTATCTACAAATATTGTATTTTAGGAGAGAAAATGTAGACAGAAAAAACGCTGCGATGCTTCAAAAGTGCTATTATTAATATCAATAAGCGTTTTGCACCCGTTGAAGCAGACTGTAAAGTACCGGATCCAGTCTGAATTGCGATGCGGAGTCAAAAAACGCGGGGATTACGAGTGTTTTGTCTACATATTTGACGATAATTAAGCAAAAATGTAGACGAGGACATGAAACTCCTTTCCGGACGGCAGAGAAAGTGTGTCAGCTATGATGTATAGAGAGCAACTGGAGATAATTCTCTCCGAAATGAAGAAAAAGTACGGGAGCCTTTCGGATGAAATAGGGGCGCTTCCGGATAGTTCGCTCCATATTCTCAAAAGGGGCGATAAGGAATACTATAGTGAGAGATTTCCGAAGAAGGGGAATCGCAAGAAGGAGAGAAGATACGGTATTAGTAATGATTACGGGAAGATAAGGGCGCTCGTCAGGAAGAAATACATAGAGAATGCGCTTAAATCACTGGCCGCTGATATAAAACTCCTTTCAGATGTGACTGGCAAGTACAGGAGTATTGACGAAGCGTCGGTTATGAAGAAGTTTGTTGCAGATCACCCGGACCTTGCTGACTATATATATAAGGATGCGGGCGATCTTGATGAGTGGGCTGCGAATTACGAGCGGCAGGAAGACTTCTATGAAGAGGGCAAAACGTCTGTGGCTGGTGACCGGACTGCGATGAGGTCGAGAGGTGAGATCGTGATCGCGGAGAAGCTGCGTCAGTACAGGATCCCGTTCAGGTATGAGGCTTCGACTGGAATTCCTGATTTGCCGTATGTGCCTGACTTTATGATAAAGCGCCCACGGGATGGAAAGATATTCTACTGGGAGCACTTTGGCGATGTGAATGATGAGAAGTATATGAAGCGCAATGGTAGAAAACTCGAGCGCTATGAGGAGTACGGCATCGTTCCGTGGGACAACCTGATCATTACTTATGATTTTCAGGACGGGGGTGTCAATGTGCCGCTGATCGATGGTATGATACATGCATGGTTAATCTGAACAATAAGACCAAAGGAATATTATTCATAATTGCATCGGCTTTCTTCTTCTCGCTGATGTCGCTGTTCGTAAGAATGGCCGGCGACCTGCCGACGATGGAGAAGGCTTTCTTCAGGAACGCGATAGCAGCTGTGTTTGCTATCGTTATTCTTTCGCGTACGCCTGAGAAATTCCACATCCGCAGGGAGAGCTGGCCGGACCTGATCAAAAGGTCAGTGTACGGCACGATGGGCGTTATCCTCAACTTCTGGGCGATCGACCACATAGCGATCGCTGATGCGAGCGTGCTGAACAAAATGTCGCCTTTCTTCGCGATAATCATGTCAGTGATCATTCTCAAAGAGAAGGTGACAGGGAAAGACTGGATGATAGTAGTTGTAGCATTCCTGGGAGCAGTGCTTGTAATCAAGCCTACTGCAGGGATCGCGAGCATCCCGGCTTTCGCGGGGCTCCTGTCGGGGTTCGGGGCCGGCGCTGCATACACATACGTGCGCAAACTCGGGCTCAGCGGGGAGCGCGGCCCGGTCATAATAATGGTCTTCTCGCTCTTCTCGTGCATCGTGTGTCTGCCGTTCATGCTCTTCGATTTCCACCCGATGACCGTGACCCAGCTCCTGATACTTCTTGGTGCAGGAATGGCGGCGATGGGAGGCCAGCTGACGATAACGGCCGCGTACACTTACGCGCCGGCCAGGGAGATATCCGTATATGACTATACGAACATCCTGTTCACCGCGGCGTGGGGATTCATTGCCTTCGGTGAGCTTCCGGATGCAGTGAGCATCTGTGGGTACGTGATAATCATTGCCATGGCAATACTGAAATGGCGCCAGCAAACTTCATCGTGATCTGCTCCCTGATCCGCTGCGGCGAGTGCGGTCAGACGGGCAAAACGGAAAATAGCTTGAGACAGGCTTTCCGGGGCCTGCTTTTTTTGCGCTTTTTCAACGCTTTTTCAACGGTTTTCAGGTTTTGCAGCCGTTGCGGGAGGGATTTGAGCGATTGAGTGACTTTTTTGGGACTTGTCATGCTGTACTATGTAGTCAGATAGACAGATAAAACACACAGATATTCGGGGTGCATTTCAATCAGTGAAAGATGGTATAGAATGGAGAAGGAGGCAGTAAGATGACCGCATTCAGAGATATCGGCAGACAGGTTGGAAAGCACGTGGCTATTATATTCGGCATGTGTCTGGTAATAGTCTTCTCCGGAGGATTTGGAATCATGTAGGAGGGTAAGAGACCCGCAATAAAATATTGGCATCCCTCATTTAAGCGGGCGGTATCCGGGATATGTTCCCGGGCTGCCCGCTGAACTCTTTTTTTTTGACGAGTATGTTAGACTATGTGTGTCATTATTAATGAGGATATTAAAATAGAGGACAGAGGGATACATAACTATGAGGAAAATCGTTGCAATTAACTGCAGTCCGAGGACTGTGTGGAATACGGCTACTCTTGTCAAGGACGCGGCTGAGGGCGCGAAGGAGAAGGGCGCGGAAATCGAGTATTTTGATCTGTACAGGCTGGAGAAGTTCACGGGGTGCATCTCGTGTTTTGGCTGCAAGCTGGAGCCGAATCTGGGAAAGTGCATCTGCAGGGACGGTCTTAAGCCTGTGCTCGATGCGATCAGGGAGGCTGACGGTCTGATCATTGGCACCCCGAATTACCTCGGCGACGCGTCTGCCGGATTCAGGGCTCTGTATGAAAGGCTCATCTTCCAGGCGCTGACTTACAAGACAGAGCCGAGGAGCTACAACGACAGGCAGATCCCGGTCGTGCTGATCATGACGAGCAACGCTCCTGAGGAATTCTACGGCCCGAGCGGCTACATGGACAAGCTGAATAATTATGCTCAGACGCTTGGTGCTTTCGTGGGGCCGGCCAAAGTCATGGTCTCTGGCAACACGCTCCAGGTCAAGGATTACAGCAGGTTCAACTGGACCATGTTTGATCCGGAGACCAAGAAGCAGCGTCATGAGACAGTGTTCCCGCAGGAGCGTGAGAAGGCGCGCGCACTCGGTTCGGAGATGGTGTGATGGTCCGGACGTTGTGTGCAGACCTGGTGCTGAACTGTGTGATGCAAATGGCATAGCGGGCTGAGACGCCGGAAAGTCAAGACTGGAAAGTTAACATTTTTCACAAACAGGTTACATTTGACTAACGCATCTCAGGCTCTGTATATTGGAATCAGAAGAGCATATGGAACTCAATCTGATCAGGCCTTGAAGGAGCCGGGCCCCCAGCGGGCAGCGAGATGAGCGACACAGCACACTTGCGGGACAGGAGATCCCCGGGTGTGCTTTTCTGTATTACCGGCAGCGGGAGATCAGGCGACAAGGCAGCAGGACCTTGTCCCGACTACACCGCATTTCCCCTTTAGCAGAAAGGAGAACTACGATGCAGAAACTCAGTAACGCAGCAGCAGGCAGATACATGATTAAATGGATCTTCGTGGAACCGGAGCTCAGAAAAGTGCTTTCCAGTATCTGCATAGACAAGGGCAAAATCGTCACAGTAGTCAGGAGGAACCCGCTCGGCGGCGTTCTTCTCAGATCAGAGGCGGGGTCGTTCTTCATCGACTCAGATATTCTCGCGGGCATCACCGTGTGATTGATGTAAGTCCGCAGAGTGAAAGCGTGCATACAATGGCGCTTATCAGACCGGGAGCGATCCCGGTTTTTCATATCCTGAATACTCCGCCGATCGATCGGGCAAAACAGCAGGTTCCTTATGCCGCTGTCATAGGGTACAATGGTGAAAAGCGGGCGAGCCATCGGGGAACAGAGGTGTGATCATGATAAAAGCATATTGCGTAAACAGGTATCTGAGCGATGCTGCTGTCGGCAAGATAGCTGAGGCAGCTAAGAAATATGGATACGACATGACTTTCTATAATGCCGGCGAAGATGTTTCGGGCAAAGTCTCCGATGGTGAGGTCATCTTCTGCACCAATCCGGTGCTTCTTGCAGAAATGCCGGACCTTAAGTGGTGCCACACGGCGAGCGCCGGAGCAGACAAGTTCATAGCTACCGGGCTTTTCGGCACTTCCGAAGACAGTGGCCGCACTGTGTCCGCTGGCAGCTCTGAAACAGGATGCGCAGTGCTCACCAACAGCTCCGGCGCGTACGGCAGAGCCATCTCCGAGCATGTGATTATGGTCAGCCTGATGCTGCTGAGACGCATCCCGGAGTACGAGAAGATTATAGACAACCGCGAGTGGAAGCAGCATCTTCCTGTCCGCTCGATAGCCGGCAGCAATATAGCGATCATCGGCACCGGGGACATAGGCAGCACCGCCGCTAAGAAGTACATGGCTCTCGGCGCCGGCAAGGTGATAGGCTTCAGCCGCAGCGGCAGGGCGAAAGAGCCGTTCGATGAAGTATATAAGCTTGACGATTTCACAGCAGTTATCGGACCCGGGAGTTATGGCGGAAAGGCATCTGGATCAGGCTGCGGCAGTGAAGCAGCCGAACGCAAGGAGGCGGCCTGCACTTCGCCACATTTCACTCCGGATATCGTCGTCATATGCATCCCGAAGACGCCGGAGACAGACGGCATCTTCGACGAAGAGAAGATAAAAGTTTTGCCTGAAACGGCATATTTCATAAATGTCGGCAGAGGAACGACCATGGACCAGGATGCACTTGTGCGTGCGCTGAACGAAGGCAGAATCGCAGGTGCGGCGCTCGATGTCGTGCGCACAGAGCCGCTGCCTCAGGACGATCCGCTGTGGACGACAAAGAATCTGATACTGACGCCGCACACTTCGGGCGACATGGGACTTGAATACACCAACGACGTGACAGCCGAATTCTTCTGCGAGAATCTGAGAAGATATGCAGAGGGCGAGGAACTTATCAACGTCGTGGACCCGGCAGCGGGTTATTAGCGGGAATTTCGAATCAGTAGTGAAAAGAATGCAGAGGGGCATTAATGACCGGCAATGTATGTGCGGAATTCAGGAATGGATAAAGCACAGAGACACCGGCAGGATACGTAAGGGGGACAGAATGTATACCAACACAGACTTTATAAACGAATGCCTCGGCATATTCAGGCAGACTGAGGGCAACACTGCAGACATACCCGGCATCGGTGAGGTGCTGATGTACGAGGAGCCGCTCGTCGGTTTTGCCCCTGCGGGGGACAGCATCTTCGATACTTATCGCAGGAAAGAGGTCATCGGGAAGAACTTCATGGGACCGGATGAATGGCTGCCGGGCGCGAAGACGGTGGTGTCTTTCTTCCTGCCGTTCACGGAGGATGTGCGCTACAGCAACAGAATCAAAGTATCAGGCGGCAAATACGCCAAGGCAGATACGGATGACATCTCACGCACGGACCCTTCGACTGAGTGGCTTTACGCCAGGATCGAGGGCCAGGAGTTCATCGGCAGATTCATGGCGGCGCTGAAACAGCACTTCGAGGAGAAGGGGATGAAAGCCTGCGTGCCTGCGCTCGATGAGAGATTCGGGCTCAGGATAGAGTTCACGGCAAAGGGCCTAAGGCCGGACTTCCACGCAGACAGCAAGTGGTCCGAGAGGCACGCAGCATATGCATGCGGACTCGGGACTTTTGGCCTGTCGCGCGGCCTCATCACGGAGAAGGGCATGGCGGGCAGGTTCGCCAGCATCATAATCACTGAGGAGCTCGAGCCGACCGTGCGCCCGTACACAGGCATCGACGATTACTGCATCAGATGCGGTGCCTGCGTCAGGAACTGCCCGGCGAACGCGATCTCGCTGAAACACGGCAAGAACAACATCAAATGCAACAGGCACGTTGAGAAGATGAAGGCAAAATACGCTCCCCGGTACGGCTGCGGCAAGTGCCAGGTCGGAGTGCCGTGCGAGTTCAGGAACCCGAGCCGGAGAGGTTAATAATAAGAGCAGCACCCGATTTTGTAACAAAAGGGTGCTGCTGTTTGTTTTCGGATAATCTAAACAATGACCTTCTTGACATTTAAAAAGAAACGAGCAGCGCCTGCACGGCGCTGTTTTTCTGTGAGGAAACAATTCGTGCGATGCCCTGTGACTGCCGGTTATGTTGCGTGAGAGGAGTTTTGACAAAAACTGTACATTTTTAAATTTTTTTCGCAAAAAATGTATAGTTTTTGTTAAGCAATGAGATTAGTTTCAGGCATTTGCGCAACTGCAAAAGAAAGCGGTCAAAATTACATGAACGATATTTACCATCTGCGCAGTAGAGTTCGGAGTTTTGCCTGAAATAGCAAAGAGAGCAACAGTAATGTTCAGGTGTAAAAGTGAAGACCTGGGAGGCAATCGTACTAACTATACATTTTTTACGTTTTTTTCAAAAAAATGTACAGTTTTTGAAAAAACTCCTTTTGCGACTGGCACTGATGCTGTGGGTTATGAGAATGCGGACTCCTGCCACGGATAAGGGGACTGTGACTGCCGCCATGGATAACGCGACTGTGACTGCCGCCATGGACTACGCGACTGTGACTGAAGATTCACGGACTCCTAAACCTTAGGGCGCGGAATATGTGGAGATTATCAGAATAAGGCAGCCGGAACTGTGCTATTATTTACTCATAGAGGGATGCAGTTGCAGTGCACCGGAGAGAAGACGCTGCGGGATCCGGGTCACAGAAACGGTCTGCAAGCTGCGTCAGGAGAAGAGAATGTGAGGTGCAGGGATGAGTAAGGTAATAAACGAGGCAAAAGTAAAGAATCCGCTCATAGTCGGCATCCGCGAGCAGCTCGAGCACAGGGCGCTGTGGATGTACCTGCTGCAGGACGAGGCTGCGAAGAAGGGCCTGACTGCAGAGGAATACGTCCCGGCTGCGATCAAGAGGTGCGGGCTGTATCAGGGATCGCTTCTCGTCAAGAAGGGCGGCAAAGGCACATCTCTCAGGGGTCTTAAGAAGGCGCTGTTCGGATTCTTCGCGCAAAAGGTCTTCGAGATGGACATCCTGAGATGCGATGACGACCACCTCGACATCGACTTCCACTACTGCCCGCTCGTCAAGGCATGGCAGAAGCAGGGCTGCAGCGACGAAGAGATCGCTGTCCTCTGCGACTACGCGATGTGCGGCGACAGAGGCATCGGCGAATGCTTTGGCGTAGAGCTCGACTTGCCGGGCACAATCGCTAAGGGCGATGCGACCTGCCAGCTGAGATACGTAAGGCGCGAAGGCAAGGCTTCAGGAGAGGATGTCAAGAGCAAAGCCGCAAAGGCCGCGGTATCTGCAGGCATAGGAGCTGCAGCAGCCGGGGCAGCCGGAGCAGCGGCGCGCATAGTAAAAAAGAGCCGGTAGCGGTGCGCATAGTAAAAAGGAACCGGTAGTGGCACGCATAGAAAAAAGACACACAGCGACGCGCATAGAAAAAAGACACGACAGCATTAAGCATCAACATAAGAAAAAAGGAGGACCACCATGCTACACGAAATCTGTTTTGACTCGTATAACAAGAGGGACACTGTTTACGGATGGGTATATGTGCCGGCAGCTGAGCCGATGGGGATCATCCAGCTGATCCACGGATTCGGCGAGCACTCCCGCAGGTACCTGCACATGATCGTCAAGTTCATGGATGCGGGCTTCATCGTTGCGGCTGATGACCACGTAGGCCACGGCAAGACTGCAATGGAAAACAACTGCTGGGGCGACTGGGGCGGCACCGGGGTCCACACCATGATGGAAGACGAGCACACACTGACCACCATCGTGAAGGAGATGTATCCTGATCTGCCGTACTTTATGTTCGGCCACAGCATGGGCTCCTTCATCGCTCGCGACTACATCACCAAGTACGGCGACGAGCTCGACGGCGTCACACTCTGCGGCACGTCCGGCGTTTTCCCGGGACTCGAGCACAGCATGGAATACATCCAGAAGCTCCTCGACGACGGCAAGGGCCAGGAGTCCGATCCGGATGTCGGCTCGGTCATGATGGGCTGGATGTTCGCGCGCTGCGACGAGGGCGTCAAGCTCGGCAACGAGTGGATCTGCCACGATGAGTACGTGCAGCATGACCATGCAGATGACCCGTTCGATGCTTTCACCAAGCCGACAAGCAACCGATCATTCATGGATTTCTGCAAAATGATCGACGTTATCACCGGTCCTGAGTGGGCTGCCAAAGTCCCGCAGGATCTTCCTATATACAACATCGCAGGCGACCAGGACCCTGTCGGCCAGTACGGCGCGGGCGTCTATCAGGTCAGCAACTGGCTCACCGATGCGGGCTGCGACGTTGAGACCCTGCTGTACTCAGGCTACAGACACGAGATTCACAACTACGATGACCTCAAGGACGATGTAGAGGAAGGCATCATCGACTTCTTCGGCAGATGCCTGTTCGATGTGGAGCTGGAGTTCTAGATATTATTTGTGATATTATAGCGATACAAATTCAATAGGTAAGGCCTTTTCCGGCCGGACCCAGTCGCGGGTATGAGAGCGTCAGGAAATGTGTGATATCAGGCACACAGATCCTGACGTTTTTTGTATCCGATTCTATCAATTGATAAGGAGGCTAAGTATGAGTAATTCAATTGAAAAAAGCAAAGAGTACAAGGATTGGATCAATGAAATTAGCAGCAGGTACAGGAATAGCCAGATCAAAGCATCTGTAAAAGTAAATGATGAGATGCTGCGGTTGTACTGGTCAATAGGCAGAGACCTGAACGAGAAGAAAGAGTCTTCCTCATGGGGAAGCCATTTCTATGAGTATGTCAGCCGCGATTTGAAAAAACAGTTACCGAATGTCAGATGTTTTTCGCCAAGGAATCTGATATATATGCATAATTTCTATCAAATGTATCCTGAGGCCGGATTTGCGCACCAAGTTGATGCGCAATTAAACGAGACATGCGTGTTTTGCATTCCATGGGGACATCATAAATTATTGATTGACAAGTGCAAAAGTGATAAAGAAAAAGCACTCTTCTATGTACGCAAAACGCTTGAAAACAACTGGTCAAGAGCTATGCTTCTTAATTTCCTTGATACGGACCTGTATGAGAGACAGGGCAAGGCGGTCAGTAATTTTGCCATTACGTTGCCTGACAGAAACAGTGACCTTGCTCAGGAAATAACTAAAGATCCGTACCAGTTTGACTTCATCTCTATCGCAGATAACTATAGAGAAAAAGAACTGAAGGATGCTTTGATGGACAGAATAACAGAATTTCTTCTTGAACTTGGAAACGGATTTGCCTTTGCAGGACGTGAGGTAAGGATAGAAGTAGGAAGCAAAGAGAAATACATAGATATGTTGTTCTTCAATACGAGGCTGAAATGCTATGTGGTACTTGAAGTAAAAGCTGGTGAATTTGACGCATCTTATACTGGACAGCTGGGATCGTATGTTGTGGCGGTAAATCACAAGCTGAAAGAGGATTGGATGGAGCCAACAATCGGACTGCTTATATGTAAGGACATGGATAAAATTGATGCACACTATGCACTTGAGTCCAGCAGCCAGCCGCTTGGCATTTCCAGCTACGAGCTATCACAATTGATACCCGAAAAGTATAAGGGCACATTGCCTTCTATCGAGGAACTGGAGAAGGAAATCGAATAATGCTACTATTCAATTAAACACATTCTAAATATAATTTGAAAAAAGAACAGAAAGGGACTCTGATAGACGGCTTGCTGCTGAGGTAAATCATTATGAAACTAACTGCAAAAGGAATTGGCTGGCTCATAGCCGGCCTGATAATCTGCGCATCAGCAACTGAATCATACGGGATCGCGGCAAAACTGAGCACCATAGCGCTCGGCCTTGTATTCGTTGCGGTCTATCTAATGAAGCAGATCTTTGTACCAAGAGGGATAGGCTGGTTCATCGCCGGCGGAGTACTGGTTGCATTCGTTGTGGAAGAGGGCCTGTCAGAAGAAGGCTGGATTTCTGTGGGAATAGCAGCCGCATGTCTTATGGTATTCTATTTCAGGAACAAGGACGGATTAGAAGCAGCCAGTGGAGGAACAATCGAATATTATCCTGACGAAGAGACTGGCGACGAGTCAGTCGACCCGAACGCAGCGCCGGCATATGATCCGGATGCAGCACCGGGAGAAGATCCATACGCCATGCCAGATTCCCCTGCTGAAGGGTATCAGGAGCCTGAGCGCCCGGATGAGGGTGATGATCCTTCAGGTGGTGGTTCTGTAGACAGTTCATCCTCAGGTTCCTCAAATACTGGATCAGACGAAGTAGTCGACTTCGAGATCGACATGAAGGAGTGAGGAACTCTCAATATCGGATTCCAGTAGTGCAAAACGCAAAACGCGTGAAAGCGCAGAATACATAAGCAGCTAACTCCGGCAGTGAATTGAAACTGCCGGAGTTTTTGCTGCATCGGGCGTGCGATGGACATATGCGGCGGTTTTGAATAATATTTACACAAAGGAAAACGATGCTGATTGCGTGCATCCCATCAGGGGGAACGTAACCCACCGGGCGGACGTAACCCATTGGGTGGACGCGATCAGGAGGGACAGGAGAAAAGACGTGAATATCAAACTGTGGCCGGATCCGGATATAAGTGTCAGGAAAATCAGAATAGGAAATATCTCGGCACATGTTGACGTCTACCACACGAACATCCACGCATTCGACATGCTCTATCCTAAGATGGAGGTGAGCCGGGATGCGATCCGCGCCTTCGAGCAGCAGTTCGAATACGCACTGGAAAACTATTTTGCCCCGCAAGCAAGAAAGATATAATCTTCACACAACGGCGGTTGCAAAAGTAATAATTTGCGATATAATCCAGCCATAGATATAAAGTTTTGACGGAGACAGAGCGCTCCGTCTTTTTTTGTGCCATTTTCTTAAAGACAGGAGGAGCATCATGATGGATAGAAATGTAACTGTTATCAATGATCTGGATGGAAGCAAAATTGTTTTGATCAATGATATTCGCTTCAAGGGAAAGCGAGAAGAATGGAAAGCTGTAGAGAAATTCCTCAAAGAATACATAGGAGAATTCTTCGTTATCGAAGAGTCATCAGACAAAGTGTATATCTCCTCAGACTTTCCTGATGAATTTGCAAATTCAGAGAGCCGTATCCGACTGAAAGGAGCCACAGCGAAAGCAAAAGCAAATGCTTCTCAGGCTGTTCCTGAGCTGGTCAGATTTGCAACTGGTAAGCGGCATTCGGAGAATCGAAAGAAGAAACATGATATGGATGCAAAATATGGATGGTACAGGTACGATGTCAGATTTGCGATTCCGGTGTATAGTGATCAGACAGGAATGATAGCAAGATATAATATATATAAGGCTGTAATGCTTGTTAGGCATGCAGAAGATGATCACAAGTATCTGTACGATTTCGTAGAATTAAAAAAAGAGACGAGCAGCCCGCCTAGGTCCGAAGACCGTACGGTATAAAACCCGTCTCTTCGTGTAATATTCTATCATTAAGGTTCAGTAAGTCAAGAAATATCCTCTTAGGCATTATGTTTTTTCTTTGTGCATTGACTGGCACTAAGAAATAATAAGTGCACAAAGGATGAAGAAATACTATCATAAAAAAGAGAGTGAGCAATCTACATGATAACAGACATTCAGACAGGAGTATCACATGAATGACAGATTCAGGCCAGGCGACATCGTGCAGCATTTCAAGCGCGAAATGCTGAGTGACGAGGAGCGTGCCGGCAAAATGTATATGTATGAGATCGTCGGTGTGGCGACCCACACCGAGACGCGCGAGGACATGATGGTGTACAGGCCGCTCTACGGAGACGGCGGCCTCTTCGTACGGCCGCTTGAGATGTTCCTCGGCGAAGTCGACCATGAGAAGTATCCTCAGGTGCAGCAGAAATACAGATTCGAGAAAGTGTAGACAGCGCCGCCCGGCGCATGCGGACTACCGTAAGCGCGGCATAATGCGCCCTGTTTTGCCTGCTGATGGCTTTAGGGTGTATAATAATTGTTTGGAAAACAAGATTAATTCACAGGAGGACATATAAAAAATGTCACAGATAACAACACCTGCAACTGAGGCTCTTGACGCAGCTGGAGCAAAGTACGAATTCCTTGAGGCGCCGGGCGCCATCAGCGGCGAGGACTACTCGAGAATGGTCGGAGCAGACAGGGCGGCAAGACTCTTCAAGACACTTGTAATGAAGGGCGACACGACAGGCAGCATCTATGTCTTCGTGGTTCCGGCTCTGGCAAAACTGTCGCAGCGTCAGACCGCGAGAGCTCTCGGCGAGCATGCGCTCGAGATGATCAAGCCGGTCGAGCTCAAGCAGCTGACAGGATACGTGCACGGCGGAACTTCACCGCTCGGCATGATCAATCAGTACAGAGTCATCTTCGACGAGTGTGCAGGTGACATGGATAAAGTAGTGATCAACGGCGGTGGCGGCGGATACCTGGTAGAGCTCTCACTCGACGAGTTTGCCAAGGTGCAGCCGTACGAGCTCATGCCGCTTAAGAAGTAAGGGAGAATAAAATGAATCAGAAATCCAATCTGGCAGCTGTTATAGCATATATCACATGGATCGGGTTCTTCATAGCCCTGGTCATAGGCGATAAGAATGACGACTTCACAAGGATGCACCTCAATCAGGCGCTGGTCCTCAACATTGCCGGCATCGCCGCAGGAGTGATCGCCATAATCCCGCTGATCGGGACCATTGCAGGAGGCATCATCGAGATCGCAGTATGGGTGCTCGACATCATGGGCATCGTCCGTGCGGCAACATGGAGAATGGATCCGCTGCCGTTTGTCGGCGGCTTCCGCCTCATCTAGAATGGCAGAGCATCCCGTGATGCTGTAAGAAGGAGAGACACATGAGCGAGGTATTTGCGTACGGATTCGGCGCAGTCCTGGGCGATTTCGAACTCAGAAACAATGCGGCAGCAAGGCTCTTCGATACTTTCTCAGAGAAGCGGGCCAAAAGGTTCATCCGCGACTGGCGCAAGGAGTCGCCGGAGATGGACTGGGACAGGTATCTCACAGTCAGGATGCTGACGGACGGCCCTGAGAAAATGCTCGCTGACATGATCAACGAGCTCGAGTTCGAGGGCAAAAAAGTAGTGACAGGAGAGAAAGGCGTCCTGTACTTCTCACTTGATCTGCCTAAAAACGAGAAGGACATCAGCCTGATCCCGACCGAAAAGAAAGCGCGCGACATCCTGCAGCACTACATCAGCATATGCTACAAGAACGTGAAGCGGAGAGATATCGATTACTACTTCTTTGAGGAAGATGACTAGGCGCTAAAAGAATTCATCAGGAGCGCATTATGAAAAAGCATTTTGCACTGATTCTGACAATGATCTTAATGACTGCGGCGCTGTGCGCATGCGGATTCGGCTCGTCGGACGGGACCGATTCGATCTCGGAATTCACTTCGTATGACCTTGAGGGCAATGAGGTGGACAGCTCGGTTTTCGCCAACGCGGATATAACTGTGGTAAACATCTGGGGCACGTTCTGCGATCCATGCGTAGATGAAATGCCTGCTATGGCGGAGTGGGACGCAGAGCTGCCGGATAACGTCCAGATCATCGGCCTCGTCGGAGATGTCTTCGAGACTTCAGGCGCTGAATACGCGGCAGCTCAGAAGATAGTCGCCGACTCGGGCGTGAAGTTCACGAACATAATCGCAGCCGGCGAACTCGCTGAATTCATGAACAAAGTCAGGATGTTCCCGACGACCCTGTTTGTCGACAGCAACGGCAAATTCGTCCACGACCCGTTCGTCGGAGCCGACGTAGGCGGGTACAAGGATGTGATCAAGTCACTTACTAAATAGTGTGTCAATGTGGTTTAAAAGGCAGCCTCAGCTGCCTTTTATGATGCAGCCATCAGAAACAGCAAGCGCACACTGTGACAGAACTCACAGCTGCTTCAGGTTCTTCCCGTGCAGGCACATTTGACAAAGTGGTTAGAATTATCTAACATAAGGGCAGCAAATGTGCAGACAGGAGTGAGGACAATGGGTATAGGCAGTCTTTTCGCAGGTCTGAATAAGGACAAGAAATATATAGCTATGAGTTCTGATGAGCTGATGCGCCTCGGGAATATCGAGCTGCGCGACGCCGTCTCGGCGCGGATGATGAAGGAAGCGAGGCGCCGTGAAGTGCCGCAGTGCCTCGAGCTCTTCAAGGGGGCAAAACGCGTTTTCTACATCGCTTCTCTCTATGAGGCGGAGGTCAGCACGGACGGGCTTTGCAGGTTCCTCGTGGGGCCGTGCCGCTCAGCTGCGCCGTACATCCTCGATGCGCTGAAAGAGATCCACGCCTCAAGACATGCCGAACTGCTGAAGAAATTCACTTCCGCAAACGGCATCGACCTTAATGACCTCAGCGCCCTGGCCATAGACAACTCATGGGATTACGAAGAGCGGAAGAAAATGTATCCTTTTGACGACTTCCTGAAGCAGTTCGAGAAGCTCTACGAGAAGGAGCCGCTCGACCTGAGACTCATGCAGTACGCCAGGAACCACATACAGGAATTCTGATGACAAAAGAAGATGACAACGAGGGCTGTCCCCGTTGTCATCTTTTACTATGCGCCTTATTAACTATAAACTATGCGAGTGCTGCTCCGAGTGCTTCGCAGGCTGCAACAGCCTCGTCATCAGGAGCCTCGTTGGCAATTACAGGATCAGCAGCGAGCGCAACGCCTGACATTCTGGCATCGTCAGCCCAGCTGTTCATCCATTCACCGCCGCCCCAGCCGTAAGAGCCGAAGAGGCCGACCTTCTTGCCGCCGAGCTTGCCCTTGACATCGTCCCACATTGGCTGGAACTCGTCCTCCTCAAGGACCTCAGCACCCATTGCCGGGCATCCGAAAGCGATTCCGTCGAATCCTGCAACATCAGCCGGACCGAACTCAGCCGAAGTGAGCTTGCTTACCTCAGCTCCTGCCTTCTTAGCGCCTTCAACAACAGCGTCAGCCATAGCCTCAGTGTTACCTGTAGCTGACCAGTAAACTACTGCTACTTTACTCATTTCATCTTTCCTTTCTTATACATGTATATTTGGCTGCAAAACCGGGCCGCCCGTCATTGCGGCACCCCGGGTGATGCCTTGTTCATAAGATGCACAGCAGTCGGGCAAAACGCCGGCCGCATCCTGCACCTGCGCTGGATACCGAGATCACATACTGGTACGCAGAGAAGGAGGCCAAAGCCCGCCGCGAGGACATGGATTTCCTGAAAGGCTATCTCAGCAATGTCACCTTTGTAGAGATCCCCGGATACGAGCATGGAGAGCTCGTCATGGTGTACCCGGACGACTTCTACCGCATTTTCACTGCAACTATAGGCAGCTTCACCGCAGCACAAAATGCATAACACTAAAAAACACCCGCTGCAGTAAATATGCAGCGGGCGCTTTTATCTAATCTGATGATCAACTCTGATACATATCTCATGGACCTACTCTAAAGTTGTTGTGATCTTCTGCTGCTTGCCATTACGCTCAATGACTACTGTAACTTTGTCGCCGGCCTTGTGCTCCTGCACTTCCTCGATGAGCTCGTTGCTGTCATCGATATCATCCCCGTCGAACTCGACGATTTTGTCACCTTCCTGGAAACCAGCCTTCTTGGCATTGCTGCCGGTGACCTGCGAGATGTACACGCCGTTATTGTCTCTGATGACTATGCCTATAGATACATTGCCGGAATTCTGCTGAATCTGCTGGCTGTTCTGGTCGCCGTTCTGCTGATTTCCCGGAGCCGAGCTACCCCAGTCATCATCGTCCCAGTCGTCATCCCAGTAATCACCGGAATCGCTGTCATCGCGGCCGTAGAAACCATTTCCGTTGCCATTGTCACTGTTCCAGTCCGGCGGAGTCATGCCCATGCCCGGGCCGCCGCCCATGTTGCCGGAGTTCTCCTCAAGCTCTTTCACGGACTTCTTCACTGCGGATATATCATCCTCAAGGTCATTTGCGAAAAGCGCCATGATACCTGCTGCGATCAGGCCGTTGAGTACAAGCGCCAGGCCAAGTGCGCCTGCGAGGAACTTCCTGCTGACCGGCTTGTCGAAAAAGCCTTTCAGCTTGCTCTCCTTAGGCTCCTTAGCGGCTTTAGGCGCTTCGAATTCCACGGTCTTCGAATCGTCGCCGTATCCGGTAACAGGAACTATCGGTGTTATAGCGGTGGAAGCAGCCGGACCTTCAGCTCTTGCAGCAGCATACTCAGCCGCAAGCTTTTCCTCCTCCGGTGATACCTGCTCCTGACCGGCGTCGGCAAAATTGCTGTCATCCTTCGGTGCTGCTGTCTGCGCATCATTCTCAGGAGCGACAGGATCCATGACAAGCGTAAAGTCGGTAACTTCCTTAGGCTCCGATGCTACAGGCTCTGCGTCCTTTGTAGCTTCATCGGATACTTCTCCCGGTGCAGCTTCTTCCACAGGTTCTACAACCTCAGTGACCTCAGCTGCTTCTTCGATAACCTCAGCCGGCTCCAGGACTACAGTATCCTTAGTAACCTCGGCAGCCTCGGTAGCTTTCTCTTCAATCATCTCAGCAGCCTTCTCTTCAACTGCTTCAGCAGCCTTCTCTTCGATCACTTCGATCGCCTCTGTCTCAACAACTTCAGGCTCAGCTGCCTGATCCTGTATCTTTTGCTCCTCGATCTCCTTGACCACAGGAGCATTTTTCTTCTTTGAATTCTTCTTAGTGTTCTTCTTGTTCGCCATGATACAGTGCCTCCTTTCAAATGCCTTGTATATTGCATCTGAATTATCCCAATATCACCTTAAACTAACTTTAAAATAAGTGGTGCTGGCGGTATAACACTTAAGTTTTCAAGAAGGCAGGGCGGCATAGATAGTAGTGATGACTCAGACATCATTGCAGCGATTGAATAACGATAGTCAAATCATATTCGTGGAGCACTTTTTTGATTTTGTGTACATTTCAAATAAAAAACTCAAAAAAATGTACACAATCTCATTTGTGAAATGTGGATTTGCTCCGGGAAATAGTTCTTTATGACTCTTTGACTTTTGTTCTTCTACACGCGTCTGCGAATGACGGACAACGCGAGAGTAGATGAGCTTATTTTTTAGAGAATTGGCGTACTCAATAAGAGTGAGTGGATATCTGTGTTCATTTTTGCAAAAATTTTTTTAAAAATGTACATTGCTTCTAAAAAGTCCTTTTCAAACTCATGATCATATGATGTACATGAGGAGTTTTTTGAATCTCTATACATTTTGAACAAAAATAAGCGAAAAATGTATAGTGGCAAAACGCGGTAATTCTAATCCTGATAGGGGAAATGCAAAATAGATTCTTCGAGGTTAATTTATGTGCAGATTCTCAGACATGTGTATTTGTTTCAAGCACAAAACCGGGCGGGTGTTCAGGAATAAATCAGTTGAAACATATGAAAGCAAAATTACTATACATTTATCGAAGAATTTTCATTGAAATGTATAGTTTTTTCAAAAACTCCTTTTTCATGATGCGCAGATAATACGAATACATTGCGTGCATACTCTACGGATCCCGTAGATGCTATAATGAAGCAGATAGCAGAAAAAGGAGTAGGGAAATGAGAAAGAGATCAGCAATATTACTTATATCCATCCTGTGTCTTGCAGCATGCATGCTCGCTCTGGGTGGCTGCAGCAAGGTAGATGAGGTCAAGGACTTAATCGACCCGGCCTCCAAGCTTGATGTGGATTACGGCATGACGGTCATCGACGCGGATGAACCGAATCAGGCGGTCGGCATAGTTGTTACCAACAATAGTGACAAAGTGGCTACAGACGTAGTGCTCAAGATCACGCCGTATGACGCAGAAGGCGAAATGATGAATTCGAACGAAGCCGCTGAGGGTGACTACAGTCCTGCGATCCAGGACGCGGTCATTCCATACATCCAGCCGGGTGAAAAGTCGGCAGCTGTTTTCGACTATTTCTACAATCTCGATACGGCACCTGATCACGTGGAAGTGGAAGTCAAGAGCGTGGAATGGAAGGACACTTCAGAGCTCCCTGAAGGCGATGTGACCATCACGGATTTCAGCTATAGTCCGGGGGCGGATACAGCTTATGTCTCGCTGAAGAATACCACAAGCTTTATATATGACATTGACGACCTGCTGCATTCGTACTGGGTGAATATCAACATTATCGGATACGATGATGAGGGCAAAATAGTCGGTGGTGATTTCAGCTCAGTCCAGTATCTCGGAGCGAATTCTGAGACGAGCGAACAGCTGATTCTCGAAGGAAAGCTCTCAAAGACAGACGCTGTAACATTCGAGGCATATGTGGACCGTAATGACTTCAAGCCGGAACCGAACATGATATACTACGACGAGAACGGTAAAGAGTACACTGCAGAAGAAGTCGAGGAATACTATAGGAATAAGAACCAGTAGCTGGATCAGCATTTGATTTTTTTAATTTACAAAATGATGGGTGTTATCGGCAGCGAGCGCTACGCGAAAATCAGCGCGTAGAAGCATATGGGTATGCACTAATCTTCACAGAAATGCGGTTGAAAAAACTTGATTTCAGGCTATAATCAAGCCATCTATATTTCAAAAGGCAGAGACAGCGAGCTCTGTCTTTTTTTGCGTTTTCAATATTGACATTACGTAATTTACGTAAGATAATTGGAAAGGAGAGTGGTTATATGACCGGGAAGGAAATGGTTGCACTCTTTAGGTCAAAAGGATGGATGATTGATAGAATTCATGGAAGCCATTATGTGATGAAAAAGAATGGACAGGTAGAAGTCATTCCGGTACATAGACATAAGGAACTGGCAAAAGGCCTGGAAGCTAAGCTGAAGAAGAGATTAGATATAGAAGAAAGAAGGTGAGCATAATGCTGAAAATATATCCTGCTATCTTTCATGAAGAGGAAACATACTGGGTAGAATTCCCTGATCTGGAAGGCTGCGTTACAGAAGGAAGTACTCTGGAAGAGGCCATGGAAAATGCACAGGAAGCAATGGGCCTGTATTTAGCTGCTCTCCTTGAGGAGAATCAGCCACTTCCACATGCAACGAATATAAAGGAAATCAAAACTGCTGATGTAGTATCATATGTTTCGGTTGACGTTACCAGATACCGCAGAAGTACCAAAGCTGTTAAGAAAACACTTTCTATCCCTGAATGGCTCGCAATCGAGGCGGAGAGAAATAACCTCAGCCTGTCTAAAGTCCTTCAGGACGGATTGAAAGCTCAGCTGGGATACTAAGAATTCACGGACGACAAAATATAAGTAAACATTGGAGGGACTTGAGATGGAGGGGAAACACAGGATAGGAATCAGCTCATTCACATACTGCTTTGCATGCGGGACGAGGCCCGACCACAAACCGGAGCGGGTAATGACGCCGCATGAACTGATAGGCAAAGCAGTCGCTCTCGGCGTGCAGGTAGTCCAGTTCGGCGACAACATGCCACTGGAGAAGTGCAGCACTGATGAGCTCGACATGATCCGCACCTATGCAGAGGAGCACGGTATCGAGCTCGAGGCGGGGATGCGCAAAGCCACGCCGGAGAGGCTTGCGGAGTATATAGACATCTCGAAGAGGATTGGCGCACGCGTCCTGCGTGTCATCACGGACGGGCCGGATTTTCAGCCTGACCTCGAAGAGTTCTGCCGCATCCTTTCAGACGCAGTTCCGCAGCTCGAGGAAAGCGGCGTCTGCCTCGGCATAGAGAACCACGACAGATTCAGCGCGCAGGAGTATGCCGCAATGGTAGAGACAGTCGGCCATCCGCAGGTACGCCTGACAGTCGACTCGGTCAACTCCCTGTCCCATGAGGAGACGGTCAGCGAGGTACTGAAATACATGGCGCCGTACTGCATCTGCCTCCACATGAAGGACTATGTGATCAAACGCTATAACGGCGGCGGTGGGCTTAAGGTCACCGGAGCATGCCTCGGCACCGGCAGACTGGACGCGCAGAATTTCTACGAAGAGTGCCGCACAAGATCAGACAGCGACGTCAACGTCATCCTCGAGTCCTGGATGGAGCCGTGCGAAACACTCGAAGAGACCCTGCAGAGAGAAGAGGACTGGGCGGAGAAGAGCGTCGAATACCTGAAGAAAATGATATAGGGCAAAACTGAAAAGGACTTTACGGGCGCCTCCTCCGGGAGGCGTTTTGCATGCGCCAAAAAGAGCCACAGCCGGCGGCAGGCAAATTCGCAAAAATTACAGCGCCTGTTATAGGAACACGTTCCTATGACGAGGTGCCGCACAGAAAGGAGGCGTAATTACAGCAATCAAAGTGTTCAAAAATATGGCATTGACCTCGTCGTAACAACGAGATGTATAGTTGGAAAGAGAGGTATGCAATGTCACTGAATACGATCCGGGAAGTCACTGAAATCACTGGGATTACAGTGAATGCACTTAGATACTACGACAGCAAAGGACTGCTCCATCCTACAGTTCGCAGCTCAGAGGGCAGGAAAGAGTGGCTGTATGATGACGCGGCAGTAAGAAGGGCCAAGAGGATACTGCTCCTGAGGAGCATAGGGATATCAGTTGAAAGCATAGCCGTAGTGCTGGAGAAGGTGGACAAAATGGACGAAGCTGTACTCAGATCCCGCCTCGAAGAGCTGCGGGCAGAACGCAAGGAAATAGATGAGCAGATCTCCGTAGCAGGCATGCTCCTGCTGCTCGACGAGATCACTGCAGAGACAGAGGTCAAGGAAGAGCTTCTGGACAAAATGTTTGAGAAGATATGTCGCGACGATTGAGGCGGCAGCAGAACAGTCTGTTAAGAATGGAGGTAAATGGCATGAAGAAAATCTTGATAGGCATAATAGCAGTGATTCTGGTGCTGGCACTGTTCGGCTGCGGTGGAGGCGACTCGGCCCCTGAAGAAAATGAATCAGAACCAGCCGAAACAGTTGAAATGGAGACTGAGGAATCAGAACCTGCAGACACTGCTGAAGAAGCTTCGGATACTGATTCCGGACTCCTGTCACCTGAGTTCAAGAAGACAATGGACGATTATGAAGCGTGGTTCGACCACTACTGCGAAGTCATGAAGAAGTATCAGGAAGACTCGTCAAATATCGAACTCATAAGTGAGATGACAGATCTCCTGTCTGAGGAGACTGAGATGCTTGAGCAGATGGAGAATATGGATCAGTCTCAGATGAATTCCGCTGAGCTGGCATACTACATAGAAGTAACCGCCAGAATCGAGAAGAAACTGCTGGAAGTAGCTGATTATTAAGCACGTAGAGTACAACGCACAAAATTGAATCATGGAGCGCCTCAGCGAGAGGCGCTTCCTTTGTACAATTGATCAACTTTTTGTAAACATGTAGCTACTTATAGCCCACTTAATCGGGCAGAGTGAGAGGGAGGAAAGTAGTATCATTGAAGCATAGATAAATAATTCGATTAAAGTGTTTCAGGAAAGGAGAAATCATGGGTATCTTAAACGATTTGAATGAAAAGGGTTCATTTTCATATGCTTCTGGACTTGATTTTGAATACGTAGTTCTTCAGGTAACATTGAAAGAAAAACTCATAGGAACCGGATCAAAGAATCTGACAGAGCTTGAAAAGGTTATCAATGATCAGGCAAAGAAAGGATACAGGCTCCACACGATTTCTACCGCCAGCGCCGGAAGTAGCGGTCTGATGGGTGGTGATAGAATCCAGGCCACGATGGTGTTCGAAAAGGCAAAGGAAAAATAGGTTCTGAAGTGGCTGAGAACATAGTGCTCATAGCGCCTCCGTGTGGGGCGCTTTATTTTACACAACGGGTAAACAAACATGAATCGCTAAGCAGAAAGTTGACTAAATTACTAAATGTCTGTTACAGAAAGCTTGCGCGAAGGTTTATTGCTCCTGTTGAACAGAATATGGAGGTAATAATTAACATATGGTAAAATGATAACAAGTATTCCATATAGTAAAACGAGTTTCCTATGGTGAATTATGGTTACCGCATATGAATAATAATTAGGAGATTATTTATGGCTAAGAAGGTTGAGAAGAAGACAGAGAAAACCAGCAGGAAAGTACTGGATAATAAAATAATCAATGTAATGCTTCTTGGAACATCCGGATCTGGTAAAAGCACACTAATAAATGCTTTTCTGAATACTAATCTTGAAAAGGCACCTACCGGTGTAGGCACTGCAATTACAGATAGAATTGATGTTTATGGTGAACTGTCTAATAGCCCATTTAGGTTGATTGACACACCGGGCCTTGAATACAGCCATAAAAGACAAAACTGGCTTACTAAGGAAATAAAGAAATGGCTTAAAGATAGTGTAAAGAATCCTGATCCGAAGACTATCGTACATACAATATGGTTTTGCGTAGATGGGTCCAATAAAAGGATGCCTGAAGATACTTTGCGCTATCTCCAGACCGTATCGAATTTCTGGGAAAATGTCCCTATCATTTTTGTAAGTACAAAGACTTATTTTGAAGAGGATATAGAAGAGAACAGAAAAATGATAGTGGATGCTCTGAACAGTTTCGGCAGAGATAAAATCAATGTTAAAGCTGTGATACCGGTACTCGCTGAAAAGAAGGGGGATGTACCGGCCATGGGTATAGATGAACTTAAGGCAGCTACTGAAAAACTTGCACCTGAAGCGAGGTCTATTTTTGAGAAAAACTGGAAGGAAAAGGTTAAAACCAGCAAAAGACTTGAGGCTAATACTGTTGTAATAAGTCGAGCTACCGCAGCCGCTGCCGCAGATGCTGCAAAAACGAAAGGCGGAGTTTCCAAAGTTGTAAATGGTATACAGATGGAAATGCTTAATAACATTGCCAAGATATATGAAATTGAGGATAGCAACACAATAAAAAGCATTGCAACGGAAATAATGGGCGCTAATGCCATAGCATCCATAGGTAAAAGCCTGGCAAGCAGAGCTGTTGCTTTAGCACAGGGTAAACTAAAAATAGCGGCAAAAGCAGTAACTGCAGCTGTTTCCGGCGTTATTACATTGACCTTGGGAGAAGTTGGTATTGCGGTATTTGAAAGCATCTTTATGGGAGATCTGGATATAGAGAATACTGATCTGGATAAATATGTTGAAGCAGTAATCAAAGACAAATCCTTCTCGGAAAAATTGAAAAAAATTAAGGGTGCAATAAAGAGTAAAGACGGAGATACTTTGATTGACGAATTGATTGAACTGCTGGGTAAGGCAAACGTGACAAAGTGAAACATAGAATGAGTTATTATTTTCAGTACATGAAACATTGTAATGATTTCGCAAGGACATATAGGAACATAGTATTTCTATGCAAGGAGCTATACTCTAATTGGATGAAGATGAGGGACCTTCGGGTCCCTTTTGTGTAGACATTACAGCTGAAAAAAGTCCCTTTATTCGGACCTTGTGGGAACGTTGAAAGTAGTATCATAGATGCATAGAGCAGATAGTATAATGAAATAACTGTTGAAAGGGATACGGATATGATCAAGGCAGAGCTAACATACAACCCATATTTGATGAAGACTGAAATTAAATTCAACGGACAACCGCCTCATATCAATAGCTTGGTTGAAAAATATCAGGATGGACGCCTTCAGGACTGGATAAAAGAGTTGCCGAAAATCTTCCATGATGAAATGAATGGTTATGATTTTGAACTGGAGTTTTCAGGAACGCCGAGAGACTTTAGCGAAATTGAAAAATCATTCAGACAAGCAGGCGTTGCTGAAGATCAGGTAAAGCTTTTTCATAAGAATGAACTGGAAGAGCGTGATAGCAAGAGGAATAGAATTCAGACTTTATTGGATTGGTTGGAGCATAATCCAAGCAGAAATTTTGATTATAAGCAATTCAGAGCTGATAATGAGATACTGTTTGACGGAGCTTATTCTGTCATTTCCGTTCAAGGAGAAAATGTTGAACAGCCTGTAATAAACTGGGCACCAGCTTCAGTAGAGGTTATCAAGGATATACATGAACTCGAGGAAACAGATCTGACTTTTACACCTGTAATTATCCATGTGGATAGGGCGACGCTAGCAAGTTTGCAAAGCATTCTCAAATATCTTTATCAGCGGGCAGATGTTGTAGTTCAGCAAATCTTTTTCAGACTCGGTGACGGCCTTAACCTTGATACTGTTTATAGAATCATCAGAGATTTAGGCATTAGAAATCCGCATTTTATTACGGACTTTGATGATGAAAAACTTAAGAAGTATTTTGAACTGTATCCTGTCACAGAGTACATCAAAGATTCAATCGCTATGTTTTGCGAAAAGGCCGATGAAATCGAATCTGTTCTCGATAGTGAAAAGAAAGAAGTGGAACAATCCAATACGGAAATAGATGAGCAGATACATGTAATAGAGACAGAAATATCTAAGGCTCGGTTAGCTGACGAGGAGATAATAACGCGAAACAATATAGATAGACCGGCAGATTTTATCCCTGCAGGAAACGTAGTAGGAGCGGCTATCAGATGTTGGAGAAAGAAGAAGACCAAGACAGTTGACGAAGATGAAGCTCAGGCACTGGCTGAAGAATTGTATCTGGAAATAGGTAAGGCATATAAAGAATTTGCGACAAGGATAAAAGCTTCAATCGAAGAAACAAAGGCATCGATAGATGAGAAGTATAAAGACTCATATAGTAAGGCTGGAATAGATGATGGGTTTACAGCTGATCATATTAATCTGGATATCATTCCACTGGATACTTTGCCGCGTTTTGCATCTGATTTGATGAAGATACGAACTGAAGAGAAAGTTAAGAATACTGGAGGTGGCTTTTTCTATATCCCACCTAAAAACGCAGATGTGGAGTATGTGACACAAACAGCTTTCTATATGCAGAAGTGGAGAGTTCATGTGGCTAAAATAATTGGACCTGTGATCGACGGATACCTCGACAAAGTTCTTGAAGCACTATCTGCTTATAACAACAGAATAGCAACAGCGTATCATGAACATTTGCTTCAAATCATAGCAGATAAGAACGGGAAGAGAGACAAGTTATTCAGTCAGCTTTCCAGTGAAGCCAAACAGGTTCAACAGGACAGTACCTGGCTGCTAGATTTCAGACAACAGCTTAAAGCAATTGAAAGGGGATAGATAAAATGAATGATATCAGTAAATCTTCAATCAACGAGCCTGTTATACAGGCTCAGGACGCAGAGATGTCAGTCGAAAACTATCTCCAGATTACGGAAGAAGTAATTCGCAAGAACTATCTTACGCGACTTACAGAACTGCCGGTTGCACCTATAGATGACCTCTTACCACTAGAGGAAGATCTTATAGATAACGTCCGCG
Source organism: uncultured Eubacteriales bacterium (assembly GCA_900315485.1). Taxonomy (GTDB): domain Bacteria; phylum Bacillota; class Clostridia; order Peptostreptococcales; family Anaerovoracaceae; genus Crickella. The sequence continues at coordinate 5,173 of OMZI01000020.1, read as the reverse complement.
TCTTTAAAATTTCGGAGATGGTGTATGAGAAAGGTGAACCTATAACTGAAAAGTTCACTACAGTGTTCAATACACTGTCAACATATAATGCTTCTGTTTTCATTATTATGGATTCAGATGGTTATAAGACGGACTTCTATATTGGTGTGAGGAATAATGAGCTAAATGAGGAAAAGAAAAGATCGACGGTTACGCTGGGCGATACACTTAGAAACACTCTTGTTGGGCATTTTCCGGGAATCAAGATAGATAATGTAAACAGAAAACATATCGCCACTCTGTCGGAAAAGATACTATCTCAGAGAAATGTTGCCTCGGTTAGCGTTGTTGGCGATCAGAAAGTAGAAAAGGAACAGGATAACGAGCAGTTCGTCCAGGGGCTTGAGAAACTTGCTCTGGCGATGGATGGTAGAAAATATGTAGGCATCATTATTGCTCAGAATCAGAATCAACAAACGGTGGAGATGATAAGAAAGAATTATCAGGCGCAGTACACTAGGTTGTCACCACTGCAGAAGATTCAACTGTCAGAATCTGATTCTGAGACGGAGACAAAAAGTCAGTCCTTTGTTGAAATGAGCGGTAAACAGAAAGCTGCCATGCTTACAAGTGCTGCTGCAGCACTTGTAGGAGCGGTAGGCGGAGCCGCTCTTGGGGGCGGATTTATTGGTGGGGCAAAACTGGCAGGAATAGCTAGGGCATCTATCGGTGCTGTCGGCGGCTCAATGGTTGGCGGACAAATAACCGGGCAGCTGAGTGGATTTATTAACTCTCTTGCACCAGTCGCTCAGATTTCCAAAGCAACTACTTCCGGAAAAACAACGACTGTCGAAAACAAAGAGGTCACAGACATTCTGCAAATGCTCGATGATAGTATCAAGAGAACCAAGGAATTTGACAGCTATGGTATGTGGAATGTTGCGGGATATTTTATTTCAGACGATATGTCTGCTTCGGAAATAGCAGCCAGCAACTATAGATCTCTGATGAATGGCGAAAACTCAGGACGTGAGGTATCTGCAATCAATTCTTGGAGAAAAAACGATGCAAATTTGGAGGACTATCATTATCTTACGACATATCTCTCGAGATTTGGTCATCCTAAGTTCTATTACGGAGTTATAGAAGATCAGGCTATAACAGATGCAACTACATGGATTAGCGGGAAGGAACTTGGAATACATATGGGATTGCCGCGATCAACCGTATCCGGTCTTCCTGTAATAAAACATGCTGAATTTGGAAAAGAAGTTAACACTTATAATTTGTTTGGGAGCAATGGCCCACTAAAACCTGAAGACAGGATGGCTTTGGGAAGAGTGTTTGACTTAGGACGGATAACTGACAAACCTGTAGAATTAGACAATAAGAGTCTGAATATGCACACCTTTATTACAGGTTCAACTGGATCCGGGAAAAGTAATGCTGTGTATCAGATGCTTACTGAGCTCCATCAGGATGGAATACCATTTCTTGTAGTGGAGCCGGCGAAAGGTGAATACAAAGACGTATTTGGCAGTTGGCCGGATGTAAACGTGTATTCAACTAATCCGAAAATAGCGCCTCTCATCAACATTAATCCTTTTATGTTCCCGGATTCTATTCATGTATTGGAACATGTGGATGGTCTCGTTGAAATATTCAGTGTTTGCTGGCCTATGTACGATGCAATGCCTGCATTCTTTAAGGATGCGATTCTTCGTTCATATGAATCTGTAGGATGGGATCTTGGCTCATCAACGTTTGAAGGAGATACGCTGGAATACCCGGATTTTGAGGTTTTAGTAGAGCAATTAAATGAACTGATTGAAAAATCAGATTATGCTTCAGATATTAAATCCAACTATAGAGGAGCGCTTATAACAAGAGTCAAGTCACTTACTGTGGGTCTGAATAAAAGCATATTCATGTCAGATCAGACACCGTATGAGAAGCTCTTTGATGAAAACTGCATACTGGATATTAGTCGGGTTAAATCCAATGAAACAAAGGCGCTTATCATGGGCCTCATGGTCTATATGCTTAATGAATATAGAATCGACCGAAAGCATATGAATAATAGTGGTCTCAAACACGTCACAGTGCTTGAGGAGGCACATAATCTTCTCAAAGCATCCGATGGGCATGAATCCGAACTGATAGGTAAGTCTGTGGAAATGCTGACGCAGACAATTGCAGAAATAAGGACATATGGTGAAGGTTTCATAATAGTTGATCAATCACCATCTTCTGTAGATATAGCTGCAATCAAAAATACTAATACTAAGATTGTGCTCAGAACACCGGAAGGGAGAGATCGAGAAGCTGTTGGAAAATCAATGGGACTTACAGATGACCAGATGAATGAGATAGCTAAACTCCCTGCTGGTGTAGCTGTAGTATACCAAAATAATTGGGTCACACCAGTGCTGACAATAATTAACAAGGCAAATGTAAATGAAAAACCGTATAAAAACCAACAGCCTGTAACAATAAAAACAGTCAAAGCGGCAAGGACGAATATTATAAATATGCTTTTGCAGCCGTGGATCACCGGGGATGAGATGGATGAAAAGTCATTAAGAGAATCTCTAAGAGCTCTTGATTTATCACGAAAAGAGCGACGTGAAATATCTGATCTTATTACAGACTATATTCTGTTTAATGGGAATATCGTATGGGGCGAAGATGAAATGAATAGGGTTCAAAGACTGGCTCAAGCAACTCTTGGAATTACTGAGAAGGATTATGAGGGTATTGAAACTGCCCAAGAGCTTGAATCGCTGGTTGCTTCAAAGATTAAGAAGATCGGAAAGGATAAGATAACAGAAATCTGCTATATTCTGACATATGTCCAAGGAGGAGAGCAATGAATCTGGAGAACATAGAAAAGACAGCATTTGAAAAAAACCAGTTCAATGTTTCGGAAAAACTCGAATCGTTGCACAAATCATTTGATAGCAAGATAACTCCGAAAGACGGGACTTATTCTTCTGATTTATCAAAATACCAGCGCAACTGGAATGATTGGCTTAACATGGATGGCCTTTCAGATTTGGATAAGATTACGAGAGAAGATATAGAAGACATTAAGAGAATGTATTATGGTGTCGATCTCGATAATGGCGATAAAACTATAGGCCTGAAAGATGTTGGGAAGTACAAAATCAACCCTGAATATAAAAATCAGAATATAAAACAGCAGGCAGGATTTGACGCTGAGATTATTAGTACAGCAAAAGAGAATGTTCTGGCACGGAGAGATGGCACGGGAGTTACAACATATAGAGCGGATGACAGACCAGATCTATATCCAAAAAATGATCAGTACGTTGATAAAGTCAGAGTAGATTCTAATGGAAATATAATCGAGCGAGTACAAACTAAATTTGTCGGAAATGATGGCAAAACATGTCTTGACAAATTAACATCTAAAAAATTCGAAAAGTATTTATTTGATGGAAAAGTAGATAAAATCGAGATTCCAAGTGATTACTATGATCAGATCATGAGGGATAATCTGATTCAGAAAAAGATCGATAGTTTACAACAACAATTAGATAGAGTATCTGCAGATGGAAACCTTGATGAGGTAGCGAAAAAACAACATCAGATCGACAAACTTAAAAGAGTGGAAGAGATGCTGGAAAAAAGCACAGTATCTTCAGAAGAAGCAAAATATGCTAGAGTACATCCGAAGGGATATGTTAACAAACTGTTTGTTCCGGAAAGCATATTGGATGCCCATGAGGCCGGGAAAGCAAGCGCTGCGATGGCCATTGGAAACACAATTATAACAGAGACATATAAAGAATATGTTGCTGTTATGAACGGAACTAAGACAAAAGAAGAAGCGATAGGTGAGATCGATGATATCCTGAAAAAGGCGGGCATAGATGGCCTCGGTGGATATGGAACTGGGTTTATTGCTAAAGAGCTATTTAATCTGATGAGTGGATCAGGCAGCAAGTTTTTCAGTTCTTTAGCTGACTTAGGCATTCCTGGAGCGGCTGTTTCTTGCATTACAGCTTCATATAGCTCATTCGAGAAATACACAAAAGGTGAAATAACAAAGGAAATGCTTATAGATGAGCTGATGGATAACATTGTTTCTACAACGGGTAATACAGGCGGCATGGCATTAGCTGGCGCACTAGCTAATTTGCTGTTTGCTCAAGCTGCTGCCGGTGCTTTGTTACCTGCAGCTGGTACATTCGCACTAAGTGTAGCGGGTGGTTATGTCGGATGTGCGGTAGCGACTAAGCTTTATGATACAGCTGTTAAATACGGAAGCGAGGGTGCACCAATATTAGCTGATAAGGCTAAAACATTTGCTACGGAGACGATAGAAACTGTACGTACTGTTGCACCGGAAAAGGTCGATGCCGTAAGGACAAGCTTCAATGAGTTTTCTGCACAACATTCTTTGCCATTTACACTTTAAATAAAAGGAAAAATGTATGTTTGAGACATTAACTCAATTGTTACCAAGACTATCCGGATGTGAATATGGCACCTGGATAGTTGATAGAAAAAGCAAAGGTACGATTGAAGACCCGATACATATGCCTTTTGTAGGATACTCACAAACAGTAAAGGAATTAGAGCGTGCCGTCTACAGATTTGCTGATAACCACAAGGAATATGAACTCAATAGGTACGCTGATATCCTGAAAAGCAGTGGCATTGAATGGCAGCAAAAATCTATGAGCGAGGCCGATGTATCCAATGCAGATGCACAGCTCATTATGGCGTTATTGATAGGAGCTCTACGAGCTGAGCGCTTTTGTGAAGGCGCTATGCTCAGCTTCTGCGAAGACGGATCTATCCTGCGATGGCTTAATCGGCTAAAGGAGATAGATAATGCGCAATAACAACATCACCATGTACTATGTGGGACAGCTTCTCATTGCATTGAGTCTGCAGTATCTGGCATAGGTAAATAATCTCGACTCAGGCGTCCTCTCCGGAGGGCGTTTTCTTGTGGCAGCATTTATAGCTCCCCGTACTGCCTGCCCATATGAGTTGATATAACGCCTTTAGAGGTAAAACGTGTAATAAGAGTGAGCTTTTGGGTGCGCGAGGGCTGTAAGCGTTGTATATTCCACGTGATCTGACCGTTGTTCACGGTCGATTTGACCACCTTTAACGGCAAAATAGACCAGTGGTCACGAAATCTGTATTTGCGGTAAGG
>OMZI01000024.1 GCA_900315485.1 uncultured Eubacteriales bacterium | reverse complement strand
TAATTGAAGAGCGATCTTCTGTTATTTCGAATAGAGATTGTTATTCGAGAATTCCGGATTGGATGTTATGTCTATTCCCAGTGACTTGAGAGCCTGCTCATCCTTATCCGAGAGGATGGCTGTGCAGTGCGCGATGCATCCGTTCAGATTAGGGATCTCTCTCAGCGCCAGCTCCGCAAACGGGTTGGTCAGCCTTGTCAGTGTCAGCGCCATGATGACCTCTTCAAGGTTGAGGCTGGACTTGTCATGGAATACTCCGACCTTGGTCTTGGCCATGCTCTCGAAGATGGTCGGCGAGATGATCAGCATGTCATCCTGAATTCCTGCAAGTCTCTTGATAGCATTCAGAACCATTGCCGCAGTAGCAACCATTCTTCTTGAGGATCTTCCTGTTACGATGCTTCCGTCAGGCAGCTGGATGGCAGATACTACCACATTCTCATATCTCTCAGGATCCTCAGCCCTCTTGACTTCAACGTAATCCTCGGCAGCCTTAACGACCGGTCTGTCGTATCTTGTAGCACCGACTTCCTCCATCAGCAGGTTGCATCTTTCAAGAGTAGCAGCATCGATGTTGCCCTTTCTGTATGAGCACTCTGCGATCAGGTATCTTCTTACGATCTCCTGCTTTGCTGCTTCCCTGCAGACCTCATCATCAGTTATGGCAAAACCGCATCTGTTGACACCCATGTCTGTAGGTGACTTGTAGCCTTCGTCCGATCCCGTGATCTTGTGCAGGATCCTTCTGAGAACAGGGAATGCGTCTACGTCTCTGTTGTAGTTGACTGCAGTCTCACCATATGCCTCAAGGTGGAACGGGTCAATCATGTTCTTGTCCTTGAGGTCTGCTGTAGCTGCCTCATATGCGATGTTGACAGGGTGCTTGAGCGGAAGGTTCCAGATAGGGAACGTCTCGAACTTCGCGTATCTCGCTTTGCGTCCCCTGCTGTACTCGTGATACACCTGCGAAAGCGATGTAGCAAGTTTGCCCGATCCGCCTCCCGGTCCGGTGACAACGATCAGCGGCCTGGTTACTTCAATGTACGGGTTGGCGCCGTATCCTTCTTCAGATACGATCGTATCGACATCAGTCGGATAGCCCTTGGTGAACATGTGCTTGTATGTGCGGATCCCGCGTCTCTCAAGCTTGTCTATGAACTGATTTACAGAAGGTGCGTCCTCGTACCTTGTGACTACGACCGAGTTGACTTCAAGGTCGTAGCTTCTGAACTCATCTATCAGCCTCATTACCTCGAGGTCGTATGTGATACCGAAGTCCTGGCGGGTCTTGCTCTTGATGATGTCTCCGGCATAGATGCAGATGATGATCTCAGCCTTGTCGCTCATCTTCTGGAGCAGCTTGATCTTCGCATTCTCGTCGAATCCCGGCAGAACTCTCATCGCATGCTTGTCCTCGACCAGCTTGCCGCCGAACTCGAGATACAGCCTGCCCTCGCCGCTGTTGATCCTCTCAATAATGTATTTTGACTGTTCTTCGATATACTTTTCTGCGCTGAACCCCTGCTTTCTCATATCACCCTTCCTTTATTCCCTGTTTTATATATTTCCGGTATGTTTTTCTGACTGCTCTTCTAAGAAGGCATTACCTCGATCTCGAGTATATTGCGTCTCGAGAAATACTGGTCGAAACTGATCTTGTAGTCGACCGAGATCTTGCCGTATCCGTCCTCATCAAGGTCCTGCTCCAGCTTGTTGGTGTAGACCTCGAGGCTGACTGAATTCATCATAGGGATCTGATACCTCGTTATGTTGAGTATGCCCGGCTCGAGCGTCATGTCCATTCCGTCCTCATCGCCCTTGCCGTACCTTCTGATCCTGATGTTGTCATCGCTCAGCTTTACCAGAGTGTGTAGGTTCTCCAGTCCCGCTTCCTCTGACTCTTCATAGCTTATGTACCTTGCATTATTCTTCTGGTACATAGTACCCTCGGTCAGGATCTCGAGTGATTCCTCCTTTTCCAGCTCACGGCGAAAAGCCTCACCGCTCGGGATGAGATTCTCTGAGTACTGTGTGCTTGTGATACGAAGATTTACGCTCTTTTTCATAATAACTCCGGAAAACCAATATTCCGTTATATTCTATACTTTATAAACTCTGCGCACAATAGAAAGGCGTTGTTTTCTTCGGTATGCAAAAGACGCCCTGCCGTCAGACAGGGCGTCTTTCATCATTTATCAAAATGTCTTGGGGACCTTCAGATTCGTGCGGATGGCCTAGAAGCCGATCTTTCCTGCAAAGCCTTCGAGTGTGTCGAGGAATTCCTTGTCATCGAAGCAGTAGTGCATTGTTGTGTAGTCACTTCTGAACTTCTTGACGTCTTCCTTGACATCCTTGTTTCTCAGGATGCAGTCTGCCATGATAGCAGCGAGCTTCTTGAATTCAGCTTCGCCGAATCCGAATCTTGTCATTTCGCTTACGCCCATTCTCAGAGCTCCGGATGCTGTGAAGCCTTCTTCGTCCGGTGTAGCCTGATAGTTGACGATGATGTTGTTTCTCTCGAGTCTGTTAGCGATCTCAGGTCCGTCGCCGTATCCTACGGAAACGATTACCTGATGTGTCTCAGTGTAGTCATTTGCAGGATCTCCGCAGACATCCAGACCTTCAGCCTTGAGAGCCTTAGCGAAGCACTTAGCATTGTTGATGATGTTCTTCTGATATTCATCCTTGAAGGTGTTCATCTCGTATGCTGCCATTGCGAGACCGAGCATTGTTCCGAGGTGGTGGTTGGAAACGCTTCCAGGGAATGCTCTTCTCTCAACTGTTTCCCACAGACCGTACTTGAGGTCGTCTTCCTTGTAGTTCATAGCTACAACACCTCTCTGAGGTCCGAAGAATGTCTTGTGTGTTGAACCTGTTACGATCTCAGCACCTTCCTCGAACGGCTTCTGGAAGTAGTCGCCTACGATACCGAGAACGTGAGCCATATCGTACATGATTGTTGTTTCGATTCCCATGTCATCTACGAACTTACGGATCGCAGCTACAGGCTCCTTATGGAGAACCATGGACTTACCGAAGATGATGAATTCAGGCTTGTACTCCTCGATTACCTTCTTGGTCTCTTCTACGTCGATCTTGAAGATGTTGTCCTTGCATACAGGGAAGTTTACAACTGCGCTTCTCTCTGTCTTAGGGTCGATAGCAACATAGTCATGCAGAGCGCCCATCGGCTGTGCTGAAAGGTGTCCGCCCTTGATGATGTGGTTGTTCAGGATGTATCCGAGTCTCTGCGGAGTCTGCTTTCTGTTCAGTCTGTTCTTCCAGTCCATGAGAGCTGAGAATGCGCACATGTTGGACATCTGACCGGAGATGACTCTTGTCTCTACCTCTGTGCAGCCGAAGTACTTCTTGAGTTCGTCTACTGCGATCTGCTCAGCTTCATCGATGAATCCTGTGCCCTGATAATAGAAGATGTCCTTGTCATAGAAGGATTTTACCTTCTTGTGCTCAGCATAACGTGCACTCGGATCGCTTGCGGCAAGCATCTGAACTGCCCTGGATGGAGTGTTCTCTGACGGAATCAGGTTGATGCACTCTTTCTGTCTCCAGAGGTGGTTCTTCTCAGCCTTCTTCAGGAGGTTGAGAGCCTTGAGGTTAGCAGGCTCATCGGAGAATTCCATCTCGCTGATCTCTGTTCCGTAGATCATCGGACGAGCGAACGGAGGTGCCATTGTGTCGAGGTGCTTCTCAACGATAACAGCAGCAACCTTCTTGCCTCTTACGTCTACTTCTACTGCGTCATCAGGCAGTACATCGCAGTCGATGTAGCAGAGACCGATGGATCTCTTAACGACCTCATCTGTGATAACGCTCTCGAGGCCTTCGCCTTCTGCCTTATAGTAAGGAACCATGGTTCCTGATGTTACGAATCCGATTTCCTTGCCATCCTTGAAGATCGGCATGCCCTTACGGAGTACGCCTCTGCCTGTCAGTGCGATAGGCATTACTCTTCTTGGAAGAACGTCAGACATGCTGTAGTCTCTGTTCTGAACCTTGTCGAACGCTTCCTTCTGCTTAGCGAGTGCAGCGCGGCCGATGTAGTCGCCCTTGCGGTCTGAGAAGGATACCGCGAACTTAGCAAGAGATACTGCGAAGATAGGCATCGGGATATCGTCAGGTCCAGGTTCTTCGCCCGGCTCGAAGTACATCTCGTGTCCGTAGAGAGGCATTCCTGCCTCGAGTCTCAGTGTGTCACGTGCACCAAGTGCAGCAGGCTTTGCACCGAGCTCTTCCATTCTCTTCCAGAACCACTCAGCATCCTCTGACTTAACAAATACTTCGTATCCCAGAGGCTCGCCTGTATAACCTGTCTTAGCTACATAAGCCTCATGTCCTTCGAAGTCGATATGGTTAAGAGCATTCTTCCAAGGCTCTGTTACAGCGACACCGCCGGCAAGCTGTGTCAGAAGTTCCTTACTCTTAGGGCCCTGTACAGCGATGGATGCCCAGTCTGCTGTGATGTTGGTCAGTGTGCAGTCATAGTCCTTGATAACCTCGCAAAGATGCTCGAGGTCCTTGTCAGTGTTTCCTGCATTGACGATCAGAAGATAACGCTCTTCAGAGAAACGATAGAGATATGCGTCATCGATAGCTTCGCCCTTCTCATTAGGGATGATGCTGTACTGCGCCTTGTTGAGATCAAGTGCCTCAACGTTGCTGGTCAGCACGTGCTGGAGGAACTTTACCATGTCCGGTCCCTCGATGATGAGTCTTCCCATGTGGGATACATCAAAGAGTGAGCAGAAATGTCTTGTGTAAAGATGTTCATCAATGATACCCTGCGGATACTGGATAGGCATTTCCCATCCGCCGAAGTCTACCATCTTGCCGCCCTCAGCTACGTGTACGTCGTAAAGCTGTGTACGTTTAAGCTCTGCCATTGTCTTTTCCTTTCTCCTTACATATTTTCCTTTGGGTTAACAATTAGCGACAAATAAAATAAGCATAGTAAACCCGTAAGCTTACCATGCCTCCGTCATTACCTGAGAGATTCCCTTCTGCACAAATTGCGTATTCATAGCTTCCGGTTGCCCCTTTGGTGCGTGCTCTCCGGCGCGCTCTCCGAAGTATCGTCCCGGTCCGATCCTTTTGCCTGAGAGTTTTCGCATTCACCTTCGGCGCCGCAAGCGGTCTCTCTCGGTCCGTTCATCCGACATTTTCCATTTGACTATATAAGTATAGCATTCTGCCGAGATTCGGGTCAATGATTGACAGCTCTATGACACGCAATCCTCACATTCCATAACAAAGGCGAGAGGCTTAGGGCATCTGACTCGAGTCCTCGAAAGTGTGCATTCCATCTGCGTTCGCTCGGTGAAAACGTGGAGTTTGCAAACTCCGCTGCGCTGCGTTTTTGCACAACTCCTCCGTTTTCACTGCCGCTCACTTGTGGACTGCATCACTTTCTGCGGGATTCTCGTCATCTGCCCTAAGCCTCTCGCCTTTTATTATTTAATTCTCAATTACTCTGTCGTAGTAATTAAGTACTTCTCCTGCAAGATACAAAGACCCGAAGCACACTGCCGGTCTCTTGTTAGCTGCGGCGCTGCCGCACACGGCCCTGATCGCCTCATCCAGGTCGTTATATGCATATGTCTCAAATCCTCTTGCGCGGATGGTATCCGCAAGGGCCTCTACTCCGAGGGCTCTCTCATTCTCCGGAGCGATACAGTGGAACGATGCCGCATACGGGCTGAGGATGTCTATCATCTGTGTGTAGTCCTTGTCTGCAAGGATACCGAGCAGGAAGTCGACCTTCTGTCCCGGAAGCAGTGCGTCGAGACTTTCAGTCATGGCTTCAGCACACTGCGGATTGTGTCCTCCGTCGAGTATGAAGAGCGGATCTCTTGAGAGTATCTGGAAGCGCGCCGGCCACTTCACTTCAGCCAGACCCCTGCGCACTGCCTCATCGGAAATATCCCAGCCCTGCTCTCTCAGCTCACGGACGATCTCCATCACTACGGATGCGTTCTTCAGCTGATGCTCTCCGTGGAGCGGCAGCCTGTACGTCTTTCCCTCCCACTCGAATACCTGTCCGTCAAGATCTCTGCTGACGAGCCTGATCCCGGACGGATCCGCGAAAACAAGCGGCGCCCCGTTCTCCTTCGCGACCTCTGAGATGATCGCTTTTACCTCCGGCACATTGTCATACGAAACGACTCTGCATCCCGGCTTGATTATCCCGCTCTTGGTGCGTGCGATCGCTTCGATCGTGTCACCGAGATATTCGGTATGCTCAAGCCCGATGTTGGTGAGAACAGCTACCTCAGGCGCATCTATGACATTGGTGCTGTCGAACTCTCCTCCCATCCCTACTTCGAGGACAACTATGTCGCAGTTTTCCTCCAGATAGTACTGAAAAGCCACAGCAGTCACCATCTCGAACCAGCTCGGATGATCCTCCATCGTCTCAGCTGCGTCGCGGAGTTTTTCCGTTACCTCCGCAAGGCGGTGCTCAGGGATGTTCTCTCCGTTTATCTGTATGCGCTCGCAGAAGGTCTGTATATATGGCGATGTGTACAGACCGGTCTTATACCCTGCCGCCTGCAGGATGGACGCGGTCATCGCACAGGTGCTGCCCTTGCCGTTGCTTCCTGCAACGTGGACAAAACGGAGTTTCTTCTGCGGATCACCGAGTTTTGCGGTCAGCTCTCTCGTGCGTCCGAGCCCGAGCCTAGTCTTGCTCCATGTGTAATTCTCAAGATATGCGAGTGCTTCTTCGTATGTCATGTATCTGATCCTCTGTCAGTCGGTTATGATATTGCTGTTGATCTTAACAGTCAGTTACTGATTATTACTGAGAGCCAGTTCTCTCAGCGCGGTGTATATTTTCTCTTCCTTCGGCGGGCACCCTTTGATGCAGAAGTCGAACTTCGCCGTGCAGTTGCCGACGCCGATCTTCCCGGTCCTGCCTCTGTGCCCCTGTCCGATGCTGATCTGTGCAGGCAGCCTGTCAAGAAGACCTTCTTCTCTCAGGCGGTCGAGTGCCGGTATGAGGACTCCGTAGCATGCGCTGCAGGAGTCGACTTCATCCACCGCATAGCTGACATCCAGATGTCTGTGCTCCGGCAGATCCTCGAAAGGCTCGCCCTCACAGGTTATAAGCCTGAGGTCCGAAAGATCGCTGCTGCCGATCCCAAGTCTGTCTGCCAGGCCTACATATTCCACATCACCGGTCTCATAGCCGAGCAGTGAGCATACATATGCGTCCACCAGTACAGGGTCGCAGGCTGTCATGACGCAGTTGCGGACTACCGGGCTTCCGCCCTCTTCGAAGTCAAGGTCTCCGCAGATGTGGTCTATGACAATAAAGTCCTGATGAATCCCCGCATTCAGGTGTGCGATCGGCTTATGCAGACCCATCGTGTGGAACCTTCTCTTCTCGGTATTCGGGATCAGTCCCTTCATGTTCTTGAGCGCACAGGTTATGTGCGTCTGGCAATGTCCCTTCAGAACAGGCACGTTGATCAGGAAATCCCAGTCCTTTACGCACCTGCATATCTCCAGATCCATTCCGCCGCAGTCCACGGATACGCCTTTCTGCTTCTGCATGTCGAGAAGCTCCACGCCGTATTCTGCCGCGAGCGAATTGTATCCGCAATAGTCAAAAGCTTCAGCAGTTTTGTCTCCTACCCACGAGCCTTCTGCTATGACGATATTGCCGTATCCTCTTTCCTGCAGGAACTCTATAATGCCCGCAACCACCTCGGGATGCGTCGTTCCGCCGAACTTCGCCGGTGCCGGCGTGACAAGATTGGGCTTGACCGCGATCTTCGCCGTTTTACCCGGCAGCATCTCCTCAAGTCCCGACTGCACCAGCAGGCGCTTTGTCATTTCCTTGTAGTCCGTTCCGTATGAACGCCATATCTCATTCCGGTTCATCTATCTGTTGCTCTCCATTGTTTTCTGCATTGTCTCTGCATCGTCTGCCGTGATGGCGTACCTGTCCATATCGACGCAGCCGTTGGCTTTGAACTCCACACCCTCTTTTTCGAGGAGCTGCCTCTGTTCAGTCCAGCCCGGTGCAGTCCTCCCCGCGTGGTTCACGACTCTGTGGCACGGATGCTCACCGTATCTGTCCTGCATGCTCATTATCCTGCCGACCAGGCGGGAGTTCTTAGGGATGCCGGCAAGCCCGGCTATCTGGCCGTACGAAGCGACCTTTCCTGCAGGAATGCTGTCGGCAATGCCGAGGACTTTTCTGATCAGGGGTTCATTCAGCGTTTTGCTGCTTCCTGAGGTCAGTCTGTAGCTGTCTTCTATCAGGCCGAGCACCGCGGCATCATCGAGTTTATCATCGAGTATGACGGATATCCATTTATCATGATTCATGTGATACGCAGGATATACGCCCGTCATCCCGAGAACAGCATCCTTCCTGGACTCATCTGCCTTGAGGTTCAGCACATCGACGTCCTCCTCTGCGGCATCCGGCTCCAGCAGGCGCCTGTCAAGATTCATCAGCAGCCCGAACCACTTCTGATTGTTGTTGTGCCTGAAAACTCCTGACGGTGCATGCGCGCCCTCATCCCAAGGAAAGTCCGGCGTCACCTGATACCTCTCAGCGATCACCTCTGTGATGCGGTTGCTCTGGTCCGATGCAAAAGCGACCTCCCTGCAGCACTTCTCCGCAATGTCCCTCAGCACCTCTTCATATGCAGCCCTTACGGTGTTGACATATGAGCCTGTGTAATTGGGCATCCTGAGCTGAACATATTCCTCATCATTCATGTTGTCGAGCACTCTGCCCCTGACCTGACCGTTCTCGTGCACGGTCAGCACCGCGGTAAAGTCCCCGTCCACGAAGTCCTTTTCGAGGATATAGCTCGTTCCTTTTCTTGCAAAACCATAGGCCTCCATGTGTTCAGTGTCGAACCGCATGCGGCTGAATATCTTCTGTTCGATCATTTTCAGTCGTTCTCTTTATTTATGTAACAGCACTTTTCTGTCACTACCGCATCGACAATGCAGTCGTGCTCATCTGCCGGGACAGAGTCCGCTTTCTGCACTTCGAAGGCTGCTGCTATCCTTGCCGCATTGATGCACCCCGGCAGATACCTGTCATAGTAGCCGCCTCCCATACCGAGACGATGACCCTCTTCATCAAACGAGGAGCACGGGCATATGACCAGGTCTATCTCCGAAGGGTCACAGATCCTTCCCTTTTCCGGATCAGGCTCCCTTATTCCGAACGAGCCGCTGTCCTTCCACGCATCCTCACCGTCTCCCGGCTCAACTGCAATCATCTCAGTCCTGCTTACGCAAAGCGGATACACCAGTCTTTTGCCGTCATGTGCCACTGCTTCCTCAAGTGAATCAAGCTTCACTTCTCCTCTGACCCACTTGTATGCGAAGACCGTTCCGGCGTCTCTGTAAGCCTGCGTTTCAGTGATACGTCTGCAGATAGCGGCAGAACAACTGAAGCGCTCTTCTTCAGTGAGCGCTTCACGTGCCGCGATTTTCTCTTTTCTCAGCTCTCTCTTGGCGTCTTTCAGGTCCATGCCTTACTTCCTGAAAACTTCCAGGCTCTTATCGAGTATGCCGTTCATGTGCGCTATGGCCGTGCCGTAGTTAGTCATCGGAACGCCTGCGTCCGCAGCACACTTCAGGCGGTATTTCATTTCCTTCTCATTGAGCATGCAGCCGCCGCAGTGGACGATCAGCCGGTACTGCTCTATGTCCATCGGGAACTCAGTCCCGCTTGTGAATTCGAATTTCAGGTCCCTGCCGCTGTGCTTTCTTATCCACGCAGGCAGCTTTTCGGTTCCGATGTCCCCGCACTGCCTGTGGTGTGTACATCCTTCGGATATGAGGATGGTGTCTCCGTCCTCAAGTTCATCCAGAGTATGCGCTCCCTTTACCTGTGCTTCCAGGTCGCCCTTGTATCTGGAGAACAGTACCGAGAACGATGTGAACGGGATGCCTTCAGGAGTCTCCTCAGCCACGCGTTTGAAGACCTGGCTGTCTGTTATTACCAGCGCCGGCTTTCTGTCCAGCGAGCGGAACACCTCTTTCAGCCCGTTTTCCTTTACGACAACAGCCGCGGCATCGGACTCGAGTATGTCACGGATGGTCTGCTGCTGAGGCAGGATCAGCCTGCCTTTCGGAGCCGCCTTATCTATTGGTATTACCAGTACGACAAGATCATCCGGTCCGATCAGGTCACCTACTATCCGTCTGTCATTATCTTCTGACGGAGCCAGCGATGCTATCAGCTCCTTCAGCTCATTTATATTGGTCTTATCCTCCGCACTGACCCACATGACCCTGGAGTCATCCGCTGCAGCCCCGCCGGCACCGCACCTGCTTCTCAGCTGCTCAGTCACTTTGTCCTTGTCCGCAGCAAGGTCAGCCTTGTTCAGCACGACTGCATACGGGATATCCTTATCTATGATCCTGTCAAGTATCCTGAAGTCTTCCTCTGTGAAGCCCACTGTTCCGTCTACTACAAGAAGTGCGATGTCGCTCTTGTTCAGCATCTGGTATGCCTTCCTGATCCTGAGCGCACCGAGTTCACCCTCGTCATCGAGCCCCGGGGTATCTATCATTACGACAGGCCCGAGAGGGAGCAGCTCCATCGCCTTCTGCACCGGATCCGTAGTCGTTCCGAGCACATCAGAGACTATGGCCAGATTCTGGCCGGTAAGAGCGTTTATAACGCTTGATTTGCCGGCATTTCTCTTTCCGAATATTCCTATGTGTATCCTTTCTCCTGATGGAGTACTGTTCAGACTCACTTTCCGACCTCCTGTGTTACATATCCACCTTGCTTCCGTAGAAGATGCGGATCACGTTTGCTTTCGCAAAATCCTTAGTTCCGAGTCCGTAGCCTATCGCTTCGGTGCTCATGACAGGCATCTGCGAGTATTTCTGTGCAAAATATTTTACAAGTGCTGCGCCGGTAGGTGTGCAGAGTTCTCCCTCTATGTCTCCCGCATAGGCAGGTACTCCGCGGAGTATCAGGGCTGTGGCAGGTGCAGGCACAGGCAAAACGCCGTGTGCGCATCTGACCGATCCGTAGCCGGTAGCTACAGGCGAAGCTATGACCTCTTCAGGGGCGATCTCTCTCATCAGCATGCATACCGCAGTCACATCAGCGACAGCATCCATGGTGCCCACTTCGTGGAAGTGGACCTCACCTGCAGGCTTTCCGTGGACAGCACCCTCCGCTTCTGCGATTATCCTGTACACATTCAGGACATCCTCTTTTACTGCATCGTCTATTGCCAGTCCGCTGATGATCTCCTCGATGTCCTTCATCGAGCGGTGAACATGGTGGTGGTGATGTCCGTGTTCATGAGGCACTTCAGGCTCGTGCTCCTCTTCGCCATTCACATAGATGTGCACGTGCGTACCTGTGATTCCCATCTTTTCGGACTGCACTGCCTTCATCCCGACTCCCGGGATACCGATCTTATTGAACCCGGAAGCGAACTTTTCTATGGCTTCTCTGTCAGGACGGCCGCTTTCAGTCCTGCATGCTATCTCCAGCAGCGCTGCGGTCAGCATGTCTCCTGCAGCTCCCATGCCGCAGTCGATGTATAAAGTCTTCATTATTCTTCTCCGTTCCCTGCGAGCCTGTTTATCTGAGTTGCCAGATAGCCCGCTCCATACCCGTTATCTATATTGACGACTGCGATCCCGTTTGCACAGGAATTGATCATCGTCAGAAGCGCGGACAGCCCGTGCATGCTCGCGCCGTATCCCACCGAAGTCGGCACCGCGATGACAGGGTTCCTCACAAGTCCCCCTACTACGCTTGCAAGGGCGCCCTCCATGCCTGCTACAGCTATTATGCAGTTGGCCTCCTGCAGGTCATCCACTCTTGAGAGCAGTCTGTGTATCCCGCTGACACCTACATCATAGGTGCGGACAACATTGCAGCCGAAGAACTCCGCTGTCTGTGCAGCTTCCTCTGCGACCGGAATGTCCGCAGTACCTGCGCAGCATACAGCAACTTTGCCCGTATGCTTTTTATCTCTTTCCTTCTTTAATATATGTGACACCGGATCATACTCGATGTTCGGAATAGCTTCCTTCACCAGCTCATACTGGTGCTGAGTCGCACGTGTACCGAACACCTCGCCGTTCTTCTCCAGGAGAGTCCTGTAGATGTTCACTATGAACTCATCCGGCTTGCCTGCACAGTAAACCACCTCAGGGAATCCCGAGCGGACCTCCCTGTGCATATCCAGCTTGGCATATCCGAGCTCCTCGAACGGCTTGCGGCTGAAGTAGTGCTCGGCCTCCTCGAGTGTTATTTCTCCGTTTTTATATCTTTCCAGAATCTCCTTCGTTTCCATTAAGGTCCCTCGCCATCCTTTTTCTAAAACGTCATTCTTGCAGTTATGACAGGTGTCCCCCTGTCTTCTATCCTTGTCAGCTGCACCGGATCATGCTGAGCATTGTACCTGTGGTCGCTTCTTCCGGTCGCATTGATCATTATATCTGTGTCCGCAGTGACTATTCCGACATGAGATACAGCCATGTACGCACCATACTTAACGTACTCTTCATATACTGAAGGCGGCGCATCGAAGAACACAAGGTCACCCGGCCTGCGTTCATCGTTTTGCCCGATTTCCATGCCATTTTCCCTGCAGTATCTCGCAAGCCCGTAGGCCCGGCGGATATCGCAGCTGCGGTCGGAATACTTCAGAAACAAGTCTCTGAACGTGATGATTGTATCATACCACGGACACAGCGCATCGAAAAACTTACCGTCATCCCCGGTCACATACGGACTGTCCCCGTAGCCCATGCCGGCCATAGCCAGATGCACCAGCGTGGAGCAGTCGATCCTGCCCCTGCCTCCATTATCCGGATCTGTCAGCTCACCGTCCTGGAGGAAAGTGTTCCCGTGGTAAGAGTATATCAGTGAATCCCTTCTATTCAGATACGTCACCGCAGTCTCAAGAATCCTGTCCATACGCATATAATACACTATGTGACAACGGGTGTGTGTCATTGGGGACGGTTCTTTTTTCACATTTTATGACAATGGGGACGGTTCTCATTGTCATATTTTTGCACGAAGAGATTAGACTTGCCTGCGCTGATGCTGCAATTTATAATTGTAGCAATCGGATAATTAAACAGTGATCAGATATCTTACAGGAGAATTGAGATGACCAAGGCAGACAGATATCTTGTAGATGATATACACAACATCCTCGATAACGGATACAAGGATGAGAATCCGCGCCCTAAGTATGAGGACGGAACTCCGGCGCACACTATCAGCGTCAATCACGTGATGCGCAAATACGACCTGTCGAAGGGTGAGTTCCCTGTATGCACACTCCGCCGCCAGGCATGGAAGACCGGCATCAGGGAGATATTCACTATATATAAGAACCCTACCAATGTCCTTTCCGAAATGAAGGAGATGGGTGTCACATGGTGGGATCCGTGGGATATAGGCGACGGAACGATCGGCCAGAGATACGGAGCGACCGTAAAGCGCTATGATCTCATGAATCAGCTGATCGATAATATCAAAAAAGACCCTTACGGCCGCCGCAAGGTCGTCTCCCTGTGGCAGGAGACCGATCTTCACGAGACCCCGGGTCTTGCTCCATGCGCATTCCTTACAATATGGAATGTCCGCGGCGACTATCTCGATATGGTCCTCATCCAGAGGTCCGGTGACATGCTGACTGCATCAGGCGCAGGCGGGATCAACGAGATCCAGTACGCCGCTCTCCTGATGATGATCGCAAGGGTTACGGGCAAAGAGCCCGGCGTCTTCACCCACTTCGTAGCCAACGAGCAGATCTACGACCGCCATATGGAGAATGCAGACGAGATGCTCAGAAGAGCCGCGGAGCTTGAAGCCGCAGAGAAAGCATCCGGAGAAGCTCCGGCTGATCCTCAGCTTGTGCTTCACAAGGAAGCCGGCTGCGAGTTCTCAGACATCACTCTCGAGGACTTCGAGATGATAAACTACGAGCCTCTTACACCACAGCTTAAGTTTGAACTCGGAATATAGCCGCTTTTTCAGATAATAATACCGGAGCCCCCTGAACTGATGGGACTCCGGATTTTAGTTTGCTCTGCAATATTCCTTTTTTATTTGATCGCTCTTCTTCCGTTACCGGTCACCCTTGAAAGAGTCTTCAGCAGCGGTGGAGATATCAGTCCGAGGACGATGCCCTTTCCGATTGCTGTAACCATCCTGATCGCGATCATGCCTGTGATGATTGTCGGGTAGTAGTAGCCGAACATTTTGGAATCAACATAGATCGCGCCGGTATTGAGAAGGCAGATGAGTATCTCTGAAACGAGGAATACTCCCAGGATCTGTTTAGGCTCATTGTTGAAATTGAATTTTTTCGCATAGAGCCCGGCAAGTCCTCCGACTACGACGAACGGAAGTACCCAAAGCAAAGTTGTCGCAGTTATGCCGAAACTCAGCAATTGATACAGGAATATGCCTACGAAGGCTACGATCATTCCCTCTCCCGGTCCGTACATCAGCGCAGCCAGTATGACCGGGAAATCCTCCAGCGATATCTTCATGATATTGCCGATCCTGATCGACATGAATCCAAGTACTACGCACATCGCAGCGAGCAAAGCATCAGTCGCAAGCTGCTGGGTACGCGTGCGTCCGGTCCTGTTTGCAAAGGATTTTACATCCATAATAAAAACTCCTTTCCGGCATCAGCCTACCTAAAAACATTAAGATAAAACTATTGCCACAAAGAAGTCTCTTCAGCGGCAACGGAAGCGGAGATGACACCGCGGGCCCTGCCCTTCGTCTGCAGACAACTTCCCATCCTGCAGCACTTGACGCGTCATTCCTACTTTACCAATAGGTTCTTTCGTGTTCTATTGTGCCTAAATAATAGCAGTATATGCCACTGCGGTCAATTATCAGTTTACAGTTTATTTCTTGTATGCGTAGTAATATGCAAACGGTATCACTACTGCGCCGCCTATCAGGTTGCCGATGGTTACAGGCACCAGGTTCGCGAGGAAGAATGCTCCCCAGCTAACATCCGCACCGAGGAAAATCCCCAGAGGGATGTATGTCATGTTGGCTACGCTGTGCTCAAATCCTGCGAATACGAACATCATGATCGGGAACCAGATAGCGAAGATCTTTCCGATCATATCCTTGGCTCCGGCCTGCAGCCAGCACGCAAGGACTACCAGGACGTTGCAGCCAATACCTCTGAGTACGGCAGGCATGAACGGGATCGAAGTCTTGGAAGCCGCGATCGCCATTGCTCTCTCACCTGCGGCATCGGCAAACAGTCCGCTCTTAGCCAGAACGAACGCGAGCAGTACCGATCCGATCAGATTACCTATGTATACGATCACCCAGTTTTTAAGCATTTTGCCTGCTGTGATCTTCTTATCCATCAGAGCAAGTGTCAGAAGGTTGTTGCCTGTGAAGAGCTCAGCCCCGCACAGGATGACCATCATCAGGCCGACCGGGAACAGAGCCGCTCCGATAAGCTTGGCGACCATGCTCTGGAACGGATCGCCTCCTGCAGCCGTTGCAAGCACGAACACGTTCGCACCAAATCCGATATATGCTCCGGCAAGCATCCCGAGGACAAGCATTTTGCCCACGGACAGATTCGCCTTCTTGATTCCGTTATTGATCCATATTTCAGTGATCTCTGCTGGTGAATTGACGCCCATAATTAATTTCCTCTTTTCCCTTATTGAATACGATCTGCAGCGCGCTTCCTCATCTGTAATAATAGCATGCTGATAAGACCCCATCAGTAACACTTGTTACCGCCATCTATTGTATTTATTAAATGCATTGTCAGTCAACGCAAACTGTTCTCCGGGGATCGTTTCTGACTACTCGATCGTTCGTTTTGCCGCCTCAACGACATGGGAGATGAGCACCGAGCTGGTTACAGTTCCGACGCCGCCCGGAACAGGTGTGATCGCCGAGACCAGCGGCTCGACTGCATCAAAGTCAACATCTCCTGCGATGCCGCCCTTCTCCTCATCCCAGTTGACGCCGACATCGATGATCACCTGGCCTTCTTTGACGAAATCCGGTGTTACGTTTCTGAGTCTGCCTGCAGCTGCGATTATGATGTCCGCTTCTCGTGTGATCGACGGAACGTCGACAGTCTTAGTGTGGCAGTTGACTACTGTCGCATTCTCATGCATCAGCATCATCGCAACAGGTCTTCCGATAACCAGTGACCTGCCTATGACTGCGACTTTCTTTCCTTTTACATCGTATCCGTAATAGTGCAGCATCTCCATTGCCGCCTGTGCGGTGCATGGAGGGAATCCTGTTTTAGTATTGGTAAAAACGCCGGCAAGTGAGCCGTCGGTGCATCCGTCGATATCCTTCTCCGGTGCCAGCATCTGCCTTGCGCGCTCATTGTCAAGCTGTGCAGGCAGCGGACGGAGCATCAGGATCCCGTGAACGCCTGCGTCCTCATTAAGCCCGGCGAGCGTCCTGTCGAAGTCATCCTGTGATACATCCTCCGGCAGCACGACCTGCTTAACTGTAACTCCGGCTTTCTCAGCCCTCTTCAAAGCGCCTCTCTCATACGCGAGATCGTCCGGCCTCTCTCCGACGCGGAGGATGGCAAGCGTCGGGTCAACGCCCTTTGCCCTAAGGCCTTCAACATCTTTCTGCATCTGCGCGGTGATAGCTGCAGCTACCGGTGCACCTTTTAATATTTCAGCCATTTTATATTCTCCCAACTGCTTTTAGATATGTCATTGAGAACCGCCCCCATTGGCATAATGTGTCAAAAGGAACCGTCCCCGGTGTCACATTATCTCAGTTTACCTGCTACTGAATCAAAGATTTTGTCCGCAAGGACTGTATACTTTGCCAGCAGCTGATCCGCCTCTGCGTTCAGAGCTTCTGCATGCGGCCTGTCCTTCATGGATTTTGTATTGATAAAGACATTGAGCGATGCCGCCTGCATCGCAGCCTTGCAGCTTGCCGCAGCGCATCCGGCATCAGAGACAGCAAGGCGCGAGCCTTTTTCTGCAAACTCCTCAATGATATCCAGGGCCCTGCCGCAGGTCCGCATTATGTCCATAGGTACGGCAGCGCCGTTCTTCAGAGCCTCTTCCATGATCTCATCACGGCCGGGCTCGTCCTTAGGTATCCCGTATGCTCTGGCAAGAGGTGCAAAAGCCTCTGCATCGGCGTCTATCAGGCGGAGGAATTCGTCTTTGACCTCCTTCGCGTCTCTCATGAGCCTCTGAATGTCCTCTTCCACATCAGCATATTTTTTCTTGCCTGTGGTGAGCTCTCCGACCATGTCTCCAAGCGAAACTCCGACTGCGCCGATAAGCGCTGACGCCCCGCCGCCTCCCGGAACAGGTGCATTCGAAGCGAGCTCATTCATGAATTCAGTTATCGTCTTATCTACGAACATAATCGTCCTCTTTCTGAAATAAGCCGGGACCTTCGCCCCGGCTTATGATCTGTATCTTTAGAATAATCCGCTGATCACTCCGTTTTCATCTACATCGATCCTCTCTGCTGCAGGTGACTTCGGCAGTCCAGGCATCGTCATGATATCGCCTGTGAGTGCAACTATGAAGCCTGCACCTGCGGATACCTTGAGATTTCTGACCGTGATGGTGAAGTCCTTAGGTGCTCCGAGCAGGGATGCGTCATCCGAGAAGGAGTATTGTGTCTTGGCCATGCAGATAGGCATTCCGCTGCAGCCGATCTCTTCGAGCTTCTTGAGCTGCTTTCTTGCTCCCGGTGTGAGAGTGACGCCGTCTGCGTGGTAGATCTTCTTGCAGATAGCTTCCAGCTTCTCTTCGATCGACATGTCGAGGTCATAGGAGAATCTGAAGTCATTCGGCTGGTCGCAGAGTCTTACGACTTCCTCAGCAAGAGCTTTGCCGCCTTCGCCGCCCTTTGCCCATACTTCGGACAGAGCGACGTTGACTCCGAGCTCCCTGCACTTTGCCTCGACGAGGTCAAGCTCAGCCTTGGTGTCTGTAGGGAAAGCGTTGATCGCTACTACGCAAGGGAGTCCGTAAACGTCCTTGATGTTGCTGACGTGCTGGAGAAGGTTAGGAAGTCCCTTCTCGAGAGCTTCGAGGTTCTCCTCGTTGAGGTCTGCCTTGGCAACTCCGCCGTGGTACTTGAGAGCTCTTACTGTAGCTACCATTACTACAGCGTCAGGCTTGAGACCTGCCATGCGGCACTTGATGTCGAGGAACTTCTCAGCTCCGAGGTCAGCAGCGAAGCCTGCTTCTGTTACGATGTAGTCTCCGATCTTGAGAGCCATTCTTGTAGCTGTAACTGAGTTGCAGCCGTGAGCGATGTTGGCAAAAGGTCCGCCGTGTACGAATGCAGGGGTTCCTTCAAGTGTCTGTACGAGGTTAGGCTTGAGTGCATCCTTCAGGAGTGCGGCCATAGCGCCCTCAGCCTTGAGGTCGTGTGCAGTTACAGGCTCTCCGCCGTATGTATATCCTACGATGATGCGTCCGCATCTTTCCTTGAGGTCAGTGATATCTGAAGACAGGCAAAGCACTGCCATTACCTCGGATGCTACTGTGATGTCAAAACCGTCTTCACGAGGCACGCCCTGTGCCTTGCCGCCGAGTCCGTCAACGATGTTGCGGAGCTGACGGTCGTTCATGTCAACAGCTCTCTTCCATGTGATCTGCTTAGGATCGATACCGAGAGCGTTGCCCTGCTGGATGTGGTTGTCGAGCATTGCTGCAAGCAGGTTGTTTGCTGCACCAATAGCGTGGAAGTCTCCGGTGAAGTGGAGGTTGATGTCCTCCATCGGAACTACCTGGGCATATCCGCCGCCTGCTGCTCCGCCCTTGATGCCGAATACAGGTCCGAGTGAAGGCTCTCTCAGCGCAACGATCGCATTCTTGCCGATCGCACGGAGTCCGTCTGTAAGACCTACGGAAGTTGTTGTCTTGCCCTCTCCTGCAGGAGTAGGTGTGATAGCTGTCACGAGGATCAGCTTGCCGTTCTTTTTATCTGCATTATCCTTAAGGAATGAGAAGTCGATCTTGGCCTTGTAGTTGCCGTACAGCTCGAGATACTTGTCATCGATGCCTGCGACTTTTGCTACGTCAGTGATCTTTTTCTTTTCGCATTCCTGTGCGATTTCGATGTCTGTCTTATATGCCATATCATTCCCTCCTGCGGTACATTCTTAGGCTGATAAATTGATTGTCATATCCGTGCAGGTCTTATCTTATCAGATGTTTACAATGGTTAAAAGAACGTAGTGTGACCCTTTTTTGATGAATCCTGTCTTCTTTTCAGTAATACGCTGAATTTCCGAACCGCATGAGGAAAAACCGCAATCCTGTTCGTCATTCTCAGATGCCGTTCAGGCATTCCGTACATTTTCCCCAGACACCATAATAAAAGCAACTCCGCTCCGGACAGAAATCTGAACGGAACGGAGTTATTCTTATTTCGTCAGTATTACAGCCACTTCTTTTCCGTGATCACGCAGTCATATCCGTGGATCTTGATCTTATCACCGATATGAAGCGCACCCTTCTTCGCAAGGATATATCCGTTGTTTACATTCTTTACGTATGAATATACCAGCTTGGATACACGGCCGATTTCTTCACCGTCGATATAGACCGGCTCTCCCGGCCCGCCATACTGCTTGGATGTGATATAGAAGTCCTCGCATTCATCACAGACTTCAAATCCGACCATTTCTCTTGCAGGTCCGTTCTCTCTTACTTTCTCAAGTGCAGCCTTTCCGATGAAGTCCTTGTCCCAGTTGATGTTCTTCTCAAGTCCGACTTCAAACGGATTGGTGTGGCCGAGATCTCTCATGTAATAGAACCCCGCCTCAGTAGGAAGTGTCCATGCAAATACCTGGAACTCTGTAACTTCCTTTCCGCCTGCTGCCCTGACCGCTGCATCGATCGCGTCCTGTACTGCATCTGCATCATCAGCGGTGCAGTATACTTCGTATCCGAACTTCTCTCCTGTGAATCCGCCGCGGTTTACAAGCACTTCCGCTTCGCCGAGCTTATCCCACTTATGCATGAAGAACTTCAGATCATCGACATTCCCTTCCAGAATGCTGTTCATGACATCCTTCGACTTTGGTCCCTGTACTGCGAACATGTGCCACTCATCGGTGATCTCGCTTGCATCCAGGTCGTAATCCTCCGAGTGGAAATAGAACCAGTCATCTGCCTGTGTTCCGTAAAGTGTGGATACCCAGTATTTCTCCTCTTCGAGTCTCATGATAACAACGTCATCGATTATCTCTCCGTCATCATTGAGCATCGTGGTATATCTGTCCCTGCCGACAGCAAGGTTCGCTATATTGTTCGGATACATGTAATCCAGGAATCTGCAGGCATCCGGTCCGGTAACCTCCATGATCTGGTGAGTGAACAGATAATATCCCACACACTCCCTGACTGCCATGTGCTCTGAACGTTTCCATTCGTCATGTGCAAAAATATTCTTATTCATCGCAGCCCTCCTTACATGAACTTGTCAATCTTCTTACCGATCCTGATTCTCATCTTGCCCTTAGGAGAATCCTCTTCCCATACGGACCACATAGCATTGACCAGAGTCTTGACCATGCCGTTCCACATGTACAGATGAGCCTCACACAGGGACTGCGTTCCTGTGATCGCAAGATCTCCTCTGTTGATTACATAGATGACCTCATCTTTGTTGAAGGCTTCGATCTCATAGCCGCATACCAGCGACTGCAGCAGCATCTCGATAACTCCGCCGAGGACTCTGCCGTCTTCTCCGATGCTGTCAGGTACGCCGAGCCACTCTCTGCATGCTCTGATCGCGTATCTCTCACCGAACATCGCTTTGCCTGCAGCTTCAAGTACGCACTTCTTGATCCATTCAGCATTCTCCGCAGTTGTGTACTCGAGCTTTACAGCATTGTCGATCGCAGGCAGCAGATACAGGGAAGCAGCTGTTGACATATTGACCATCTGATTCGATGAATCCGTCTCGTTGTTGGTTCCGTTGACAAAACGGTAATTACACTCTTCCCTGAACATCATGGATTCGGATACGCAGTCCTCTTCCTCGGTGTATTTCTTATAATCATCGGAAACTGCCGGTCCGAACGACTCCCACAGTTCATGATCAGGTGCAGGGTATTTTTCTCTGTTCTCTGCGATGATCCTGCAGTGTCTGTCCCCGCAGCCCTTGGCTTCTACCATCATGTAGTCGAGCTTGTGGCCCTTGCGGTGTCTGCTTGCAGTCGCGTCTGCCTGTCCCTGAAGAGACATGGTCGTTGCACGGCAGAGCTCAGAGCCGCAGATATCCCAGTCACAGACATCGAGTTCCTTCTCGCATCTGTATGTTCCGAAATCCTGACATCTTCCGCACATCAGAAGAGCATCATCGCCCTTGTCTCCGATAAGTGCGCCCGGATATGATCCGCACATGAAAGGATGGATGCCGAATCCGTCATCATTAGGATAGTTCATTCCTGTATAGAGCAGTCTTCCATATGCTTCCTTGCACATTTCGGATGCTCTTGTAGCATAATCAGGAATGATGATCCTGTATGCCTGAGCTACAGCAGCACTCAGGACAGATTCGAATCTGGATGCATAGTGGAGCGCATCCTGATAAGACATAAGCTTGTTCCATGGTGACTGTACTGCATTGTACTGCTTGAAACCGGCACCGTCGCCGGAATTCTGAGGTATTCTTCCATCTATTTTTTTGCCCATGTTTTCCACCTCTCTATTCTTCCTCAGGGAATGCATCGATAGCAGCCTGGTACTTAACGATATTGTGTGTCGCGCCGCCGTCTACAACGATGGTCTCGCCTGTGATCCCGTCTGCTACCGGGGTGCAGAATGTATAAGCCATCATTCCGACCTGATCTACAGGAAGCTGACCGTCTACCTGCCATACCATCAGTTCTTCATAGAATTCATCCTGCTGCTCTTCAGTGATAAGCTCGCTCGCGAGGTTTCCTGCCGCGCCCGGTGTGACCATTCCGCCCGGTGCAATGCTGTTGATCATGATCCCGTATCTCTTGAGCTCCTTGGCCGCCTCTGTCACAAGACCCATGACAGCCGCCTTGCTTGATGCATAGTGCGGATATCCTCCGAATACCGGATACGGCATTATCGGGCTGTTTGAAGAGATCAGCACGATCTTGCCCGCGATGCCGTGTTCCTTCATGTACTTGCTTACATGCTTTACTCCGTAGAAAGCACCGTATACGTTGGTTTCGAATACCAGCTGGAGGTCTTCCTTAGGCAGATCATAGACTTTTGCATAATTCCAGATCGCAGCGCTGTTGACGAAAATATCCAGCGAGCCAAAAGTGTCAACTGTGTATGCTACCAGCTTCTCAACGTCTGCTTCCTCTCTTACATCTGTGAAGCAGAACTTTACATCATCTCCGAAGCCCTGCTCAGCGAACAGCGGCATGGATGCCTCTTCCTCGATCCTGGAGTTGGATGCGATAACTACCTTGGCACCTCCCTGAAGGAGTCTGAGCGTGATATCAAATCCAAGTCCGGATGATCCTCCGGTTACAAGTGCTACCTTATCCTTTACCGAGAACATGTCGGCAAACGGACGGGCGGATGCGATATAACCCTCAAGCATTGCTTTATCAGATTCTGTGAAAGCCATAATAGAGTCCCTCCTTTGACCTACTTCCTCTTTATAATATTGTTGACACTGATATATTACTTGAAGCTGCGGGCCTGCGATAATACAACAATCGGAGGTTTTTTGAGGCCTTCTGTCCACTTTATGTCGGTATCAGGGAGCCTGTTACAGCGAAGTTGATGGGGATTTAATATTTCGCGCTAAAATGCTCCCGCCGGCCCGTCTTTTTTGCTATTATTATTAACAAGAGTCCTACATTTTGACGGTACAGAACAAGGAGTGTTACCCATGAAGCTCAACGCAGATATCATATACAGGGAACTCACGCGTCACTATAACGCGGATATCTCCGGTCCGAGGAATGAATCCCTTACAATATCCCGTCCTGAATTCTACATGGAGAGTGAGTTCGTATTTCAGTCCGGACATCTCTACCTCGCAACGGTCGAACACCTTCCCCAGCGGCCGCGCATACAGGAAGACTGTGTTCTCGTCTGTATCGGCGAGAATTTTACTCTGAATCATTACAGAGATAATCTGTGCCTCATTACAATAAAAAGCAGGAGTGACTTCTTCAAGGTTTACCAGCTGCTGCAGAGCATTTACGACAAGTACGACAGCTGGGAGAATACTCTGCTGAATGATCTTATCTCATCTCCTGATGCAGAAAAGCTGTTGTCCGATTCATCAGAGATATTCGGGCGGCCGCTGTATCTGCTGGACAAATCATTCAAAGTGGTCACAAGCACGGCCGCATTCCAGGAGTCGGCATGGGCAAGCACCGGGACCGGAACGCTTAACGCTGAATCCCTGTCAAAATTCCTGTCAGCATCAGACCTCAGAACCAATGAAAAAAGCGCATTAAAGGTCAACATCTATGGCAACAGGTCCCTCTGTGTCAATCTTTTCAGCAAGTATGACCAGTATATCGGTTGTCTGGTTGTTGCATATGAAAACGATGATTTCTCTGATGGAGACAGTGCACTTGCCGAGTTTCTTGCAAAGTGCCTTCAGACCGCCATGGAGCGAAACCCTTCCGTTCTTTATGATCCGGATTCCTCGATTCGTAAGGCGATGCAGAATCTGGTCGAAGAGCAGCCTCTTTCCTATTCGCAGAGACTGCTCATTAACAGCTCCAACAGAATGACTGTATACAGATGCGTGTATCTCCGGTTCAACAGAATGAACAACCAGCTTCCTCTTTCATACATCTGTGACATACTCGAGGACACCTTTGCTGATTCCCCGGCTTTCATACATGACAATGCTGTCCTTGCATTTATCAATACAGGCAGGCTCTGTTCTGCCGCCCAGGACCAGCCGTCAGAATACCTCCCTGTGCTGAATGAGAAGCTCCGTCATCTTGCTGAACAGATGGGAATGTACGCGGGCATATCCAATGAGTTTTCAGATATTTTCAGCATCCGCGTCTACTATCTTCAGGCAAGGTCCGCTTCCGAAAACGGAACCTTGCTGGCTCCTCAGGGAACGCTTTTCTATTTTGAGAGCTACGCACTTACGGAAATGGTCATCAACTCTCTTGGCGGGCTTCCTCCTGAAGCGTACTATCCGGCAGGTTTTGCCTCACTTCTTGAACACGACAAGGATGGCGGCATCTCATACCTTCAGACACTTACAGCCTTTCTGGAGGAGAACATGTCATATACCGCTACAGCAAAACGCCTGTATATTCACCGTTCAACACTCATAGACCGCATATCAAGGATCGAACGGGAACTCGGGATAGATCTCCGGGATTCTGACAGAAGGCTTCAGCTTGAGATCCTTCTCAAGGCTATGAGCATCGAGGAACTCATGAGATCAAACTGACATGAACACACGAAAAAAGGGCCCGCACCGGCTCATGTTAACAGCCGGATGCGAAGCCCTCTTCTTTTATTGCTATATTATCTTGAGCACGCCTTCAGTTCTGCATCGATTTCATCTGCATGAACAGCTACCTCAGCTGATTCAGGATAGCTCAGCAGCTTGCGGTATGTCAGTGCGCCTACCAGCTTCATTCTTGGATCTGATGTTGAACCAGGTGCCCACTTTTCCATAACAGCCTTGCCCTCAGGTGATCTCATGATGTCCTTGATCTTGGAATCTAATGAAAGTGCCATAATAATCCTCCTTTTTTATATCCGGAATATCTGTATCCGATCCACTCCATCTGAATCTGATACTATGTTAAAGCAACTCCGCCCCGATAGAAATCCGACAATCATAGGATAATACAGGCCGTAAACCAACATTATTACGCCTTTGATCATCTGCAACACGCTAATGACATATTCCACGATTATCATATTTGGTGTACAATTATGTGGATATTATCCGGGCCGAACAGACTACTGAAGTTTTAAAGTCAGTTTAAGGAACTTGTCGGAGAATACAGCTGCAGGAAACTCTTTGCTGCTTTGCATTGAGACTGTACTGCCGCAGATTCTGAAAAGGTAAATGAAAGGAGGCTGCGGCCAGAGATCGCCGGCCGCACAGAGGATATATATTATGGATGAAAAAGACAGAACAATCGTAACTTTCGGAGATGATCCGGAACCTGAAAAGGTATCGCAGAACAGCGGGATCGTTTCCGGGCAAAACGAATTCACCGTTGATGTGGATGTTCCTAAAGATGTGGAAGCCGAAGAGGTTCCTCACAGAAGTGAACCGGCAGAGCCGGCCGACCGCTATCTTGAAGATTACAAGTCCTACACCGGAAGATATCAGGCTGAAAAGGCTGAAGAGGATGCCTGCAATGCAGCAGGAGAAAATGCCGGTACTGCAGAAGAGGTATATCACCGCGCAGAACCTGCAGACAGCCATGTGCAGACCTACAGCAGGCCTGCCCGTGACCCGAGATATGTCACCAAGGGTGCCCTTGCGGTGTGCATGGTGCTGACAATGCTCGTCAGTTCGGTACTCGGCGCTCTCATAGGCGGGGCTCTCAACAGCGGAAGCACGGGAAGCAGCTCCTCACCTGCGGCAGGCGGCGGATCATCATCCAAGTCCATCAGCGAAGCTACCGGCAGCGACCTCACCATTTCCGAGATCGTTGACATGAACGCCGACTCCGTAGTTGAGATCCTTGTTTCCGGAACAGCTCAGGGCTACTTCGGTCAGATGCAGCCGGTCGAAGGTGCCGGTTCAGGCGTCATTTACAGCAAAGACGGATATATAGTGACGAACTACCACGTAATACAGGGCGCCAATAAGGTGCAGGTAACACTCCACAACGGCGAGACTTACCCTGCTTCCATCGTAGGCGGAAACAACGACATGGATATCGCCGTCATCAAGATCAACGCCTCTGACCTGAAACCTGCAAAGGTGGGCGACAGCAGCACAGTTGAGGTCGGTGATACGGCAGTTGCTATCGGTAACCCGCTCGGTCAGCTCGGCGGTACAGCTACAACGGGAATCATCAGCGCGCTTGACAGAAACCTTACGATCGAAGGCCGCACACTTTCTCTGATGCAGACTGACGCAGCGGTCAACGGCGGAAACTCCGGCGGCGGACTCTTCAACAGCAAGGGGGAGCTGATCGGTATCGTAGACGCCAAGAGTTCCGGTGTCGGCATCGAGGGACTCGCATTCGCGCTCCCTATCAACTCAGTCGTTGATGATATAGACGACATTATCGAGAACGGTAATGTAACGACAAGACCTGTCGTCGGTGTCACTATCGCAGATGTATCCGAAGACAGTGCGCGTTACTACCAGCTTGAATCAGCAGGCGTATACATCACTCAGGTAACCGGCGAGAACGCAAAGAAGGCCGGCTTCCAGTCTGAGGACCGCATCGTTTCTCTTGACGGTGAAGAGATCAATTCATCACAGCAGTTCGTAGCTGCAGTCAAGAAGCACAAAGCCGGTGATGTTGTCACGATCGTAGTCAGCAGAAGCGGACAGGAGATCGAGATCAAGACCGAGCTCGAGGAATACACAGACTCCAATCTCTAGAACAACCAGAAAGGTGCTGCCCGCAGGGACAGCACCTTTTCATTTCTGCAGATAATATGATGACAATGAGAACCGTCCCCATTGTCATAAAAAAGGCTGAGCTCAGATACCGAGTTCAGCCTTTGATTCTTATTCCCTATTCTGTATCACCCATGGCCTTCATCTTCTTGCCTAGCTCAAAGACGAATTCCTTGAGAGCCTTGACGTGAGCGTCAGCCTCGAATCTCGCCTCTTCAGATCTGCCGTTATTGATGGCTTCCATGATCCTGGTGTGCTGCTCTGCGGTGGATTCATACAGCGAATAGTCGTTGTAGTACAGATACCTGAATCTCAGTGAGAGCTCCTGAACATACTTGACCAGCTCGCTGAGTGTCTCGTTGCCGCTGCACACGACGATGAAGTTGTGGAACTTCTCATCAAGCTCGATGATAGTCTCCTTGTTGCCTGCTCTGAGCGCTTCATCATACTCAGCTGCTATCTGACGCAGCTCAGCCTTCTCCTCATCGGTGATCCTCTCAGCTGCAAGCTTGGCTGCAAAGCCCTCCATGTCCTCTCTTACCTCGAAGACATCGAGCATATCCTTGATCGAGATGTTGGCAACATAAGCGCCTCTTCTCGGCTCTACCTTGACCAGACCATCATCAGCCAGTCTCTTGATAGCCTCTCTGATAGGCGTTCTGCTGACATTCATCTTCTCAGACAGATCGATCTCCATCAGCCTTGTCTGTGATACTATCTCACCAGTAAGGATCTTGTGCTTCAGCTCAAGATATACCAGATCTTTAAGCGGTTTCTGTACTTTCAGTTGGATCTCCATCATAGGTTCATCTCCTTAGGTGTTTGAGGGGGCCTTCACGTAATATCTGCAAGCTGTATCTGTCATCCTCTGACAACAGATGTACGGTTCTATTCTCCTGTAACTGTCAGCCAGGTCCTCCAGCCGGGTTCGCTTCCGCAGATCTTCTCCATGCGGGCAAAACCTTTTTCCGCTCTGCCGCGGTCTCCGTAATATGCGATCATAGTCGGTCCGCTGCCGCTCATCATCACGATGTCTGCGTCAAGCTGCTCCTGCATGACAGTCCTGAGTCTTGCCGCCTCCGGATAATCCCTGAGAGTGTAGCTCTCAAGATCATTGACGAAGAGCGGATACTCATCTGTCTCCCTGCCCTGTGCTCCGATGATTGCATCGATCGCCTCGTAGGCAGCCTTTGTTGAAACAGAGATTCCCGGATTGGCCATCACTGTGTAATACATACGCGGCTCAGCCGGATCCACGATGTCGCCGATCCCGCCGATCCACGCGGCGGTGCTCGCCTCCTCCAGTCCCCTCAGCCCGGCGAGCGTCCCGTCATTGCGCCTTGCATTCATCATCAGAGAGAACGGGACATCGGCGCCTACGCCGGCACCGGCCTCCATCAGTTCCCTGAGACTCATCGGGCTGCCCAGAAGAGCATTCATTCCGAGCATGCACGCAGCTGCATTACCGCTGCCTCCTGCTATCCCCGCAGCCACCGGCAGCTTCTTTTCGATATCCACCACCAGAGCAGAAACAGTGTCTGCTGTGCCGGTGCCGGATCCGTCCCGGCCGCTGCCGCAGGCATCAAGCACGGCGGCTATGCCCCTGAGCGCAAGATTGCTCATATCCATCGGGATTGTTTCAACATCCGTACATAAATATACATCAATGCCGCCGATTGTGCAATGAGGCAAATTGTATTTTGTTCCATTTTCAGGACATTTTGTTATTTTAATCACATCCCAGAGGCCGATTCCCTGCATCAGCGACCGGATATTGTGATATCCGTCCGGCCTCTTTCCTGTCACAACGAGGGACAGGTTGATCTTCGCGTATGCGTTCAGAGTGATTTCATTCATGATCGTTCCGCCTGTTCTGTCATCCCGGCGCCGGATCCTCTCTTCCTATAAATAACGGGGAGCATTCCGCTCCCCGCTTTTGCCTTTACGATCTGCGCAGAGCTTCGTGCCGCGCTTCATGCGTTATTTTCTCTTTCTCTTCTTTGCAGCTTCTCTTGCTGCCTTCTCAGCCTTCTCTGCTCTTGCCTCTTCCTTGCGCATTGCGATCAGGGCATTCATAGATCTGTCAGCCTTGTTGACCGGAGCAGGAGCGTGAACGTGATATACATTGTTCAGATACTGAGCGCAGTTCTCAATCTTCTTCTCAGCAGGAGCCTCGTCCTTTTTCTTCTTGCGGGCCTTTCTCTTGGCTTCCTTCTCTTCCTTCTTAGCCTGCTCAGCCTTGACCTCTTCAACGGACTTTCCTGTCCTCTTAGCCTCTCTGTAAGGATTGAAAGCTTCCTTAGGCTCTTCCTTCTTATCCTGGGCTTCTTCTTCCTTCTGCTTGTTCTGGCGCATAGTCAGGAACATGATACCGCCGAACATGATGAACATCATAGCCATGTTGACCATGTTGTTGACTCTCTGGTTGTATGTCCTGAAGCTTACAGTCTGTGCCTTGGCAAGTTCGTTTCCATCGTTGTCCACAAGACCGGCATCGATCGTCAGTGTATATTCGCAGTTGTTCTTGGCGATGAACCCCTCATCGACGTCTGCAACTACGAGCACCAGCCCGTCATTCTTGTCACTGAAGAGAACCTTAACAGGTACCTTCTCACCCTCTTCATCAACGATGCTGAACTTGGATTCGTCGATCTTCCTGGCTTCGTCTGAATTGATAGGATTGCTGAATGTCAGCTTGACGCCCAGGTTCTCCATCGAAGTGTTGGTCTGTCCGTCCTCAGGATAGGACGATACCAGTGTAAGTCCGTCAGCTGCAAAGCTGAAGACTGATCCTGCCATTACCATAACTGCCGCGAGCAGCGCGATCAGTGTGCTCCTCTTCATTAACTGTTTCCTCCGTTATTGTTATTGCTTATCCCGCTTTGCGCGGAAGAATTCCTTAAGCTGCCGGCTGCATTCCTCACCGAGGACGCCTGCCGTTATTTCTATCCGGTGATTGAGACTGTCATTGGCCGCAATGCTGACCACCGAGCCGCATGCCCCCGCCTTGGGATCCATCGCCCCGATGACGAGCCTTGATACCCTCGCAAGCACCATAGCCCCGGCGCACATGCTGCACGGTTCAAGCGTCACATATACGGTGCATCCCGTCAGCCATTTTGCCCCGAGCTTCTCCTCGGCGGCTGCAAGAGCCAGCATCTCGGCGTGTGCCGATGAGCTCTTCATGGTCTCCACCAGATTGTGTGCCCTGCTGATGATCTCTCCGTCCCTGACTACGAGCGCGCCAACCGGCACCTCTCCTGCGAGGGCAGCCTGCTCAGCTTCGAGCAGTGCTTCGCGCATGAATAATTCGTCGTCTGAACGTACTGACTCATCAAAAACCATAGCCGTAGTATTGTATCACAAGGCTGTCGGGATTATCAACAATAACAAGCAAAAAGTCCCCCTTTGCGGGCAATGTCATTAAGTTAAGATGACTAAGAGATACTCTCTCACCAGAAATGGTGAGGGGGTATTTTTTTCTTGATCGCGCGCTTTCTATCCCGCCCCGCTTTACACCCGCCCCAGGGTGCGCGCTAAAATTTTTTGTAATACCCTTGACTCGCCGGCCGATTTGTGCGGCCGCTTTTATTGGCCATATATCAAAGCCAATAAAAGCGGCCTTTTGATCAGAGCTAGGACACACGCTTGAAAGGAGGTGCCGAAATGGACGCAGCATGTGTAAAACGATCTCTGGTCAAACAGATCCAAAAGCTATCCGAACATCCGGAACTTTATTGTCGCAGTCCGGGGCGGGATTTTACGAGAAAAAGGAAATTGCCCTTTTGTACACTGATCTCTTTTATCCTCAATATGCGCGGAGGACCTTTAACGAGTGAGATAATAGATTTCTTTTCCAATGAGAAATCTATCGTATCCTCATCCGCGGTCGTACAGATGAGAGACAAGCTGAAACCGGAGGCATTCAGATCGTTGCTGATCAACTTCAACTCCCAGATGGAGAATATGGAGCAACCAGAAACAGAAAACGGACTTCGTATCCTTGCTGTAGACGGCTCGGATATCCAGATGCCGATGAATCCTGATGATGAGGATTCATTCTATCCGGGCGTAAATGGCCAAAAGCCGTATAATCTGATCCACCTGAATGCTCTTTACGACCTGCTTCAAAGGACATATTTAGATGCGGTCATCCAAAAGAGTCGAAAGCAGAATGAACACAAAGCCCTGATTGAACTGGCAGAATCATCGCCAATCGAAAAGGCTCTTGTCATCGTCGACCGTGGTTATGAATCGTATAACACTTTTGCGCATATCCATGAAAGAGGCTGGTTCTATCTTGCTCGTATAAAAGATGGAAAAAACGGAATTGTAAGCGGGTTAGACCTGCCTGCCGATGACGAATTCGATCTTGAGATCTCCATGAACCTGACTCGAAGCTCCACGAATGAAGTTAAAGAACTGTGCAAAGACAAGAACCACTACAGGTATGTCCCCAAAAATATGAACTTCGACTATCTTCCGCTGTTAACGGGAACTTACGGAACAAAGACTGTCTTTTACAATCTCGAGTACAGGATAGTACGGGTAAGGATATCTGATGATCTGTTGGAAACTTTGATCACAAACCTGCCTGCGGATCAATATCCTTCTGAAAGATTAAAGGAGCTGTATGCCTTACGCTGGGGGATAGAGACTTCCTTCAGAAGCCTTAAATATACGGTGGGGATGTTGCATTTTCACTCAAAAAAAGCAGAATGCATCTTTCAGGAAGTGTATGCAGCTCTTATCGTCTACAACTTCACGGAATGGATCACTGCCCAGGTGATCGTTCACGAGTCAAAACGTAAACATACATACAAGGTCAATTTCTCTGCCGCTGTTCATATATGCAGGAAATTTCTTTCTGAAAAAATGCATCCGCCGGATGTTGAATCATTGATTGCAAAATATATTGTTCCGATTCGGCCAAATCGGAAATATGAGCGTCACTTGTCTAAACAAAGCAAAGGCGCTGCAATCAACTTCACCTATAGAATAGCATAGTTTTAAGACATTGCCATAGAGAAAACTATCACAGCGTACATGCTGGGGCAGATCCAGGATGGGCGGGCTTGAAGTGCGCTGAAATAACTTGCTGTCGATACTACAGGCATCTTCTTGCCTTCAAAACCTGTATTAATACAAAGAAAAACTGGGACCTGCTTGAATTGCAGTTCCCAGTTGATTCTATTTTGCCATTAACTTAATGACATTGCCCTTTGCGGGAGACTTGTGTTCCTTAATATATGTGCACTCTGCGAACATCCGGCACCGGTAGTGTCTCTGCGCCCGCACCCTACAACAGGAAGTGCTGCACGATCAGCATCACCGGGTTGATATCATACAGCGTCCCGGCAATATACGTCTGCTGCATCGCACTCAGTATCTGAGGCACCTTGTCAGGCGCGAACAGAGTTGCCGCAGGTATCAGGGCGGCGCACGCAACGAACGAAAGAATCAGGCCTCTCACCACTCCGAATGCCATTCCGACGATCCTGTCCGACAGTCTCAGCAGCACGGAGTTCTTGCGCCCGTGCTTATAGATGAGGCGGATCAGAGTCATTATCAGCCATACCGCCAGCAGTATGACTATCACGGACAAAATGCTTATGCATATGTCGGTCATCCTCGACGCGGCGGCATTTGCCGTTTTGTCCGCAAGATCGCTGACGACCCCGCTCAGGGTCTTAGGCATAGCCTCGGTATACGGATCCGTCTGCGGTGTGTTTCCGACAAAATTATTGATTATCTCCGTCGAAGCGGCATCCCCCGGTTCAGGCGCATCTGCACCGCCCATTATATTGTCCCTGATCATAAGGTACATATGATTATGGATCTTGTCCTGCACGGGAGAGACGGAAAGATAGTCGGCCACTTTGCCCGAGTACATAAAACTGAGCCCGAACCCTGCAGCGAGTCCGAGAAGTCTCAGTACCGTATCCCCTATGCCCCTGGCAGCTCCCCGTATTACAGCGACCAGGAGTATCAGCCCGACAACTCCGTCGAGCATCCACCATTCGATATTCATGGCTCTAGTATACCCCATTGACAATTACATGTCACGCAGGCAGTCGTTCCCGCGGTCATTCTTATCATTGATACGTCTCTAACTAACACCGGATTTATTGACGCTTTTTTTCTGCGGTGCTATTATAAAAGTGTATCAGGTTTCATTCCTGATTTAATTGCATTTTCTATAGAAATATAGAACAAATAGTAAGGAGAAAAAAGGAGATTAAGGCAATGATTGACCCAAAAGAACTGAAGTACTCAAGAGACGATGAATGGCTCCGTTATGATGGGGATGATGCTTATGTAGGCATTACAGATTACGCTCAGAGCGAGCTCGGAGACCTCGTATTCGTTAACCTTCCTGAGGTAGGCGATGAGGTCGTAGCAGGCGAGCCTTTTGGTGATGTTGAGTCTGTTAAAGCTGTAGCTGACGTTTACTCCCCGATTTCCGGAGAAGTTCTCGAAGTTAACGAGGACATCCTCGATGACGCTTCGCTCATCAACAGCGATCCTTACGGCGCATGGTTCGTCAAGGTTGGAAACATCTCTGAGACAGTTGAGCTTCTCAGCGCTGAC
This sequence comes from uncultured Eubacteriales bacterium, assembly GCA_900315485.1. Taxonomy (GTDB): domain Bacteria; phylum Bacillota; class Clostridia; order Peptostreptococcales; family Anaerovoracaceae; genus Crickella. The sequence goes on along the minus strand of OMZI01000024.1, from coordinate 11,766 downwards.
GAATACGATGAGTACAGAGGATAATAACACCTCAGACAGTAGCATTCGACGATTTTAATACGTTGAGCCGCGACGCTTCCGGTCGTCCAGGCCGCAACGCAGCGGCTCTTTTGCATTTGTAAGGAGGAAGACAAAATTGGGCACTTTTATTCCTAACACAAGGGAAGAGCAGCTTAAGATGCTCAACGAGATCGGATACAAGGATTTCGACGACCTCTTTAAAGTCATCCCTGCAGAAGCCAAGGTAAAAGGCGAGCTCAACCTGCCTGAGGGCAAGTCCGAGATCGAAGTTGACCGCGCTATCGAGGGACTGGCTGACAAGAACGTCATTTTCCGTTCGATCTTCCGCGGCGCAGGTGCGTACAACCACTATGTACCATCCGCTGTCGACGCAATTGCCAACAAGGAAGAATTCCTTACGGCTTACACACCGTACCAGGCTGAGATCAGCCAGGGTATCCTCCAGTCGATCTTCGAGTATCAGACAATGATAGCTGAGATCATGGGCATGGACATTGCTAACGCTTCACTGTATGACGGAGCTTCCGCAGCAGCAGAGGCATGCTGGATGTGCAAAGACAGAAAGCACAGCACCATCTATGTATCCGGAGCGATCGACGAGAGAATTCTCACAGTAATCAACACTTATTCCTTCGGAAGAGGCAGCAAGGTAGTCGTCATTCCTGCAAAGGACGGAGTTACCGACAAGGACGCACTCAAGGCTGCACTCGCTGAGGATCCTGCAGCATCATGTTTCCTGATGCAGTATCCTAACTTCTACGGCATCGTTGAGGATGCAGAAGAACTCTGCCAGATAACTCACGATGCATGCGCTAAGTTCATCATGTATGCTCATCCGCTTTCACTGGGCGTTCTCAAGAACCCTGGCGAGATCGGCGCTGACATCGCAGTAGGTGAAGGACAGCCTCTCGGCCTCGGCCTTGAATTCGGCGGACCTTACCTCGGACTTCTTGCTACTAAGCAGGAGAACATGCGTCAGATCCCTGGAAGACTTATCGGTGAGACCGTAGATACCAGAGGAGACAGAGGATTCGTCCTCACCATCCAGGCAAGAGAGCAGCACATCCGTCGTGAGAAGGCAAGCTCCAACGTTTGCTCCAACGAGGCATGGTGCGCACTCCGTGCAGGCATCTATCTGTCGACCATAGGCCCTAAGGGATTCGAGCAGGTCGCAACACTCTGCTCATCCAAGGCTCACTACATGGCAGCTGAGCTCGAGAAGATCGGTATGAAGCGCTGCTTCGAGGGCGAGTTCTGGAACGAGTTCACAACTACATGCCCTGACGCAGACAAGCTGCTCGCAGCTCTCGAAGAGAAGGGCATCCTCGGCGGACTCAAGGTCTGCTGCGGCTGCTGCGACAATGACTGCGACACCGACTGTATCCTGTGGTGCTGCACAGAGCTCAACAGCAAAGAAGATATCGATGAAGTCATAGCTATTGCAAAGGAGGTGTTCTAAGATGAAGTTAATATTCGAGAAGAGCATTCCTGGCAGAGGACAAGATATCTTCCCTGCATGCGATGTACCTGTAGCACTTCCTGCTGAGGACAAGCTCCGCAAGGCTGAAGTACATCTTCCTGAAATCTCTGAGAACGAGATGGGCAGACACTACACAGCTCTTGCCAAGAGAGCGCACGGAGTCAACGACGGATTCTATCCTCTCGGCTCCTGCACAATGAAGCACAACCCTAGAATCAATGAGAAGATGGCAAACCTCCCTGGTTTTGCAAAACTCCATCCTCTCCAGCCGGCACATACAGTAGAAGGCGCCAACGCACTTATCGCTGACCTCGAAAAGATGCTCTGCGAGATCACAGGCATGGACGGCGTTACATTCCAGCCTGCAGCAGGTGCTCACGGCGAGTTCACAGGACTCCTTCTGATCAAGGCTTATCACACCGACAGAGGTGATACCGAGAGAAGCGAGATCCTCGTACCTGATGCTGCACACGGTACCAACCCTGCTTCTGCAACGATGGCAGGTTACAAGACAGTAGTTATCAAGTCGAACGAGAGCGGTACAGTTGACCTTGACGACCTCAAGGCTCACCTCGGACCTAAGACAGCCGGCCTGATGCTGACTAACCCTAACACAGTAGGTCTCTTTGACCCTAACATCATGGAGATCACAAGACTCGTCCACGAAGCAGGCGGACTCTGCTACTATGACGGAGCTAACCTGAACGCTGTAATCGGTATCGTACGTCCTGCAGACATCGGATTCGACGTAATCCACATGAACCTGCACAAGACATTCTCGACACCTCACGGCGGCGGCGGTCCTGGCAGCGGCCCATGCGCATACAAGGATTTCCTTGCACCGTTCGCACCTGGCCTCGTTTGCAAGGATGGCGAGTACGTAAGAGCTGAGAAGTCCATCGGCAACATGACAGGCTTCTACGGCAACTTCCTCGTAATGGTCAAGGCATACGCATACCTCCTGACCATCGGCAAGGATGTACACACACTTGCAGAGAACGCTGTACTGAACGCTAACTACATGCAGGAGAAGCTCAAGGATCTCTATCCTATCGCATTCGATACCACATGCATGCATGAGTTCGTAATCGGCCTCGATCCGATCTACAGAAAGACTCACGTTTCTGCTCTGGACGTTGCGAAGGCACTCCTCGATTACGGCATCCATCCGCCTACAATCTACTTCCCTCTGATCGTTCACGAGGCTCTCATGATCGAGCCTACAGAGACAGAGACGAAGGAGACTCTGGACGAAGCCATCAAGGCATTCCGCGAGATCTACGAGAGGATCTTCAATGCGCCTGAGAGCGTACAGATGGCACCTCAGACCACACCGGTACTGAGACTTGATGACACCAAGGCTGCAAGAGAACCGCATCTGAGATACGAGTTCTAGGCACCGCGGCATATCCACAATTCAGAAAGAAGGGGCGATATGATTTCATGTCGCCCCTTATCTGTTGTTACAGCTGACTAAACCATCCGAAGGTTGCAGTTATCTGTGATGAATGCTATATTAGGCAAATACGATATCACTTAAGAGAACACTTTGATCAATTATGAAACTAACAGTAATCAGAACCGACTGCACCAATCCGTACGACAATCTCGCAGCTGAGGAATATCTCACCTTCCATGCCGAAGAAGACGAGATGATACTCTTCCTGTGGCAGAACGCGCACACAGTCGTCATCGGAAAGAACCAGAATCCATGGCGCGAGTGCAATGTCGAGCAGATCAAGGCAGACGGCGTATACCTCGCAAGACGCATGTCCGGCGGCGGTGCCGTTTACCACGACATGGGCAACCTGAATTTTACATTCATCGCCCGCGACGGTCTTTACGATATCAGCAGACAGACTGATGTCATTCTTCTTGCCTGCAGGCTTATGGGCATCAGCGCCGAGAAGACCGGCCGCAATGACCTTACAGCCGACGGCAAGAAGTTCTCAGGCCACGCCTACTACTCTTCACACGGCTTCAACTATCACCACGGAACTATCATGATGAACGTTTCCGGCGATGATCTGCCGAGATATCTCAACGTCTCCGAGTCCAAGCTGCAGTCCAAGGGCGTCGCATCCGTGAAGTCCCGCGTGACCAACCTTATGGACCAGATCCCTGAAGACCGCCTTAAGAAGATATGCGGTCCTGCGGGCAAAACGTCTGAGAAGACTCGTACGAAGAAGGCTGTCCGCGAGATGCAGGACGCGCTCGTAAGAGCAGCTGAAAGAGAGTACGGCTGCAGCGCCGTTCAGGCAGAGCTGCCGGAGATACCTCAGGAGCTTAAGGATAAATACGCATCCGAAGAGTGGCGTCTCGGCACCAGGATACCGTTCAGCAAGGTGATAGAACACCGTTTTGACTGGGGAGGAGTCGAGATCCAGCTCGACATGCGCGGAGAGTACATAGACTCATGCCGCCTGTACTCGGACTCCCTCGAGACCGACCTCTTCCCTCAGATAGAAGAGCTGCTGCCCGGCTGCAGGTACGACGCATCCGAGATACTCGGACTGAGGCTCCCGCAGGGCGCTTCCGCAGCCGGATACGAGATACTCGAGCTTATCGCTTCATCAGTAGAGTGATCACCTGCTTGCAGGAACCATCAGCTAACCACAGTTCTGCTTATTTGTTAATACAATAACAAAATGCGCCCCTTTCAGTATTGACACGGGGCGTGTTTAATTGAGAAAATAGATACGTTAAGGGCAAGAGATTCATATATGATAACAAAGGATCCTGATGCTCCGGTCTTGCAGGAGAGCGGATCCGTATATCAGCTTATTAATCAAGAAAGGAAGAACTATAATGAGTGATTTCCAGTATGATCTCCTTATCATCGGAGCAGGTCCGGGAGGATATGAAGCAGCATTCTATGCACAGGAACTCGGTATGAAGGTTGCTGTCGCTGAGAAGGACAAAGTCGGCGGCACATGCCTGAACAGAGGCTGCATCCCTACCAAGGCTCTGATGCATTCATCCGATGTTTACCGCGATACAGCTCACGGTGCTGAGGTAGGTGTTGAAGTAGAAGGACTCCATGCCAACCGCAAGAGAATCGGAGAGAGAAAAGACGAAGTACTCGATACCCTCAGAGGCGGTATCTCCGGACTTCTCAAGAAGAAAAAAATCGACGTTCTCGAAGGCACCGCTACGATCAGCGGCGAGAACACAGTCGTTATCACCAATGCTGAAGGCGGCACAGCTGTCGTAACAGCAGATAAGATCATGGTAGCTACAGGCTCAATGCCATTCATGCCGCCGATCCCTGGCTCAGACCTGCCGGGAGTTATCGACAGCACTGAGCTCCTCGACATGGGCGCAGAGGAGATCCCTGAATTCGTCATCATCGGCGGAGGCGTTATCGGAATCGAGTTCGCAACTATCTATGCTGACCTCGGCGATCACGTAACAGTCATCGAGGGAATGGACAGACTCCTCCCTGTTATCGACAAGGAGATCGGCCGCAGCATCAAGATGACCCTCGAGAAGAAGGGCGTTGACGTTCATGTCAGCTCACCTGTTCAGAAGATCGAGCAGAAGGGTGACAAGCTCGTCGTTACACTCAAGAACAAGAAGGGTGAAGAGCTCGCTGTTGAGGCAGACAAAGTCCTCATGTGCGTAGGCAGACGTCCTAACACCAAGGGTGTATTCAGTGATGAGCTTCTTGCTCAGTATCCTGACCTCGAGGACGCCAAGGGCTTCATTCACGTAGATGATGAATATAAGACTGCAGTTCCTAGCGTATATGCTATCGGCGACTGCATCGGAGGCATCCAGCTCGCACACGTATCCGCAGCTGAAGGCCGCAATGCGGTAGCTCTGATGAACGGCAAGCCTGCAACCATCAACATGGGAACAGTTCCTAGCTGCATCTACACCGACCCTGAGATCGCAGTTGTCGGCATGACAGCAGACGAGGCCAAGGAAGCCGGCATCGACGTAGTATCCAAGAAGTACCCGATGTCCGCTAACGGCAAGACTATCATCGCCGGCCTCGACAGAGGATTCGTAAAGCTCATTGCAAAGGCAGACGACCACACCCTGATCGGTGCGCACCTCCTCTGCGGCAGAGCATCCGACCTCATCGGCGAGCTCTCAGTAGCAATCGGCCGCGGCATGACCCTCGAGGAAGTTGCCAACATCATCCATCCGCATCCATCCTTCGCAGAAGCGATCATGGAGGCAGCAAGATTATAAGCGGTTAAACTTACACATAATGAAGACCCCATGCTCATCTGAGCATGGGGTCTTGTTATTCTACAGAAATCAGTAATCACGGCGTTTCCTGTATCAGTTGATACTTATACGTCGTCCCCCGCTTCAGGCAGCGGTTCTACGCCTGCCTCTTCTGCAGCCGCCTGAGTCTCATCCTGGCTTTCCTGGACTGCATCCTGTGCTTCCTGTTCTTCTTCAGTCAGCCCTGCTCCGGATGCCGCATCGTCCGAAGAGTCTGCATCTTCTTCGCCGGCATTCAGTCCGTCTTCGTAGCCCTGTTTGTACTGGCTCAGAAGCGACGGATCGAGCGGCGTCGGCTTCGGCTCATTGGTCTTTTTGTACTGCTGGTGGTAATAGACGAGGTTGCCGCTCTTATCAACGGTGATCGTATCCATCCACTTGAGTTTGATCTGTCCTCTTCTGTAGTCCCACTCAACGACCTCATCGTCATATACAGAGTCCTCATAATCGCTGTATCCGTACTTCTCAGCGTACTCAAGATCGTAGTGACTCTGGTTATAGTAGGTCAGCGTCAGGCTGTCACCGTCTATAACGATGTCCTCTGCATAGTCAGTCTCATACCTTCCCTGCAGAGCCGCCTTCATCTCCTCCTCAGACGCATAAGTCGTCCTGGAAACCATGATCGAAACATAGTTTATGATGAACGCAAGCAGTGCGACAGCAACTATCGCCAGAACTATGAGCAGGATCCTTTTATTCCTCTGTCTGATTCTCCATTCCTCTGCCCAGTGCATCGCATCGCGGCGGTCCTGGGTCATACCTGTATTAGCCATCTTCTTCCCTTTTCTTCTGAAGCACCGTGTCAGGACTTCAGATTTGTCCCTTCAACTTCCAATGGTTATTCTACCAACATTCGTTATATATCTCAAGAATCTCTGCAGCCGTCATCGGTCTGAAAGCGCCTCCGGATATGAAGCACGACTCAGCGATCTCCGGGAGGAGCTTTCTCTCATCCTCTCCGAATCCGAGATCCCTTAAGGTCGTCGGCAGACCGGCCTCCTGAATGAATGCCGCAAGAGCGTCGATCCCTGCAAGAGCGAGCGCTTCATCATCACTCATTGTGCTTCCGCAGGACACCCTGAATCCCTCAGCATCCTTTTCGGTCAGGCCCCACACGTTGCGGGCAAAACTCACGAACTTCGCGAGTCCCGCTTTATATATGTGGCGGTAATATACAGGGTGCAAAACGGCAAGTCCTTCGCCATGGTTGCAGTTCGTGTACGCAGAGAGCTGGTGTTCCATGTTGTGAGCCTGGAAGTCCTTGCTCTTGCCCGTCTTGATGATCCTGTTCTCAGCAAGCGAAGCTGTCCACATGATGTTGCTTCTCGCCTGCATATCCTGAGGATCAGCAAGCGCGGCGCGGAAATCCCTGATCAGGCCCTTCATCAGAGCCTCGGAGATATCGTCGGCCGGATTAGGTTCGAGCGGCCAGCTGAAATACGTCTCCATTATATGCGAGAGGATATCGAAGGTACCCGCCTTCATCTGTCTCACCGGCATGGTCAGTGTATACGCCGGGTCCATCAGCGCGAAAGCGGGGTTCATCTCAGGATAATCCCTGTCACATTTTATCTTAGTTTCTTCGTTGGTGAGAACAGCGCAGCCGTTCACCTCGCTGCCCGTAGCAGGCATGGTGACAACGACACCGCAAGGCACTACCCTGTGTGTCATCGGCTTGCCCTGCATCCAGAAGTCCTCCCACGCATCACCGTCATATCCGGCCTGCACGGATACCGCTTTGCAGCAGTCCATGACCGAACCTCCGCCCGCGCCTATGATCAGACCGATATTGTTCCTCCTTGCCAGCTCTGCCCCTTCGAGCATTTTGGCAAGAGTCGGATTAGACATGATGCCGGTGAATTCTACTATCTTATAGCTGCACGGCCCGCATCCGTCTGTCTCCTGCGCGTCCGCATGGCTGTATCCCATCTCAGTCAGCACCGCCATGATGTCATCATATGCGCCGTTCTTTTTAACGGATCCGCCGCCGTAACCGAGCAAGATATTCTGCCCGCCCGGAGCGAATGTCCTGACCATCTCTGCAAGATACTCTCTGACGCAGCCCTGTCCGGACCTGACGCGCGTGCTGCATTCCCAGCTGAAATTCTCCATCTCAATATCTCCTTATATAGACCAAATCCGCCAAGCATCACCTGGCGGATCCTTATACCTTTTCCACGCAGCGGAACAAGTTATGCCGCTGCATACTGTTTTCCGGTCCTGCTGCTATTACTTAGCGAACATCTTGGCGATCTTGAGGACGTCCTTCATGTCGAGTCCGTCTGTGAGTCCGCCAACTATATCGAGAACATCAGCTGCTCCGATGTTGCCTGCCTCTGTCTTCTTTGACTCCTTGGCAGACTTACCCATCTGGGACATCAGCAGAGGAGCTACGATAGCCATGATCTTGATGATCTTCTTGGCATCGATCCCGCTCTTCTTCTTAGCCTTGGCAGCTACAGCCTCTTCCTCAGCTCCGAGCAGGTGCTTTACGATCTTGCCGCCGTCCTCTGTATCTACATTGCCGAGGAACTTGCTGACATTGCTTGTATCCTGCTTGCTGTGATCAGCGAGAGCCTGCAGGAATCCCTGCTGTGTTGACTTGTTGGAAGCCTGTCCCTGCATTCCCTTAAGAAGAACAGGGAGTACATCCTTAAGTACCTCTGCTGCGTCATTCTCACTGACGCCTGCCTGCTTACTTACCTGTCCGAGTGCATCGCTGCTGAGCAGCATCTGAAGCATATCTTTCATATCCATAGGAAAGTCCCTCCTTTGTGGTTCCTTTTTACACATGGACCCTGTCTTTGCCGCAGAGCCCCATACATCTAAATTTTACAATCTGAGGTCGCCTGAGTCAATTGAGTATTGAATCACTACTTTACATCTACTCCGCACTCGCGCTCCATGATCTTCGCAAAGGATCTGATGCATTCGTGCAGTATTCCCGTGCAGAAGGTCTTGCGGTCAGGTTCATAGAAGTCATAATCCTTAATGAGTTCAGGGCAGATGCTCGTCTTATACACAGCAGCCACGTCATCATTGAGCTCTCTTACAACATCGATGCACTTCTTGAATGCAGGGTCGCCCTTGACTGTTCTTCCGAACACTTTGCCCAGACACATGGTAGCACCTGCAACCGCTCCGCATACATTGCCCCCGTCTCCGAATCCGTAAGGGAACCCTGTCGACAGCGCGATGGCTTCCTCGCCGATACCGAGCTCATAGTGTCTGTTCAGCACCTCAAGCACCGACTCCGAGCACATGAACCCCGTCGTGAAATTCTCAGTAGCATCTTCCAGCATTTTGTCTAAATAAACTTCCTTGACCATAACACCCTCCACAATTTCTACATTTTCCTTGCTATTACTGCACACCATTCTCCGTCGTGCAGCACTTCTTCAATGGCAAAACCCGCTTCGCGTATCGCTCTGCTCACGGTTTCCTCCTTGATGTCCAGTATGCCTGATGTGACATACCAGCCTCCCCTCTCAAGATGTCCCGCCGCTGCCGGCGAAAGCCGCATAACGAGATCCGCCATAAGGTTGGCGACCAGGATATCTGCCTTATAGTCAACACCCTCTGTAAGGTCTCCGTACTGTGCGATGATCTTATCCGCGAGACCGTTCTTTTCGATGTTCTCATTGGCCACCCTGACCGCATCCGTGTCTATATCGATCCCCAGCGCCTCGTCCGCTCCGAGAAGGACTCCGGCGATCGCGAGGATGCCTGTGCCCGTTCCGACATCCAGGATCTTTATGCCGCTGCATCCGTCTGCCAGGATCTTCTCAAGTGCCTTAATGCACATCGAGGTCGTCTCATGCAGCCCGCTTCCGAACGCCATGCCCGGATCCATCTCTATGACGAGGTCTTCTGGCTTTGGGTCATAAGCCTCCCAGCTCGGTCTGACTACGATCCTCTCACCGACCCTCGTCGGCTTGAAGAACTCCTGCCACTTGTACAGCCACTCGCTGTCGTCACCTGCTGCTGCTTCACGGTAGATGACGCTCATACCGCCCGGTGCATCTGCTGCTGAGAGCGCGTCAAGCAGAGCTTCAGCCCTCTTCATATCCGCAAGGCCCTCTTCATCATCTGCAAAGTACAGAGTCACCACCGGCTTGCGCATAAGGTCCTCTTTCAGGGAGTCATTGATGTAATCGTACCTGTAAGTATCCGGGTGCTCGAGTATGTCTCTGACGTCATCCGGGTCATCGATCATCATCGATGTGAACCCGTTTCCGATCAGCTCGGCTTCCAGCATCTCCAGGTCTTTCTTTTCTGTCTGTATCCTTAATTCTCTGTATTCCATACTGATATGATACCACAGACGCGCATTTCTGTTGCCTCTTTTCTGCAGCTGCGGCCTTTCCGCGAGTTAGATGCGCTTGACGGATAAGACCTCTGGTGTTAACCTTTTTATTAAGGGGAATTAAGTGGAAAGGAGGATTCCCGTATGAGCAAAGTATTACAGAACAAGCTGCAGAAACAGAAGGCTCTGCTCGACAGTGCATATGAACTGTTCACTACCATCGGCTTCACCAAGACTACTATCAGGGACATAGCCCACAAGGCCGGCGTGGCGAAAGGCACTTTCTATCTGTACTTTAATGACAAAGTCGAGATACGGGATGCTCTCGTCCGCGCCAAGTCAAGCCAGCTCCTTCAGGATGCATGCGACGCCATGGACCGTGAGCTTTCAGACGGCAGTGCCGCAATGGACACCGCTGACAAATTCATATATATCATTGATTATCTTATCGACTATGTTTCGAAGGATGTCAACTTCCTCAGATTCATGTCCAAGCACCTGTCCTGGGGACTCTTCGCAGGAAGTCATCATACTGTGCAGTATCACTCAGACGAGGACAAGGCTCCGGTAATAGACTTCGTCTCCTATGTGGGCAAAATGCTCGAGGCTGATTATGTGAAGATCCGCAATCCGCGCCTTCTCATATTCACGCTGCTCGAGCTCGTAAGTTCGACATGCTATGATGTCATCCTGTACAGTGAGCCTCTTCCTCTTGAGGAGTTCAAACCTCATCTCAACAGAACGATCAGGCTGCTCGTCAACGACGCGATCGTATGATGTCATACTGAATCCGGTAAACTGACGTAATTTCACCCCAGGTTGGAATTACGTCTTTTTCTTTTGTCACCAGCTTAAGTCATATGCGCCGCTTTCTTTACAAATGAAAACAGATTTGCTATTATAATCTGACCGTTGGTCATTGTAATCAAGGTGCCCCGGGCATCTTTCAGGCGCAAGCCTGCACCCGCTGAAGCATGCTCATGCTGAGCAGAAAGGAGTGCTGAAATGGCAGCTTCCGAACTGACGAAAAAGGCGATAAAACAGGCTTTTCTTGAGATCCTCGAGAAAAAGCCTCTGGATAAGATCACTGTCAGGGATATTACTGAGAACTGCGGCATCAACCGCAACACGTTCTACTATCATTATCAGGACATCCCGGCTCTGCTGGAGGGCCTTCTGTCGCAGAAGGCAGATGAATTCGTGCTTGAATATCCGCATCTGAATTCCATAGATGAATGTATTACTGCTGCGATGGAATTCGCCCGTTCCAACAAGAGGGTCATGATGCACATATTCAATTCCGGCAGCCACTCCAACATCTCATCTCTGTGGCGTATATGCGAGCATGTGATCAGGAAATATGCTGATACCGTATTCGCGGATGCACCTCTCTCAGACAGTGACAAAGAACTGTTCATCCGCTATCACAAGTGCGCGACCTTCGGCCTGATCATAGACTGGATGCAGCACGGCATGGACGAAGCCTACGTCGATGACATGCAGAGAATATGTCAGCTCAAGAGAGGCTCAGCTGAGCTCATAATTGAAAACGCACTTTCAGAACGTTAACCAATGCACTTCTGTAACAGACAGAGCAGATTTGATAATCCAATCTACACAAAAGGGCTGTCGCATTTAGATAAAATGTGGCAGCCTCTTAACGTAAACAGCAGACAGCCTCAGACAGAGAGCAAGCTCTCAGTCATCAGCAGTCTGCTGT
>OMZI01000040.1 GCA_900315485.1 uncultured Eubacteriales bacterium | reverse complement strand
AACACGGATGGCAACGACTAAGATATGGCCCGTCAGAGACAGCCTTAAACGTGTCGTTGATTATGCATCCAATCCTGAAAAAACATCAGAAGATGATCTGGCCTCAGTCATCAGGTACGCAATGAATGGAGACAAAACGACCTCAGATACTACAGCAGGATCTGAAAAAGCATGTTATGTAACTGGAGTGAATTGCTCTGCTGATACAGCTCTTGAGGAGATGATCAACACGCAGACTCTCTTCGGGAAGACCGGCGGTAATGTCGCCTATCACTGTTATCAGTCATTCAAACCGGGCGAAGTAACACCTGAGCAATGTCATCAGCTTGGAGTAGAACTCGCACGCAGGATGTGGGGAGACAAGTATCAGGTACTGGTTGCTACCCATCTGGATCGCGATCATCTCCATAGCCACCTTGTATGCTGTTCTGTCTCCTTTATCGATGGAAAGAAATTCAATGACAACAAGGCTGCATACAGCAGACTGCGCAGATTATCTGATGAGATATGCCTTGAAAACGGACTTTCAGTTATAGAAAAACCGCGCGGGAAAACTCCGTGACAGATACACTTTGCCGAAAAGAACGGAGAGCCGACCAGATACAATCTGATGCGTGAAGCTATAGATAAAGCAATCTCACTCAGCACCAATTTCCCCACTTTCATCAATCTGATGAAGCAACAGGGATATATCATCAGCTACAGCTACTCAAGGAAGTATCCGACTATCAGGTCTGTAAATTCACAGAAAGCTGTAAGACTGTACCGGCTTGGTGAGGATTATGAACTAGACAGGATAGTTCAAAGAGTCAATGCTAATGATTACAAGATCGTTGCGGTCAACCGTGAAAATCATCTCATAACCATGAAGTCTCCAAAGCATAAACGCATCCCTGTCCATGGGACGAAAAGAACTGCACGAAAGATTGGAGGCCTATACGGACTTTATCTTCACTATCTGTATCTTCTCGGTTACCGCCCGAAGAAAAAACACAAGCCGCTCTCACATGAGATGCGTGAAGCCGGGCGTATGTGTGATAAATACTCAGCCTGCGCGAGACTTATGGCACGGGAACGTCTCAGAACGGATGAAGATGTGAGCGCTTTCATAACTGATTCAGAACATAAAATGGAAGAGCTTTCCGAAGCCAGAAACAAGGTAAGAAATAAACTGAGGCGTGCATCTGATCCTGATCAGATAGAACAATTGAAGGCTGAAAGAGACGGATTAACTGCAAAGATCAGTAAACTGCGCAAGGATATACGGACTGCTGATTTCACACTGGAACGTAGTACCCAGGTCCGTGACGACATAAAAACCGAACTTGAACACTGCCGCGGTGATCATATTAAGGCCCTTCGAAAGGATCACAGAGACAGAGAAGAACGTTAAAAACATTATTATCGGGGTTCCCTTCTAAGGGGGCCTTTTTTGAATGAGAAAGGATAGGTATAATCATGCAGTATATTTTTATCTCTCAAAGACACAGGATATGGAAGAGTTCAGCTACTGAATTGCTTAACGAACTTGGTGATCAGTCGGTCGGCACCAATGTCATTACAAAATATGTCAATCAGTACAAGAGCAGCCTCCTGCTAGATGAAGGGATAGCATACAGCTACAGCAGGACACATGCTGATGGCAGAATACTGTCCTTTGAAATCTGTGACAGCTGTGACGGCTGTGACAGCAAGGAGGACAACTCCCGCTAACACTGTCACGGCTGTCACGACCGACACGCATCTCCTTGAGATGCAATTTACTCCTACCGAAATCTTGTCGTATATCTCTCAAAATGGTACCATCGACCTGAGGGACGTCGAAAACGATATGAGAAAGTCCAGGAAGGAGAAAATCCTAGAAAAACATCCATACACAATTTATCAAGGCAAAGATGGCAGATGGCGTTCTCACCTGCCTGACGACAGCAAGAAAGAAGGCCGCAGACTCATAGTCAAATCAAACAGAGATGATCTGATTGATATGATATGTGAGCATTATGTCTCGCATGATAAAGATCTTGCTAAAGAAGCATGTACTCTCGAAGATCTGTATCCACTATGGATAGAATACAAGAGATTGCATGTTGTTGAGTCAACAGTCATACGCGTCCAGAAAGACTGGAACAGATACTACAAAGACTCCCCTATCATCAAAAGACCTATCACAAAGCTCACTAAGCTTGAGCTCGACACATGGGTCCATGAGATGATTCGCAAGTACAATATGGGGAATCACCAGTATGGCAACTTCTCTCTGATAATCCGTCAGATGCTGGAGTTCGCAGTCGACTCAGAAATCGTTAGATCGAATGAGTTTCTGAAGGTCAAAGTTGACAAGAAAAGAGTGCTGACACCCGAGCGTAAAAAAGCCGATCACACCCAAGTATTCAACAGGACTGAAGAGCAGCAGATAATCAGGCACGCATGGGATGTATATCAAGGCGGACGCAACTACGTCCAGCGCTTTGTCCCTCTCGGCATAGTATTCATGTTTTACACAGGGCTGAGGGTAAGCGAATTATCTGCGCTGAAGTTCAGTGACGTTGAAGGCAACACCCTGACTGTTCAACGTATGCTCAGGTATCCCACAGGTGAAGTAATAGACGGTACCAAGGGAACCTTTGGAGACAGACAGGTGCCTCTGACCCCTGATGCTAAAGCAATTATTTCTGAGATCAGGACAAAGAGAGAAGCGCTCGGAATGGGAACTGACGGATATATCTTCTGTCCTCATGAAAAACCTCTCAACACCTATACTGCTATCCAGAAGGCTATCACTACCTACTGCAGGGAGCTTGAAATAGAAGAAAAGAGTATCCACAAAGTCAGGAAGACTATGATATCGACTATGATCGATGGAGGACTCAATCTTAATACTTCGAGGCAGATTGCAGGTCATATGGATGAAAGAACTACTTTAAACAATTACTATTTCGACAGAAGTGATGAGGTTGAGAAGTATAACAACTTCGTAAGAGCACTAGCCTGATCACAATTATCGCAGGTGTATCCAGAAGCGTCTGAGTGTATCCAAATTCTGGATACATCTGCACAGCTGAAAATCTTATTGCACAAATCTTTCAAACCCAGTCTTTTCAACCCTTACAAAGCAAAAGAGCCGCTCTCAGAACGACTCTCTGATGGCGGAGAGAGGGGGATTTGAACGACACGCACGTTTTGAAGCAGTTGCAATCACTGGCGTTCAGGACCCTGTAATCAAAGTGTAATCAAAAGTGTAATCAATTACTGATGTGAATTGGAAAGGAGGTACGCTACACCATCCCTGTTTTAACAGATATAATCATCATCTATCAGCACTATATATAATTCTATTCCGCCAGCAGTTCCTTTATTATCTTATCCGCATCGACAGCTATTGCCCCGCTTTCATATGTTTTTATTAGCATTCCCTGGAAATACTTGTCATATATGTCAACTTTACGTGCCCAATTGCTGGAATAGCTTTCATTTCCCATGTGAGGCCGAGTCTTTTTCTTATGCCGTAATTTTCCGTCTCTGTGCGCAGCTCTGAGACACCTTTTGTTAATGGTATGTATGGTAGGACTACATGGATATGTGCGAAGATATACGGCTTACTCCCGAGGGTAAAGATCTTTACAACAAGCGAAAGGAAACCATTGAGAGGGTCTTCGGAACTGCCAAAGAGATTCATGCTATGAGGTACACCCAGCAGGTCGGAAAGGAAAAGATGGCCATGAAAGTTGGCCTGACTTTCGCATGTATGAACATGAAAAAGCTGGCAAATATCTTAAGTAAACGGCCTAAGAAAGGTCCTGACGGGGGCCTTTTCGATGATCTTTTGACCTCTATTTCCTCATTTTTCTTCAAATCCCAATTTTCATACGCATGAGAAAAGCCCAAGCTTCAGTATTTTGAAACTTGGGCTTTGTCTACGGTCTGAGGAGGTCTTCATGGAAGACCTCCTTTTGGTTTGTGCAGTTTTAAGTGATTATCATTCGAAATCATATGATTTGCATACAGGTGCATGAGCCTCTGCCGCTTCCTTATCGTACCAGATGAGGTTCTTTCCTGTCTCCTTATCGAAGAGCTGGATGAGCTCAGGCATCACATCGAAGTGCACCTTGCTTCCCATCGAAACATCTTCTGCCAGTCCGATGGTCGGAATGACCATTACGACCTCATCATCTCCGCTGCGGGCATGGAGGTTGTACTCGGAACCAAGGAGTTCGGATACTTCGATCACAGCTGTAAGTTCGCCTGAACCGACACGGATGTGCTGCGGACGGATACCCGCAATTATGTCGCATGGCGCCTGACCATTATGCTTAAGCGCTTTCTGCTGGAAGTCCGAGAGTTCAAATTTTATTCCGCGTATCTCCGCATAGTACTTTCCGCCCTCAAGCAGCAGCCTACATCCTTCGAAGAAATTCATCACAGGCATTCCTATGAATCCCGCAACAAACAGGTTGACCGGCTTGTTGAACACATCACGAGGCGTGCCTATCTGGTTCACATATCCATCCTTCATGATAACGATACGGTCGCCGAGAGTCATGGCTTCTGTCTGGTCATGCGTTACATACATAAACGTGGTGTTGATGCGCTGACGGAGCTTTATGATCTCAGCACGCATCTGGTTTCTCAGCTTAGCGTCGAGATTAGAAAGAGGCTCGTCCATGAGGAACACCTTAGGATCACGTACCATGGCGCGGCCGATAGCAACACGCTGGCGCTGACCGCCGGACAGAGCCTTTGGTCTGCGCTCCAGATACTGTGTGATGTCGAGGATCTCCGCGACTTCATTTACTTTCTTATCGATCTCATCCGGTTTAGCCTTTTTCAGCTTCATGGCGAAGGCCATGTTCTCACGGACCGTCATATGCGGATACAGAGCATAGCTCTGGAATACCATTGCGATATCGCGGTCCTTAGGCGAGATATCGTTCATCAGCTTGCCGTCGATATAAAGTTCGCCGCCGCTGATGTCCTCAAGTCCTGCTACCATGCGGAGCGTTGTGGATTTACCACAGCCCGATGGTCCGACCAGTACGATGAACTCCTTGTCCTTGATATCGATGTTGACGTCATGGACTGCAGTTACCTCGTTGTCATATACCTTTTTTAACCCTTTTATGATTACTTCTGCCATATATACAGCCCTGACAAACGGGACTCCTCCCGAGTGCCTCGCGACCGCCCGCAAGGGACGCGCCACATTACGACAGGTCTCCACACTGCCGCACCGCGAGCCGGCGGATAGTTCCTCCTTTCTTTAGGACGAAAGATCAGATCGTGGAGTGATCAGGCGCCCTTTAGTTGGTAGTTATTCCGGAGCTGTCCGGCCGTAAAGCCGGGTCATTTTTAATATTTCCTCAGCGAGTTCTTCTGTGGCTGCGCCGGGTCTCATCCTCCAGATCCAGTTACCCATAGGTACTCCCGGTGCGTTTATCCTGGCCTCATCGCCGAGTTCCAGCCAGTCCTGCATCTGTGCGACGAACAGCCTCGCAACGGAACTCATGCCCCCGCGGAGGACTCCCCTGCAGAAGCCTTCCTCTTCGTTCAGACCGAAGTATTGCTTTGCAGTTGACAGTTCCTCCTCGCCGGCTATTGCAAGCCAGCCTGCCAGCGTGTGGTTGTCATGAGTGCCGGTATAGCAAATGCAGTTGCTTACGAAATTATGAGGCCTGAATGCCGTGTTATTCATGGCGTCAAAAGCGGCTACCAGCAGCTTCATGCCCGGGAATCCTGATTCCTTAAGCAGCTGCCTGACCTCAGGTGTTGAATAGCCAAGGTCTTCCGCTATGAAATCAAGCTGCGGGAAACGTTCCTTAAGTGTGTCCACGAGCCGGATCCCGGGTCCCTTGACCCAGTGTCCGTTCTGTGCGGAAGTCTCTCCATATGGAACGGCGAAATAACTCTCGATCCCTCTGAAGTGGTCGATGCGTATCCTGTCGAACAGTTCTCCCGCACCGGCTATCCTGCGGACCCACCAGCTGAAACCGTCTGCCTCCATTGCATCCCAGTCATACAGCGGGTTTCCCCAAAGCTGTCCGTCCGCATTGAACAGATCAGGCGGAACTCCGGCAACCTCTACGGGAATGTTCTTTTCATCCAGCCGGAACCAGTGAGGTTCTGCCCAGACGTCTGCGGAATCAAGCGCAACATATATCGGAAGATCACCGATAATGGAGATGCCGGCATCATTTGCGTATGCCTTCAGCTGTGCCCACTGGCGATAGAACAGGAACTGTATGTATTCATACATTTCCACTTCTTCGCGGAGCTCACTTCTCCATTTTGCGCAGGCCTCAGGTCTGTGCAGCCTTATGTCCTCATCAGGCCACTCGAACCACGGGCGTGAATCGAAGTGCTGTTTCAGCGCCATGAAGAGCGCGTAATCAGGAAGCCACGCTTTCTTTCTGATGAAAGCGGAAAATGCCTCCCTGTCTCTGGCAATGCCTCTCCGGGCTGCCTTTCTGAGCAGTCCGATCCTGTTCTCGTAAAGCTTTCCGTAATCGATCTTTTCAGGATCCTGTCCGAAATCCGGGGAACTTACCTCTTCTTTCGTCAGCAGTCCGTCTTCAATCAGGATATCCGGATCCACATAATACGGACTGCCGGCGTAAGAAGAAAAGCTCTGATACGGAGAGTCTCCGTAGCTTATCGGTCCTACCGGAAGCATCTGCCAGCAGCTCTGTCCCGCGGCGTGCAGAAAGTCGACAAACTTCCTTGCCTCAAGACCGAGAGTCCCGATCCCGTACGGAGACGGGATGGAAAATAGTGGCATAAGTATTCCTGCTGTGCGCTCTGTATTTTTCATAAGATTAACCCTTTACGGCTCCTGCAGCCACACCCTTGATGATGTGCTTCTGGAGCGCCATGTAGAAGATGATGATCGGCAGCATGGAAAGCATGATTACCGCCATCGTAGCGCCGAGGTCTACCGAGCCGTAGCTTCCCTTGAGATACTGTACATGGATAGGGATCGTCATGTATTTGGTCCTGTCGAGTACAAGGTACGGGAGCAGGTAGTCATTCCACACCCACATGGTCTCAAGGATGCCGACTGAAATAAGTGTCGGCTTCAGCATAGGCAGGACTACTGAGAAGAACGTACGTATCGGTCCGCAGCCATCTATCGCGGCCGCCTCCTCTATCTCAAGAGGCAGGCCTTTTACGAAGCCCGCAAACATGAATATCGCAAGTCCCGCTCCGAATCCCAGATATACGACCGGGATAGTCCAAGGTGTATTCAGCTTCAGATTATCTGCCGTGAACGTCAGAGTGAACATCACCATCTGGAAAGGAACGATCATGCTGAACAGGCAGAGATAGTAGAAAATGTTGGCAAATTTTGAGTTTACACGGGCAATGTACCATGCAGACATCGATGTGAACAGCAGTATCAGGAATACCGAAGCAATCGTGATGAAAAAGCTGTATCCGACGGACTTCATGAACGGATAATTACCGAAAGTCATGCCCTTTATGTAGTTCGCGAATCCTACAAAGCTTTCTGCAGTAGGAAGCGAGAATGCATTTGTATTGATTGATGCATTCGACTTGAACGAGTTTATTACTACCTCGAAGATCGGCATTATCCATGCTATGCACATCACAACGAATATCGCAGAGACGACCTTACTGAGCGGAGTAAATTTCTTATAGTGCTTTTTATTCATTGCTGCACCTCCTTGCTCCTGGTAGCTCTCTGCTGAGCGAGTGCCAGCACCGCAACAAGAATGAAGAATACCACGGCCTTAGCCTGTGCGGCACCGTGATAATTCTTATTGATGTTGTATGTTGAGAAGATATTCAGCGCGAGCAGCTCTGTCATGTTGACCTTGGTGTTCTCAAGCATGACTGAAGGAGCTCCTCCGGTCAAAGCTAAGTTCTGGTCGAACAGTTTGAATGAATTCGTCAGCGTCAGGAATGTGCAAATGGTGATCGACGGCATCACATTAGGTATGATGACTCTTGTAAGAGTCTGCCAGCCGGTAGCGCCGTCTATCTTTGCAGCTTCCAGCATGTCGCCCGGAACAGCCTGAAGACCTGCGATGTAGATGATCATCATATATCCTATCTGCTGCCATGCCACGAGTATGACCAGTCCCCAGAAACCGTATGTGGCGTTAGCTGTCAGATATGTGTTATAGCCTTTAAGTATGGCATCGAAGATCATCGACCATATGTATCCAAGTACGACGCCTCCGATGAGGTTAGGCATGAAGAACACCGTACGGAACAGGTTTGCTCCTTTAATATGCTGAGTCAGTGCGTAAGCGATGAAAAACGCCAGCACATTAATGAGTATGATCGAAACTACCGCGAATGCCGCCGTATTCCAGAAAGCATGACGGAATCCGACATCAGTAAATGCTCTGACATAGTTCTGAAACCCTACCCACTTTGCATCCCTTGGAGTATTGAAAGTGCAGAAGCTGAGATAAATACCCTGAAGGAAAGGCCATACGAAGCCAATAACAAAGCATGCAAATGTCGGGAGTATGAACAGCGGAAAGCAGCGCTGTATCGGTCTGCGGATCAGAACACTGTTCACGGTGGAGTGATCGTGTTTCTTTTTCTTTTTGCGCAAAACGCTCATCTCCTTTCTCTTTTGATTACCTATAAGCTTTTATAAAATAGCAGGGGCAGGCGAGTATCGCCCGCCCCTGTCATTTATTAGCTATCAGCTAAAAGGAGTGAGTATTAGTTGTTCTCTACACCGTACTCGTAAGCCCAGCCGTCAACGAACGCCTTAACAACGCCGTCCCAGTTAGCATCGGACGGATCTGCAGAGTAAGCTGCAAGAGCAGTCACGAGTGTAGCACGGAAGCTGTCTACGTTTGGTGTGAAGGTGAATGCCCATGTGCAGGCGTAGTTGCCGTTAGCGAGCATTTCAGCGCCGGCCCTGGAGAATCCGTTTGCTGACTCAGGAGCCTTCTTGAACGGGATGTCGCCGATCGAGCTGAGTACTTCGATTCCCTTGTCGGATGTTACACACCATTTCAGGAAGTCGAGTGTAGCCTGCTGATTAGCCTCGGAAGCCTGACTATTTACTGCGAGGCAGTTCTCTGTACCAGAGCACAGTCCTGCATTTTCTTCGCCGTCAACGCCGCAGTAGATCGGGATCATTGTGATATCATCAGGGTTCAGCTGGAACTTATCTGCTGTAAGTGCAGCCCACTCCCATGTACCATTCTGATAGAATACGGCTTTGCCTTCGCCGAACTCAGCCTCAGCCTGGTCGCCTGTAGCAGTTGTCAGGGATGTAGGATCCTGAGCGGAATCTGTGATGTAGAGATCCCAGATCTTCTTGAAGTTGTCCATGTAAGTTCCCTTGATCTCAGCCGGCTTGTCTACGATACCGTCATCACGGAACTCATAGAAGAGCGGCATGTTGGCCAGGTGGCCTGAGAATCTCCAGGATGAAGAGTCATCAAGACCGGCTGAAGTAAATGCATCGAATCCGAGCTCGCCTGCGCGTGCGTGAATATCGTCTGCAACAGCCTTCAGGGAATCAAAGTCCTTGATCTCATCAAGTGAGTGACCTGCCTTCTCCAGAAGAGCCTTGTTGGTGATGATACCGTAAGACTCATAGATCCAGCCGATCGCCTTTGTCTCACCGGCTTCATTCTTCAGATTGAAGTCAGTGGTCGTAAGCTCATTCATGAAATCAGTGCCGTCCAGTGTAAGGCAATAGTCTTCCCAGTCCTTCAGCGCACTCATGTTACCGACATTGAATAGCGTTGGAGGCTCGGACTTAGCCATCTCTGCAGTCTGTGTATCGCTGTACGATCCGGATGCAGCTGTTACGACCTTGCAAGGAACGCCTGTCTCTTCGGTATAAGCTGCAGCAAGTCCCTGAAGTGCTTCATCTGCTTCAGGCTTATAGTTCAGCCAGTATACGGAACCGGTGCCGTCATCGCTTCCGGAGTCACTTCCGCCGCCGCCACCGCAGGCTGCGAAAGTAAATACCATCGCGAACGCAAGGAAAAGAACAAATAATTTCTTCTTCATGTTATTCCTCCTAAAAAAACAATACCAATTATATGCATTTCGATAGCTTACAAAAATTATTATAAGTCCATTTTTTTTACTTTTCAATTCTAAAAAAAAGATTATGTGCTTTTGGTTAACAATAAAGCGGATCATCATTCCCTGTAAGTTTGCTTTTTTTACGCCTCGTGGTATAGTTTAGCAAAAGGGTCAAACGCATCACCGGCTTTTACTGCGGTAACGATAAGGAGGCTATCGAAATGGCAAAGAATACTGATCCTGCCCTGCAGAAACAGCTTATATATTCTGTTTACGTCCGAAACCATACCAAAGAAGGCAGCTTCAGGGCGGTCATCCCTGATCTCGACCGCATAAAGGCTCTGGGAACTGACATCATCTGGTTCCTTCCTGTCCACCCTATCGGAGAGCTGAACCGCAAAGGTTCTCTTGGCTGCCCTTATGCAAATAAGGATTACCGCAGTGTCAACCCGGAATACGGTACACTCGAGGATCTCAGGGCTCTTGTGGATGCCATCCACGATAAAGGCATGCGCTGCATGATCGATGTAGTCTACAATCACACTTCCCCGGACTCCGTACTCTGGAACGAACACCCTGAGTTCTTCTATAAAAAGCCTGACGGCAGGCCCGGCAACCATGTAGGCGAATGGACCGATGTAATCGATCTTGACTACACCGTCCCGGAGCTCTGGGACTACCAGATAGAGTCGCTCAAGGGATGGGCACGGATAGTGGACGGGTTCCGCTGCGATGTGGCGTCTTTCATTCCGGTGGAATTCTGGAAAAGAGCCCGCAGGGAGATCGCTGAAATAAAACCTGATTTCATTTGGCTTGCCGAGAGCGTCCACCGCGGTTTCAGTGTGGAATGCCGGAGACGCGGAATGTACTCTGCTACCGATACCGAGGCCTTTGAAGCATTCGACATCGAGTATGAGTACGATGTGCGCGAAGCTTTCGACAAGTATGTTGACGGAAAAGGCAGCCTGTCACACTGGATGGATCTTCTGTGCTTCCAGGATTTCGCATATCCTAAGACATATAACAAGCTCCGCTATCTGGAGAACCACGATACAGCCCGTTTTGCTCCGAGAGCGGCAAACGAGCAGGCGCTCAGGAACTTTACAGCGCTGATCTTTTTCCTCAAAGGAACGACTCTTATCTACGGGGGACAGGAAGTGAAAGCCGCTCACACGCCTTCCCTCTTCGACCGTGACCTTGTTGACTGGGATGCGGGAGCAGACATTTCGGATCTCATCAGCAAGCTTGCAAAACTTAAGAAAGAAACTCTCTCAGCAGATGATATATTTACTGCTGAGACAGATGATGAAAAAGATATTGCCGTACTCACAAGAGATGACAGGATAAACTGCAAGACAGGCATTTTCTCATTCAGGGGTCTTTCCGGGGATGTTCCGGTGGACCTTCCTGACGGAGTATACGACGACCTGTTCGGAGGCGGCAAGGTAAGCGTTTCCGGCGGACTCATACACTGTGACGGCGATCCGCTTTGGATTTCTGTCCCAACACACACGGAGGTATAGCTATTAACAGACTGTTTGATTCTGAGACTCCCATCTGGGCATTGTTCGGAAGGATGGCTGATATTGCCATGCTCAGCATACTTTGGACGATTTGTTCGATCCCCGTCATCACGATGGGTGCCGCTTCGGCTGCCCTGATGAGATGCGTACTTAACATGAATACCGAGGAAGGCAACTGGCGCTCACGCCACTTCTTCCGCTACTTCCGCAGCAATCTGAAGAACGGCACGCTACTTTGGCTGCTGTTCCTTCTGGCTGCTGCTGTTTTTATATTTGATCTGGTCGTACTCTCTGCATCGGGAAGCCCGTCCGCACGCATCCAGCGCATCATAGCGGTAATAGGAATGATCATATGGATGATCACTGCAGTGTGGGCATTCGCGCTCACGTCACAGTTTGAGAACGGTATTTTTCAGACAATAAAAAACGCCTTTTACTTAGGCATTTCATGGCTGCCGCGCACACTTGTCATGTGTGTGCTGTGGCTGGTCCCGGTAGCATTGCTGGCTTTTGCCCCGTTCATTCTGAGCCGCATCATCGTACTGTGGCCGGCTTTGTTTTTCGGCGGCACGGCTTATTTTTGTTCAAAGCTGATGATGAAGCCTCTTGCTCCGTATTTTGATTTCGAATT
Source organism: uncultured Eubacteriales bacterium (assembly GCA_900315485.1). Classification (GTDB taxonomy): domain Bacteria; phylum Bacillota; class Clostridia; order Peptostreptococcales; family Anaerovoracaceae; genus Crickella. Next base: position 1,081 of record OMZI01000040.1, on the reverse strand, counting down.
GCCGGACAGATCCGGTCTGGATGAGGAATCCGAACCGGATCTGATCTGAAGCAAATCTTTAGTTACTATATTATCTTTCAAGGATCCAGCGGAATCCGTACGGTTTCATCATGCTTCCGCCGGTCCATGCGTCTACCCACACCTCATCCGGTGAGAAGTTGAAGAGGCCGAGCATGCGCTTTCCCTTGTAGTCTCTGGCTATTCCAAGCACTCTGTTGTCACCCGTATCGATCGGATAAACGTGGGCGTCTGAATGGAACACTTCGTTGAATCTGCGTATCATAACGAGCTCGCGCAGTTCATGGAAGATCTTTCCTGTCGGAGTGGAGAGATCTTTTCTTTCCTCCGCCTTTTCCCAGTCCATCTTTCCTCTGTGTATGTTGCGGCTGTCTGCCCATCTGCCCGGGTCATCATGATATCCGTAGTCGTTCAGCATTCCGATCTCGTCACCGCTGTAGAAAACAGGTATTCCGCGCAGTGTGAGCATGCATGCATGGAGCATGACATCAGCATCGATGGCCTTCTGCAGTGCTTCCTCATTATTTTCATACAGTTCTAGTTCTGAGGATCCTCGTCTTCGCTTAACAGAAAAACCAGGTCTTTTTTCAGTTCCTCGAACTGCTCTATTATGGTACGAATGTACATGATCGTGAGTACCAGGCTCTGTACAATGGAGGTCCTGTTCTCGATGCTTTTGTAAGACTTACAGGCATGCCGCTTGACAAAATGCATTATCTGCCAAAGGAGCTTAGGAAATACACGAAAAAACAATACAAGTAGAATCTACATACTACAATTGAAATCCATGTTGAAAGCTGGAGACCCTGTATTTATGGGGTTCTCCGGCTTGTTCGTTCTTTACAACTGCTAAAGATGGGATAGTATACTCGTTTTACGATCTTCTTAAAACGGAGAAATGTTGTATAAAGCCTTAATTTACGGGCTTTTTGTATTCTGGCGCCCGTGGGAGCGGTATTCCCTAGGGGACATTCCGTATTTGCGGCGGAAGCGCCGGATAAAATAAGAGAAGTTGTCGAACCCGCACAGGGAGGCGATGGCACCGACAGAGTCCGGGCGCTCC
>OMZI01000035.1 GCA_900315485.1 uncultured Eubacteriales bacterium | reverse complement strand
GCTCTCGCGCACGCTTTGAGAGCCGCTGGCATACCCACATTCTTTTACAAACATTAGGAGTCAATTGAAAACTCCACAGAAAGTTGACACTATCCTGACCATAAGTGTTACAATATGTTTCAGATAGTGAATGATAAAATGATGAATAGTATTCTATGCTGAAGGTCATTGTTCTAAATATAAATCTTGCAGAAAACAGTGATTTTTCAGTTATGTGAATCGTAAATAGATATAGAAGCTGTTTTCAGCTGACAGACTTAGTATACAGACCGGGATGCGTGCTCACGCTTTCCGGACGGAGGGGTTAAGCATGAGCATGATAAGACTGAAAAATGTCTCCAAGTTCTATTACAGCAAAGGTATCATCGCCAGCGGCATATCCAGAGTCAATCTGGATCTGGATGTTGGCGAATTTGTTGTAATTACAGGAGAATCCGGTAGCGGTAAGTCAACTCTCCTCAATGTCATTTCCGGCCTTGATACATACGAAGATGGTGAAATGTACATTGAAGGCAAAGAGACCAGCCACTACACAGCAACGGATTTTGAAGCATACAGACAGAAATACATATCCTGCATTTTCCAGAGCTTTAACCTGATATCCAGCTACACGGTATATCAGAATGTAGCACTGGCTATGCAGATCGACGGATGCAGCAATGATGAGATAAGGAGAAGAGTTCCTGACATTATCGAGAAAGTCGGCCTGTCAGAATATAAGAACCGCAAGGTTTCCCGGTTGTCAGGAGGCCAGAAGCAGCGTGTCGCGATCGCTCGTGCACTAGCCAAGGACACAAGGATCCTTGTTGCTGATGAGCCAACAGGCAATCTGGACAGCGCATCTGCAGAAGGAATCGTAGACCTCCTTACAGATATCGCATCTGACAAGCTGGTTATTGTTGTTACTCACAACTACGATCAGTTCAAGGACCATGCAACACGAGTTATCAAGATGCATGACGGCAAGATCGTTGAGGACACCGGCATATCTGCAACCAGAAAATCAGCGGTAGATTACCCTGAAGGCGGTGGAAGAGCAGCAAGAACAGGAGAGGAGAAGAGCAGAAAGAGCATTAAATACGGTACTCAGCTATTGCTCGGTATCCGTAACACTTTTAATCTGCCTGCAAAATTCCTGCTGCTGCTTCTTGTGTTCCTGTTTGTTGTCAGCGCAGTTACTGCTCAGTATGTTACTGTCCGTCAGCAGAAGGACACTGTTTCCGAAGAGGGCTGGAACAACTACTTCATGAACTACAATCCTAAACGCATTGTCGTTAAGAAGACAGACAATTCTGCTTTTACACGAGAGGATTACAAGGCAATCGAAAATGCACCGCATGTTGAGAGGCTGATTCGTGAGGATATGCTTTTCGATTCATCGATATACATGGAGAATGACGATTTCTCATTCAGCGGATATATGCTGAATATCAGCAATCTTGAGCAGCAGCCTGACCTGGGAGGAATGCCTGAGAAGAACAATGAAGTTGTGCTGTCAGGATACGACGACGGCTGGACTTTTGGGGAGAACCCTAAGGCGCTGATCGGGAAGACTTTCACTGTTACAACCGAGGATGGATCGGATCATAAGATCAAAGTCACCGGGATACTCCTCAAGAAGGGGGACGGCAGCGAAGAATACGGTTCTTCTGAAAGCGAGATATATCTCTCTGACGCGATGATCAGCGAAGTGCGCAGGGGTATGTACGCCTCAAACAGCACCACTACCATGCTTATCAACGGAAATGAGGAGACTCTGTTTTCCGGAACCGGCGGACTGGTAGTCAACGAAAACGTACCTGAAGGATACATACTGCTTCCGACCAGTTACGACCCTATGTTCAAGAAAGGATATGCCGCAGGAAATGAAGTCAAACTCAGCGTCAAGGCACTGTATTATCAGGAAAGCCTGGATCTGATGATCATGGGCACCTACGGAGAGAAGACTTTCCAGAAGAAGACGGGTCTTAAGGACCTCGCTGAACATGACGGTGAGATATTTATTAATCCTACTGATTACCGCAGACTGTATGAAAAAGGCAGTTTCCAGGCATCGGTATTCGTAGATGATACCAAGAATATTGAAGGTATGAAGGACATGCTCGAGAGGGGCGGTTATCATGTTCTTGTGCTGAAAGACCATATAAGCAATTTCATGAACGGAGAGCTTATCAGCGTCATTCAGCTGCCTATGGCTGTAATAATATGCCTTGCAGTATTCTTCATTGCATATTTTGTCATCAGGCTCATACTGAAATCCAGAGCAGTATATTTCGCTACTGTCAGGATGCTGGGCATGGGCAAGAAACCATCCAAACGTATCATGAGAGTCGAACTCGTTTTAGACTGCATGATAGCATACGGATTGTTCCTGCTGTTCACATATCTGAACAAGCGAGGGATAATTCACTCTGACAGGCTTATGAGTTATCTGATGTATCTGACGGCAAGAGACTACTGCATACTTGCAGTTATTCTGATTATCATGGCTGTCCTCATTTCCGGACGTTTCATGAGATCGATCTTCAGAAGCTCAGCTATGGGAACATACAGAGAGGAGGCGTAGGACATGCTGACACTGCAGAATGTAGATAAATACTTCTATCGACACAAGTCCAATCAGATTCATGTTATCAACGATACCTCTCTTGAATTCGGTGAAACAGGACTGACCGCTCTGCTCGGACCATCAGGATGCGGCAAGACGACGCTTCTCAATGTCATTGGCGGACTGGATAAGCCTGACAGGGGCAAAATATACATAAACGGACAGAGAATTACAGGAAGGACATCCAGATCTGTAGACAAGATCCGCAATCTTAATATCGGATATATTTTCCAGAACTATAACCTCATCAACAATATGACTGTCTTCGATAATGTTGCCATGGTGCTGAAGATGGTCGGAATCAAGGACAAGCAGGAAATCAAAGAGAAGGTCGAATACGCTCTCGAGCTGGTAGGCATGTACCGTTACAGAAAACGTTATGCTGACATGCTGTCAGGCGGAGAGAGACAGAGAGTCGGCATAGCCAGAGCGATTGTTAAGAACCCTTCTATAATCATTGCTGATGAGCCTACAGGCAATCTGGACAGTGCCAACACCCTTGAGGTAATGAATATCATCAAGGCCATCTCACGTGAGAAGCTTGTCATACTGGTCACACACGAAGAGAGCCTTGCAAATTTCTATGCAGACAGAATAATCCGCCTCAAAGACGGAGAAGTGATTTCGGATGAAATCAATAAGAATGTCGAAGGTCTGGACTACAGAATTGAGAACAGAATCTATCTGAAGGATATCAAGGATCAACGGTCTTTCGAGGATGATGACTACTCTCTCAGGTTATTCAATGAGAGCGGCGGCAAGATGAATCTCGACATAGTCATAAGCCGCGGCAATATTTTCATACAATCAAGAGATCCGGGCAGCCGTGTGGAAGTGGTTGATGAGAATTCCAGCATTGAACTTGTTGATGATCATTACAGAGCACTGACTGCAGAAGAGGCTGAAGCCAGAAAATTCCACGCAGAACGCTTTGAGACTTCACATCCGCTCCGCAACACATCGATCGTCAATCCTTTTTCAATGATAGTCTCAGGGTTTCAGACAGTCGGGAAGTATCACATACTGAAAAAAATCCTCCTTGTGGGGTTCCTGGTTTCTGCAATGTTTATTACATATGCTGTATCAAATATAGCCGGCATACTCAATATGCCTGATGAGAAATTTGTACAGGATGACAAATCATATGTAAGTGTTGTTCAGAAGAAGATTTCTGTTAAGGACTACCTCGCCATGGAAGCTGATCCATCTGTAGAGTATGCGCTTCCGGGTTCAGGAATAATCAACATGAGCATGAAGTATGATGAGTACTGGCAGACTTCATGGGGCGGAACCATGTTCAGCGGTTCACTCAGCTCTGCTGATGACTTAGAGAAAGAGGACATTGTATACGGCAGACTCCCCGAGAAGAGATACGAGGTAGTCATAGATTCACTGATACTGAAGCGCCTCCTGGAAAACTTCTCAGATATCGATCAGGCAGGATATAAGACGGCGGATGAACTCATTGGAAGACATCTCACTCTCAAGAATCTCCGCGAGTTTACTATCGTCGGAATCACGGATAAGAAGAGTCCGTGTATATATGCTGATCCGTCTATGTTCATAAATATGCTTGCCAACAATGGCAGTGCTGACGACTACTATGGGGAAGCGTATGAAGAAGAGGCACCAGCAGAAGAAACATACAACGAAGACGGAAGCATTACAGCAGAGGCACCGGCGCCTTCCAAGCTGATTGATTATGGACTGTACGCCGGAGAACTCAAACTGACTGAGGGCAGCAGCCAGCCGGAAAACGACTATGAAGTTCTGGTCGATAACGACTATGCCAAATCAATGAAGCTGGGCCGCGAGATCAAAACCAAGGTCAACGGACACAAGCTCAAGGTTGTAGGTTACTATACAAGTGACAAACACAAGGGCGAATTCTTTGTCAACAATAATATGATCAAATACCAGCTGATACGCAAACTGGAGAATATGACCGTTAAACCGTCAGGAGACAAAGAGACAACAATAGCGGCTCTGAGTGATTACGGAGTCAAGGCCAGGGACCTGTACAAATATCAGAAGACCAAGTACAGAAAGAGCCAGCTGACAACCGTACGCACATTCCTGATTGTAGGCGGAATCATAATAATCATCTCACTTATTGAGGTGTTCCTGATGATGCGTGCATCATTCATGTCAAGGATCAAGGAAGTCGGAACTCTGCGCGCCATCGGAGTCAAGAAGTCAGACATCTACAGGATGTTCACCGGAGAAATCATAGCAATTACTGTAATTGCATCTGTGCCGGGATGGCTTCTTATGAATTATATTATCTATAAACTGCAGGGAATCAGTTATGTTGCAAGCATGTTTACCAGTTCTCCTGTGACTGTCCTTGGCTCGCTTGCAATAATATTCGCATTTAACCTGCTGTTCGGACTGCTCCCGGTATTCCACACACTGATCAAGAGACCGGCTGCTATACTGGCACGTACTGATGTCAACTGATATGCAGTACAATGAAAGCTGCAATAATTCGGCTTCAACAATTCGAAGGGTGATAAAAATGAACACAAAATCTAATGTCACAAACGGATTCAGGAAATTAACGGGCAAATTCCTTATCATTTTGATGGGAGTGCTTCTTGTGACAACGATGTCTGTCTGGAATTTCGCATTTGGCGCAGATACCAATGCCGGCACACCGATACGTGAAGTTCACAAAGTAACAGTTGAGGACAATAAATACTGCTTCTTTGTAACCCGCAATGTTGTATTGACACCGGCAGAAATCAAGGGAATGACAGATGAGGAACTGACCGCAGAGATATTCAAAAAGTCCGGCCTGTATATGAAAGCGGCCAACTGCAGATTGCGGAAACACAAAGCAATAACAGTTCAAGACTGGAATAAGGCAGGAAGAGTGTTACGCCTAAGTGACACAGATATTAATAATATACGGAATGCTGCACCGGTCGACGGAAATCCTGTCAAGATGAACCTTGATGTGAGAATCGCCATAATGCCTGAAGATCAGGAAAAACCTTCAGAGAACAAACCAAAACCTGCAGAAGACAATCAGAAACCTGCAGATACAGATAAACCGGCTGATGGAGGTACACCTGCAGATAGCGATAAACCGGCTGAAGGAGATACACCTGCAGACAGCGATAAACCAGCTGAAGGAGATACACCTGCAGACAGCGATAAACCGGCTGAGGGAGATACGCCTGCAGACAGTGATAAACCGGCTGAGGGAGATACACCTGCAGACAGCGATACACCAACTGAGGGAGATACGCCTGCAGACAGCGATACACCGTCAGGTGACGAAGAAAAACCTGCAGAGCCGGTCAAAGAGTACTCAACATTCAGGCTGACAAGTCCGGGACTGGTATTTATTGCCGTTGCAACGGAAAACGATGCTGCATACACCGAAGCAACCTGCGAAGAAGAGAAAACGGATAAGGATGATTCGAAGAAGAACTCAGGCAAAGGCTCTCAGGCTGCAATCAAAGGTGACTCAGGCAGTGAACCGGGCGAGATGCTTCCTGAATTGAGGACAATCAGCATGAAAGACAGATCGGGCGGAAAACTGGATGAAACTCTGGAGGATGGCACACCGGTAACACTTGAGTGGATAGAACCTAAAAAAGGTGCTGCCGCTGATGCCGGAAAATCTCTCATTGACAGATTCCCGGGTGGAGCTGCGGGTCTTACTGTTGCAGGCATCATTGTTGCAGGACTTATTGCCGCAGCTGCTGTCGCCATCAAGAAGAATCAGGAAGAATAACATAATATAAACAGAAAACTAGTCAGGTAAAACACTTTTTGCACATAAATTATGTACCGCTGTGTGTTACAATGTATCGGGAGTAAAACGCAGATTTTAGAGTTCATAGAGAGAGGAGACCCCTTTATGAGTGAGATCAAGAATCTTATCAATATTACAGATCTGTCTGTACAGGAAATCGATCATCTGATTGAAATTGCTGACGACATCATTGAACATCCTGAACAATACTGGGATGCATGTGCTCACAAGAAACTCGCAACCCTGTTCTTCGAGCCGAGCACAAGAACCAGACTGTCGTTCACTGCAGCTATGATGGAACTGGGAGGCAATGTCCTGGGATTTGACCAGGCAGCATCCAGCTCAACAGCTAAGGGCGAAAGTGTCGCAGATACGATTGTTATGGCTAGCTGCTATGCAGATATCATAGCTATGAGACACCCTAAGGAGGGTGCTCCGTATGTCGGTGCTCAGTACGCTTCTGTACCGGTTATTAACGCCGGTGACGGAGGGCATTTCCATCCTACGCAGACTCTTACTGATCTCATGACGATTCATCGCAAGAAGGGCAAACTCGGCGGCTTTACCATCGGACTGTGCGGAGACCTTAAATTCGGCAGAACAGTACACTCGCTGATTGATGCTTTGCTCAGATATGATGACATTAGATATGTCATGGTTTCCCCTGAGGAACTCGAACTCCCGGATTATATCAAGGAGACTCTGAACAAGGCTGGTGTTGAATGGAAAGAAGTCAGATCCCTTGACGAAGCAATTCCTGAACTCGACATTCTGTACATGACAAGAGTCCAGAAGGAAAGATTCTTCAACGAAGAGGACTACATCAGACTCAAAGACAGCTTTATCCTGAGCCGCAAGATGCTTGCTCCTGCTAAGGAAGACCTGTCCATCCTGCATCCGCTGCCGAGAGTCAATGAGATCGCCAAGGACGTAGATGATGACCCGCGTGCCTGCTACTTCTACCAGGCTCTTATGGGTAAGTACATCAGAATGGCTTTGATTCTGTATCTGCTGGGTATGAAATAGGAGGTACCAGATGAATATTGACGGAGTAAACACAGGTTACGTACTAGACCACATCCAGGCAGGCAAGGGCCTCCAGATATACAACTTCCTCAAACTCGATAAGGCTGACTGCACTGTTGCTATTATTCAGCGCGCAGAGAGCACCAAGTACGGCAAGAAGGACATCATCAAGATCGATGGAGATATTCCGATTGACTGCAATACCCTCGGATACATGGATTCGAACATCACAGTCAACAGGATCAGAGACAGACAGCTGCTCGAGAAAATCCATCTTGAACTGCCGGAATACCTTACCGATGTAATCAAATGCAAGAACCCGAGATGCATCACATCTGTCGAGCAGGAGATAGTACACAAATTCAGACTTGCAGACAGAGAAGGCCGCAAATACAGATGTATCTACTGCGACACAGAGTACAGCGAGAAATAATACAAATGCTAGTATATGCCCGCCCGAACAAGGCGGGCTTTTTTGAGCCGTATCGTTCCGGAATACTTGCGTACCCCTTGCGATAGCCTGGTTTGCTTATAATTAAGAGCACAAAAACATATTTACAAAAGCCTCTGGACATGCTATATTCCGCTTGATGGACGGTATCCGCAAGGAACTATACCACGTATAAAAAGGATAATGACGAACAGTTAAATGACTGAAGGCGCGTATCGGAATGAACGTGACCTGTGTGATCAGAAGAAATAACTGTTTTGACGCATCCGTATTATATTGAATCGTCCATCCGCGGGCCGCGAAGGCTGAGCGGATATTTTTATACCGCAGAGCCTGGGCCCTATGCGGTATTTTTTTCTTCCATAGGATCGAAAGGAGAAAATTAATGACGAGAGAAGAAAAAGACATTCAGATCAGAAAAGAGGCGCGTGCAACCGTAGTCCTCTTCGTGATCTGCTTCGTGTGGCATGTGGGATTCGGATACCTGCTTTCAGGTTCCGGAATCACAGTTGCAGGTCTGCCTCTGTGGTGGATCCTCAGCACACCGGGCGTATTCGTTGTTGCTGTAGTCGGTGTCGTATACCTGCTCAAGAAGGTGTTCGTGAACTTCAGCCTCGATGACGAGGAAGAAGCAGCGAGAGAGGAGGCATAAGATGACCGGAAGACAGACAGCTATACTGGGAATACTCCTCGCATACATGGCTCTCAACGCTGTAATAGGCGTATGGATGAGCCACCAGTCCGCTAAGAAAAATGCTGAAAGCGGATTCATCCAGAACTATTTTGTCGGCGGACGTACCATGGGCGGTGTCGTTCTCGCCATGACACTCGTAGCTACCTATACAAGTGCGAGTTCATTCCTCGGAGGACCAGGACTTGCAGCAACATGGGGACTGACTCAGTCGTGGGTCGCTGCCATCCAGATAGGAACAGCTTTCCTTACACTCGGAGTAATAGGAAAGAAGCTCGGAATCATCTCGCGCCGCATCAAGGCTGTAACGATCTCTGACTACCTGAGAGCGAGATACAAGTCACCTGCAGTGGACATCATCTGCAGCATAATGCTCGTAGTGTTCTTCATCACACAGATGATAGCTCAGTTCAAGGGCGGAGCTACACTCCTGCAGACTGTCACAGGTCTCTCGTATGTAAGCGCTCTGATGCTGTTCTCGGCTATAGTTATCATCTACACTGCTTTCGGCGGATTCAAGGCTGTTGTAATCACTGATACTATCCAGGGATTCATCATGGCATGCGGAACATTCCTGCTTCTGTTCTTCGTAATAAGAGCAGGCGGCGGCATGGAGCAGATCATCGACTTCAATGCTGCAAATAATCCAGGATGGGACCTCATCGGAAAGGGCCAGTACGGAGCAGACATAGCAGCTCTCAGACCGGGATATCTGATCTCGTTCTGGGTGCTCGTAGGTGTCGGTGTCCTCGGACTTCCGCAGACTGCAGTAAGAAGCATGGGATTCAAGGATACTGAGTCCCTTCACAAGGCTATGATCTGGGGAACAGTCGTAGTCGGCATCCTGATGATCGGAATGCATTTTGCCGGAACTCTTGCACTGCCTCTGGCAGGTCAGGAGCAGATCGAGAATACTGACTCCCTCATCCCGTATGTAGTCAACAAGTACATGCCTGTATGGGCTGCAGGCCTCTTCCTTGCAGCACCGCTTGCAGCTGTAATGTCGACAGTCGACTCGCTTCTGATCCTGGCATCAGCTACGATTCTGAAGAATCTGTATGTTACATACATTGCGAAGAGCGATGTAAGGGATGCTGTCAGGGCTGACCAGAATGTGGATGCAGAAGTAAGTGAGAGCACTGAGAAGAAGATGAAATACGGTAGCTTTGCACTTACGATCGTGCTCGGACTCATCGTATTCCTGCTGGCAATGAACCCGCCTTCAATCCTCGTATGGATCAACCTGTTCGCAATGGGCGGACTCGAGGCTACATTCTTCTGGCCTCTGATCGGCGGACTGTACTGGAAGAAGGGCTGTTCTGCATCATGCATCGCATCTATTATCTGCGGTGTCGGAACATTCGTATTCTTCAACCTGAACAAGATCGCTCCGTTCGGTATCCATGAGATCGTACTCGGACTGCTGGCAGGCGGAATCGCATATTTCGTTGCCGGAATGATCGCAAACAGGGAGCCTGACCAGGACGTGCTTGACAAGTGCTTCTAGACTATAATTGAATGTATACAGCGGCCTGTACTGTTTCAGTAAGACGGTACGGGCCGCTCTTCCTAAGATGAGAAGTTTCATGCAGAGGATGGATTTTGATGAAGAAAGAAGAATTTGATCCTGAAGTATATGAGTTCTATAAAGCATCACTGGAGGGAAACGGGTTCAGAGCGAACCTGGACAACCTGGATATAGAGATGCTGAGAGAGATCGAGATAAAAAGCCATGCCTGGCATCTTGACCCGTATGAGGTATATGAAAAGAAGGACATCACAGTCAGCAGGGAAGATGCAGAGGACCTGTGGTTAAGGGTGTATGTGCCTGAAGCTGTCAGAGTGGATGTCGGAAAACTGCCAGTGATACTGTATTTCCACGGCGGCGGTTTCATCATGGGTAGTATCGAAGACCATGATCCTCTGTGCGGCAGGCTGGCAGATGAGTGCAGGGCGATAGTCATATCAGCTGAGTACCGGCTGGCACCGGAGAATCCTTTTCCTGCATGCATAGAGGATGCGGTTTTCACGGCTGAATGGGCCCGTGAGCATGCGCATGAATTCGGCGGAGATCCGGAGCGGATACTTGCCGGAGGGGACAGCTCGGGCGCAAACATAAGCGCAGCGCTCGCGTTGCTCGGAAGGGATGGCAAAGCTCCTGAGATTTCAGGCCTCATACTGTTCTACGGAACATACGGCTGCATCGGATTCAGCGAGTCTGAATCTGCCAGGCTGTACGGACAGGGCGACTATGTACTTCCTGTAAATACGATAGAAAAGATGATGGAGCTGTATATACCTGAAGGCACTGATCCGGATGATTACAGACTCAACCCGGGCAGGGCGGAGGATCTCTGCAACATGCCGCCTGCAGTGCTCATAAGCGGCGGACTTGATCCCCTCCGGGATGATGGCGAAGAATTCGCGAAAAGGCTGGAAAATGCAGTGAATAAAGTCTGGTCGATACGGGCAGAGGGAATGATGCACGGCTTCATGCTCTACTGGCAGAGATTCAGCCGTGCGAAGGAGCTCCTGGAAAGAACCGGTGAGATAGTCAGAACCTGGTCTGAATAATGAACGCAGCTGATGACTAAAGCGGAAAAGCCGCTGCTTCGCTGTACAGCTGCTGCAATATTTTTACAAAATCAACGATGCTCTCACGGGCATCGTTTTTGTGTGTGCACAGAACACATGAAAAGCTCTCCGGACAGTCGAACGGGATCCACGCGAACTGTCCGCTGTGGTCATTCAGAAAGCCGGGAGCCAGGCAGACACCTTTGCCGGCGGCAACATTGGTGAGAGTGGTGTCATGGTCCGGACTGTTGAAATAATCTATCCTGCCTGTCCTGATAAGCCTCTGCTGGACCGACCTGAGAGCAGGCGGAGATCCGCCGCCGACCATAAGGGTGCGGCCGTACAGGTCCTCCTCAGTGAGAAGATCCTTTTCAGCCAGCGGATCATTCCTGCGTGTGATCAGATATATGCGGCTTTCGAACAGTTTGTGCACGTTGATCGACGGAATCTGGCGCGTCTGTTCAGCAAGCGCGAACAGTATGTCTGAGTCGCTTTTCAGAAATGCTTCCAGACTCCCGTTATACATAAACTGCGGTTCGATCTGTATGTCCGGGTGGGATTCTGCCATTATCCGCATGGCCTCCGGAAGAAAATATACTGCAGACCTTACCATCATGCATATGGAGATGCTGCCTTTATACTTTGCGCTGAAATTCTGACCCTGCTCGATGGCCCGCTTGAGCTGCTCGCGGATACCTGTAATTGTCTGGACAAACTGCTCCCCGGCAGGAGTGAGGGCAGCGCCCTTGCCGCTTCTTTCAAAAATCTCAAATCCGATCTCTTCTTCAAGAAGCCTTATCTGATAAGAGAATGTCGGCTGGCTGACGAACATGTTCTCAGCGGCGCGTCCGAAATTCAGCGTATGGGCAAGTTCTATACAATAATCGATCTGCTTGGTATTCATTTAAAAACTCCGTATTTAGTCTGTGTCAAAAAGGACCGTCCCTTATGACACACTTGTGACACAAGCCTCGTTACAAGCGATTTAATAATTAAATTGATTATATAGTAATTGGATTGAATATTTCAATTACTGAATGAGATAATAGCACCATCAAAGAGTAATCAACACGAAATCAGACAGGGCGATGAGCCTGGACATGATACAAGGAGGCAATAAAATGGCTAAGACACTGATCGCATTTTTTTCCAGAGCTGATGAGAACTATTTCGGCGGAGCAATGAGATATGTCAAGACAGGCAACACTGAGATCGTATGCAACATCATGAAGGACATGATCGATGCTGATACTTTCAAGATCGAGATGAAGGACCCGTATTCACCTGTATACATGACCTGCATCGAAGAGGCCAAGCAGGATCTCAGAGCCAACGCAAGACCTGAACTCGTGAGCATGCCGGCAAGCATCGACGAGTATGACACTATCGTTCTTGCTTATCCTAACTACTGGGGAACATATCCTATGGCAGTAGCAACATTCCTCGATGCATTCGACTTCTCCGGCAAAACGATACTTCCTCTTTGCACCAACGAGGGAAGCGGCATGGGACACAGCGAGTCCGACCTCCGCAAGGCAGCCGCAGGTGCTGAGATCAGAAGCGGCCTGTCAATCACAGGAAGCAGAGCTGCAGGCTCAGAAGGTGCAGTAAAGAAGTGGCTCGCGGCAAACGGAGTTCTGTAGGAACGGAGGAAAACGATGGAATACGAAAAGGGTTATGTATACAAGTTGATGGATGAAGGCGGTCCTACGGACAACAGGGAGCCTTACTTCAGAGAAGCTGTGGAAGAAATGATGCGCGCAAGAGTGCTGTGCGCAAAGGCAAACGCCAAGATGCCTGATGACCCGACTTATGTAAACGACCTTGAGGAGCTGTTCGGAAGAAAGCTGGATGACGTACGCATACTGACTCCGTTCATCTGCGACTTCGGAAACCGAGTCAAATTCGGGAAAGGCGTTTTTCTGAATCATTCGGCGATCCTCTCCGCATCAGGCGGGATCGAGTTTGAGGACGGCGTGATGTCTGCTCCCGGCCTCAGGATCGCGAGCATAAACCACGACATGAATGAGCGTCATACCAAATACACATACGGTAAGGTTCTTATTAAGAAGAATGCCTGGATCGGGATGAACGCAACCATATGTCCGGGAGTAACAGTCGGCAAATATGCTGTCGTAGCGGCAGGTGCAGTCGTTACGAAAGATGTACCGGATTACGCTGTCGTAGGAGGAGTCCCGGCAAAAGTGATAAGATACCTGGACCCTTCAGAGCAGAAAGAGTAGAGAAAAATGAAATTTGATGAATTCGACAATGTGAGCATAACCGGCATCGATGTAAATACTCTTGACGATGAGCAGCTTGCAGGATTCGCTGCATGGAGACCGGAGTTTGAAAGAGCATAGCTATTATAACGGAAGACGGACATCCGGATTATCCGAGTGCCCGTTTTGTATTGTGTTTGCAGGTGATAATGGGGTAAACTAATCCTCGTCAAAAGTAAACGGACAGGATGGATACGATATGAACAGAATCACATGTGAAACAGCCAGAAGACAAAACGTCAGGGCTGAAGAACAGATAGTAAGGATATTCGGGGAAAGTGCAGTCAGAGGATGCGCGGACGCGCTGTTCCTGGATGCAGGCAAAAGCCGCGTGCTCGGAGTATGCGGGATGGAAATGTACATGCCTGTATGCACTGAGCTTCTGAGTGACAGAAGCTTTCAGAAGCTGCTTGGTGATACAGACGGAAGTATCCTTATTGATATATCCGCTGATGGGCTGAAAGTATTCAGCGCTGTGAACGATTCGAATGTAACAGAGCCTGAGATAACAGCTGTACCGGCAGATGATGAGGTCACCGGTGCAGTAAGATCTGCAGTTCACAGGCTGAGCATAAGTCCGGGTGAGTTCAACGAAAAGGGAGAACTGATCCTGGACCTCAAGGCCCAGAAGGTGGGGCTTCACTATCCAGTCAACCTTCTTCTCGGTGACAGGAGCAGCTTCAGCTATCCTCTTATAACAACTCCGAAGAGTTCTGTTGATGCGCTCGGAAGGGGCTCGTTCAGAGCGGCAGGAGGAGACCAGGTGCTGGCTACCAGATACGTACTGGAGCCTGAGGAAAACGGCGAACCTGCCAACAGGCAGTTCTTCCTGTTCGAAAGCGGAAAGCAGATATTCTGGTCCGCTGATGTAAGAAATAACGTGGAAAGCGCTGTCTGCTGCCACTCGCAGAACAGGACGGTCATCACATATACAACTGAGGACGGCCTCAGGATAACAAGGACCATCTTCATACTGCCTCAGGAAGAGGGCATGCCTGAAGCTGTAGAGGCACAGAGAATAACGATAGAGAACCTGACCGGTAAGAGCCGCAGCATCAGACTCGTGGCTACAGGCGTGTTCGGCATCCAGGGACCTGACACCATCGCGCAGGACATCGTATATGCCAACCTTGTTGCAGAGGGTGCAGTCCTGTCGGATGAGGATGTGCCTTTTGCACTGACTCTCAACTCCAAGCCTGCTGCAGACAGGACCAAGAAGAGATTTGCCATGATGCTGTCTGAGGGCAGGACACTGGAAGAGTACTGCACGAGCCAGTCCGAATTCATAGGCAGCGGAAGCATTGAGAGGCCTGAACACGCAGGATGGCTCTCATGCACACTGCACCGCAAGATGGCACCTTTTTTCGCAATGGCACAGACTCTTGAGCTGCCTGCAGGCGGAAAGGTAACAACTGATGTGTTCGCCGGAATGTGCTATGCAGGGGATATCTCAAAGGCTTCAGACCCTAAGGCCATGGAAGAGGCTTTCAAAGCTGATCCGGTGAAGGTAAGGGCCGAAGAGCAGGCTGCAGAAGAGAGAATATATAATCTTTACAGAAAA
Organism: uncultured Eubacteriales bacterium; assembly: GCA_900315485.1. GTDB lineage: Bacteria > Bacillota > Clostridia > Peptostreptococcales > Anaerovoracaceae > Crickella. The sequence continues at coordinate 7,495 of OMZI01000035.1, read as the reverse complement.
TACAGTGATCCTGAGCAGCTGGGTGCTGTTCTTGACAGCATGGAGAAGTCCTGGGATGAATACAGCTCGTATCTCATTCCGGAGACTGAGGATGAGAAGTTCAACTCCTATGTGAAAAATGACCTGCCTTTCCAGGTCCTGTATCAGACATATGTATCCAGAGCCTTCGCCTGGACGCAGAAGGCATACAGGGAGACGGGATTCCGTGAGATCCAGGATATATTCGCTTCAATGTACTACATGTGCGCGAACGGTCAGCAGGATCTCGTAAGGAAGCTAATAGCCAGCTGGATCGAGAATGTGTGGGAGATGGGCTATGCATATCACAACTTCACGTTCCGCGGCAAGGAGCCGGGAGACTGCTCCGATGACCAGCTGTGGCTGCTGCAGGCGGTGTACAGATATGTGCATCTGACCGGAGATACAGATTTCCTGAGACAGGAGTTCCCTGTTGCAGGCAAAACAGCAGCAGACGGGACGCAGGCAAAGCGCTCTCTCTGGGAGACGATAAGGGCCATCCTCACATACAGCGGAAAGATATCCGTAGGAAAGCACGGTCTGCCGCTTCTTGACAAGGCTGACTGGAATGACACCCTCCGCCTTGATCATGGCGTAATGCAGGGACCTGCCAAGGAAGAGCTGTATCTAAAGCAGATCGCGGAAAAGGGACAGGACTACGGAGCGCCGCTTGAGAATGAGCAGAGCGAGAGCATCATGAACGCGTTCCTTCTTAAGATAGCTGCTGACGAAACGGCAGAGCTTGCGGAGATGATCGGCGACGAAGAGATGGGCAGTTTTGCCCGTGATATCGCAGACGATGTGACAGCAAGCTGCAGGAAGAATGCATGGATGGGTGACTATTACGCCAGATGCCTCATAAACGACGGAAGAGAGTTCACATACCTCGGTGCGGCAGGCGATGGGCTGTCCGCAGACCCGGATGTCGACGGCAGCTATTTCCTGAATTCATACAGCTGGGCGATACTCGCAGGCGTTGCTGATGAAGATCAGATAAGGACTATGCTGGAGCAGGTCAACAAGTATCTCAGAACAGACGCGGGACTCAAGCTGTGCACGCTGATCGCATATGAGAAGCTCGGAGTCAACACGGGCACTGCTTTCTACTTCCCGGGAGACAGGGAGAACTGCGGAGTATTCAAGCATGCTGCGATGATGGCAGCGGTAGCCTCTATGCAGGCGGCAAAGACTGTAAGCGACAGCGGACTTGCAGATGATCTCAGAGAGCTCGCATTCTTCATGATGGATAAGACGATGCCGTACAGGACTCTCGATGATCCGTTCGTCCTTAAGGGCAATCCGAGATTCTGCACGCAGTACAACAACAGCGAGACAGGTGAGAACATAGGACCTATGCTGTCAGGAACCGCTTCATGGCTGACGCTGGGTGTGTATGAACACTTCGGACTGGACGTCAGAAAGGATGAGATCGAGTTCAGACCTCTCCTGAGACCGGGCGCGGATTCGCTGAAATACACCGTAGAGCTCGGAGATGCCGTGCTTCACGTAAGCATCACCGGAAGAGACGGACATTTCCGCGCAGACAACGGCACAGGATACACTGCAGCATGTGAAGGAAAGACAGTGACATTTGACGGGACTATGAAGCGCCCGCACAGCGGCGAGTGGAACATAGATATCCGGCTGTAATACCGGGGGGAAATCATGATAAAAAATATTATTTTCGACATAGGAAGAGTACTGATAGGATTCGAGTGGAAGGACTACGTGAACAGTCTGTTCGATGAAGAGACTGCGGAGCGCGTGACTGCTGCGATGTGGGGCACCGGATACTGGAAGGAACTGGACAGGGCTGTGCTGACCGACGATGAGATCGTGGAGAGGTTCTACAGCGCCGGGCCGGACGTGAAGGAAGAGATATGGGAGGCCTTCAGCAGAGTAGGCGAGTGCGTCAGGAGGCGTGACTGGGCCATTCCGGTGATTGACGGCCTGAAGGCACGCGGATACAGGGTCCTGTATCTGTCGAATTTCTCTGAGCATGTAATGAGCTCCAACAGGGACGCTCTCGACTTTGTGCCGCATATGGACGGCGGGATATTCTCATGCGATGTCAACGTGATCAAGCCGGCGGCAGATATATATCTGAAGCTGATCGAGAAATATGACCTTAAGCCTGAGGAATGCATCTTCATAGATGACCATAAAGACAATATAGCGATGGCCAGAAAATGCGGCATGAAGGGCATAGTTTTCAGAGACAGGGATCAGTTCGAAGCTGACCTGGGACAGGCTCTGGCCAAGGATTCAGGTCACGACAGGATATCTGTTGTATGCTACGGAGATTCCAATACTTACGGATATGAGCCGGCTACAGGCGGAAGATATGCTCCTGAGATCCGCTGGACGACAATCCTGCAGGAGAAGCTCGGAGATCACTATGAAGTCATTCCGGAGGGACTTAACGGCAGGACAACGGCCTATGACAGACCGGGCGCCGGCTGGAAGAACGGAATCACGAGTTTTGTCTCCTGCCTCGGTACACACAAGCCGGTCGACTATCTGGTCATAATGCTCGGAACGAACGATGTGGCAGGAGGGCTTGGGCTCACAGATGAAGCGATAGCGAAAGGCATGGAGAATCTGGTGGTTCTTGCAGAAGAGACGTCTCCTGAGCTGCAGGGATATATACCTGAGATAATCGTTACTGTTCCGGCGGCCATCAACTGCAGATGGGCAGATGACAGCCCTGAATATGCAGAAGTCCGCAGGATGATGAAGCAGTCCAGGGACATAGAGCCGCTGTACCGCAGCATTGCGGACCGTCATCTCATACGTTTTGCAAGCGGAGTCGATGCAGAGGTGAATCTGCATGACTGGACTCATCTGACTGAAGAAGGACACAGGCAGATGGCAGATATCATCTATGATGTGCTGATGAGGGAACCGACATCATATGATGTAGAGCAGAAGCTCGTACCATAGCGTCTGAAGCCGTGACCTGCAGTCATACAGGAAGGAACACAGGGCAGGATTGTACGTATTTTGTACAACCTGTCCTTTTGATTAGTGTATTTTTACCGGTACATTTTATTGTAATATTGAAGTGGAACGAGATATCTGCAGACAAGAGCGCGGTCGATCCGCGCGTTGTGAGAGGAGGAAGCTTATATGGCAATGGTCAAATGTCTGGTATGCGGGGCGACCTTCGAAGAAGGAGCGGACGTATGTCCTGTATGCGGTGTGGGGGCTGAGAACTTCATATCTTACGCAGAAGAGGAAGTTACTTTCAGAAGAGATACAGATGAGAAATTTGTTATAATCGGCGGAGGTCCTGCTGCCAAGAGTGCGGCTGAAGCCATCAGGCAGCGCAACCGTGAGGCGATGATCACCATCGTGACTCAGGAGGCATATCTGCCGTACAACAGACCGATGCTGACCAAGGGCATCGTTACGGACTTCGGATACAACGTACTTGCCGTGGAAGGTGAGGAGTGGTATCTGCAGAACAACATCTTCTTCATGGCCAATACGACTGTCCTGAAGATCGATACCGATGCAAAACTGATAGACGTTCAGCTGCAGGACGGCGGCAAAGGCGGTGTCGTATACGACAAGCTTATATATGCGCTCGGTGCTTACTGCTTCGTTCCGCCTATACCCGGCCATGATCTGCCGCATGTGGTATCTGTCAGGAGCATCGCGGATACCGAGCGGGTCAGGAAGATCATTGAAGAGCGCAAGGCATCCAGAGCTGTCTGCATCGGAGGAGGCGTAATGGGTCTCGAGGGAGCATGGGGCCTCAAGAACGGCGGCCTTGATGTGACTGTACTGGAGACGGCGCCGGGACTTCTCCCGAGGCAGCTTGATGACAACGCATCGGCAATGCTTGAGGATATCTGCAACAATGCCGGAGTGCATATAGTGACCGGAGCGAAGATCGCAAAGATCACTGAGGACGCGGTAGTTCTTGAAGACGGAACGGAATACGAGGCTCAGCTCGTTATAATGTCCACCGGAATGAGACCTTATACGAAGGTCGCTGAGGACAGCGGCATCACGGTGGACAAGTGGGTAGTTGCAGACTCGGGCATGAGGACGAATGTGCCGGATGTATTCGCCGCAGGTGACTGCATAACCGTCAACGGACAGCCGCAGGCATTCTGGGCTCAGGCGGTTGCGACAGGCAGAGTGGCAGGAGCCAATGCAGCAGGGGATGACCTTGAATATGAGAAGCTCGGCAGCTCGCTTGTGATGGAAGTATGCGGTACGTCCGTGTTTGCTCTCGGCACCAACGGCAAGGACCCTGACAGGGAATTCCGCGCTGTTGAAAAGATGGATCAGGAAGCAGGTCTGTATGAGAAATACTACTTCGCAGATGACAGACTCGAAGGAGTGATCCTTGTCGGTGATATAAGCAAAATGGGCGAGATGACTGAGAGGATCGCAGAGAAAGCAGCATACAGAGATATGTTTGACTGATCTGCTGATACCGGCAGAAGCATGCCGGAAGCATCCGGTTGAAATACACAGTCGTGATGCACATTTTATCGCAAAAGAAAACCGCAGCTTCGGCTGCGGTTTTTGCATTCTATATACCGGGATATTTACTAGAGCTTGCACTTTGCGATGTACTTTGCACCATCCTTAAGTCCGAGATCGCGGTCTGTGACAGGCTCGAATGACCACTTCGGCGGCTGAGGCCTTACAGCCTGCATTACAGCGTAGAAGTTGAACATTACGATGCCGTAGTTGAGGCCTACATCTGCAGGTGTAGTCTGGTCGTCAGGAAGAGCGATCAGACTGATCTGATCATCGTCAACGATGATCCTGTATGGCTGCAGGTTGAGGAAGGACTGTGCATGAGCAACAGCTCTCAGCCCGTCAAGAACGTCACCATAGAAAGAAGCTGTGTCGATATCCTTGCCGTATACGTATCCGTCTGTCATCTCATCAAGGGACTTCTTGTCAGCGAATTTTGCAGTATCAGCAGGGTCACGGTAACCGAATGCCACGACGCATGCGACTTCCTTGTCGGTATCCTCTCCGAGTGCAGCCTTGACTGCAGCTGCGTCAATGATTGTCTGCCAGCATGCTGCAAGTCCGAGTTCAGTCATCTTGAGTGTCAGTCCCTGAGCAATATAGCCTGCATTCTCGAGATAGTGATCTGCAACATCCGAATAAATAATCATGTATGCAGGAGCCTTGATCGCATATCCGTTATATCCGACAGCCTCTTTGATCTTGTCCCATACAGAACCGATATAGAATTTCAGTTCTGTGCCGATTCCCTCAACAAGAACGCTCTCTTCATCATCATAATAAGTCAGCAGCTCAGTGAGCTTGTCATCTTCGACCTTCCTGTCAGCGAACATTCTGCAGGAGTGTCTGTTCATTACGATCTGATCATAATATTCCATGAATTACACCTTTACTTTCAATTGTTTAAACGTAATCTGATAACAGAATAAATTTTACCACATTGCGTGAATTATGTTCAATAATACAGTATAAATGCAGAGGGCAAAGTGTTATAATCCATTGCGGATGCGGACAGGACCCCAGGATGGTCTCATTCATGGTTACTACTTGTACATGGCCGGAAGGCCTTAAAGCACTATCGAAATGGACAGGAACAAGGAAAAGTTCAAGAAAATAAATGAGGCAGATCTTTCTGAACAGAAGGGGAATGCAGGGAAGGCAGGTAAATTCTTCAGGAGCCTGATCATCGTACTTCTTTCGGCATTCTTCGGATCATCAGTACAGATCTTTGTCATGATACCTAACGGCATGACATCAGGGGGAATGCCTGGTGTCGTAAGACTGATCACTCATTTCTTCCCGGAGCTGAGCTATTCGCTGATTTACTACGCATTCTCAATGGTGATACTCATAATCGCGTATTTCACCATGGGCAAAGCGGAGGTAGCCAGGATCATTGCTCTCGCGTTCGCATATCCAGTGATGCTGTTCATATTTGAGCATATGGACTTCGAACTGCTCGATTCGCCGGATCCGCTGCTCGCATCACTCCTCATCGGAATATGCTACGGCCTGGCGACAGGAATAGGGTATATAGGAGGATTCTCATCCGGAGGAACGGATACTATTGCCAGGGTCCTGAAGTTCAAGCTGTTCAATCATCTGAGAGTAGGCGATATCCAGATGGCAATGGATGTTACGATCATTCTGATCTCGGCATTCGTGTTCAATACCAATGTAGCATTCTATGCGGTCATAAACGCGGTTGTTGCTGCCAAGGTCATCTCGATGGTAATGCTGGGAGTCAGCGGCAGATATGTTCAGTTCGACGTCATTTCATCAAAGCCTGAAGAGATCACAGAGTACGTACTTAATGAAGTCGACAGAGCTGTTACCTCACATGTTTCCAGAGGTGAGTATTCTCACAGCGAGCGCAGGACACTGACTGTTATCTGCACTCCGAACGAGAGCATCAAGATCAAGAAGTTACGCATTTGCGACAATAATGCCTATATCCAACGTATGGGGCAAGAGGTTCTCGGATATACGCGAGGTCGACAACATGTAATAAGCGTTTTGCACAATACAGAAATACGGGGCTGCCGGTATGCAGCCCTTTTTCTATGTGAAAAAAATTTCTGCAGGGGTTGACAGGAGATGTCTGTTGTATTATTGTACTAAGTAGTTAATACAATAATACAAAAAAGCAATGCAACAGTCAGGTACGATCCTGACACTATACAACAGAAGACTGAAGCAGGAGAAAGGAAAGCAGATGGAATGGAATTTTAAAAACGGTATCCCCATCTATACCCAGATAGTCGACGAGCTGACGATGCGCATCGCCAGCGGGCAGTACAGCCCGGGCGATAAGCTCGAGTCCGTCAGGGATCTGGCAATGGATGCGGGAGTCAATCCCAACACCATGCAGAGGGCCCTGGCTGAGCTTGAACGCAGAGGGCTGGTCTTCTCCGAACGCACAAGCGGAAGGTTTGTCACGAAGGATGAGAACACCCTTAAGGAACTGCATGAGGAGCTGGCAGGAAAATACTTCGAGGAGCTGACAGACAAGCTCCGTAAGATAGGGATGTCGGGCGAGGAAATCGCGTCGGCCGTAAAGAAGTGGCTTGAGGGCATCAGGTAAGGAGTGTGAGATATGGCAAGAATAGAAATAGACAATCTTACAAAAGAATTCGGCAGCACAACTGCACTTGACAGTGTGTCGCTGCAGCTGGAGAAAGGGCAGATAGTCGGACTGCTGGGACCTAACGGATCGGGTAAGACAACGCTTATCAAGATCCTGAACGGACTTCTGACACCGACTGCGGGCAAAGCGCTTATAAACGGCAAGGAGCCGGGCGTTGAGACCAGGAAGGTGGTAGCATTCCTGCCTGACAGAAACGCGCTGCCTGAATACATGACAACAACGCAGCTGATGGATATGTACCAGGACTTCTTCGCAGATTTCAACAGGGAGAAAGCAGAGAACATGATCGCTGACCTCGGCATAGATATGAAACAGCAGATGAAGAATATG
>OMZI01000004.1 GCA_900315485.1 uncultured Eubacteriales bacterium | reverse complement strand
AGCAGACTGCTGATGACTGAGAGCTTGCTCTCTGTCTGAGGCTGTCTGCTGTTTACGTTAAGAGGCTGCCACATTTTATCTAAATGCGACAGCCCTATTTTCTTTTCTCTTTTTATTCAACTATCAGTTGAGCAGCTCTTCCAGCGCGCTCTTATTTCTTACAGTGATCTTTCTGCCTTCAACAGTTATCAGACCGTCATTCTGCATTCTCATAAGTTCTCTTGAAAGAGACGGCCGTGCAGTATTAAGGAAGTCTGCCATTTCCTGTCTGCTCATGGAAACCGACGTGGGTGCTTTTCCCCCGATACTGAACAATATCATCTTAGCTATTTTCTGTCTCAGAGTACTGCAGGACATTATCTCAAGCCGCTCGTTGAGAGTCAGTGATTTACGTGCCATCAGCTGCAGCATATTCGAAATCAAAATAGAATGAAAACCGCAGTTACGCTCACAGGTCCCTACAAGAAAGGCTTTCGGTATCATAAGAATATGTGACTTTGTCTGAGCCTGCGCGTACATTCCGTATTTGCTCTGTCCTATGAGGATATACTCATGGCCGAAAACGTCGCCTCTGTTCTCATAGATAGCGATGATACTTCTTTTCCCGTCATAGTAATCCATTCCAAGAGTAACGGAGCCGCTGATCAGCACAGGCATGCCGGCAGGATTATCTTCCTCGGAAAAAATCATTTCGCCTTTCTCATAATAAATGCTTTCCGCCTTACTGCACTCGAAACAGAGCTGTATTTCCTCTTCGCTCAGATTCATGAACAGCGCAGTCCCTTGTAATATCGATTTCAGGCTTTCATCATTTTTAGCAGGTATCTTTTCTGACATTTTGTTCTTACCCTTCTTTTCTTTTGAGGCAAAATGATACCTTACTACTCTTCTCTTTCGGAGAAGCGGAACATAGACTGTCTCAGCTCGTTACCCTGATCATAGCGCTTACCGCCCCAGTAAATGCGTCCCTGGATCTCGCACTTCGGATTCGGAGTGACATCCTTCATGATGTATTTCAGGAATTCTTCAAATCCCGTACGGTCTACGATGTAACCAATATGCTCCTTGCTCTCGACTGCTGCTCTGTCCAGATACTCATCAAGATATGCATACACATTGCAGATGACCTTCTTCACAGTATCGTGATCAGCCCATCTCATGAAATCTTCTGCCATGCGCGGATTCTTCTTGCCGGTACGCCCGAGCAGCACGACGCGGAAGTATTCTTCCTTACTTCTTGTCCATGCTCTTGTCGGGCAGTAATTAACACAAAGCGCGCATCCTACGCACTTGTTAGCGTCACGCTCGATCTTGCCGTTTACAACTTTGAGGGCTCCGACCGATCTTTTCCTGCAGTACTTGACGCACTGCTCACATCCGACACACCTGTCCTTGTTGTACTGAGGCTCACTCATGCCGATGATACCAAAGTCATTAAGACGTGTGTGTGCGCAGTCATTCGAGCAGCCTGTGAAGGCGATCTTAACGTGATGATCGTTCGGGAATATAGCCTTATCTATCTCCTGCGCGAATTTCTTTGTATCATAGTTGGCGAACGGGCAGAGCTGTTTGCCCGGACAAGCCACGACATTACGTGTTCCGGAAGCAGGATATCCGCCGTTATAGTCTTCCTGATTGACGCCTCTGTTCTCAATGATCAGCTGAAGGGCCTTGTTGACTTCTTCAACATCCTTCAGGTCGATTCCCGGGATCTCAAATCCCTGGCGGTTCGTGATGTTTACCATGCCCTTACCATATTTTCTGGCGATATCGACGACACGCTGAAGCGAGTCAACATCTATCTCTCCTCCCGGACAGCGTATACGGGAAGCTGTTTCGCCTCTGACCTTGGAAACACGGAAGGCGTTTTTCTTCAGTTTCTTTAAATTAGTATCTAAACTCGTCTTGTTCATGATTACACCTCCCGCTAATCGATCAGCGACTTGTGTTCAGAGAACTTGAATACAGGACCGTCGATGCAGACATACTTGTCGTTGATGCGGCAGTGACCGCACTTTCCGATCCCGCAGCTCATCCTTCTCGAATCCGAGATCCATACGTTGTCTTCACTGAGGCCTCTCTTGACGAGCTCGATCATAGAGAATTTGATCATCGGAGGAGGTCCGACTACGATGGCCTTGCACTTGCTGATATCTCTGATCGGGATATCCGGAATGTATTTTGTGACCAGCCCGACATTGCCTTCATATCCTTCAGGCGCGCCATCGACAGTAAGTGTCAGATCGATCTTATCAGCCCAGTCTTTAAGGTCGGCCTTGAACATGATCTCTCCCGGATCCTTGAATCCTGCAATCATGTGTACGTCTTTCGCACTTTCAGTTTCGCACAGATACTGTACTACTCCTCTTACAGGCGAAACCGCAGTACCTCCGACAACGATGATCAGCTCTCCGCCTTCATACTCATGTACATCAAAGCCATTGCCGTAAGGTCCGCGGAGGAAGAGGCTGTCTCCTGCCTTGAAGTTTTCAAAAAGATAATCCGTTACTTTTCCTACAGCTCTCAGCGTCAGGTCAACGTAGTCAGGTCCGATTCCGCTGACTGAGATTGGGCACTCTCCGACCTTCGGGATCGAGATCTGGAAAAACTGGCCGGGCTTTACGTCTCCCACGTAAGTAAATCTGAACGTCCACTCCTGAGCTGTGTGTTTTATAATGTCCTGAAGCTTTGAAGGAACAGGTGTATATTCATTTTTCCCGCAGTTACACATTAGCTGACACCTCCTTCACTCTCGCGTTAAGTTTGTTGATACAGTTCGCAAACGAGATGTACTCAGGGCATACAGTATCGCAGCGTCCGCAGCCTACGCACATATCGTAGCCAAAGCGTTTTCTGAAGTCGTACACCTTGTGCAGCACCTTGAATCTCATTCTCTCGCCGTTGGTCTTTCTCATTACCAGGCCGCCCGCCACATCGGTATATCCGTCAACCATGCAGGAAGCATTCACACGGCGGCGCTCTCCGACTCTGCCGTTATCCGTATAGAAAATATCCTGAATTGTAAAGCATGTGCATGTCGGGCATACGAAGTTACAGCGGCCGCAGTTGACACAACGCTTGGTGTACTCATCCCACATAGAGTCCTTGAACAACTCTATAGGTACTTCCTCCGGCCTTTCGACCCTGAACTCTGCCTCTGTCACAAAACGAGGCTCAACATTATCTTTTGCACCGCCTGCGCCTTCAAATGCAGCAAGCAACTCCTCATCTTTGACATCGCAGTAAACTTTTCCGTCGATCACATCGATTGAGAAAGCATACTCATCTGTCTTATTGCTTCCCATATCTACGCAGAAGCTGTTCGGACACGCCTTCCCGCATCCGATCAGAGCGAATTTCACTCTGTCTCTGAGTCTCTCATAGAACCAGTCGTTGTTCGGCCCGTTACCCGTATACATCTGATCGAGTCTCTTCACCGCATGGATATCGCAGCTTCTCATCAGCACGATTACAGGACGGGCATCATAATCCGCTTCCTTTATCTCGTTCTCTGTAAAGTAGAACATAGTCTCCGAAAGAGGTATCAGGATCTCCTTAAAGGAGTAATCCGAACGTTCCTCCAGCTCTGCATCTTCGATGCGGCTGATGTAGTCGTAACGGATCACATCGGTGTCTCTGAAGCGGCCCTCTCCGACTTTTAACACCGGCGCGAATATCCTGTACTTACTTTCAAGAGCTTCGAGGACTTTGTTGAACTCTTCAGTCTTGTAAACAAAACCCATCGTATCCCTCCGTTTCTGCAGCAATCTACACATTATTACATCTACATATACAAAATTAGGGCACGTCATTTATAGAGCAATGCCCGTACCCAATTTGATTATATATTCATTATTTTTTCTTTTCCGTAACCATGGTTACGTACTGGGTTTGTATATAAAAAATCCATAGTACTTCATATGTTCCGGCGAAAAAGCTAATCCAGGATCCTTCCGTCTCTTGAGATCGTGACCACCTGCCACGGTATGAATTTTCCGCTGTTACGCAGCGCGTTCTCCGCTGCTCTCTGTAACCCTCCGCAGCACGGAACTTCCATGCGTACTATAGTCACGCTCTTTATATCGTTGTTCCTGATAATGTCTGTAAGCTTCTCGCTGTAATCTATCGCATCGAGCTTAGGGCATCCTATGACAGTGATCTTTCCCTTCATGAAATCCTCATGCATGTTAGCATAAGCATAGGCTGTGCAGTCTGCAGCTATCAGCAACTTTGCTCCATCGAAGAACGGTGCCTCTGCCGGCAGGAGCTTGATCTGGCAAGGCCACTGTCCGAGCCTCGAAACAGGTTTCATACAGGCCTGGCTCTGCTCCTGTGCGCCCTCTGCCTGCGCTGCTTTGAACTGCATCATCCTTGATCCCGGGCATCCGCCGGCAGGAGGTGCATCATGGCCTTCTTCTTTCAGCTTGGCTGTCATCAGCCTGCGCCTTTCATTCTCATCTTCTATTTTCATTATCTCTTCTGCTGTCATATTCTTTGCCGCCTCTCTGTTATCCGCCTGTTCCTGCTTTACCGCCTGATCATCATAAGCAGGCGCCTCTCTTTCTTCAAAAGTGATCGCACCTGTCGGGCAGTTAGGCAGGCAGTCGCCCAGGCCATCGCAGAAGTGCTCTCTCACCAGCTTTGCCTTGCCGTCAATAATATCTATCGCCCCTTCGTGGCAAGCCTCTGCGCACAGTCCGCAGCCATTGCATTTCTCCTCATCTATATGGATTATCTTCCTTATCATCACAGCATCCTCCTTATTGCCTGTCTCTTGTTTATCCAATGTCAGTATAGTAAAGTGTGTACTATAAGTATGTGGTTATAACCACATTTTACAAACTTTGCCGGAGGTTTTATGGATAAGAAAAAACTTAAGAAAACCGTCGTATTCCGCGGCATGGAGGATGATGAGCTTGATGCTGCTCTGGCCGCGCTGGGTGCAGCAGAGAGAAAATATGCAAAGGATGAGGTGATCCTGCACGCGGGAAGCACGACTGATATGATGGGACTGGTTCTGGAAGGAAGTGTACGCATTGAAAGCAATGACATATGGGGCAACCGAACCATACTGAGTCATATTGCCCCGGGCCAGGTATTTGCTGAGACATATGCTATCGTTGAAAATGCGGCCCTTCTTGTCGATGCTGTGGCTAACCGGGAGAGCAAAGTCCTGATGCTCGGAATAGGTTCAGCAGGTATCTTAGGACACGATGCCTCCCTCTGGCGGCTAAAGCTGACAGCTAACATGCTGAGCATATCAATGCAAAAAAATCTGATGCTCTCAGGGAGGAGTTTTCACACCTCTCCGAAAAGCATCAGAGGAAGAGTCATGGCTTATCTGAGTTCTGTATCACTGCAGACCGGATCTGACGAATTCGATATCCCCTTTGACCGGCAGCAGCTGGCCGACTATCTGAACGTAGAACGGACGGCTCTTTCCAAGGAGATCGGTAAAATGAAGCAGGACGGGCTGCTGACCGCAAGAAAAAACCATTTCAGGATCCTAAAGAGCGGAACCCTTTATAGATCGTGACATCAATTGCAGCAATCGTTCCGGCAGCTGAAAGGATCTGAATTCCTTTGTACGCATCGTTCCGACTTTTGGCCGTTTTTGGGGTCATACGCGTCTATCGTTTCGTTTACGGCAAAGTGTACATGCAAGGTCACAAATACAGCTCATCCCACAATTCATTTTCATATCCTGCGCATCTCACGAAGATACCTTTCAGCATCTCTGCCATGTCACGGCTGATTCCTTCTGTTTCGCGGTCAAGGACATCGATCCACATCTGGTTTGCTTCAAGATACTCCCTGCATGTGTACGCGTCAAACCAGAACTTATACGGAGAAGCTGCTATGCTGTCCGCATGTTCTGAAACGGCCTTTTCTCCTATGTATGCATACAGCCACGAGCACTGCAGCAGTGCCGTAAGCCCGGCGATCAGTCCGTGCTCATGTATCTGCCTCTGCATATAGCCTATGTACTCAGATATCACTGGCAGCCTGGCAGCGCAGCTGATTTCCTCGTCGCTTACGCCGAGCTGCTTCATGTGCGGGACGTGGACACGATATGTCTCATTCTCCGTCTCCGCGATCACTGCATCCATGAAAGCTGTCATCTCCGCATCATCGGTCCTGCTCTGTATCAGTCTCAGGGTATCGATGTAGTCGAGCAGATACAGATAATCCTGGATCATATAACGGCGGAAAAGCCCCTCATCGAGGGACCCTTCCGCCATTTCTCTTACAAAAGATTTTTCTGCCGCTTCGCCCCACAGATCCTGTGCGGCCTCATACAGCATATCAGATATTTTCATTGTTTTGATCCTATAGCCTTCTCTGCAATTCCTACTACAATACATATTAGTATAGTTGCGGCTATATCTACAAGGGTACTCCCGATTGGAAGATCTATCGTCATCATCTTTCTGTAAAGAAGGAATCCGGCGAACCAGATGATCAGGTTCTTCACGCATACCGTCTCCCCGTTATGATCCCTTTTGAGGATGAAAAAGTCCGCTATCATGACAGCGATCATCGGAGCAAATACGGATCCTATAAGATACAGAAAGTCTGTAAAGTCGTCCATCGGGAATACTATAGCAGCTGCTGTTCCTATAGCGGCTGCAGCTATCGCGACCTTACGTCCGTCTATCTTCTCAGAAAACAGTTCACTGGAAATACCGGCTGAATAAGCATCGAGGAACGTAGTCGTCACAGTTGACAGAACGATGATTATCAGGCCTGCTATCCCAAGGCCCGCGCTCAGCATTATCTCCGCGATATCCGAAGTGCCCGCCAGCAAAGCGGAGCCCAGTCCGATTATGTACATCCAGCAGCTGACCACTCCGTATACCACTGCCGAACAGGCTGATGCAGCGACAGGTTTCTCTGCCTCTCTGGTGTAATCGCTTATGAGCGGAAGCCACGACAGCGGCATGGCCACATTGAGCTCGATGGCCGCTCCGAACGACAGGCCTCCCTCCGCGGCAGCGGACAGATCGCCTCTGCGGAATATGAGGAACGAGAGCACGACAGTAAGTATGAACAATGCACTCATCGCTATGAGATTCACCTTGCCGAGACTCTTGATGCCTATGATGAGCCAGACTATGATCAGTCCGCCTATGACGACTGCCCAGATCCAGTGACCGCATGGCAATGCTCCGTTTGCGGCAAGGGCTCCGTCATATATCATGATCGCAGTCCACCCGACAAGCTGAAGTACATTCAGCATTGCGAAAAGGAACGCTCCCTTGCTGCCAAAGCTCAGCGTAACAGTCTCCATGGCGCTCATTCGCCTTTTGCCGCCCATACATCCCGCAAGAAACAGCAGGAAGCAGCCTATGACATGACCTATGATTACCGACAGCAATCCCTGAGAGAAGCCGAGCGGAGCCAGAAAGGTCCCTGTCATTATTTCGGCCAGACTAACACCCGCGCCGAACCATATCAGCGCATTCTCAAATACCGAAGTCCTTTTCACGGTCATAATTACACCTCCCTTATGAGTTCTTCAGGAAGAGCGTAATTATGCATCAGCGGTCCCGACCCCTTGCCGAGGTCCAGCATCGCCTCAAGAGCACCTGAAAGGTACGCTTTGGCGCGCTCTACAGACTCTGTGAGGCTGCAGCCTTTTGCAAGGTTGGATGCGATCGCACTGGAAAGAGTGCATCCTGTTCCATGAGTATTCGGATTATCTATTCTTCTGCCCTTGAACCACACAGCTTCCACGCTCTCAGCGCTGAAAAGGACATCGTTGGCATCATTGATGCTGTGTCCGCCCTTGACAAGAGCAGCGCATCCGTAGCGCTCAAAGAGTGTCTTTGCAGCCTTCTCCATGTCAGCTTCAGTCCTGATGGTCATATCCGCAAGGATCTCCGCCTCAGGAATGTTAGGTGTGATGACTGCGGCAAGAGGAAGCAGTCTGGCCTTGAGGGTATCTATCGCAGTATCCTCTATCAGGCGGGCTCCGCTTGTAGCCACCATGACAGGGTCAACGACAATATTGACTGCTTTATATTCTGTAAGGCAGTCCGCGATGACCCCGATAAGTTCGGATGAGGAGACCATTCCTATCTTGACTGCGTCAGGGAAAATGTCCTCAAACACTGCATCTAGCTGTTTCCTGAGAAACTCCGGTGATGCTTCAAGTATACCTGTCACGCCGGTGGTATTCTGCGCCGTGAGTGCCGTGATCGCGCTCATTGCGTATACCCCATTCATGGTCATCGTTTTGATGTCTGCCTGAATACCGGCGCCTCCGCAGGAATCCGACCCTGCGATCGTCAATGCTTTTCTCATCTTTTCTCCTTTCTGCTGAAAGCATTCACTTTTATATAGCGACATCGAGTGGTGCCCCCGGGATGCCGCTTATTCAGTTTTTATTGAAAAAGTGCGGTTATTTCGCACAGTTCGTGTATATATATTTCTGCTGATCCTCTCAGCCCTTCCTGATCGCTCTCTCCTTTGCTGTCGAACACACCCACAGTGTGGTATCCGGCAGCTGCCGCTGTCCTGAGGGCATAGAGAGAATCCTCGAATACGCAGGTTTCTCCCGGCGCTGTCCCCATATGGTCCGCAGCCGCATCGTAAATGTCAGGCGAGTGCTTGCTCTTTCCGATCTCGGCATTTGTAAACATCCTGTCCACATAGCTGAGAAGACCGTTCCTTTCAAGAGCTTTCTCTATATGTTCGCGGGGGCTTGAGGTCGCCGCGGTGATCTTTATGCCTGCGCTGCTCACTGCCTGCAGCAGCTGCTGCGCACCAGGCCTGGCCTGGACTTCATAGTAGTAGAAGTCGCGAAGCATATCCTGCAATCCGGTGCCTATCTCCTCTGCGGTCAGACCGATGGAGTAGTGCTCCCTGAGGTACTCCGCGCCCTGCTCCATGCTCATTGAGAAAAGTATCTCCGCAAGGCCTTCCTCAGGTGTCTTTCCGATGCTCACCAGATATCTGGCTCCGAGGTCCGTCCATATTCCCATCGAATCCAGCAGGACCCCGTCGACATCAAAGATCACCCCTTTTATATCCCATCTGAAGTTCTTCATGCCCTGACCATTTCCTCAGTTACTTTCTTCAGCGAAGCGGTCGCTTCGTATATGTTTTTCTGACCGTAGATGGCACTGATCACGGCTATGCCGCAGATACCGCTGCCGGCAAGCTCAGGAGTGTTCTTCTCTGTGATGCCGCCTATGGCAACGACCGGTATCGACACGGCTTCGCATATGGCCTTAAGTGTTTCGAAGGAAACATCGTCCGCGTCATCCTTGGAACCGGTAGGGAAAACAGCACCGACTCCGAGGTAGTCAGCACCGCGCTTCTCTGCGAGCACTGCCTGCTCAACGGTCTGTGCAGAAACACCGAGGATCTTGTCCGGACCGATTAGTGCGCGCACATCGCCCGCTTCCATATCGCTTTGTCCTACGTGGACGCCGTCAGCATCCATTCTTACAGCGATATCCACATTGTCGTTGACTACGAACGGAACTCCGTACTCTCTGGCCATTGCCTGGAGCTCTACTGCCTCCTTATAGAAGTTCTCATCATCAAGGTCCTTCTCTCTCAGCTGCAGGAATGTGACCCCGCCGTCAAGACTTTCGCGGACCACGTCATACAGAGTCCTTTCACCCAGCCAGTGCCTGTCTGTCACTGCATACAGCAGAAGCGACTCTGCCAGTTTATCTCTCATATCTGCTTTCATATGCAAAACTGCTCCTTTATCTGATCTCGTACTTTGCGCCTTCGTCCAGCGTCTTTCCGTCCATGTTGAAGATGGCATCGATGATGCGGTTTCTGTATGTCGAATTGCCGTCGCCCTCCTGCATGCGGCTCCAGCCGATCTCTCCGGCAAGGCCCATGGTGCATACAGCTGCCGCAGCTGCATCAAGAGGTGCTTCAGGGTTGGCCACAAGGAAAGCTGTCATCATGCCTGAAAGCTGGCAACCTGTGCCTGTGATCCTTCCCATCTCAGGTCTGCCGTTTCTGATGACATAGCATCTGTCAGAGTCAGCGACAAGGTCGATAGCTCCTGTGATGGCTATGATAGAGCCGGTCTTCTTTGCCAGGTCCTTTGCGAACTTTACTGCGCTGTCAAGTGATTCCTCGGTTACTGCATCTGCTACATCGGCATCTACACCCTTGGTGGTGCCGCTTCCGAGAGCGAGAGTCTTGATCTCGGAGATGTTGCCGCGGATCACGTTAAATTTGATTTTATCCATCAGTCCTACAGCTGTATTGGTACGAAGAGCTGATGCTCCGGCACCGACAGGGTCAAGGAGGACGACATGTCCGAGTTCATTGGCTCTCTTTCCTGCGCGGTACATTCCCTCGATGCTGCTCTTGTTGAGCGTACCAATGTTGATGTTGAGTCCGCCGCAGATAGTTGTGATGTCTTCAACGTCTTCCGGCTCATCCGACATGATAGGACTTCCCCCGCATGCCAGAAGCACATTGGCTACATCGTTTACCGTCACATAGTTAGTGATGTTGTGGACCAGCGGTACATTCTTTCTTACATTCTCAATACACGTTCCAAGCATATTCTCCTCCTTGTACAAACTAAAAAAGCAGATATGCCTGTAGGTCATATCTGCCTTAATAACTTGCTTAAACAAAACGGCTATGTATATCCCTACGTTGGCATTATCCAAATCAGGTTATGGGTCCGGGACGCACCTCCCGTTCTCAGCCTGCCTGCGCAAGCTCCCCTTTTGTCTATATAACATTACTCCACGCTGTACACTTTCGCAAGTTGTTTTTTCTATTGTATAAAACCGGGCCTCACAATATGAAGCCCGGGCTTTTCAGACTGTATTATCGAAGGTTTATGCGCCCTGCTCTGCGCTCTGTTCGGTCTGCTGCGGATAGTAAGAATCGATCTGCTCACATTCCTCTACTGCATAACATGCATAGCTGAACAGACATGTTCCGAGCAGCATCAGCATCACAAGCAATACGGTTACAACTCTTCTTGATAAATTCAGTGCACTCTTCATGACTGTTACCTCCTTGTCTTCCTTATGTCATCCATAGGATAGCCCCGGAGTCTCATGGTTTAAATGCTCATCATTCTTTCGTTGTCCGAATTTTGTGCACTTCTCAGGATTTATCTGTTTTTTATTACTGTATCAGAGATAGTGATCACCGATGCGATGACCAGAAGCACGATACCCACGATGGTGTTCCAGTACACGGTCTCATGCAGGATTATGACTGCGAATACAGGTGCGATCGCAGGCTTGACGAAGAACGTGATCGAACCTGTCGAGGCATCTGAATATCTGATCGCCAGGAAGTAGAAGAGATAGCCGATACCTGTTACAACGATGCCGCAGTACAGTACGACCGCCAGGTTCTCAGCAAGTCCCGCAACTACCGGGTGGCCTGTCGCAGCAGTGAACACCTGCAGTATCAGTGCGCCGACTATGAAGCTGACGCTGGTCTGAGTTATAGTGCCGATCCTCTTTATCGATCTCTTGCCCATGACTGTATATGCGGCAAAAGTCACAGCAGCAAAGACCATGATGACCATTCCGAGAGCGGTATTTCCTTCCTGTACATCCCACGGTCTGATCATAAATATTGCTGCTACTACACCGAGCGCAAAAGCTATCCACTTGCGGGTATCCATTTTTTCTGATGTAAAGATGTGCGCTATTACCATCGCGTACAGCGGATTGGTGCAGAAGAGCGGAGCTGCTGTTGCAGCATTGCACCTCAGAACTCCCATCTGGAAAGCGACCATGCTGATCGCAATGCCCACGATTCCCAGGAGCGCCATCCATGCGACATCCTTACCTTTCAGTCTGTACCCGCTCTTCCTGCATTCGAAATATGCAGCAGGTGCGAGGATCAGTCCGCCTATGAGGAACCTGACGGCAGTCAGCTGGAACGAATCCAGATTGACGCCTCCGATCTTGAGAGCGACCTCCATCGTTGCGAAGATGGTCGCGGCCATTATTATGCAAAATACAACTTTTTTCATTTACTGTAACTTCTTTCAAACAAATTCCGTCCGTTCATGGCGGTTGACCTGTAACAGTATACTCTCTTTACCCGTCAGGTGAGCAAAGTTTTTTTATACGTCCATCAGATGACCGCATAATAGCGCAAAGCTGTAGTTCTATGCCTTTCCGGACAAGAAAAACGCTGCCTCACGGCAGCGCTCTTCTCTCAAAGGATATCGATTATGACAATGACTAGTCAATGAATCCTCTCTTCTTGAGAACCTTATTATCCTGATTATTATCAGTGACTGCCGGGCATGTCATGATGCTCAGCGCTTCACTGGTTCCTTTCCCGCCTTCACCCTATGTCTCCTGCGGTCAGCGCCGGACCATGGATGGGTCCCACAGTCCTTCAGACTTTGAGATGATCAGGTTGGCTGCAATATCTCCCTCAACATTGATAGTGGTGAATGCCATGTCAAGGAGCCTGTAGAAGGCGGCCACCGGACCGATCAGGTCTATCGGCAGGCCGAATATAGTAAGATATGATGTCATGAGGACTATGCCTCCGCCCGGGATCCCCGGCGCCGCCATGTTGATAAGCGTGGCAACGACCGCCATTGCGGCCAGCTTGCCGAGAGGTAGATCCAGCGAGTAGAAGTCAGCAACGAACAGCGAGATGCAGCAGAACGAGCATGCGCCTCCGCACATGTTTATAGTGCATCCGAGCGGCAGTGTAAAGTCGCTGATGGATGCAGGTGCCCCCAGATCCTCCGTGCTGACTCTTATAGTCGTAGGCAGAGTCGCCGCAGAGCTCGTAGTAGACATGGTCATCAGCGCGACTTTGCCGCAGGCGGCAAGGTAGGTCCTGAGATCCACTCCGGTATACAGTTTTACAGGAATAGTGAACACTATTATGAATACCGCGATGCAGGCAAGCCAGCAGCACAGGATGTACTTGCCGATAGCCATGAATATGCCCGATCCGTACTCTGCTATTGAGAATGCCATGAGCGCCATGACGCCTACAGGAGAAGTCTCCATGATCATGCCGAGCACACTGAATGCAACAGCTGACATGCTGTTGATAAAGTCCTTGAGGACCTTCCCCTTCTCTCCTGCCGCCAGTATTGCTATCGCTATTATCATGGTGAAGAGGATCGTCGGCAGAACGGCATTGTCGAGCATCGCCTTCAGCATGTTGTCCTGTACGATGCCTGTAAGCACCTCACCGAAGCTCATGGATGCCGGGCCGTCACCCTCATACACAGGCTGGTTTTCAAATACTACATTAAGTCCCGGACGTATCGTAACCGCTACGCCGAACGAAACAGCAAACGATGCCAGGAACATTATCACATACAGGATCACTGTTTTGACCCCTATCCTCTTAAGAGCTGTGATGTCTGATGAATTGATGATGCCTCCTGCGACTGCGCACACGAGGATCGGGATGATCATCATCTTGATCAGGTTGAGATATATGTCACCGAGGAACTTGATGCTGAGTGAAAAAGAAGGTGCAAGAAAACCGAGCGCGATGCCGATGACAAATCCGATCGCGATCCTTATGAACAGGTTTTCCTTCTTCATCAGAAATTTCAAACGCTTACACCTCGATTACACTGATGGTTTCAGCCATATCTCCCGGGATCAATGCTACCCGTCTATTATACATCATTTCCCCGTTTTGTCTGCACACTTATGGTATACTGTTGGAAAAGCTCCGGCTTTCTGCCGGAATTCTCAGATACGGGGGAAAATAATGTCTAACAATGAAGCAGTTAAAAAGATGACCGGCGTGATGGCTTCATTCATCGGCCACACGGCAAAGCACCTGCCGGATGATGTCCTGGCCAGGCTGCATGAGATGCAGGCGGCGGAGGACAACCCTCTGGCGCTTGAGATCTATGACCTGATGTTCCGCAATCTTGAACTGGCCGAGGAGCTTGACCGTCCGTCATGTCAGGACACCGGAGTTCTTCAGTTCCTTATAAAATGCGGCACAGGCTTTCCTCTGATCGATGATCTGGAGGGTCTTCTCGTGGACGCCGTGAGGAAGGCAACAGCCGAAACGCCTCTGCGCCCTAATGTCGTGGAGACTTTTGACGAGAACAATACAGGCATCAACACGGGCACCGGTGCTCCGACCATCTGGTGGGAGATCGTTCCGGGCTGGGACGGATGCGAGATCTATACATACATGGCCGGCGGCGGATGCTCCCTTCCGGGACACGCTATGGTACTGATGCCGGGTCAGGGATATGAAGGCGCCGTGGATTTTGTCCTTGAGAGGATGACTTCCTATGGCCTCAACGCATGCCCGCCCCTCCTTGTAGGAGTCGGTATCGGTGCTACCGCGGAAACAGCTGCGCTGAATGCCAAGCACGCTCTCCTGAGGCCTGTCGGCTCACATAACGAAAATGAAAAAGCCGCCCGCACGGAAAAGCTCCTTGAGGACGGAATCAACGCGATAGGATTCGGACCGCAGGGCATGGGCGGAAAGTATTCCGTCATGGGAGTCAACGTCGTGAATACCGCGCGCCACCCGGCAACCCTCGGCGTAGCCGTTACAGTCGCATGCTGGAGCCACAGACGGGGACTCATACGTTTTGACAGGGACCTTAATTATACGGTCATGACCCATTCGGGTTTCAGATATGATGACGCGGAAGGAGGCAGAGACTGATGACTGAGATAAGAAACGGAAGAAAAGTGCTTACCACTCCTGTCTCCGCCGAAGATATCGCTGCACTCCACGTAGGTGATGTGTTCTATCTCGACGGCGAGATGGTCACCGGCCGCGACTCAGTTCACGGACGCGTGGTCGACGAGGGCCTTGAGATGCCGATAGACATCCGCGGCAAGGCGATAATGCACGCCGGCCCGATCATCAGGAAGCGCGAAGACGGCTCCTACGAGATGATCTCCGTCGGGCCGACGACTTCCATGCGCATGGAGAGATTCGAATATGAATTCATCAGAGAGACCGGTGTAAGGATCATCATCGGCAAGGGCGGCATGAAAGAGAAGACAGCCGCCGGCTGCAAAGAGTTCGGCGCGATACACTGTGTACTTCCTGCCGGCAACGCCGTCGTTGGTGCTGTCTGCGTAGAAGAGATCACAGGCGTCGAATGGCTCGACCTCGGAATGCCTGAGGCCTGCTGGCACTGCCGCATCAGGGAGTTCGGCCCGCTCATCGTCACCATCGACACGGACGGCCGCAACTACTTCGAAGAGAAGAAAGTCGAATACAACAGGCGCAAGGACGAGCAGGCAGAGATAATCAAAAAACAGGTCCACTTCATGAAATAAGTTGAAGCACAGACATATTTCACAAAACAACTTAAAGAGCAGCCCGCGGGCTGCTCTTTTGCTGTGTCATATTTGCCGCTGCTCTGTGTTCTAGAATCTGAGTGACAGGCAGCTGAGGCCGCCGTCGATCTTTCTGAACTCGGATGTGTCTACAAGGATTACAGGGTATCCTGCATCCTCTACTGCCTTCTTTACTGCGTCGTATCCCTCAGGTACGATGACTGTTCCGTTCATCCAGATGCAGTTTGCACCGTATGCTTCCTCTTCAGGAACTATGATCTTCTCATAGGATGCAAAATCAGGCTTATCGATGAACTCGCCGGAAACGAGCATCTTGTTGTTCTCGATATAGTTGACTCCGGTCTTGAGGTGCAGCACCTCTGTCAGAGGAACAGCCTTGACCGTGTAGCCGTATGATCCGAAGAAATCAGCAAACTGTTTGATACCCTCTTCATTGGTCCTTGCAGATACTCCGACATAGAAAGTATCTCCAACCTTCATTACATCTCCGCCCTCGAGTGTTCCAGGGTTCTTGATGTAGCCGATCTGATCGTCGCTGTAGAATTTCTTTATAGCATCCACGATATATTCTGTCTCACCGTTTCTTGTGCCTGCTCCCGGATTGGTGATTATAGCGCATTTCTCTGAAAGTACGGCAACGTCTTCAACGAAGCATGAATCCGGATACTCCTCAAGTGCAGGCAGCACCAGCACATCAACACCGGTCGACTTCAATGCCTCGATGTATTTTGCATGCTGCTCGAGAGCCTTCTCATAGATCGGCTGGCCGAGCTCAGGTGCTGAAGTTATACCGTCACAGATCTTGGAACACGGGGTCCTTACAATTGTATGCTTGAACATTTTTAATGCTTATCTCCTTTGTTACTAATAATTTATACGTATGAAACAGTGCTGACAGTTATCCGCAGGGACTGTTTCGATGATGCGGTCTACAGCACCTTCGACAGGAAGTCCTGGAGTCTCGGGTTCTGAGGATTCTCGAAGAACTCTTTAGGCTCGTTCTCCTCAGCGATCACACCCTCATCCATGAAGATGACTCTGGTTCCGACTTCCTTGGCGAATCCCATCTCATGGGTTACGATCGCCATTGTCATTCCGGTATTTGCAAGCTCTCTTATGAGCTCGAGCACTTCGCCTACCATTTCAGGGTCCAGTGCTGATGTCGGCTCATCGAAGAGCATTACATCCGGATCCATGGCAAGCGCGCGCACGATCGCAACTCTCTGCTTCTGCCCGCCGGAAAGTGTCGACGGATAAACATTCGCTTTGTCCGCAAGACCTATCCTGGTCAGGAGCTCCATGGCTCTTTCCTTAGCCGCCTCCTCACTCATCATCTTGTGATACAGAGGCGCCAGGGTCATGTTCTCGAGGATGGTCTTGTGCGGGAAGAGGTTGAACTGCTGGAAAACCATTCCCATCTTGCAGCGCACGCTGTCAAGGTCTGTCTTTTTGTCGGTCAGGTCAGTTCCCTCGAATATTATCTGTCCGCCTGTTGGCACCTCGAGCATGTTCATACATCTCAGCAGTGTACTTTTGCCCGAGCCCGACGGACCGATGATAACAACTCTCTCTCCCTTTTCTATATCCAGATCTATGCCCTGCAGTACTTTGAGGTCGCCAAAGTCTTTTTTGAGTCCTTTAATTTCTATCACTCTTAGCCAGCCTCCTTTCGAATCTCTGTACCGCCTTGGACAGGCCGAATACCAGTACGAAGTATACTATCGCTACAGAAATGAGCGTGAAGTACGGTGACATTGTCCTGCTGCGGACAAGGTCGCCGGCACGTGTCAGGTCGACAACCGCTACCATACCTACGATCGATGTCTCCTTCAGAACTGCGATAGCCTCATTACAGAGTGCCGGCAGGATGTTCTTGATGGCCTGAGGGAGCACGATCAGACGGAGTGTTCCGATCTGGGAAAGTCCGAGTGAACGTCCTGCTTCAGTCTGACCATAATCTACCGAGCCGATTCCGCCTCTGATGACCTCGGATACGTAAGCTCCTGAGTTGATGCCGAATGCGATGCAGCATACAAGCACTTTGTTAGGGAAGCCGCTCATGACAATGAATGTCATGATCATCAGCTGGATGGCAAGCGGCGTTCCTCTGACAACAGCGACATAAGCCGCACAGATCTTGTCCAGCACCATCAGGCATTTTGCGCCAAATGAATCCTGATGCTTGTCCCTCGCATTTTCGGCAAGGGAGTGAACGAATGAAACGATGACACCAAGCACTATACCTATGAGGGCAGCCACTATCGTGATTATCATCGTATTCTTGAAACCTTCAAGGAATACCTTGTACCGGTTGTCTCTGATGAAAGTCTTTATGAATCCCTGTTTTAAGCTTTCAAACAATTTGTTACCCCGCTATACCCGCATAGGCTGCGCCATTGACGCAGCCCATGCACGGCATTTCATTTTTTCTATGTTGCTTGCTTAATGTATAACGTCTTAGAGCTTGGAAGCCTCTTCGCTGTGCTGAACGAACCACTCGTTGATCTTTCCGTCATCCTTGAGCTTCTGAATGATCTCGTTGATCTTGGCTGTGAATTCATCATCGCCCTTAGCCATGGCAGCTCCGATCTCCTCAATATCTGCCTCATGTCCGTCAGCATAAGCTACAGGGAAGCACTTGAATGCGTCGCCGTTAGCTTTAACAAGGTTCTTAGCGAGTACGGAGTCGCATACGATAGCCTGGAGCTCACCGCTCTTCATAGCAAGTGCTGCGTCCGGAAGAGCCTTATACTGCTTGTTCTCTACATTGTTGTCCTTAAGAACGCCGGATGTGTTCTCATCACTCATGAGGAAGTCACCTGTTGTTCCGAGGTGTGTTCCTACTGCCTTGCCGCCGAGTTCTTCCATTGTCTTGATCTCACTGTCTGCAGGAACTACCATGTACTGCTGTACAGTTGTGTAAGGATCTGTGAAAGCCATCTCTTCCTTACGCTCATCTGTGATAGTTATGCACGCGAGTGCGAGATCAGCATCTCCGCCGCTGAGTGATGCAGGGATAGTATCGAATGCGATATTCTTTACCTCGAGCTCTACGCCGAGCTCATCTGCGATTGCCTGTGCGATCTCGATGTCGATTCCTGTAGGCTCTCCGCCTTCACCGATATATTCGAACGGTGCCCATGCTGCGTCTGTGCAGACTACGATTTTGCCCTTCTCCTGGATCTCAGCGAGCTTGCCGCCGCCTTCTTCAGCATCTCCGCTGCCGCTTCCGCCGCATGCTGCGAGTGCGAGTACCATCATCATTGAGAGTGCTATGATGAGCATTTTCTTGATTGAATTCTTCATACTGTTACCTCTGTCCTTTCTTTTCCGCTATACCTTAGCTTATTATTTGCCCTTGTTTATATCTTTAAACTGTGCTGAAACTCTATTGCTCCTGCTGAAGCAGACATCTGATATACGCGATCTGCTTTCTTACGGAGGCCGGGCTTGTTCCGCCGGCCGAGTTCCTCCTTTCAACACATGTCTTAAGTGACAGTCTCTTATGAACATCCTCTTCAATGAGAGGCGAGAACTGCTTGTACTCTTCGATCGGAAGCTCCTCCAGCTTGCATCCCCTGCCGAGGCAGTAGGATACGACTTTGCCCGAGATGTTGTATGCATCCCTGAACGGGAGTCCCTTGACTACCAGGTAGTCGGCAAGGTCTGTCGCATTGACGTATCCCTTGGTAGCCGACTCATACATGCTCTCCTCGTTGATCTTCATGACATCCACCATCTCGATGAAGGCTTCGATGCAGAGCTTGACGGTCTCGACTGAGTCGAACAGCGGCTCCTTGTCTTCCTGGATGTCCTTGTTGTATGCGAGCGGCAGTCCCTTGAGCACCGTGAGAAGCGACATCAGGTTGCCGTATACTCTTCCGGTCTTGCCCCTGCAGAGCTCGGCTACATCCGGGTTCTTCTTCTGAGGCATGATCGAGGATCCTGTTGTGTATTCATCAGGGAGCTGAATGAAGTTGAACTCCGATGTTGCCCACATGATGATCTCTTCGGAAAGCCTCGAGGTGTGCATCATGATGATCGACAGCGCCGACATCAGTTCCACGAAGTGGTCTCTGTCTGAAACGGCATCCATGCTGTTCATCGCTATGCCGGTAAAACCGAGGAGGCTGGCTTCATACTCCCTGTCGATGTTGAAGGTCGTTCCTGCCAGAGCGCATGCTCCGATCGGTGATCTCTCAAGCATCCTCTTCTTGCAGTCTTCGAGTCTGCTCTTGTCTCTCTCGAACATCATCGCGTATGCCATGAGATGCTGTGCGAAGGATACCGGCTGTGCGTGCTGCATGTGAGTGTAGCCCGGCATGATGACTTCCATGTTCTTCTCGGCTTTGTCCGCGAGCACCTTCATGAGCTCGCTGAGAAGATAGTCTATGCTGTCGATCTCCTCGATGCAGTACATCTTGGTATCGAGTGCGACCTGGTCGTTACGGCTTCTTGCGGTGTGGAGCATTTTGCCCGTATCGCCGATCCTCTGTGTCAGGACTGTCTCCACGAACATGTGGATGTCCTCAGCTGTCGGATCGATCTGGAGCGCTCCGGATGTTATATCCGCCTCGATGCCCTTCAGTCCCTGAACGATGGCATCAGCCTCTTCGTAAGAGATGATCTCCTGATTGGCCAGCATCTTCGCGTGTGCTATGCTGCCGGCGATATCTCTCTTGTACAGTCTCCTGTCAACAGCGATCGAAGAGTTGATCTCGTCTACCAGATTTGCAGTTGTACCGGCTGTCCTGCCTGCCCAGAGTTTGTCCATTATCCTGTCCTTATAATCTATCTTTCTATCTTAGTGAAATAACCTGTCTATTTGAGGCTGCCCTTCTCGAGCAGTGCCTGAACGAGTGTCGGCAGTCCCCAGATGTTGATGAAGCCTTCTGCCTGAGCCTGATCGTAATCGGTCTCTCCGAATGATGCGAGCTCTTCTGAGTACAGTGAGTAAGGTGAAGTCATTCCTGCAGGGATGATGTTGCCCTTGTAGAGTTTGAGCTTGACCTCTCCTGTTACGTTCTTGTTGGCCTCGTTGGCGAAAGCTGTCAGCGCTTCCTGAAGCGGTGAATACCACTTGCCGTTGTAGAGCATGTCTGCGTAGTCTACAGCGAGCTTCTGCTTGAGGTGGAGCGTCTCCTTGTCCATGGTAAGCATCTCGAGCTGATCATGTGCAAAATACAGGATAGTTCCGCCCGGGGTCTCATATACGCCGCGGTCCTTCATGCCGATCAGTCTGTTCTCTACGATGTCGATGATGCCGATACCGTTGGCTCCGCCGACCTCATTGAGCTTCTCGATGATCTTGGAAGCTTTCATCTTCTCACCGTTGAAGGAAACCGGTGCGCCCGCCTCGAATCCGAGGGTGATGTATGTCGGCTCATCCGGTGCCTGCAGTGGGGAAACTCCCATCTCGAGGAAGCCTTCCTTCTCATACTGCGGCTCGTTAGCCGGATCCTCAAGGTCAAGTCCTTCATGGCTGAGGTGCCAGAGGTTCTTGTCCTTGGAGTAGTTGGTCTCTCTTGAGATCTTCAGAGGAACATTGTGAGCCTCAGCGTAGTCGATCTCTTCATCTCTCGACTTGATGTCCCACTCTCTCCATGGAGCTATGATCTTCATGCCAGGGGCCCATCTCTTGATCGCGAGTTCGAATCTTACCTGATCGTTGCCCTTGCCTGTGCAGCCGTGGCAGATAGCGTCAGCGCCTTCCTCGAGAGCGATCTCTGCGAGTTTCTTGCCGATGACCGGTCTTGCAAAAGCTGTGCCGAGCATATAAGTCTCATACTTAGCTCCCATCTTGACCGATGGAATGATGACTTCTTCTACCATCTCATCTGTAAGGTCTGCAACGATCAGCTTGCTTGCTCCTGTCTTGAGAGCCTTTTCCTCAAGTCCCTCGAGCTCATCAGCCTGTCCTACGTTGCCGCTGACTGCGATGATCTCAGGATCGTTGTAGTTCTCCTTGAGCCATGGAATGATGATGGAAGTGTCGAGACCTCCTGAATACGCGAGTACTACTTTCTTGATGTCCTTCTTGTCCATTTCTTAAGCCCCTTGATTGTATTTTGTGGTTTCTGTTCTGTGTTTGTTGTTAATATTCATTTTTATGAATATTTATACCGTATTTTCATAATGTGGTTATTATAAATATTCACGAAATACATGTCAATACATCTTTTTGTACATATATAAAAACATATTCCAGCTTCCTGCATTTTACTGCGCTTCAGCCATTTTGCAGCAGGGATCGCCCAGCAGTTGCCATGCTGTATCAATAATGCATATTTATTCATTTTTGATGTATGAAAGAGCGAAAAAGAGCAAAACACCCGGGCTGCAGATACCTGCGGCCCGGGTGCTCTGAATGTTCTATGTGTTCTGTCAGTCCATCAGTCTATGATCTTTATAGTCTCGATAACAGGCTGTTCTTCCTTAGGAATAGTTCCGTTATCATCTATCGGCTTAGCCTCCTTGGCGATTATGTCAACGAACTCCATTCCCTCAGTCACATGTCCGAATGCGGCATACTGTCCGTCAAGGAACTCAGAGTCCTCCTGTACGATGAAGAACTGCGAGCTTGCACTGTCAGGATCCTGTGCTCTTGCCATGGAGATAACGCCCTTCTTGTGGGAAATGTCATTGTTCACTCCGTTGGCTGAGAACTCACCCTTGATGGTTTTCTCGGATCCACCCGTTCCGTCTCCGTTCGGGTCGCCGCCCTGGATCATGAAGCCCTCCATGATCCTGTGAAATGTAAGTCCGTCATAGAATCCTTCATTGGCGAGATCCATGAAATTCTGAACTGTGATCGGAGCTGTGTCTCCGTCGAGCTCCACCTTGACCGTACCGAAGTCCTTTATAACAATCTCCGCGTGATGGATGCCGATAGGTTCTGCAGCAGGTTCTTCTGCCTGCTCAGTTTCTGCAGGCTCCTCAGCAGGAGCTTCTTCAGAGCTTCCTCCGCAGCCTGCCATAGTCAGCACCATTACCATCATCAGCATGAGAACACCTGTGATTTTGATTAACTTTTTCACTTTTCTTCTCCTTTTATTATTATTGCCGGTCACATTCTTATAAGGGCGGGCCTCTTGAAGCCTTCCTATTATCTTATGTGCCGGATCATTAACTATTTAAGTCCTGTCATTGCTGTGAACATCTCATCTGCAGGATCAATGACCGGAATGCTGCAGAACTTATCCAGTTCACGTCTCAGATACGGGAAATGGGTGCAGCCGAGAATGAGCGCTTCGCAGCCGCATGTCTCCATGTACTTCACCATGTGCTTTACTCCGCACTTCTCCACGATCTCTTCAGCCGGCAGTCCGTGCTCGATGGCACTGACGATCGCCATATTCCCGGATCCTATAACATACATATCCGGATTGGCTTCGAGCAAAGTTTCTTCTATTTTATATGCAGACAGATTGTGAGCTGCCACCAGCCCTACTCTTCCGTATTTCTGACCGAGCTTCCTGTACACCTGCAGCGGGGTATATACCTTTACACCCTTCTCCTCTGCATAGGCATCGAAGTCGAAGGCTCCGGACAGTGAATTGCAGTAGATGAAGAAATCCTCTACGCCGTCCCTGATCGCAGCATCGAATATCTCATCAAGATGTCTGCGTTTTGTCTCATAGTCTGAGTACTGGAATCTCACCTGTGCATCGCAGTCCTCTGCGGCCGGCATGTACAGCGGCATTACAACAGGTGTGCAGTATTCCGCACTTCTCTTCTCCAGATACTCTACTCCCATTCTGGTGTCTACGGGAGTACCCGCGATTACAGCTGCTTTGATCATATCTCTACCCCCTTGCGCCAAATCATAGTTATTATACGCTTTTCCCCGTGCATCTGCCACCTTGCACGTATTATAATAGGAAAAGAACCGGGTATAAGGAAGGGTTAAAAGATATGGATTATGATGTGATAATAATAGGTGCAGGCCCGGGCGGGATATACGCCGCTTACGAGCTGACCAGGAATAACAGCAGCCTCAGGGTCGGAGTTTTTGAGTCCGGCCATGAACTGAGCAAAAGAAAATGCCCTATCGATGGTGTCAAAGTGAAAAGCTGCATCGGATGCAAGAGCTGCTCGATCATGAGCGGGTTCGGCGGTGCAGGCGCTTTCTCTGACGGAAAGTACAACATCACCAATGATTTTGGCGGAACGCTGTTTGAATACATAGGAAAGGAAGAGGCTCTCCGCCTTATGCACTATGTCGATGACATCAACATGGCCAACGGCGGTGCAGGCACTAAGCTGTATACAACAGCCAACACGAGGTTCAAGACCATCTGCTCGCAGAACAAGCTGCAGCTCCTCGATGCTTCGGTAAGACATCTCGGCACGGACAAGAACTATGTCGTCCTCGAGAATCTGTACAGCCAGCTTAAGGACAAGGCTGACTTCTTCTTCGACACGCCGGTCAGGCATATTGAGATACTGCAGGGAGACGACGGTACCGAATACTACAAGGTCATCACAGATGACGGGGAATATACCTGCAGCCGCTGCATCGTGTCAGTCGGCAGAAGCGGCAGCAAGTGGATGGAGCAGATATGCAAAGAACTTCAGATCCCGACAGAGTCCAACCGTGTCGACATCGGAGTCAGGGTCGAGCTGCCTGCTGAGCTCTTCGCGCACCTCACGGATGAGCTGTACGAGAGCAAAATCGTCTACAGGACCGAAACGTTCGAGGACAAGGTCCGCACGTTCTGCATGAACCCGCGCGGAAGCGTCGTAAACGAGAACACCAACGGGATCGTTACGGTAAACGGCCACAGTTACGAAGATCCGGAGCGCCAGACAGGCAACACGAATTTTGCACTGCTGGTGTCCAAGCACTTCTCCGTGCCGTTCAAGGACAGCAACGGTTACGGCGAGAGCATAGCAAGGCTCTCCAACATGCTGGGCGGCGGCGTTATCGTTCAGAGATTCGGTGACCTGATAAGAGGACGCAGGACCAACCACAAGAGGCTGTCTGACAGCTTTGTCATCCCGACACTCAAGGCTGAGCCAGGCGACCTGAGTCTGGTACTGCCGAAGAGGATCCTCGATGACATCATCGAGATGATCTATGCACTAGACAAGATCGCGCCGGGAACCGCCAATGACGATACCCTGCTCTACGGAGTCGAGGTCAAGTTCTACAATATGGAAGTGAAGCTTGACGAGCACCTTGAGACAGAGCACAAGGGCCTGTACATGATAGGTGACGGAAGCGGCGTAACGCATTCACTGTCCCACGCATCGGCAAGCGGAGTCTTCGTGGCACGCGAGATACTCGGACAGTATGCGTAGTAGCGCATTTGGCGTAAAAAACAGGCGCAGGATCAGGTTATTCCCTGTATCCTGCGCCATTTTTATCATATCCGTGTGAGAATACCCCTATCCTCTGCAGGTAGCGGGATGAATCACACACCTTTTTCTTCAATATAGATAGCGATATGCAGGCAACACAAGGATGATTTTCGATCAGTCAGTAGGGGCTTAGTGGCATTTGGAGTATTTGAAAAGGTGCGTTTTTCGGCGATTTTTGGCGGAATGTTGTATGGCTCAACCTATTGAAATTCCAACGCTTTCGTGGTATAATACGAACATCAGTTCGGAGGTATATCATGGAGCGGATAAGAGGATACAAGTATCGAGCATATCCGGATAAGAAGCAGCAGGAGTTCTTTTCTAAGAACTTCGGCTCATGCCGCTTTGTGTACAATCACTATCTGGCCATGAGAAAGACATCCTGGACAGAGGATCATGTATCTATGTCGTACACAGATACAGCGAAAGATCTTACCCATAATCTCAAGAAAGAATATGTGTGGCTGAAAGAAGCAGACAGCAGTGCACTGCAGCAGAGCCTGAGACATCTGGACAATGCGTATAAAAACTACTTCGCTAAGAGGGCCGGCTATCCGAAGTTCAAGAGGAAGAGATCTGATCAGAGCTACCGGACAATGAATAACAATGACAGCATCCGGATAGAAGGTGATGCCATAAGACTACCTAAGGCAGGCAAAGTAAAGGTAGTCAATACAAGAGGCTTCGAAGGCAGGATAATCAGCGCGACAGTATCAAGAACATCGAGCGGCAGATATTACATATCCCTGCAGGTAGAAGAGGAATATGAGATCCTTCCTAATAACGGCGGCAAAGTCGGCATAGATGCCGGACTGACAGTTTTGTACACAGATTCAGAGAATAATAAGATAGAAAATCCGAGGACGCTGTCTAAACATGAGAAACGCATACGCAGACTCCAAAGGGAGTTGTCCAGAAAGAAGAAAGGCTCGAGAAACCGGGATAAGGCAAGGCTAAGACTGGCAAGAGAGCACGAGAAGGTGGCAGACATCAGGAATGACTTCCAGCATAAGGTCAGCTATAGACTGGCGAGCGATAACCAAGTCGTCTGCATAGAGGATCTAAACGTGAAGGGAATGATGAAAAACCACAGACTGGCAAAGTCGATATCTGACGCATCATGGAGCGAGTTTTTCCGAAAACTGGGATACAAGATGGCAGACAGAGGGGGGATCCTGATCAAGGTGCCAAGGACATATCCATCCAGTCAGAGATGCAGCTGCTGCGGCCGTCAGAACAGGAGAGTGAGAGATCTAACGATACGTAATTGGACCTGTCCTGCCTGCGGGACAAAACATGACCGCGACATGAATGCCGCGGTCAACATACTGGCCAAGGGCCTTGAGATGATTGCATCCTGAGGCATAAGAAAACACAAGTTAAAATAAATACCGTGGGTCGCACGGGAATCTACGCCTGTGGAGAGAATGTGAGACGTTAGTTCTAAGGAGCGAGCGCAGTTCTCTGAGAAGCAGGAATCCCCCACTTCAAGTCGGCAGACTAAGTGGCGGGAGCGTTCAATCTCTCTGCCCTATCACAGTTGCGGCAAGGATTATAGCAGCGCCTGCGATTTCGCGGGCGCTCATCATTTCTCCAAGGAATACCGCGCCGAAGACGGCTGCAAGAACGGCCTCCAGGCTCATGATCAGCGCCGCAGTCGATGAGTCTGTATACTTCTGGCCGATGGTCTGCATGGTGTATCCGGTCGCTGTCGGGCCCAGTGTCTGATAGATAAGGATCGGGATCCCGGCAAAGACCCCCGGGAGCTGCCAGCCTTCCATGATCAGGGCTATGACCATGCCTACTATCCCGCAGAACCAGAACTGAAGGCATGAGATCGCCAGGGCGTTATCCTTATCCACGTATTCATTGACCATTACGATCTGCGCTGCAAAAGCCGCTGCACTTACGAGTGTCCACCAGTCACCCGGCGTTGCACCACTGAGGCCTCCGTGAAGGCTCATTACTGCAAAGCCTGCCATAGCCGCAATCACGCATGCCACGGACTTCTTTCTTACCTTCTCCCCAAGCAGAACGCTGAAGAATGGCACAATTACTATATACAGGGCCGAGATGAATCCCGACTTGCCTGCACTGACAGTCAGAAGCCCTATCTGCTGGGCCTCAGTTCCGAGCAGCAGAAACGCGCCGCACACAATGCACGCAAGTATCAGCTTTTTCTTCCTGTGTTCAAGCTGCGAGCTTGAATTCTGTGTCCGCGACAAGTAGCCGCTTTTTTTTAGAGAGCGGATCATGAACGGAGTCAGAAGCATGGCTGCAAGAAGCTGCCTCACCGCATTGAATGTCATCGGCGGCATCACCTCGTTGCCGAGCTTCTGCGATATGAACCCTGACCCCCACATAGCAGCTGTGAGAAGCAGGGCGAGACTGCCTTTGGTCCTGTTACTCATTATCTGTCTCCGGTTTTCCGGGCTGGTCAGACGAACGATGCTATTCTACAATCACGTGTATCCAAAATCAAGTTGGACCGCTCCGAAAGATTCCGTACGCACGGATAATGATTTCCAGGGCGAAGAAAAGCGCGAAAAATCAACTTTTCGCTTGACTTGAAAGGCCCGCGATAATATACTGATTAGGCTGTCGTCACTATGTGCAGACAGCATCACAGCCAAAGCAGGTCCATGAGGCCGGCAGCTGAGGCACTAATAATTTATTACTAGTAATGCCGAAAAAGTACGAAGTACCGAGTAGGCGGACCGAAAAAGGGTTCGAAGCGCAGATCACAGGATCTGCCCACGGAACTGAGTAGGTAGAAAGGACAAAAGAATGAAGTCTTACATCGCTAAGCCATCCGATATCGACCGCAAGTGGTACGTTATCGATGCAGAAGGCAAGACTCTCGGAAAGCTCGCAGTTGAAGCAGCTATGATCCTGAGAGGAAAGAAGAAGCCGACTTACACACCTCACATCGATACCGGTGACTATGTCATCGTTATCAACGCTGAGAAGGTAGCTGTAACAGGCAAGAAGGAATCTGACAAGGTCTACAAGAGACACAGCGGTTATCCGGGCGGACTCAAGGAGACCACACTCGGAGAGATGAGAGCTAAGAAGCCTGAAGAGATCATCATGCACGCTGTAAAGGGCATGATGCCTAAGGGCAGACTCGGACGTCAGATGTTCAAGAAGCTGAAGGTTTATGCAGGCCCTGAGCACCCACACACAGCTCAGAAGCCGGAAGAATGGAATTTCTAGGAAAGGAGGAATAAGAAATGGCAAAGACTATGTATCAGGCAACAGGCAGAAGAAAGTCATCCGTAGCCAGAGTAAGACTTCTCCCGGGTGCTGGAAATATCATCATCAACAAGAGAGACATCGACACTTACTTCGGCGAGAAGGATATCGTTAAGAACGAAGTTAAGAGACCTCTCGAGCTGACAGGAACCATGGGCAGCTTCGACGTTATCGCTACAGTTAACGGCGGCGGCTTCACAGGTCAGGCAGGCGCACTCA
Source organism: uncultured Eubacteriales bacterium (assembly GCA_900315485.1). GTDB lineage: Bacteria > Bacillota > Clostridia > Peptostreptococcales > Anaerovoracaceae > Crickella. The sequence goes on along the minus strand of OMZI01000004.1, from coordinate 68,211 downwards.
GACACGGTATCGCAAGAGCACTGTGCGAAGTAGACGCTGAGGCTTACAGACCAATGCTCAAGGCAGCTGGCTTCCTGACAAGAGACCCAAGAATGAAGGAAAGAAAGAAACCTGGTCTCAAGAAAGCTAGAAGAGCATCCCAGTTCTCCAAGAGATAAGATTTCTTATCCCGGAGCATACCGGAGATTCGCTCAGAATTACGAGCCAACCAGAAACGGAGTTCACCATTACGGCGGACTCCGTTTTACATTGCGCTGATCAGCCTTATTTAAGGCAAAACAAAAGCGGTATAAATACTTCCTTCTTCTGGAAATGTTTATACCGTTGTTGAGTTTACTTTATTAATACTACGGCTACGTCGTTCACATTAGTGCCGGTCGGTCCTGTCATGATCAGGCCGTCAGCCTTTCCGAGTGCTGTGTAGGCATCATTGTCTGCGAGCACCTGATCTATTGATATCCCCTGCTCAGCAAGGCAGGCCGCGGTGCTTCCGTCGACTATGCCTCCGGCCGCATCTGTAGGGCCATCTGTACCGTCTGATCCGAGCGAGAATACAAGGACATTATCAAGACCGGCTATGCCTGCAGCAGCGGAGAGTGCAATCTCCTGGTTGCGGCCGCCCAGACCCTTGCCTGTAAGATGCACGACCGTCTCACCTCCTGCAATGTATGCAAGGGCTTTGCCATCGTCTGCATGTGTGCGGGCGATAGAAGCAAGGAATGAACCGGCATCTCTTGCCTCACAGCACAGCTGGTCGGTCATGACATGAGGCTCATATCCGAGTTCAGAGGCAGTCTTTGCTGCCGACTCACAGAGCCTTCTGACGCTTCCGACGATGTGGGATTCCACGTTATCAAGCTGCTTCGGAGTCTCTATATCCAGCAGCTTCAGAGCCTTCTCGCTCAGCTTGAGATCATATTTTGCCACCAGAGCCTTCGCCTGCTCACGCAGTGACTTATCCGGTGCAGCAGGTCCCGATGCGATCATGTCGAGGGGATCCCCGAGAATATCGCTGAGGACTACAGCGACGACCTTCGCCGGACATGCCTTGGCAAACTTGCCGCCTTTTACCGCCGAAAGTCTCTTGCGGATGGTGTTCATTTCAGTAATATCGGCACCGCACGCAAGGAGCTGTCTTGTCACATCCTGCATCTCTTCCTCCGGGATGAGCGGCTTTTCAAACAGCGCACTCCCTCCTCCGGATACGAGGAAGAGCACCGTATCATCCTTATCTAGCCCGGAGACCATTTCGAGAGCAGCCTGTGCAGCTGCGTATGAATTCTCATCTGATACCGGGTGGCCGGCTTCAATTATCCTGTAATCTGCGATTGGTCCCTGAGAGTGATCGTACTTGGTGATCACAAGTCCGGCCTTCACTTTATCTCCCAGACATTCATCAGCTGCGAAAGCCATCTGCCACGCCGCTTTGCCTATGGCTATGAGATACAGGTTTCCTGTGAACTCACGCCCCGTAAGAGCGTGTCTTACCGCCTCATCAGGCAGGTTGTCCTTTATCGCCGCATCGATTATCTTCTGTGCGTGATTTCTTAGTTCCTTGTTCATGCTTCATACCCCTCTTTAACTATCCCTTCTAGTTTCCCCATTCTTTCTATCCGATTGTATCACATTATTTCCGTGAGTATCCTGATGAAGAATATGACGAGCACGGTGATCATTATCGGTTTGACCGCCTTGCTGCCCTTCTCATTGAAGAAGGATACTCCTATATAGTTTCCAATTATTCCGAATACACCGCCTGCGAGTCCGAGCAGCAGTATGACTTTGCCGTTCATCAGATATACTGCAAGCGATGTGAGGTTGGTTGTCAGGTTGATCGACTTGGCTACACCATTGGCTTCTCCGAGCCTGAATTTTGCATAGCTTGACAGGAGAAGTATCAGGAAGGTTCCCGTTCCGGGGCCGTAGAACCCATCGTACACGCCTATTATAAGTGCGACAAGGCACGACCGGATAAGCATCTTCCTGCTATCGATGGGCTCCGGTTCTCCGTCCATGGTCTTAGTCCTCAGAACATAGAAAGCGGTAGCCGGTATTATCACCAGCATCAGCCTTTTGAACAGATCGGCGTCGACCATGAGAGCAAGCCTGGCTCCGGCGCTTGAGCCGATCATCGCCATGATGACACACGGCAGCGCCCTCTTCCACGGGATATTTCCGCCCTTTGCGAATCTGTACGTCGATACCGTCGTACCCATTCCCGAGCTGAGCTTGTTAGTCGCGATCGAATAGTGCGCCGGCAGCCCCGCGATCATGTAAGCCGGCAGCGAAATAAGGCCTCCGCCTCCGGCGACTGCATCAACGAAACCGCCCAGGAATGTGAGCGGGCATACTATTAAGAAAGTTGTCCAATTAATTACCGGCATGGGTGTATTCTATCACGCATTATCACTTTTCGGGCAACAGATTGTGCATCACGATCGCCGCAATAATAATGACGATCCCCTGGCGACTGCTACTGCAGCCATCAGCAGGACCGCCGATTTCATGGATAATTGTCTGTGTGTACTGTCTTCCATTTATTTTCTTGCAACGCCTGTGCGTCTTGCAGCCTCTGCTACTGCAGCGGCTACTGCCGGTCCGACCCTGTGGTCGAATGCCTTAGGAATGATGTAGTCAGCAGAGAGCTCTTCATCGGAAATGAGTCCGGCAAGGGCTTCTGCAGCTGCTATCTTCATCTCTTCGTTGATGGTCCTGGCCATGCAGTCGAATGTTCCGCGGAAGATCCCCGGGAAGGCCAGAACGTTGTTGATCTGGTTAGGGAAGTCGGAGCGTCCTGTGGAAACGACTGCCGCGCCTGCTGCCTTCGCTTCGTCAGGGAATATCTCCGGTGTAGGATTTGCACATGCGAAGATGATCGGGTCCTTGGCCATTGACTTTACCATTTCAGGGGTCACAAGGCCCGGTGCGGAAACTCCGATGAAGACATCTGCACCCTTGAGTGCATCTGCCAGGGAGCCCTTCATGCCCTCCAGGTTGGTCTCCTTCGCCATTTCTTCCTTGATCCAGTTCATGCCTTCAGGACGGCCCTCATATATGATGCCGCGTCTGTCGGTCATGATTATATTCTTAAATCCGTGCGACAGGAGCAGCTTGGTGATAGATACTGCTGCAGCACCTGCACCCGAAGTAACTATCCTGACATCCTCGCTCTTCTTGCCAACTACCTTGAGGGCGTTCATGAGGCCCGCAAGTGTGATGACAGCGGTTCCGTGCTGGTCATCGTGGAAAATAGGGATATCGCATCTCTCCTTGAGCTTTCTCTCGATCTCAAAGCATCTCGGTGCGGAGATATCCTCGAGGTTGATGCCGCCGAAAGAACCGGAAATCTGGTATATAGTCTCTACGATCGTATCCACATCATGGGACTTGATGCAAAGCGGGAATGCGTCTACATCGCCGAACGACTTGAAGAGAACGCACTTTCCCTCCATTACAGGCATGCCTGCCTCAGGTCCGATATCTCCGAGTCCGAGTACAGCAGAACCGTCAGTGATTACAGCGCAGGTATTCCAGCGTCTTGTAAGTTCATAGCTCATCTCCGGATCTCTCTGGATCTCAAGACAAGGCTCTGCAACTCCCGGAGTATATGCCAGCGACAGATCATCATCATTATCCACCGGTACTCTCGAAATGACCTCTATCTTGCCGTGCAGCTTCTCGTGCAGTTTCTCTGATTCAGCAGCGTAGTCTTTTTTTACTTTGTTTTCCATGTGCCCCTATCCTTCGTTTCCTTCCGTATTATCTGTATCTTCAACAGGAACGTTGACCACATTTCCTGTCTCAAGCATTCTTCGATGCTCCGCCTCAGCTCTCCGGAGCGCCTCATCGAGCCCTCCTACCGCCTGGAACGGAGCGAACTGTTTTGCCCTCTGCTCACGGGGCATTTTAGTCCTCGGTTTCTTTCCCATCTATTCTCTGTGCCCGCCTCTCTGGTGATTGCGTTCGATCGTAGTCGCAGCCTCCTCAAGATCCATGCCCCTTATCATAGCATCTTTGCCGTACTTCTTTCTAATCGAATTTACGGTTTCCTGAAGAGCCGCATCGCGTTTCATCCTTGTCTGCGTCTCTTTGATAGGATCGGCAAAACCGGACTCTCTCTGCTCGCCGGCAGTCCGGCCGTCTTCCTGCGCTTCCATATCCGCAAGGTCGAACAGTGTCATCTGCCGGTCTTCATCCCGCGGCTTTATGTCATTGAAATTGATGAATACCCTTCTGACCGGATACTCGGGATCCGTAATGCTCCGATACAGTCCGGCAACCGCCGGTATTATGATAGAAGAGGCGTCCGTCATGACGCTGAAGCTGACCGATCCGTGCGCCATCGGCACCTTGAGTGCGTTCGAGTAGCCGACAGCTATGGAGACATTCTTAGTCACCATGCCGAGGTCTGTCATCTCATGGCACAGGAGCTCAGTCATCTCCTTGACGATGAGTTCGCCTTCATCGTTGTTATAGTCTCTCATCAGCACCTGTCCGCGGCTGAGAGAGTGGCTCTTGTTCTTATATCCCTTGATATCGGATATCTTCGTAGGCTCGATGCCGTTGGCGTGATCGATAAGAAGCTCCGCATCGATGCCGAACATGCGGTACAGGAGATCCTCATCCGCTTCCGCTATGCCTCTCTGCGTGGTGATCCCTATCTTCGCCAGCCTCCGGGCCGTTCCCGGTCCCACGCGCCAGAAGTCTGTAAGCGGTGTGTGGTCCCACAGCACCTCCCTGTAGGTCTGCTCGTCGAGGACTCCGATGAAGTCAGGGGCGTGTTTTGCCAGTATGTCCAGTGCGATCTTGCACAGGTACATGTTGGTGCCTACTCCCGCTGTTGCCCTGACACCTATCCTTCGCTGCACCTCTCCCATCAGGAGTTCTGCCATCTGCTTGGGCGAGCAATTGTAACGCTTCAGGTAGTGCGTGACGTCTAAAAAAACCTCGTCAATAGAATACACATGCATGTCCTCGGGCGCAATATAATCAAGGTATATTTTGTAAATTTCTGCGGCATATTCTATGTACAGATTCATTCTCGGCGGAGCCATTATGTACTCAAAGCTCTTCGGTATCTCAAAGACCCTGGCACGGCTGCTGATTCCGCGCGCGCGAAGAGACGGCGACACTGCGAGACATATCGTTTTGTCGCTCCTCGAAGGATCTGCAACGACAAGATCGGTAGTCATCGGATCGAGTCCCCTTTCGACGCATTCGACCGATGCATAGAAGGATTTAAGGTCTATGCACAGGAACACATCGCCGTATTCGCCATTTACACTCTTCAGGTCATCCATGAGATTATTGTTTTATACAAAGCTCTTCCTGTACTCCACAGGCGTCATTCCCTGTGACTCAGTAAAATTCTTGGTAAAGTAGCTCTGCGAGCAGAATGCCAGGCTGTCCGCTATGGCAGCCACAGTCATGTCCGTCTCTCTCAGCAGTCTCTGCGCCTCAAGCATCCTCTCCCTGAGTATGAACTCGCTTATAGTGATCCCGAGCTCATTTTTGAAGATCGCCGATGCGTACGTCCTGCTCACATTGACATGTTCAGCGATATCCGCCAGCTCTATTTTCTCATGCAAGTGGTCCTCAATATAGGACACCATCCTCGCCAGTCTAGGCGACTTCTTCTTCTCTTTGAGGACATACTTCATCTTCATTGCATAGTTGTATGCCATGCCGTGAACGAGGTCGTACAGGTCCGGGAGCGCGGATGCATGATCAAATTCACCGATAAACTCATCACGTATATCGTAAGCGACCATATCGAGCAGGCCGGCTTCTATTGCCACCAGGCACATCTCTGAAGCCGCGCATACCGACTCATAATACATCTTGTTCATTGCCTCGCTGTACGATGAGCACCTGTTAAAAAGCGCCGTCGGGTATTCATAGTTCTCCTGTGACAGTGCCGTGATCCTGTCCGCATCACCTTTTCTGATCGCATCAAAATATTTTTTCTTCCTGAGATACGGAAGATATATCTGATTCCTGCGGGTACGGCTCAGTATCATGTTCGCTGTTTTCCTGTCGCTCATTATAGTCAACTCCTGATCTGTATTTTTTTAATGGGCAAATAATCGCCGACTTAGTGCAAAATCGTAATTTCCTTATATTATTTGCAACAGGATTATAACATAAGAACCCCCGATTTATTACAATGAATTTACGAAATGTGTTATTAGGCAGGCTGTCAGTTCACTTTTATAGTAAGTTTTGCAATAACACAGAAAAGACTCTCCGGTCTACGGGGAGAGTCTGATCAAAACTCGATATGAGATAGTGCTTTGAAGAAACGGCTATGCACATGTCCGGTTGGGGTTCGGATTTGTTCAGAGTCGTTTTTTCATTGCCACGAAAAAGGCTGACCTTTTCAGGTCAGCCTCACTTCAGTGTTTTCCTGTGTATTTTGGTTTTCGCTCTCTTCCGGCAATGTTTATTATGAGCTTTACGACCAGGACGATAATTACTATACCGCCCAGTACTCCGGCCGCATAAGGTGCATACTGCATAACAGCATCCCTGACCACTTCGGTCATGCTGTCAGGTGCGTCATCAGCTACCTCTTCCTCGGCCTGTGACATGGATTCGGAATGTGCGTCTGCTCCGTTATCACCGCCTTCAGCGAGCACTGCTGCGGAGGAGAACATCAGCATCAGAAGCGCAAGTATTAAAGATATTACTGCTGATCTTTTCTTCATGACTTTGCCCTTCGCTTTCCGCTCTGCTATCTGCTGTTCAGATACCTCTGGAGAGCTTTCATCGAATTCTTGCCGAACTTTCCGTCAGCCTTGACTCCGAGTTTTCTCTGGAGAGCTTTGGATGTACCTTTGCCCCACACACCGTCAGCCTTGACTCCGAGCCATCTCTGCATAGCCTTGACAGTCGGGTCTTTCTTGTTGGCATACTTCTTGGAAGTTACGCCTGTGCTGTACTTTTTGTATTTCTTCTTTATTGTGATCTTTCCGGTCTGCTTGACTCCGAGGAACTTCTGCAGTTCCTTGATAGTTGCCTTTCCGCCCTTACCGTCTACGACCAGCGCACCGTTTGTGGACTTGCCGCTCAGCACGTTCGAGATCTGCTGGCTGACTGTCGGTACAGTTACGATGCTGCGGTTGACCGTCCTCAGGTAGTTCGCACCGGTGTTGTTGATAGCACTTCCGTTTACGGTGATGTCCGCAGTTCCCTTAAGTGTTGATCCGCTGTAGACGCCTACCATCATGCCTGTGCTGACTCTGGTGCCGTCGGCAACATTGCCGCCCCTGGCATCGATCACCTTCAGTGTGTACTTTCCGGAGTAGCTGCTCTTGAGAGCTACCTTGCTGAGAAGTGTGCCGGCTGTAGTTCCTGCAGGTACGTTCCTTACGTAAGCACCATTGCCGTTGGATCCGATGCTGTACGATGAGCCGCTCTTGTTGGCGAAGATGACACCGCCCACTTTGGACAGTCCGATATGGTTGATGTATCCGCTGTCGATCGTGACCGGAACGAGCGCGTATCCGCCGTACTTTCCGATACCCTTGACATATGCATATGCTCCGGATGAGCTCTTCTTGACGTTGTTGATACCGCCTACGATGTAGTCGGTGCCTTCCTTCAGAAGTGTTCCGCCGTTGTAGATCTCAAGAACAGGCTTTACAGCATTTCCTGTGTAGTTCAGGTTGGTGTTGCCGTAAATCGTTGTCTTGGCCGCACTGTTGGCATTCTTGTTGAGATACCAGAAGTCTACATCTGTCGATCCGATCTTATTTGTTGAGTAGTACAGGATGCCGTTTACTCTGGCGGTGCTTGAATACTGCCACTTGGTATAGTTTGACGGCGACTGGTTCATGTTGTAGTACTGTGCGCACCACATGTCGATATCCGAAGCCAGTCCTGTACCGTTTGCGAGATATGACTTGAAGAAGTTCGTATTCGCATATACTCCCGGGTCATATCCGTTGGTTCTTATAACATCTGCAAAAGCGTTTACAGCTTCGATAGCTGTCTTCTGCTTGAGTCCGTAAAGTCTTCCCTTGTTCTTTCCGCTCGACTTGCCTGCGAACTCATAATCCATGTATACAGGGAGTTCGAGATCTTCAGGTCCGATACCGAGAGCTCTGAGTCTGTTTACAGCATACTGGGCTTCCTTCCTTGCCTCAGCTGCACTCTTGGCCTGTGAGAATACATACACACCCTTCATGACGCCTGCAGCGTTAGCCTTGCTGTAATGTGTAGCAAACTTGCTGTCGATGTTGAGGCTGCCGTTTCCGTATGTTGTGTAGGTTACTCTCATGATCGCATAGTCGCAGCCGTTGAGCTTGGCAGCTTTCCAGTCACTTCCTGTAGCCTGGAAGTACGAAACATCGACACCGTGAACTATAAGGTTGCCGTTGAATCTTGCGTTATGATTATACGATGACCTTGTATTTGCAAAAGGTGATGTACCGCTTGCTGCATATGCCCCGTCTTCCAGTCCTGCAAGTCCGCAGACGAGGCTGACTGTCAGTATTACTGCCAGCAGGTGTCTTGCCATTCTTGTTATACCGGTTGACTTCTTCATAAGTTGCTCCTTCCCTGTCTGCTGTATCTTCCCTCTGTCCCCCTGCGTCAGAAGGTCGCTACCTCCGGGCTGCACGGTTCACATTTTGCCAGTTTCCTGATATACAGTACCGGCCCCTTTTCCTGATACGCTTCAGCGTATTCCACTCTTACCTTGGCTGTTATCTCTATCCAGTCACCTACATTCAGTTTCTCGTGACCGGAGTAGTACGACAGCAGTCCCGCGAACTGTATGTCCGCCTCGCAGCATGTCATCACATGTCTGCCGAATGCGAACTGCCCTTCCGGGAGTTCCTCTGACAGAGCCACACGGCCCTTCAGAATGAATGTCTTGCCGTCGTAATCATCCTCGTTCTCGTTTATATCCCTGTACCACTCTGCGTACCAGTCGTCCTCGATCCTGATCTGGGACTTCGTCATATCGTACGGCAGCGGATCCTGGATATCATCCGGCTCGATGTCGTCCGGACCGTATTCGTATACGATGAGGTTGCGCCTGTTGGCTATCCTGACTTCCTTGTGGAAAGGCATTTTGTCAAAACCCTTCTCGCATCTGTTGAATACGACCATGTCTGCGGTCTGCATCTTGTTGAAGCAGAGCTGACGCATATTGCGGTTGTACATCTGGAAGGTGGTCGCATCGAAGAGTGCCATCTCCTGCTGGATCAGCCAGTTTACCGGCATCGCTGCGAAGAGCTTCTGGTTTTCCCACATGCCGTTGTACTCGACTACGACCCTGTCATACGGACCTGCCTTGGATATGTCCAGCAGGTTGCTCGGATTCAGCTCTTCCTCCGAGCGGATGTGTTCCACCCTGACGCCCGGGCCGACGAACTTCTCCGGCTCGTATGCTGTCTCTCCCCTCTCACAGATGAGGAGCAGCGTCCTTCCGTCATCGCCGAATTCATGATTCTCAAGTGTTTCTTTTATAAATGTCGTCTTTCCGGATCCGAGGAACCCGGTAAAGAGATATACTGGTTTATCTGTCAACATTACTTAATAGTCTCTTTTCTTAGTTTTGCGTCTGTGTCATTGGGGACGGTCCTTTTTGACACATCTTTTAAGCCAGTCTGAACAGCTTATTGATCTTGTCCTTCTTGAGGCTTGTTCCGATAACAACTACCATTCCGGTTGCCTCAGCCTCTGTCTCTCTGACTTCACCTTCACCAGGTACGTAGTCGAATTCGAGCCATCCGCCTTCAGTGTTCTCTACGATGCCCTTGGCTCTGAGCACCTCTCCGCACTCATCAAGGCTGTCAACGATCTCCTCGATCTCTGCTCTTGAGTACTTGTTGCTTGTATGTACTCCGACTTCGTCGAATACCTCATCAGCATCATGTCCGTGGTGGTGATGGTGATGGTGATGATGGTGGTGGTGATGCTCATGTTCGTCGTCATCATCGTCATCGTCGTCGTGATCATGATGATGGTGGTGATGATGTTCATGCTCATCGTCGTCATCGTCATCGTCGTCGTGATCATGATGATGGTGGTGATGATGTTCATGCTCGTCGTCATCATCGTCATCATCGTGGTGATGGTGGTGATGGCACTCACACTCATCATCGTCGCACTCGTGCTCATGTTCGTGTGCTGCAAGTTCCTCGTAAGCTTCTTCTCTCAGCTTGTCGAGCTCTGCACTCAGAGTCTTCTTCGACTCCATTACCTCGAGCATCTTGGCTCCGCTCAGCTGATCCCAGTCAGTGGTTACGATCTCAGCCTCTGCGTTGAGCTCTCTTATCGACTTAACGATCCTGTCGATCTCCTCTGCGCTCATGCCCTGCTGATGTGAAAGGAAGATCGAGCTTGCGTGCTCTACCTGATTCTTATAGAACTCTCCGAAATTCTCCATGTACATGTCGTATCTCTTTGCATCTACGACTGTTGTGAATCCGTTGAGCCGGATCTTGTCATTCTTAAGATCCTGAACTGCGATAATTACGTCTGACAGTTTTCCGACTCCGGACGGCTCGATGAGGATCCTGTCCGGGTTATACTGTTCGATTACTTCATTAAGTGCTTTGCCGAAGTCACCTACCAGTGTGCAGCAGATGCATCCGGCTACCATTTCATTTATCTTGATCCCTGACTCTCTGAGGAAGCCCGTATCAACACCGATCTCACCGAATTCGTTCTCAATGAGTACGATGTTCTTGTTCTCATATCCTTCAGCGATGAGTTTCTTGATAAGTGTGGTCTTTCCTGCTCCGAGAAATCCTGAAAAAATGTCGACTTTTGTCATAATATTATGCCTCTCTTCTTTTGATTTTTTAGTGTAAAGCGTCCTTTACACGTATGTTGTCAACTGTACATAGTGGAATATAGCACCCTGAATAATGATAGTAAAGTTTCCTTTACAATTATTCAGCAAACTTCGGCGTAACCATTTTCCGTTGTGCTATACTTAAACAAAAGATCTTATTTTTGCTCAATAACATTAAATTCACACGTATAAACGCGGATATGTAAGGAAGGGAGATGAGGTCATTGGAATACAAAATGAAGCTGACTGATGAGCAGAAGGCCATCCTTGAACACTCAAAGGGTGAGACTCTTGCCAAAGTCATGGAATCGCTGGTGAGATACGGCGAGCTGTTCGGCGCCACAGAGATGGTCCCGATCAGCAGCAAGTATAATCACCTCGTTACATCGTTCGGACTGAAAGCACTCGGCCCGGTATACGACCTGATGGACAAGCTCCTCGAAGCAGGCGCACCGTCGGGACAGAAATTCTCAGTCGATCCGAAGCCTCTGGACCCTAATGTGCCAAGCAGCTTTGCCCAGGACGCTATCTTCAAGTTCTTCATGTACAGCCGTCAGAAGGACTACGAGAAGCAGCTCAAACAGCTGGGACTTCTTTCTGACAAGGCCTTCACCTGCACCTGCTACATGGATGAGGTAGGCAACAAGCCGGGATACGGCGAGGTCCTCAGCTGGTCTGAGTCCTCCGCCGTCGTTTATGCAAATTCAGTACTCGGCGCAAGATGCAACCGCAATTCGGGAATCATAGACCTGATGGGATCCGTGATCGGCTACGTCCCTAAGTTCGGTCTGCTGACCGATGAGGGCCGCAAGGCTGACTGGATCATCGAAGTCAGGACAACTAAGAAACCGGAAGCCCAGCTTCTCGGTTCTGCGATAGGCATGAAGGTCATGGAAGATGTTCCTTATGTAAAGGGCCTCGATCAGTGGCTCGGAACAGAACTTGACGACGAGGCATGCACCTATCTCAAGGACTTCGGTGCTGCAACAGCTTCCAACGGTGCAGTAGGACTCTACCACATCGACAAACTCACGCCTGAAGCTGTAAAGTTCGGCGAAGACCTTATAAAGCCGGGCGCAAAGACCTATGTCATCGATGACGCAGAACTCGAGAGAGTTTACAGAGAGTACCCTGTCATCTGGAAGAACAGGAACGCTCAGCCTAAACTCTGCTTCATGGGCTGCCCTCATATGAGTCTGCAGCAGCTCAAGGACTGGACAGATAAGGTGGAAGAAAGCCTGAAGAAGAATGGTGTTGAAAAGGTAACAGTGCCAACCGTCTTCACGGCTGCTCCTGATGTGCTCGAAGCCTTCGCAAAGACACCTTATGCCGACAGGCTTAAGGCGACCGGAGTCATCACCTCATACATTTGCCCTCTTATGTACATGAACAATCCTCTCAGCGAGAAGATGCCTGTCATTACATCGAGCAACAAGCTGAGAACGTACACATCTGCACGTTACTATACAGATGAAGAGATACTTGAACAGATAACAGCTCCGGGCAGAAAAAGCGGCAGGAAGATATTGCTCGGCAGGATAACCGGCGCAGTGCCTGCCTTCCACAAACTCCCTAATCCGCTGCCTCGCGGGATCAGGAAAGGAGGCAAATAAAATGAAAGAGTTCAAAGGACGTGTAGTCGTACCGGGCAGAATAGCTGCCGAAGCACTCGTATCACACGAGGGACTCAATACACTTGCTTCCTTCCAGAAGGCGCTGCAGTTCGGCGATAAGAATGCGACCTGCGGCGACCAGAACAACCCTGACCTGTACGGAAAGCAGATGGCAGGTAAGGCGCTTTGCCTGCCTCAGACCATCGGCTCCACAACGGGTGGACTGGTTCTCTACTGCGCATGCTCGATGGGCAGACAGCCTGCCTGCATGCTGTTCTCCAAGCCGATCGACTCACTTGCTGCGGCAGGAACTGTGCTCGCAGACGTGTGGCTCGATGATGTCAATATGCCTGTCATCGATTCACTCGGGGATGAGTTCCTTGATTACGTCAGGGATGGAATGAACATAGTCGTACAGGAAGGCGGAAAGATTCTTGTAGGCTGATGCCGTTTTGATGCATAATAATACAGACCCGCTTCTCCGGGAGCAGGTCGTGGTTTTTTGAGGGTAAACAGGGAGCAAAAGAAAATGGATCTCGAGAAGAGACTGAACATGAATGAGAGAAAGGGAGAATTCCTTGTAGGGCTCGCTCTTGCATTGAGAGCAAGCTCGCTTCTCTTCGGCAAAATAGCGATGCGCACCATGGGGCCTTATCTGACGATCGCTATAAGGTTCTCCATCGCATTTGTCCTGATAGCATTTCTCTTCAGGAAGAGCCTGCACAAGGTCAACTTCAGGACTCTGTGGCACTGCGCGCTGATAGGATTCTTCTTTTTCCTCGCTATGGTGTTTGAGATGTTCGGTCTTCAGACCACCCCGTCATCAGTTACAGCCTTCCTCGAAGGCTCTGTCGTGGTGATAGTCCCTGCAATAGCCTGCATAATGCAGCGAAAGCTGCCTGACAAAGTCACTGTGATCTCTGCCATTGTCGCGCTGATCGGTGTCGCATTCCTCACTCTCAAGGGCGACCGCCTCGGTTTCACCACCGGTGAGCTGCTGGTGCTCGGCGGCACAGTCTGGTATTCCATGACGGTAATCGTCACAGATACAGCGGCAAAAAACGACGACCTTGAAGTCGTCGCGGTATACCAGCTTCTGTTCATAGCGATTTTCGCTTACATCGGCGCATTTATATTTGAAGAGATCCGCCTGCCTCAGAGCGGCCAGGAATGGGGAGCGGTCCTCGCTCTTGCCATTATCTGCACCGGCGTAGGCTTCACCATACAGCCTTTCGGGCAGAAGTACATAACAGCAGAGCGGGCCGGCGTGCTTGCAGTCTTCAACCCGCTGACTGCAGCCGTGCTGGGAGTCGTGTTCCTGCATGAAAAACTCACAGGAAGCATGATCCTCGGCGCCATACTGATCCTCATCTCCATCCTCGCTCCTGCCTGGATCGAGGACCGGAGATCAAAAAAGCGGGCGGACTGATCTGCACGCACATTCAAGTCACAAACTCAACTATAGAATCCAGACAGTAAGGACCGGGCCTGTTTTGTTTTTGGCCCGGTCCTTTTGAATTGCCTCCGATAGGTTTACTATCTGATCTTAGTCTTTGAGATATCCTCTCAGCGGTCCGCCAGGGAGATTTGTAACATCCTTGATTGCCTCAGATATCGACGCAACTACAGGATTTTCCCTTGCGATGGTCTGCTCTACCTGCTTAATGATGTGCTCATCATATTCACGGTGAGTGACTACATAGAACTCATCATTCTCGATTGCCCTGAATACTCTCGCTCCGAAGCCTTCGATCGGATAGCCTGTTCCGATTACGAACTGTGCAGCAGCTTTGCCCTTTGCGAAGGTCTCGCTCTGATAGTACGGATCATCTCCGTGAGCATATCTTGCAGGACGATACTCATCAGCGTGGTCAAAGTTGGTGCGTACGAAGCCCGGACAGAATACTCCGAGGTGGATGTCCGATCCTGTCTCCTGCATCTCGTATTCGATGCATTCAGACAAAGCTACAGCTGCATTCTTGGTCGTATAGTACGCAGCCATGCCGGTGCTTGTGATGAGTCCGGCTACCGAGCAGGTGTTCATGATGTTGCAGTGTGTGCCCTGCTTTCTCATGATTGGAATTACCTGCCTCATGAAGTAAACGTGTGACAGATAGTTGGTGCGGAAGATCCACTCCCAATCCTGCAGCGGAATGACAAATCCAGGTCCAGGCGTGCAGGTTCCTGCGTTGTTCATCAGAAGATCGATCTGGCCCCACTTGTCCATTACGGCATTGACGACCTTCTCTGTTTCTTCATACAGTGATACGTCCGCAGGGATGATCAGGATGTCTTCAGCACCGAATTCCTTGGCAACATCTTCGATCTTGGCAAGCTCATCCTCCATGATGTCGACTGCAGCGATCTTCATCTTTCTCTTGGCAGCCTCTTTGACGAATTCCTTACCGAATCCGTATGCAGCACCTGTAATAAGAGCTACCCTGCCGGCCAGGTCTTTGTCTCCCTTCTCATAAGCCTTAGGCTCTTTGCCTACATTCTTCAAATCAGGGTTGACATTGTTTACGCTGTCATAGATCTGCTTTCTGATGATTGGATCATACTGAGGATGTGTTACGATGTAGAACTGATCATCCTCGATGGCCTTGAAGCATTTTTCACCGAATCCGTCGATCGGAAGACCCGTAGTAACTACGTACTCGCTCATCTTCTCGAATTTCCGGAATTCTGCACTTGTATAGTAAGGATCGGTCGGGTCAGAGAATCTGGCAGGTCTGTGGCGCTCTGCGTGATGCAGGTCGGTCTGTACAAAGCCAGGGCAGAAGATGCTGATGTGGATATTATCTACACCGATCTCCTCAAGCTCGTTGCGTGTAGCACGGCTCAGAGAAACAGCTGCGTGCTTGGTCGAATAGTAGCCAGGCATAGCGTTGCTTGTGATGAGTCCAGCTATCGAGCATACGTTGAGGATGTTGCAGTGTGTGCCCTGCTTCATCATGATAGGAATGACCTGTTTCATCATGTAGATCTGGGAGAATACATTGGCATACATCATCCACTCCCAGTCTCTGAGCGGTAGTGTTTCAATATATCCGCCCTTGCCTGTTCCTGCGTTGTTGATCAGAAGGTCGATCTGGCCCCACTTGTCCATGGCGCACGTAACGATCTTCTGAGTGTCTTCCAGAAGTGACACGTCTGCCTGCAGGCATACGATTTCTTCTGCTCCGAGTTCCTTAGCGACCGGTTCGCATGCAAGAACCTCATCGCCCTCGATATCTACTGCGAGGATCTTCATTCCTCTCTTTGCTGCCTCTTTGACATATTCGAATCCGAATCCATTGGCAGCTCCGGTAATAACAGCTACTCTTCCTTTAAAGTCCTTCATAATATTCCCCCTATGGATTTCATCGTAGTTGTCTATTATATTAAGCCCTTTAAATTTCTGCCCGGGATGCCGCATGATGCGGCACCCCGTCTCATTACCTTGTTTCTGTTGGAGGAACCCCTCCGGAGATAAAGTTACTTACGTCCTACTTCCATGAATGCTGTTCTGTCATACCATGCAGGCAGGATCTTCTTCATTGTGGATTCTGCATCTACGTCCTCGAGTTTCTGCAGTGCTGTGATCAGCAGGTTGTTCTCTGCATAAGCTCCGCCGATGATGGTGTTGACCGGCAGACAGCCCCATGGATCGTCGATGCTGGACTTCAGCTCGAACCTGGTTACGAAGCCCGGCTTCCAGTCATCGTATTTGTACTTAACAACGTTTCTCAGCAGGAATACATTATCGAACTTCCATACTCCATCTTCTCCAGGCAGTCTATCGAAGTGGATGTAGTATCCGCTGCCTGCTGTCTCTGCGCCAGGAGCCGGTGCCTGATACAGTACGTGCATCAGTGGGTGATTGTAGCTTCCGAGCTGCATCTCGAGGTCGATGATCTGAGTGCCTCTTCTGCATACACCAACTGTTACTTTGCCCGTCTCGTCATCCTTTCTGATCACGAATTCTGCATCCAGTTTCTTAGGGATAGCCGAGTTGTCACGTCCGAGCTGTGTTGCCATCTCTGCGCCCTGTCCTCCAAGGAGCAGGCTGACGGTGTACATACCGAGCTGGCCCTTATATGTGCAGTATACGCCGAGGATCGTCTCATAGTAGTTGTCTGCGAATGTAGGGTCCTTGATGTGGCAGCAGCTGACTGTTACTACAGGCATCGAGAATGGCTCGAGTGGTTCAGGCAGCACTTTCCTGATAGCCTCAGGCTGCGTCAGGTAAGCTACGTATGTGCCCTCCTGGCCTCTCATGTGTGAGATCTTCGAGAAGGACTTGAACTGTCCGTCACCGATGGCAAAACTGAGTTCCTCATCTGCGAAGAGTGACGCGCCAACTTCATAGCCGCCTCTTGAT
The DNA here is from genome assembly GCA_900315485.1 of uncultured Eubacteriales bacterium. Classification (GTDB taxonomy): domain Bacteria; phylum Bacillota; class Clostridia; order Peptostreptococcales; family Anaerovoracaceae; genus Crickella. Next base: position 51,425 of record OMZI01000004.1, on the reverse strand, counting down.
GCAGGTGCGATCGTTCCGTCAACGACTGCAGAGCCTACTACCTTAACGCAGAGTCCCTTTTCCTCGAGAGCTGCCTTGAGTGACTGGTCAGGCTTGTATCCGAGTGAGAGTACGACTGCATCAGCATCTACCTTCTTCTCTTCCTTGGTGTCTACGTTCTCGATGCATACTCCGTCAGGCAGGATAGCCTTGAGAGCGTTGCCGAGTTCATATTTTGCGCCGAGCTTGGCGAGTCTTGTCTGAACGTCTACTACGTTCAGTCTGTATGCGTTAGGAGCTGCAACCTTGAGCATGTCTATGAATGTTACTTCAGCGCCTGTCTCTGCAAGATACTCACCTGCTTCAAGACCTGTGAGTCCTGCACCGATCATAGCTACCTTCTTGCCTGCGAGGTCTACCTTGCCGTTCAGAACGTCATTGACTGCGTATACATTGTCGCCGTCAACGCCAGGGATGCTTGCAGGGAAGATCGAAGTTGATCCTGTTGCAAGAACTACTGCTTCAGGCTCCATTGCAGCGATGTCATCTGCTGTAGCTTCGCAGCCGAGGCATACCTTGACGCCTGCCTTCTCCATATCCTGCTTGAGGTAGTCGATGAACCACTGCATTCTTTCCTTCCGAGGAGGCTTCTTGGCGAGGTTTACGGTTCCGCCGAGTTCTTCCTGTCTGTCGATAAGTGTTACATCAACGCCTCTCTTGGCAAGAGTAGCTGCTGCATACATTCCGCCAGGGCCGCCGCCGACTACTACAGCCTTGTGCTCACCCTTTACAGGCTCGAGATCTCCGTAACGGAGCTCGTTGCATGCTCTCGGGTTTACAGCGCACTCGAACGGGAGTCCCTGAGCATTGAGGCCGAGCAGTGACTCGAAGCATCTCAGACAAGCGATACACTTGTTGAGTTCATCCTCTCTGCCTTCCTGTACCTTCTTGCCCCATTCAGCATCAGCGATCCATGTTCTGCCCATGCCGACGAAGTCTACGATTTCCTCATCGAGGAAATTCTCTGCAACAGCAGGCTCTCTGATTACGGATACTGCGATTACAGGAATCTTTACTACATCCTTGATAGCCTTGATGAATGGCTTTCTCCAGCCCTGAGGGAATGAGATAGGCTCTACGGAGAAGCTTCCTGTCTCATAGAGACCATCGGAAACGTCTACGAAGTCGATGCCTGCCTCTTCAAGGCACTTAACGATCTTGATACCATCCTCGAGTCTGATCTGATCTCCGTCATATCCGATCTTGTCGAGGAACTCAATTACGGATACTCTGCAGCCGAGAGGGAAATCAGGGCCGCACTTCTTGCGGATGTCCTCGATGATCTCGAGAACAAGTCTCATTCTGTTCTCGAAGCTGCCGCCGTACTCGTCATCTCTGTAGTTGGTGTAAGGCGACAGGAACTGCTGGAGCAGATATCCGTGAGCACAGTGAAGCTCGATACCATCGATGCCGGCCTTCTTGCATCTCAGAGCTGCATCACCGAACTGTCCTACCAGCTCATGGATCTCTTCGATTGTCATTGGTCTTGTTTCCTGCTGTGATACCTTGCATACTCTGTCAGAAGCAGATACGCATGGCTGTCCGCCGATCAGCGAGGAAACTCCTTCTCTGCCAGGGTGATGGAGCTGGATGAAAATCTTGGAACCGTGTTTATGAACGGCCATCGCAAGCTCTTTCAGTCCCTGGATGTGATAGTCTTTGGTTGCTGCGATCTGTCTGAGCATTCCTGCTCCGGTCTTCTCATTGACTCTGCAGATCTCCGGCATGATCAGTCCGCATCCGCCTGCAGCCCTGTCTTCATAATACTTGATCATTGCAGGCCCCGGTGTTCCGTCAAGGTTAGCCAGGTTTGTTCCCATCGGGGTCATAACCAGTCTGTTCTTGATTTCGACATTGCCGATCTTACCTTTTTCAAATAGCTTATCGTACATAGTTTCTCCTTTCCTTCTTTCAGAAGCTTCTAAGGATAGCCGCGGCTGTCACGCGATCCGTCACAGCCGGGCGTGGTGAACCAAGGTTATAAGTTATCTGATTAAATTATAAAATTAACGATATCCTCCGGGCATTATCCGACTTACCCAAAACAATAAAAGACATTTGTGCACGGTGACCTAATGGCAGAATTCATGAAAAACCACGATCCCCCCTGCAGTGCAGGCCATCATGATTGTGCACTTTCCACCAGATATATTTGGGCATAATGACAATTGACTTGTTGTGCACCGTAAACTATGCTGATTTTGTCAATACAGAATAACTCTTTGCGCAGTTTAACCATGTCCCCGAGGCGCGAGGTGCACCATATGATATTCCGCGAAATAGCTGCAAGGCTCAGCAATATGTGCCAGATAGAGATCATCTCAGTCTCACTTGAAACAGAGATCACAGAGGTACAGTTCATAGATTTCCGCCAGCATGAATTCAAAAGCAACGTTCTGTATTTCTGCAATACGATGCAGGGCTGTGCAGAGATGCCGAAGCAGTGTATATTCTCTGCCTCAGTATCCGTATCTGAAATAACAACGATGCCGGATAATCTGGCCATGGTAGCGGAAAGCGACTTCGGATATGCATTCAACACTGCCTTCCAGATCATACAGGGCTCTCACAAGGATGACTATTATGATTCCATGATGAATACTCTGGAACGGGTGAAAGATGTCGACACTCTGATTGACATAGCTTCGCAGACTTTTGGCGCATCGCTGGTATTCATCGACCGCGAGTTCAGGATACTCAGCTACTCCACACAGATTCCTGTCACAGATGAGCTGTGGAAGAAGAACATTGAACAGGGATACTGCGACTACGAATTCATTCAGGCCGTCAGGTCGCTCAAATCAGTCCAGATGGCAGACTCCACAATGACGCCTATAGAAGTTTCCTGCCCGTCGTCCCCTTTCCAGAAGTTCTCGAGCAGGGTCTACTGCCACGACACGTGGATAGGCTTTCTCATAGTCATTGAGGGCTATGATTCATACCGCTCTGAACACGTCGAGATGCTGAGGATACTCAGCGGAATTCTCGGATATGCCGTAATGAAGTACGCGCCGAGTTATCTGTACATGACCAGTGATTACCACAGGTTCCTGTACAATCTCATCATCGGTGCCGATGCGGCGTCTCTTCCTGACGCATACACCAGGCTGACGTTCCCGTCGGAGCTTATAGCGATCTACTGCAAAGCAACAGGTGACGGATCTGCGTTCCCGCGTGAAGGCGCTCTGTCAGAAGAGATGACAATGATCCTTCCGAGATGTCACGTCATTGCTCAGAGAGATAACGCCACCATCATCGGTAGCAGCGAGATGATCCACAAGCTCAGCACCATAGCGGGGCTCTTCCCTGAAAAATGCAAGGTCAGGATCGGAGTCAGCCTGCGGTTCACAGATATCGGCACGCTGCGCGCGCATTTCTACGAAGCCGTGGATGCATTTGAAATAGGCTGTCTTCTTGACCCGGATATTCACATATATACTTTCGAGGATTATGGTATTTATGTAATGTTCCGGACGGTGTCAGAGACCGAAGATCTCAGCAGATATCTTCATCCGGCACTGCCTAAACTGGCCTCATACGATACCGAGAACGGCACCAATCTGGAGCTGACCCTGCACACTTATCTTAAAAATTCCTGCAGCACGACGGATACAGCCAAAGCGCTTTACCTTCACAGGAACAGTGTCATCTACCGTCTGCGCAGGATAGAAGAGCTGTGCGATATCGATCTGGATGACACAGACACCAGATTCCGTCTGCGCCTGTCGTATGCCCTGAGCAATGTCATCAACCAGAAGAGAAAATGGGCCGGCAAGGACTTCAGCGCCGCCGCAAAATAGTTTTGTATAAACGATCTTGAATATGTCACAGGCCTCAGAATGTGAGGCCTTTTTTATTGTACGGAACCTGACTCAGACCGCCCTCTTCCGGAGACATTTTTTCCCGCTTCATTCCTGCCGATTGTGCACCGCAGACAAATGCTTTTCTTTGTTTTGGATATGCTGACTATTGTTACCGTTTTGTGCAGATTTCATAATTAAAGTACAACTACAATCTATGTCTAAACTGCGAGGTGAGAATTATGAAAATCATTGCAAAAGTATTAGGCGTCTGTGTCGCAGTACTCGGTATATGCCACACAGCAGAATGGTTCCTTGAAGGCAGGCATGTCGCTAAGGCAGCAGGCATTCCTGTTAAGAAAGCTCTGCCTCAGTGCCTTCTCAGAGGTTTTCTCTGGTGGAAGCCTCTCAAGAAAGAGCTCGGTCTGTAACAATCAACGGATTCACAGGAGGTATATGATATGAATGCAAAGAAAGTAGTAGTAGCAGGCGGTGGTGTCCTCGGAACACAGATAGGCCTCATCTGTGCTTATCACGGATATGACACAACATTCTGGCTGAGATCTGAAAGCTCGATCGGAAGAACTCAGCCTAAGATCGATCGTTATTCCGCGCTTATGATCGAAGACCTCCTCAAGGCCAAGGCTCTTATTGGCAATCCGATGGGAGCATTCATGTATCCTAAGGGGCTCATCAGCGAGTGGAACGGTATTACAGCAGAGAAGATAGATGAAATGGCAGAATGTGCTAAGAAGCGTTTTGCAGAAAACGTTCATATCGAGCTCGATATGGCTGCTGCCGTCAAAGACGCATATCTGGTAATCGAGTCCATGTCGGAAGATCCTCAGGCTAAGATAGGTGTGTATACAGCGATGAAGGATCTTCTGGATCCTGACACAATTCTCTGCACCAATTCATCCACACTTCTTCCTAGCATGTTCGCAGAGTACACAGGACGTCCTGAAAAGTACTGTTCTCTGCATTTTGCCAATACGATCTGGAAGAACAACACAGCAGAAATCATGGGACATCCGGGAACCTCTCCTGAAATCTTCCAGAAGGTAGTTGAATTCGCAGCATCAATCGGAATGGTTCCTCTTCAGCTTCACAAGGAGCAGCCTGGATACATTCTCAACTCGATGCTCGTCCCTTTCCTGAGTGCAGCACAGGGACTCTGGGCCAACGGCGTATCTGATCCTGAGACCATAGATCTCACCTGGAGACTTGCAACAGGTGCTCCGGCAGGACCGTTCCAGATCCTCGATATCGTCGGCCTCGAGACAGCATACAACATCAATCAGATGAAGCCTGCTGCTCAGCAGGAAGGAACTACCGAATATAAGATCGGCAAGCTTCTCAAAGAGAAGATAGACCGCGGTGAAAAAGGAGTTAACTTCGGTAAAGGCTTCTATGAGTATTGATTTAAAAAAGGAGGAGAAAGCAGCATGAAAAATTTTGCAGGAAGAGTCGCACTTATAACAGGTGCAGCTCATGGATTCGGTAAGGAATTTGTCAAGCAGGCAGCTCAGCGCGGCATGAAGATCGCTGCAGTAGACATCATGGAAGATGATCTTAAGGCGATCGAGCCGATGGCAAAAGAGCTCGGAGCAGAAGATATCATTCTCTGCCCTTGCGATGTAACAGAGTATGAGCAGGTCAAAGCAGTAGTAGCCGGCGTTATTGAGAAGTTCGGTCAAATCGACCTTCTGATGAACAATGCAGGCGTTGCTACTTTCGGACCTGTATGGGTCGTTCCTCCTCTCGAATATGAGTGGATCATCGATACCAACCTCAAATCGCACGTCTATTTCATGCACGAGGTCATTCCGTACATGATCAAGCAGGGAACCCCTTGCAACATAGTCAACACATGCTCAGCAGCAGGTAGATTCACATCAAAGAGTGCTGCAGCATATCAGGCATCAAAGTTCGGAGCACTTGCTCTGACTGAGTCCGTTTACTATGACCTCATTGCATTTGGCGTAAACAACATCCACATCAGCGCTTACTGTCCTGGTTTCATCCAGACCAACCTAGATCATTCTGAAGAGTACAAGCAGGACAAGTACAAAGTCGAGAGTCCGTACTATGGAAGCGAGCTTCACCAGAAGATGCAGGGCGCTGCCAAGTATTTGATCATGACAGGACGTGCGATTGACGAATCCGGACCGGTCGTATTCAAGGCGATCGAGGATGATCAGCTCTACATCATCACACATGAGCACTATGACAAGTACATTCAGGCACGCTGCGAGAACATGCTCGCACGCAGGAATCCGGAGGCAGTTGAGATCGATCACAATATAAAGAGGTAATAAGGAGGCACTAATGTACGATATTTTATTCCAGAAAGGTAAGATCGGTAATGTCGAGCTGAAGAACAGGCTCGTCATGTCCCCTATGGGCAGCAACCTTGCCGAGCTTGACGGCTCATGCGGCGATGCAATGATCGCATACTATGAAGCAAGAGCCAAGGGCGGATGCGGACTTATTATTCCTGAGATCTGCCGTGTCAATGACGCTACCGGCGCAGGTTCCTTCAGACAGCTGTCTGTAACCAAGGACCGCCATATTGCAGGTCTCTCAAGACTGGCTGCTGCCATTCATAAACACGGTTCCAAGATATTCATCCAGCTCCACCACCCTGGCAGAGAGGGTGTATCTAAGCTGATCGGCGGTCAGCCATGTGTCTCGGCGTCTGACAGAGTCTGTCTGTATTCCAACCAGCCGACCAGAGCACTGACTCATGATGAAGTTCTTGAGCTCATCGAGCAGTTCAGTGACGGTGCTGTAAGATGCCAGAAAGCAGGCATTGACGGTATTGAACTTCACTGCGCGCATGGTTATCTTCTCGAGCAGTTCCTTTCGCCATACACCAACTTCCGTGATGATGAATACGGCGGCAGCTTCGAGAACAGAATGCGTTTTGTCAAAGACATCATTGACAAGATCCGCGAGAAGTGCGGTCCTGATTATGTAGTGGGCATGAGACTCTCCGTAGACGAGATGCTCGCGCACAACGGAGTAACAGAGCCTTTCATAGATCTCGAAGAAGGCGTCAAAATCGTCAAGTACTTCGAAGAAGTCGGCATTGACTTCATCGATGTCAGCTGCGGTATATATGAGACTCTCAACTGGGCTATCGAGCCGACATCCTTCCCTGAAGGCTGGAGAAGACCTATGATCCAGGCAGTCAAGGACGCTGTAAACATCCCTGTAATGGCTGTTTCGGCAATCAGGAGTCCTGAGATCGCTGCTCAGTTCATGGAGGAAGGCGTATATGATTTCGCCGAATTCGGAAGAACATGGCTGGCAGAGCCTGAATGGGGCGTCAAGGTACAGGAAGGCCGTATCGACGAACTCAACAAGTGCATCAACTGCCTGCGCTGCTTCGAGACACTGCTGACCATCAACGCTCAGCTGCAGCCTTTCCAGTGCGCAGTCAACCCTGTAATGGGAAGAGAACTGAAGTGCGGCAACCTCGAGCCGGTCGTCGGCGAGAAGAAAGCCGTAGTTGTCGGCGGCGGCCCTGGCGGAATGTACGCAGCAAAGACTCTCGCAGAAAGAGGTGTCAAGGTTACTCTCGTTGACAGACAGGAAGAGCTCGGCGGAACGGTCAATCTCGCTAAACTGCCTCCTCTCAAGGAGAGAATGCAGAACTTCATAGACTACATGGGCAATCAGCTCTGCAGACTCGGCGTAGACGTTCAGCTTGGCAAGGAAGTCACAGCTGATGACATCGCAGCCATGGGACCTGACGCAGTAGTACTCGCTACAGGCTCCAGGAGCATCGTACCTAAGAGCATTCCTGGTGCGGACGGTGCCAACGTGTTCACAGTTGAGCAGGCTCTCAAGGGTGAGGTCGACTTCACCGGCAAGCACGTAGCAATGATCGGCGCCGGACTCACAGGACTTGAAGCTGCTGAGTTCCTTGGCGAGAAAGGCATCAAGGTCACGATCGTTGACATGGTAGACAGACCTGCTCCTACTGCATACATCGCCAACGTCATCGATGTAATGGGCAGGATCAAGCAGATGGATGTTACTCTCGAGCTCAAGAATGCTCTCAAGGCAGTCGAGGCAGACGGAGTATGCATAGAAAACGTAGAGACAGGCGAGCAGAAGAAGATCGAATGCGATGCTGTAGTAATGTCGCTCGGTTACAAGCCTGATCAGAGCCTCAAGGCTGCTCTCGAAGAGAAGGGCATCTGTGTCAAGCTGGTTGGATCGGCTATCAAGGACGGAACGATGGGCCCTGCTACAAGAAGCGGTTATGATGTCGGAGCTTCCCTCTTCGCTGAGGCAAAGCCAAGCTTCGTAACATCGCCTGAGAAGATGGCGGCATTCGCTAAGGACTGCGCAATGAAGAAACAGGAAGGCGTATACATGCTGTATGCTACAGACCCTGCCAAGATCAGGGAGATCCTGCCGGCACCTCTCGAGCCATACGCACTGCCGCTCGTATATGTATCAGCCAACCACATCAACGAGCCTACTTTCGCAGACAATTACTACGAATCGATCCTCGGCGTTTATGCTACATACAAGGGCCAGCTCGGGCTCTACTGCATCAGCCTCGTGCTCGGAGGACAGGGCGCAGAGATGGCTACCGCCCTCGGACGCGATGTACTGTCGATCCCTAAGAAGGTAGATGCTGAGTTCGTCATCAGAAAGAATGATGAGACGGGCAAAGTGGATGTGAGCGTATCAAGAAGAGGCACACAGCTCATCGACATGAAGCTGCGCCTCGGCGAATACAACCACCCGATGACTCACCTTATCTTCCAGGCGCCGTCGGCTGGCAAGGAAACCAAGGGATTCGGATACTACTTCCACTTCGATCAGATGCCTGATGAGAACGGCGGATCCAAGTTCAGCACATCACTGACCAAGGTTCTCTGCCAATACGAGTACACAGGCTGGATCCCTGCATTCGTAGAGGACTTCAAGCTGAAGTCCAGCGTGGATGATCCATGGGCTGATCTCCCTGTAGAGACCATCATCGGAGCAGGATACTCCAACAACAACCTCTACCTCGGCAGCAGCATCTTCTGCGAAGAGGCCGATCCTGATGAAGTAATGCCTAAAATCATACCTGCATGGTACGACCTGAGCGCATTCGGAGTAACAGGACGCAAGTAAACCCTGTATTGCTCCAATAACATTAGCCGATAAATGCTGCGCAGTCAATGCGTGGGTTTATCCTATCTGATACGGAAAACAGCTCTCACTCACGAGAGCTGTTTTCTTACCAATATGCAAAACAGCCGCAGGTTTTAACTAATCATGCCGTTTTTACATAAATGGTTAATCCAACCCGATCAACTCTCACCTTCACATATAGTTCCTTTAACCCAAAGGCTCATTTTCAAGTTCTATCACCCGGAAATCCGTGATAAACAAAAAATTCACCGCGCTTTATGCACGGTGATTTTTTTGCTTCACATTGCGGTATTTGTGCGATATCTCCGGGGATCCTATACCAGGAATGCTCCTGCGTCTGCATCATACTCATCGAGCTTGAATGGCGAGAAGATGCCCTGGTCTGTTACAACACCAGTTACCAGTTCAGGCGGTGTAATGTCGAATGCAGGATAGTAACCCTTTACCTCCTGGTTGGCTGTAGGTGTGCCCATGGCCTGGAGCACGAACGAAGGGTCCCTCATCTCGATGCGTACCGTGTCGATCGTCGGATGTCCCAGATCAGGTGAACCGGTGACATAGTACGGGATATCGTGATACTTTGCAGCGATCGCTATCTGATAGGTACCTACCTTGTTGGTAACGTGGCCGTCACCGCAGATGACATCAGCAGCTGATGTGAACAGGTCGATGCCCTCCTTCTTCATTACGAATGCAGGCATGTTGTCTGTTATGACCGTGACGTCGAATCCCATGTCGTGGATCACCGAAGCAGTCAGTCTCGAGCCCTGGAAGTAAGGTCTTGTCTCCGGGCAGAAGAATCTGACATCCTTGCCCTGCTTTCTCGCTTCTCTCAGCATCATTCCGAGTATTGTCTCGGCAAAACACTGTGTCATTACTGCGCCGTTCTGAGGGAAAAGGTCGGCAAGATACTTTCCGGTCTTTCCGATACGGTAATATCTTGTGTTGTTCTGCTCTATGGCAAGATCTCTGATCACTTCAGATACATCCGCTTTGCCTGCAGCGAGTGCTTCTTTTGCAGCCACCAGGCATGCATCTGTAACGTTCTCCATCCTCTTGGATGTCGTCGGTCTAGCATGTGAAATCACGTCAGCCGCATTTGTGAGGAACTCTATCTGATCCTCTTCAGTCCTGCCTCTGCACTCATGTGCAGCGAGGGCCATACCCATAGCTGCAGCAACATACGGACCTGCGCTCTGTGTCACCATCTCTCTGATGGCACCGGCCACTTCCTGATGTGTCCTGCAGACTACTTTCTTTATCTCGATCGGATATATGCGGCGGTCGAGGATCCTTACTACGTCACCTTCGTACCATGCAATATTCTCATACTGCAGCATCCATGCGAGATCTCTGTCCTGTCTCTCCATTATTCCTCCGTTGACTCAGCAGCTTTGCGTTTTGCTGCCTCTTCTTCTTCAAGTACACGGTATGCCACCTTGCCGACGAGTGTCTTAGGCAGCTCTGCTCTGAACTCTATATCATATGGCATTGCGTACTTGGCGATGTGCTTCCTTGCATATGCCATGAGTTCTTCCTTAAGCTCTTCCTTAGCCTTATCTGTTGCAGGTACAACTCCCCCTACAGGCATAACGAAAACCTTGACCTTCTGCATCTTGTAACTGTCAGGTACTCCGATGACGCAGCTCATCTGCACCTTCTCATGAGCATCGAAGATGTTCTCAAGCTGTGCAGGATAGATGTTGTATCCGGATGAGATGATCATTCTCTTGGCTCTTCCGCGGAAGTGGATGAAGCCTTCCTCGTCCATCGTTCCGAGGTCTCCGGTGTATACCCACTTGAGTCCGTCAGCATGCTCTCTTATAGTCTCAGCCGTCTCATCCGGCATGTCGAGGTACTCCTTCATGACAGTCGGTCCTGCCAGCAGGATCTCGCCCTCTTCATTGTACGGGAGCTCCTCAGCTGTATCCGGCTTAACGATCTTGTAGTATGTATCAGGGAACGGGATCCCGATGCTTCCCTCCTTGTGCATCTGCGGAGGTGTCAGGCAGGATGCCGTTACACACTCAGTAGTGCCGTATCCCTCTCTGACCTGGATAGTCGCATTGTGGTCATAGAGGAACTTGTCGAGCTTCTTCTTGAGTTCGATCGAGAGCGAATCTCCGCCTGAGAAAACACCCTTGAGGCACGAGAGGTCCTTGCCGTCCATTGACGGAAGTCTCAGAAGTGCTTCGTAAAGAGTCGGTACGCCTGCGATGAAGTTGCATCTGTACTTGGTGATCAGCTTGGCGTAGCTCTTCGGTGTGAATCTCGGTACGAGTATGCATCTGCCGCCCATTGCAAGCATGGTGTGTATGCAGACGCCGAGTCCGAATCCGTGGAACAGCGGCATCGCTGCGAGCATCTTATCTCCCCTGCGGAACATAGGATTGGTGGCGATGACCTGTTCTGCGAGCGCATTGAAATTGAGGTTGGTCAGCACGATGCCCTTGGTGGTTCCGGTGGTTCCGCCTGAATACAGGATAGCAGCCGGGTCATCGACCTTGCGCTTTACCTTATACTCATATCCGCAGTGTCTGCCGAGCTTCATGAAGTCAGGCCACTGGAATACAGGTGCCTCTCTCGGTATCCTCTGTATCTTGCGTCCTTCGGTCATCATGTATCCGACCTTGATAGGTCTGGTCAGCTCGTCCTTGATGCGGGCGATGATAACGTTCTGGATCTTGGTGTTGGATCTTATCGCTTCGATCTTGTGATAGAACTGGTCGAGTGTAATGACCATAACACTTCCGGACATGTTGAGATAGTTCTCGATCTCCTTCTCTGCCGAGAGAGGATGGATCATGTTTGCAACTGCTCCGACGAGGTTGGTTGCGTAAAGCATGTATATAGCCTGCGGGCAGTTAGGCATTGCGATCGTTACTCTGTCGTTCTCTCTTATTCCGAGAACTCTGAGTGATCTCGCGCAAAGGTTGATCTGATCGATCATATACTTGTATGTGATGTGCTTGCCCATGAAATCCAGAGCTATGGCGAGAGGCTGCTTCTTTGCGATCTCCTCCACCTTCTCATACATAGTGCCGTTGAAGTACTCAAGTGTGAATGGAAGATCCCCTCTGTAGGCTTCCCACGGTGTCTTTACTGTTTCCGGTACAGGAAAGACGATCTTATCGTTCTCATTGAGTGTCCAGTTGTACTTTTCCATTTCCATTTCCTTTGACAAAAGTCTAAATGCGGCGCTTTACGGCGCCTGCCATCAGTATTGCAATCCCGCTAATTTTAACACTATTCATTCCAACTTGCCACTAATAGTTTTCTATCGCTGAGTATGCGGCATACCTCAGCTTCCGCACAACGCAAAAGCGGGCCATACGGCCCGCCCGTTTTGCATTTCTCTATTCCGTTCTGAGTGCTTCTACAGGATTCTTCCGTGCGGCCATGCCTGACGGGATGAGTCCCGCGATGTAGGTGAGGAATATGCTGATGAGTATCAGTATTACTCCTCCTGCCGGCGGCAGTATGGCCCTGAGTGAAGCTATCTTGGTGAGATTTAACAGTATGTGGTTGATAGGTATCAGGAGGAGCAGGCTCGCCGCTATTCCTATGACACCTGCGCACAGACCGACTATTATAGTCTCTGCGTTGAATATCCTTGAGATGTCCTTCTTGGATGCTCCGATAGCTCTCAGGATACCGATCTCCTTGGTACGCTCAAGTACCGAGATGTAGGTGATGACTCCGATCATGATCGAGGATACGATCAGTGAAATCGCCACGAATGCTATAAGAACATAGCTGACGGCATTGGTGATCGTCTTGACCGACTTGATCATGACGCCGGTTATATCCGTGTAGCTGATGACCATGTCCTCATCGCCGTTGTCCTGCATCTCCTGATTGTAGTCATCTATATACTTCAGGAAGCTCTCCTTGGACTCAAAGTCCTTGAGATAGAAGGACATCGCCATCGGGTTGGCGAGATCCGCATATCCGAGTTTCCTGAGGTTGGAGTCATAACTCGTCTCCTGTCCTCCGGATACATATGCCGTGATGAGCCGTGTGATCTCATCCTCATCCATCTTCATCTGGAAGGCCGAAGCAATAAGCGACGGATCGACATTGAACTGGCTTCCGACTGCAGCGGCTACCTTGCCGAGAGCAGGGTATACCTCCTGGGCCATCTGCATGGCCTGGATGCCTTCGCCGTACTGTTTGATGCCGTTCTGCACCTCATTGTTAGTAACATACGGGTCCACCGTCTGCGTCAGTCCGTCCTTAAGCATCTGCGCCGGATCAGCCTGTGCCTGCTCTTCAACCATCTTGTTGATCTGTGCGGCAAGGGCTTCTGCCGCCTCCTCAGTCATATCCGGGATAAGAGCCATTATGGCTTCCTTATTCACTCCGGTATTGAGAAGCTGCATGGCCTGGTCTGCCGTGATCATACCGCCCGTCTGCTGAGCTATCTGCTGAGCCAGCAGCGCCTGCGCAGCCGCAGGGTCAGATGCAGCAGCTATACCCGCCATGATCTGCGGTCCCGATGCTTTGAGAAGCTCGGCATATCCTTTGAGAAGGCCGTTTACTACCTGTGCATGCTTGCCGCTGTTCAGGTTCTCTCCGAGAGCTGCAGTGACAAGATCATCATTGAACTTGAAGTTCGCAGGATCTTTCTTATACTGCTCAACTATATAGTCTATCATTCCGTTGCATCCTGTACGGAGTGCGGAATTGACATCTTCTTCTATCTTCTCCGCTGAGTCCTGATTCATCAGCTTTTTGAGCTCGTCGTCTCCGGTCTTGCGGATTGCCTTTTCGAGCGCCTTCATGTTCATGTTGCCGCCGAACGCCTGCTTCAGCTTGTTCTCGTCGATGCTGATCATGTCATCGAAGCCGAGCCCCTCATCGGTATTGCTGCGGATCGACTCGAAGCTTTTGCCCGAGAAAACATCAGTGTTCTTGTTGGCGCGCTGTATCCTGACGATCTCTGATTCCTTGGCATAGTCGATCATGTGATGCGTCAGGGCCGGAAGGTATCCTACGCCGGACTCCATGGCATTGGCAGCACTGGCTTCCTTCGCACAGACTATACCGGTTATATGAAGCTTCTCTGAATCCTTGATCAGATTCTCCATGTATGCCTCGTCATCGGTCATATCCTCCCATACAGCATAGGAAGAGTTGCGTCTGAATGTATCGCAGGCATGAACAAGGGCAAACTCCTTGCCGATGAAGTCATCGTAGGTCCATTCGAGCTTTTCATTGGTGTTCTCGACCTCTTTGCCGTTCATGACATCGTTGATCATGTCCTTCAGTTCCTGAGGGTCGCGGAGGCCGAGCGTGTAGACTATGTAGTCATTGAGCTGGTCTTCGCTGTCGAGGACGAGCAGCAGCTCGTTGTACTTTTCAGGCCACTTGCCTGCGAGCACTTTATACTGGGATTTCAGCAGCTTCTCGTTGTCCATCATCTGGAAGAATACGTCTGTGTTCATCATCGAGAAGTTGTTCTGCTGGAAGCCGCTCATATACGACTGCATGATCGAGCCCGGGCTGACTCTCAGCGGTCCGTACTTCATATCCGTCGAGTATATGTTTACGGACAGCCCGTATGAATAATCGTACGCATTGAACCACTTGCCGATTTTGCCCATGTCAGCATCCAGCCTCTTCTTGAATGCCGCGAGGTCATTGCTTCCGACACTTGCCAGCAGATCCGTCATGATCTGCTGCTCATGAATCCGGTCGCCGGATTCCTCACCTTCAGTGTCCTGGACGTTTGTGGCAAAAGCCGTGATCATGGATGTCATGTCCGCGGTCTCGGACTGTATCGTCAGAGGATAGGACGAGAGTGTATCCTCTTCGAGTTTATCTATGTACTTCTGGAATCCGTTGGATACCGAAAGTATGAGCGCGATGCCGATTATCCCGATGCTGCCGGCAAAAGCCGTGAGCAGAGTCCTGGCCTTCTTGGTCATGAGGTTGTTCAGCGACAGCTGCAGCGCGGTCTTCATTGACATCGACTTATTATGTCTTCCGCTCGCTCTTCTTGCAGCCCGTTTCGGAACGTCCGCTGCATCAGCTCCGGCCAGCCCTGCCGCTGCTCCTGCTGCAGGAAGGGCTCCCGCACTGAGCATCACAGGCTCTGTTCCGGGCACGAACGGATCGGAGTCACTGATGACCTGTCCGTCAGACAGTCTTACTATCCTGGTGGAATACTCCTCGGCAAGTTCAGGGTTGTGCGTTACCATTATGACCAGCTTGTTTCTGGATATCTCCTTTAGGATGGCCATTACCTGGATGCTGGTCTCGGAGTCCAGCGCACCGGTCGGCTCATCAGCAAGGATTATGTCCGGGTCATTTATGAGTGCACGCGCTATCGCAACTCTCTGCACCTGTCCGCCCGACATCTGTGCCGGCTTCTTGTATATCTGGTCTCCCAGGCCTACCTGCTCAAGAGCCTGTATCGCCCTCTGTTTTCTCTCCCCTGCGAATACACCTGAAAGAGTCAGCGCAAGCTCAACATTGGCAAGCACCGTCTGATGTGAAATCAGGTTGTAGCTCTGGAATACGAAACCTATCGTGTCGTTTCTGTACGCATCCCAGTCCGCGTCCTTGTACTCCTTGGTGCTGATGCCGTCTATTACAAGGTCGCCGTCCGTATACTGGTCAAGTCCTCCGAGGATGTTCAGCATCGTAGTCTTGCCGCATCCTGAAGGTCCCAGGATCGAGACGAACTCGCTCTCACGGAAAGCGAGGTCTATGCCCTTCAGAGCATGGACCACCTCGGCGCCCGTCTTATATTCCTTGGAAATGTTCTTCAGTTCAAGCATGTGTTTATAACTCTAGTCCTTTGATCAACATAATTTGACACCATATTATACAACATTGAATTTGCAATAGGTATAATTGCGGACGATTCAATAGTGAAAGATATGTGACGGATTCCAGCATGGATGTGTCACATCACGCATGTGTTCCGTAACGCAAAACAAGAGCGGAGACTTTCATCTCCGCTCTCATCATTGTCTAAGGTATTATATGGAAATTTTATATGGAGGTTTCAGAGGTTTCTCTCTGTTACAGCTATATATTAACCCACAATTATGTTGAATTGGTGATACTTGTGAGAACAGCTGTTGTCATTTTGAAGTCAGTCTCTGCCACCAGCTCATTCCATCCTCAGGCTGCGGTGCATCAGGAAGTTCAGCATTTACCTCAGGATCGCCGGTATAACCCGGGAATCCGTTCAGGCCCGCAGCAAACGCTTTCATATCATCATACGGGATCCTGTTTCTGATGCCCGAGGCTGCAGAGTTCACCTCTGCATTCCACATCCTCGACGCGTTGGCCCACGTCTTGAACTCAGTTTCCGCCCACACAGTGCCTGCGCCCTTGTAATCAGGGAAGTCGCACCATATCGCAAAATATCCGCCGCCGAGCCTGTCCTCAGGCACCGTGTCGCTTTTGCCGGCCTTGCGGGCAAAAGACCTCGGGTTCCAGTTCTCGTATATGTTGCGCCCGTTGACCGTCCTGTACTTGCCGTTCATGATGTCCCTGCCGTTCTCGCTTCTGAGAACATAGAAGCACCAGGATTCCATGAAGTTGTGTACGGTATGTCCCTTTTCCGCAAAATGAGCAGCTGTATTGTCCGCGTCGAACCAGTATGTGACCTCTATCGAATCCTTCAGTTCCACATGCTGGCTCCTGTTCACATCTATCTCGTCGTTGAAGACCCTGCAGGTGTAGCCCTTTTTCTCAAGTCGCCCAGCGAGATCATTGATGTAGGATACGAGAACGTCTCTCGCGCTTCCTTTCTCTATCCCGAGCGTGTTCCTCGCATAGCTCTTCCAGTGCTCGAGCGCAGTCCAGCGGTTATCGTAGTCAATGACATCCCCGCCCAGCTCGAACGTATACCACCCGAGAAGTTCGTCACTTCCGATATCGAACTTGGTACAACCGAGTTTGCTGAAATAATCCGCGTAACCTTCGATCAGCGTATTGGTGAAGGCCACCGCATGCTCTCTTGTAAGATCGATGCCTATATAATCCGCCTTCTCCGTCTCTCCGCCGTGAGAGTAATGATTGGCGATCGAGCTGAATCCGTCAACACTGCTGTCATACGTCTTTCCGTCATACGTGAACGAGAAGTCCGGATCGCTCTTAACATACGAAGCATATCTTTCGACCATAAAGGTGTTGTGTCCCGGAGTGTCGAAGGATGGGATCACCTCCATGTGATAGCGGTGCGCAGTTTCGACGATCTCCTTCATGTCCTCAGTCGTAAGAGAGTCTATGTTTTCCGTCAGCCACGGGAAAACTTCGGAGTCGAATCTGATGCCCTCCGCTTCGGCAAAATGCAGGATGATCGCGTTGTATCTCTGAAGAGAAGCTCTTTTAATAAGATTCTCTATCCATTCCTTACTGTAGTATTTGCGCCCGCAGTCGAGCATCAGCGCACGCTCTTTCAGGTCAGGTCCGTCCTTGATCCTCATTTTGTCAAGGACCACCGCATTTTCCTGCTCCGCGTTCTGCTTTTCCCTGAAGAGCTGCATCAGCTCAATCAGGCCGTACCATATCCCATCCTGTCCGCAGGCTTCCACCGCCGCCGTTTCATCCACGTCGATCCTGTACGTCTCTTCCGGGTCAGCCGTCTGTATCCCCGGCAGGAAGTCCTCTTCACCGACAAGGTTAACGACGATATCCCCCTTAAGGGCAAAATCCTTTTTCCCGTATACGACAGGAAGAGGCTGATCCGAAGGGATGGCGTAAGCCGCAAACTGAGAGTCTATGAGCCTTACAGTCTCAACGAGGTCCTTGTCCGGCTCTTCGTCTGCCACTATATAGAACCTGCTGTCCTTAGTCAGGATGAAAGACCCTTTCTGCCTGCTGTACTCCTGAGCGAGAGCTTCAGCGAAGCTCTGCGGCCCGGCTTCAAGGCGCGGCTCCTCAGGCTCTTCTGTCTCAGCTGCGTCCCCGCTGCCTGCATTATCTCCGCCGACGATCCCGGACGCTATATACTCATCGAGTCCGGACGGGCCGGCTGCGTCAACGTAAATAAGGCCGCTGCTCATGATTAGAACAGCCGCCATAGTCATCGTTATTACCGCCTTATATATACTGTTAATTCCGCTCTTTTTTCTCAACTTAGTTTTTACTGTCAGAAGAATACTCCTCTTGCCCATATCTCGATCCCGATGGCGATGAGTATAACGCCGCCGAGGACAGACGCCTTGCCGGCCAGTCTTGTCCCGATGCTCCTGCCGAGATACAGTCCTGCTATGCATATGAACAGTGTCACGACTCCGATTATGAGTGAAGACACGACCGCCTGACCCGCGCTGTATGCTGCTATGGTGAAGCCGACCGAGAGAGCGTCAATGGATGTGGCCACGCCCTGGACCAGGAGGTCGCCGGCGGAAAGGTGTGCATCATGGGAAGATGCCTCTGCTGTCTGCGCAACAGCCTCTTCTTCCGCGCCCGCTGCGCTGCGGTTCTCACGGATGCCTTCGATCAGCATTTTGCCCCCGATATACAGGAGCAGAACAAGTGCTATCCACGGTATGAATGCCTGAAAAGCAGTGAATCTCTCTGCTGCAGTGTGTACAAGAAGCCAGCCTGCTACCGGCATGGCGAACTGAAACACCGCAAAGGTGCCCGCGATCGTGAGCACTCTCCCTGCGCTGAGTTCCTTCTCGCCGAGCCCGTCCGCCAGGCTGACGGAAAACGCATCCATAGCAAGGCCTGCGCCAAGCAGTATACTTGTAATGATAAGTTCCGTAGTCAATCTGATATCCCTCTTACCCGATCTCAGTTACTGCGTATATGTATCTACTCAGAACATCCCCGCTGTCTTGAGTATGAACAGCCAGACCGGTATGGTCAGGCATGAAATAAGCGTTGTCGTTACGACGAGCTCTCCCGCGAGCCTGCCGTTGCCTCCCATTGAGCTCGCCATAGCATATGAAGCGAGCGCAACAGGGGCCGCCACCATAAGCGTGACGGATACAAGAGGCACTCCTCTCAGACCGATGAGCACTGCTCCTGCGATCCCGAATGCCGGGAAGAATACGAGCTTGCCGAATGTGCAGATGGCTACTTTCTTCGTGTCGCTCTCAAAATCCTTCAGGTTGAGTCCCGCGCCGAGCAGGATGAGCGCTATCGGAGAAGTGCAGTCAGAGAGTGCCGTGACCGTGTTCGCTATGGTCTCAGGGAGTGTGATATGCAGCAGCATCACTACCGCTGCAGCTATGCCGCCGTCGATGATAGGATTGGTCAGGATCCTTTTTACCATGTCCTTAATGTCTACTTTGCCGCCTCTGAAAGTCTCGAATACGACTACAGTTGCGATATTATAGAACGGGATCACAAGCAGCATGATTATGGCTACAGGCGTTATATTGCCCCTGCCGAACAGGTTCATCGCTATCGGGAATCCCATCAGGATGAAATTGCTCCGGAACAGCGCCTGTATCATCGCGCCGCGGTCGTAGTTGTCCTTTTCTGTTTTGCACACGAATACCCACGAGACCGCGAACTGCAGGATGGTGAATCCCAGTGCATAGGCTCCGAGCTTAAAGTCCAGGTGCTCGCCGACGTTCTTGCCGTAGAGATTATCGAACATTATAAAAGGATAGAGCGCCACGAATACGATGTGCGTGAACCTCTTTACATCCCGGTCATCGATCACTTTGTTCATCCTCAGGATGATGCCGATGGCCAGATATATCATTGATGGAAGTACTGCATTGAAGCAGAGTATAAAATTCTGAAGCATACTGTTCTCCGCGGTATTATTCCGGGCATTTCAGCCCTGCCGCTACAGTCGCATATTATAACAGATAAAGAGGCTCCGCACCATAGACAGAGCCCTGATTATCAGATTACAGCAGTATCTGCCACCTCTCAAGCAGGAATGCAAGCGCGAGCATGTCAGCGCTGCCTCCCGGCGACAGATTGCGTCTGATCATTTCATCATCAAGTTCAGCAAGAGCCTTTTCACGCTCCGCTTCCGGCATTGCGGCTATCTCTGCCGCGGCCTGCCGTGCAAATCCAAGTCCCTCTTCGCCCCCTCTGTGCAACAGGTTAGTATCTTCGAGGTCCGCCATGACGTCACAGAATGCAAGTGCATCGGGGTTCCCGCATCCCAGGCTTCTGTAGTGCACGAGTCTTGAGAAGCAGTACTCTGCTTCCGGAAACCCGGAAGCCGCTTCCGCAGTGGCACCCCCGGCACCGTATTTTCTGTATACCGCCCCGCCATTCGTGACCGGTCTTTCAAGGTTTTCTCCGAGATACTTGTCCGCATCCCGGCGGGCAAGCTCTGCCGCATGTTCAATGCAGTCTCCGCCATCCGTCAGGCATCTGCCCATTCCCGCCAGGAGAAGTCCCATTGAATATATCATCCCCTTATGGGTGTTGACTCCGCCGGTCGCTCTGAACATATCCTGTTCCGCTTCCAGTCCGCGTCTGCGGAGGTCTGCCATCTCACAACAGTCCATACCCATCAGGGCAGCGTCCCTGAAATACGGCACCAGCGCTGCAGCACTCTTTTCGAAAAGCGGGACATCCATGTCCGTATGCGCACCGCAGCTCATCAGGTCCACAAGTCCTGGTTTAGGCGTTGTGTACAGTTCATCCAGAAGCGAATCATGTGCTGCCTCCGCCAGCTCATCAGCACAAAACTGCCTCAGCAGCCGGTCAGTAGCTGCTTTTACCGCGTCCAGTCCGTGCCTGCGGCTTCTGGCACACTCGGCTGCCGGCGCATCGCATATGAGGCAGCGCCTACTTTCATTCCTTGATAGCTTGGTTCCGTCCGCTGTCAGAACATCAAAATCAAAAAGCCTGGCTGCAGGGAACGAGTCCTCAACAGTCTCAAGCTGTCTTTTTACTTCTGCGGGGTCTTCTTCAGCCAGCCAGAATCCCTCAGAGCCCGTTGGCTCATCGAGCATGAAGCTGTCCGCTATCCTTAGGTCCAGGGCTTTCAGTTCTCTGACTCCGCGCCCGAACAGCATGCGTGTCATCGGCGTCCTTTTGACCTCTCCCGCTATGTTCAGAGTGAGGCAGATAAGGCAATGGCCCTGACCTGCTCCCGCAAGCATTTTATTCTGTATCGCTGCACGTCTCTCGCGGGCGTCAAGCACCTGCGCAAGACTTACGCTGTATGATTTCATATGTAGTCTCCGGAACCATTTCTCTTACGGATCCCATGTCGCCCTCAAGCAGCAGGCTGCGAACTTTTCCGGCGCTGATGCCTTCATATCTCGGGATCTCACAGATCGTGATCCCGTGCTCCGGCAGCAGCTCCTTCATCCGTTCGTTGTAGGCCTTTGTGACCGGGGAGTACGGCTCTTCTCCCACGAACCTCTTCGTGATGTTAAGAGCAGGTGCGATCCGAGCACCGAACAGCTCTATGTCAATATCGGACTTCACGAGGTCAGCCCTCTCTTCATCTCTTATGAAATACGCAGGAAAAGTTGCGCGTGATACAAGGTACAGATTGCTTTCGAACACATGGCAGTCCGGGATATCCTCTGTTCCCCTCTGTATCATCTCAAGGCGCTCTGGCGGGGTGAACATCGACCCGCTTTCAGATACCGCAAACACATACAGATGATCGCACTGCGATGCCGCATATTCTATAAGATGCCGGTGTCCGAGGGTATAAGGATCGCAGTTGCACACCACGGCTCCGCACACCCCTTTGTATCGCGGCAGCGAGCTGAGATAATCCTCCAGTCCGTCTCTTCTGTTCTCCATGAGAAGGGCATCCGCTGTACTGATGACAGTGTAGAATCCCATCGAGCTGAACATCTTCACGTTATCCGGCCTGGTACACAGGAACAGCCTGTGCTCCCCGCGGGCATGAGCTTCACCTATGAGAGCAGACAGCACGGATGCCATCACTCCCTGTCCTTCAGCGTCCGGTGTGACGGCGAGCTGCTTGACAGTATGTCCTGCCAGTGCGCCACAGCCAGTAAGAATGCCTCTTTCGTCAGTAGCCAGAGCTACTGCATCCGCGTCTCCTTCATCCCTGAGACCGCATAAAGCCAGCAGCTCGAGATAATCGTGCTGCTGACTTTCATATAACGGTGTCTGATAAATTGCTACGCCCATCAAGTGTTCCTGATCAGTCCCGCCCTGTAGTTCCGTCCTATGCGAGCTTCTGCTCCAGGCGCTCGCGGATTGCTGCTATGAAGTCCGTGGTGAGGACTGCCCTTGCTTCCATTCCGTCAACGAGACCTACGAGGTCCTTGGTCATGATGCCGTCATTGAGGGTATCGATGCATGCCTCCTCGAGCTTGTCTCCGAATTTCTGAAGGTCCTCGAGACCGTCCATCTCACCGCGCTTTCTGAGAGCGCCACTCCATGCGAAAATGGTAGCCATCGGGTTGGTCGAAGTCTCTTCGCCGTTGAGATACTTGTAGTAGTGTCTTGTAACAGTACCGTGCGCAGCTTCGTACTCAAACTTTCCGTCCGGGCTGCAGAGTACGGATGTCATCATTGCAAGTGAGCCGAACGCTGTCGAAACCATGTCGCTCATGACATCCCCGTCGTAGTTCTTGAGAGCCCAGATGAATCCGCCCTCGCTTCTGATGACGCGCGCGATGGCATCGTCGATGAGTGTATAGAAATATGTAAGTCCGAGCTCTTCGAATTTTTCCTTATAGCACTCGTCATACAGCTTCTGGAACACATCGCGGAAGTGCATGTCGTACTTCTTGGAGATAGTGTCCTTAGCAGAGAACCAGAGATCCTGCCTGGTCTCTATCGCATACTTGAAGCATGAATGAGCAAAGGACTCAATTGAGCTGTCCTTGTTGTAGATTGCCTGCAGGATGCCCGGGCATTCATAGTCATATACTGTCTCGCGGAACTCAGCTCCGTTTTCGCCGGTGAACACCAGCTCAGCCTTGCCCTTCTCAGGCACGCGGTACTCTGTTCCTCTGTAGAGGTCGCCATATGCGTGACGGGCAACGGTGATAGGCTTCTTCCAGTTGCGTACGACCGGCTTGATGCCGTCTATTGTGATAGGTGCGCGGAAAACGGTTCCGTCGAGTATCGCACGGATCGTCCCGTTAGGGCTCTTCCACATCTCGTGCAGATTGTATTCAGTCATGCGCTGAGCATTAGGTGTGATGGTAGCGCACTTGACTCCGACGCCGTATTTCTTAATGGCTTCTCCGGCATCCTTGGTGATCTGGTCACCTGTCTCATCGCGGACAGGAAGTCCCAGGTCGTAATATTCACTCTTGAGATCCACGAAAGGAAGGATCAGTTCGTCCTTGATCATCTTCCAGAGTATTCTTGTCATTTCATCCCCGTCCATCTCGACGATCGGGGTCGTCATTCTGATCTTATCCATTTGATCTCCTTTTACTTGCTTTCTTCTTATACACAACAGGCTCCGGGATTTCCTTGCTCTGCCTTACTACATCAATGATAGTTCCGTCACGGGCTTCTATGATGCCTACGACTCTGTCCTCGAATTCGACCTTCTCAGGCTCGCCGACTATGGAGTATGCGATGTCCCTGAGTTCCTCTATGGTCTTCAGCGGAACGCAGTCAGCCTCCTTCAGCGCCTGGAGAATATCCTGCCTTGCCGGATTGACGGCGACGCCGTAATCAGTAACGACTACATCGATGCTCTCTCCCGGTGTGGTTACTGTTGTTACATCGGTGCAAATAGCAGGTATCCTTCCCTGCAGCAGAGGACAGATTACGATTGCACATTTTGCTCCCTGAGCCGTGTCCGGATGTCCTCCCTGCGCTCCCGTGATCATTCCGTCCGATCCGACAACTACGTTGCAGTTGAAGTGGACGTCGACCTCAAGGGATGCAAGCACGACGTAATCCAGCTTGTTTACTACCGCACCCTTGTTAAGCGGATTGGCGTATACGCCCGCCGGGATCCTGTGATGGTTGACATTCTTAAGATTGCGAACCGCATCAAGGTCAAAATCCTGTACGTCGAGCATGACTCTTGCCATTCCGTCATCGAGCAGCTGGCACATTGCCTTGGTCAGGCCTCCTACACCAAAGCCCATATGTATGTTGCGCTCTCTCATTATCTCAGCGAGATACTGAGTGGATGCGATGGATGCTCCGCCTACTCCTGTCTGGTATGAAAAACCATCCTTGAACCACGGCGTATTTACTACAACATCGGTGCAGTACTGTGCCATCAGGAGTTTTCTCTGGTCAGTCGTCGGCTTGGCCGCGCCCGTCGCGATCTTGGACGGAATACCGATCTCGTCCACCACGCATACATAGTCGACCTTGGTCTGAGAGATGTGAGCCGGGAAGTTCGGATAAGGTACGAGGCAGTCAGTGATGGCTACGCAGTGGTCTGCGTGGTTGCCGTCTACTATGGCATAACTGAGTACGCCGCAGTCTGCCTTTCCTCCGATACCTCTGAGGTTGCCGTAGTCATCCGCAGTCGGAGCACCGATGAATGCGATGTCTACGTGAGCCTCACCTGTGGCAAGAGCTCTGACTCTTCCTCCATGAGATCTCATTACAGCCAGCCCCTTGAGCTTGCCCTTGGAGATAGCCTCACCGATTTTGCCCCTTACACCCGAAGACTCGATACCCGTAATTGTGCCGTCTTCTATCATCGGCACGAGCGGATCGTGAGCCTTACCCAGCGAAGTGGCGCAGATGGTTATGTCCTTCAGCCCCATGTCATGAATCTCTTTCATGACCATGTTGACTATGAGGTCGCCATCACGGAAGTGATGGTGGAATGATACTGTCATCCCGTCATGCGCATCACACTTGACAAGAGCTTCCCTGATATCTGCGACCAGCTTGGACTTCTCGTTGTTCATGACAGGCCTGATCGTCGGTCCTCTCATGACTATGGATTTGTCGTCTTTATAAAAGTTTCCCTGGAAAGGTTCTTTGCCTGTTATTTCCAGTATCTCTTCCGGGATGTCTCTTCCTACTGCATTAATCATGTTACAGATCCCCCTTGTATATACCGGATGCTTTGGCAAGCGCGATCGTTCTCTTCGCTCCGTCATAGAACGCGATATCGATCATCTTTCCGTCTACTGTGAATACGCCTATGCCCTTAGCCTTCTTATCGTCGATCTCCCTGATGACCTTCTCGGCGAAGATGATGTCCTTCTCCTTCGGTGTGTATATCTCATGGACGACCGGGATCTGGCGAGGGTTGATGATGGACTTGCCGTCAAAGCCCATGGAATGTATGACTTCAACTTCTTTTCTGAAGCCCTCCATGTCATCGAGGTTGGTCCATACTGTATCGAAGCACTGAATCTTGGCTGCTCTTGCAGCTATGATCATGTGCTGCCTTGCCCCCATGAACTCGACGCCGGTACCGGATATCGAGATCTGAAGGTCTCTGGAATAGTCGCCTCCGGAAAGGGCTATTCCGAACAGTCTCTCCGATGAGTCGCATATGCTCATCGCGTTGATGACGCCTCTTGCGGATTCGAGCGCCGCCATGATCAGCACGCTGCCGGCAGGTCTGCTGAATTCTCTCTCAGCCTCTGCTATGGCGTACTCTACAGTGCGGACATCATCAGCTGTCTCTGTCTTAGGGATGCGGATGGAGTCGCAGCCTCCTGCGACCGCGCATCTTACATCTTCTCTCCACAGGTCCGTATCGAGTCCGTTGATGCGGACGACTCTCTCGACGCCTCTGTAATCGATCTCCTGCAGAGCATGATAGAGGGAGAACCGGGCTGCGTCCTTCTCTCTCTCAGCTACAGCATCCTCGAGATCAAGCATGATCGAGTCCGGCTTATAGATGTACGGGTCCTTGATGAGACCAGGTTTCTGGCAGTTCAGGAACATCATCGTCCTGCGCAGGCGGTATTTGTTAGGATTTGTCATTTTATAACACCTCCCCAGCCTATTCTGCCTTCATATTCGGCAGAGCGCATAACGGCGCATTCCACTCTGGCCTTGATGGTGCAGTCAAGAGCGCCCTTGTCCACAATGCTGACTCTGGCGTTTTCAACGCCGAGGCGGCCGAGCGTCTCCATCGCCACTTCTGCGATTCTCTTTCCGTACTGCCTGATGACAGCACTTTCAAGATCCAGCTCCAGGCCCTTGGCCGATGGCTCGATCGTGACCATGCAGTCGCTGCTTTCGAGTGTGCCTGCAACTGCGGTTTTCTTGATTTCCATTGTTCTTC
Source organism: uncultured Eubacteriales bacterium (assembly GCA_900315485.1). Taxonomy (GTDB): domain Bacteria; phylum Bacillota; class Clostridia; order Peptostreptococcales; family Anaerovoracaceae; genus Crickella. The sequence continues at coordinate 25,307 of OMZI01000004.1, read as the reverse complement.
CTCCCCGGGCACGTTACTTATTCTGAGCTGCGTAGTAATTCATGAGGCATCCCTCAAGTATGATCTCTTTCTCGTCTTCCGTAAGTCCCTTTACCCAGAGGTCTATGTCATTTACCTTGCCGTCCTTAGTGATGACCTTGGCAGGTATCTTCTCTTCTCCGCTGCTTATGGCTGCGCGGATGCCAGGTACGAATACGAAGTCGCCGTCCTCGTAAGGGAATTCAGTGCCCTCGTCAAGTGTGAACGGCAGGATGCCCCAGTTGATGCAGTTGCTGCGGTATCTCTTGGTCGCGTACTCGTAGCATATGTTGGCAAAACCGCCGAGCACCTTCTGGCAGGATGCGGCCTGTTCACGCGCCGATCCGTCACCCGGCTTGTTGGCGAATACGCAGGATCCGAACTGTGTGTTCTTCATGAGTTCATCCGCGTCGCCTACTGCTCCGAGTACCTTTGCCAGCTTCTCAGGCTTCTCGCCTGCACGGCGTGCTGCCTCGTCTGCTGCAACAGCTTTGGATCTTCCGACGTATTCAGGTACGCGGCGCGAGAGCGCGAACTCTGACAGTCTCAGAGGATTGCTCCTGTATGAGCTGGTCTCACCCGAAGGGATTAGCTCGTCTGTTGTAGTAACAGGGTCTCTGATAACAGCTGCCAGCTCTACAAGCAGGTTGTCTGAGAGCTCGTACATCTTCGGCCAGTCTGTGATGTTAGGTCCGAGTATGAGCTCTGCTTCAGGATCAGCCTTGCCAAAGCCATAGTAGCATCTGTTCCTGTATGCTGTGTTATCGAATGTATACGGGATGTGCTCTGTTTCGTAATCAATATCCGTTGCAGCTGTGATGTATCCTCCGTTCTTTGCAGTAGCTGCGATTGAACGTGAATCCATCAGTGCAACAGCGCTTATCTGTCCTTCGCCCGGCTTTGAGCCTTCACGGTTAGGGAAATTCCTTGTCGTGTGGCGGAGAGACAGTCCGTTGTTGGCAGGTACGTCTCCTGCACCGAAGCACGGTCCGCAGAACGACGGCTTGATGACAGCTCCCGCCTCAAGAAGCGCTTCTGTTTTGCCCGCACGTGTAAGAGCAAGGCTCGTCGGCACACTTGTCGGATATACGGACAGCGAGAAGTAGCCGTTGCCTGTGCTTCCGCCGGCAAGGATATCTGCCGCTTCTACGATGTTATCGAAGATTCCGCCTGAGCATCCGGCGATGACGCCCTGATTGGCAAGAACGCCCTTGTCACTGACCTTGGAGCGAAGGTCGAGATGCGCCTTAGGGAACTTCCTGGCTGCTTCTTCCTCTACTCCCGCGAGGATCTCATCTGCGTTCTCAAGGAACTCATGGATCGTGTATGCGTTGGACGGATGGAAAGGAAGTGCGATCATCGACTCGATCTTGTCGAGCTCGATGGTTACGATCGCGTCATAGTAAGCGCCTTCTGCAGGTGCTAGTTCTCTGTAGCACTCAGGGCGCTTGTGGATCTCATAGTATTTCCTGATCTCATCATCTGTAGCCCAGATGGACGAGAGACATGTCGTCTCTGTCGTCATTACATCTATGCCGCTTCTGAAGTCATACGGAAGATGCTCAAGTCCAGGTCCCGCGAACTCGAGGACCTTGTTCTTGACCTTGCCGCCGGCAAATGTCTCTCTGACGAGATCGATGGCCACGTCATGAGGGCCTATACCTTTGCGAGGCTTGCCTGTGACATAGCAGAGGACGACCTCAGGAGGGGTTATGTCCCATGTGTTCTTAAGGAGCTGTTTTACCAGCTCAGGACCGCCTTCTCCGACGCCCATCGTGCCGAGCGCGCCATAGCGGGTGTGGCTGTCAGACCCGAGGATCATGTTGCCACATGCAGCCAGCTCTTCTCTTGCATATGAGTGGATAACACTCTGATTGGCCGGAACATATATGCCGCCGTATTTCTTTGCTGCAGACAGACCGAATACGTGGTCGTCTTCGTTTATGGTGCCGCCGACAGCGCAGAGGCTGTTGTGGCAGTTTGTCATTGCGTAAGGAATCGGGAACTCCTTAAGTCCGCTCGCCCTTGCTGTCTGTATGATGCCTACGTATGTGATGTCGTGCGATACAAGAGCATCGAATTCTATATGAAAAATACCGTCATCAGTCTGTTCGCGGTGTGCGTTCAGTATCTGATATGCCATTGTCCCGTTGCGTCCGCTGCACTTATCTGCCGACTCAGGTGCATCCACCGGAGCGCCGTCATGCCACAGGACTCCCCTCTGATAATACTTGATCATAATTAAATTTCCTTCCCTGATCTCTGTTCAAGAAATAGCTTCTTTTCCCCTGAAAGCGTACGATTTACGCCGTCCATTATCAGTAATTAGATTATATTTAGAGACATCCGATAATTCCACTAAATTTGAAGATTTTCTGCCCTCAAATTCAGTCTTTTTGATGTGCCCGTAAGCGTTGGAATCTCAGCACTGGCGGTATTTATGCAAAAGCAGCGGAAGTACCCGTACTCCCGCTGCTTCTATGTCTGCATATACCGGCTGACAGCTTACTGCTGAGTGAACTCGTTGACTTTGTTGTAGATCTCCGAGGCGCCGATTTCCGCCACACGTCCGCTCGCGTATTCGCTGTCGATCCACTCTTTGACGTATTTGACGACCGGACTGTGCTTGTCTACCTGCTTCTCGCCCTTCAGGCCGTAGCTTGTGTTGAGCCAGTGTGCGACACCTGCTGCACCTGAGTTCTGGTTGATGTTGACAAGAGGCGGTCTGTCAAGGAATTTGCCTGTGTCGAATATATTATAGATTTCTTCATTCTTCAGAAGACCGTCTGCATGGATGCCTGCTCTGGTAACATTGAAGTTGGCTCCGGCAAACGGTGTCTGGGCCGGAAGTGTATATCCTATCTGGTGCTCATAAAATCTTGCGAGCTCAGTGATGGCCGTCGTATCCATACCATTGAGGGTTCCCTTGAGCTGTGCGTATTCGAATACCATCGCCTCAGTAGGAATGTTGCCGGTCCTCTCTCCTATTCCGAAGATCGTGCAGTTGACCGCGCCGCAGCCGTAAAGCCATGCAGTTGCTGCATTGACAACAGCCTTATAGAAGTCATTGTGTCCGTGCCATTCAAGCATCTCGCTCGGTACGCCTGCATACTGCTTGAGACCGTAGATTATACCTGCAACCGACCTAGGCATTGCAACGCCCGGATACGGAACACCGAATCCCATCGTATCACAGAGCCTTATCTTGGCAGGCATTCCCGCCTCATCGGCCATTTCCTGCACCGCCCTTACGAAAGGTACTACGAATCCGTAGAAGTCCGCTCTGGTAATATCCTCGAGATGGCATCTCGGCATGATCCCGGCTTCAAAAGCATCATATACTACAGACAGATAGTGTTCCATTGCCTGCTTTCTTGTCATTCCGAGCTTGTAGAAGATGTGATAGTCAGAACAGCTTGTCAGGATGCCTGTCTCCTTGACGCCCATCTCCTTGACTATTTTGAAGTCTTCCTTCTTTGCGCGGATCCATGTCGTGATCTGCGGGAACTCAAGCCCGAGATCCTGGCAGGCATGGATAGCTTCCTTGTCCCTGTCGCTGTATGTGAAGAATTCTGTCTGTCTTATTATCCCCTTAGGTCCCGACAGTCTGGATATGAGCTTGAATATATCCACTATCTGCTTTGTTGTATACGGCTCTCTCGACTGCTGTCCGTCGCGGAACGTCGAGTCCGTGATCAGGATCTCCTCAGGCATGTCATAAGGGCTTGTTCTGAAGTTGAAACCGACCTTAGGCACCTCAACATATTCGAAGAACTCTCTGAACAGGTTAGGCTTATCCACATCCTGCACTTCATAGTTGACCCCTTCCATCTCAAGAAGGTTGCTCTTTCTGCTGAGGCTGGTCTTTCTTACCTTCTTTCCCTCGAGCTCATCAAAATTGGTAATTCCGTCATTATCTGTTATGTGGTCTTTATTGATCATTCTGCCATCCTCTGTGCCCGGCTCTCTCCTTACATTCCGGTGCAGCATTATAAAGTGTATACATGTATTCTAATGCCGCGCATAGGATCAAGTCAACCTCACAAGACAAAATAACCCTATATTTTCAGCAGTTCGAGGCGTTCTGCAGCAACAGAAAAAGCCGCAGGGATAACTCCTCCGGCTTTCGTCTCATTTTCCGGCGTCCTCACCGGTCATTCAGATCAGTCAAAATCGCCTGTTTTGTATACAATTTCGCAATTTCCTGCCTTTTACTACAGATACCACTCGGAATTGCTTCTCCTGATGCAGATCCTTTCGAGCAGATCCTGTGCTGCAGCGGCGGCTCTCGGTGACAGCCTGCTTATCCTGTGTATCGGCAGCCGTCCGGCGACCTCAAGCGGTACAGGTCTGATCCTGAGTTCCTCGATCTCGGTCCCCGCCAGCCTTCTTATCTTGGCAGCGGCAGCCGTCCCGAACTCCGTCAGCGAAGCAACGTCACCATAGTGCTCACTCATTTCGCGTCCGATGCCGCCCTTCCTGTATCTGACAGCAAACGCGCCCGCGCCGAGCACTTTGAACCCCTGATTCTCAGTGAAGTGCTGCAGCTCATACAGCGCATTGCCGAAAGTTCTCGACCCGAACGATACGGCTGTCACAGCAGCAGCTCCGTTAGGCCTGAATTTTCTGAGAGCGCTTATGGCAGGAAGCGGAACTTTTCCCACGTAAACAGGCATACCGATAACAGCTACCGTCTCATCGTCAAGGTCCACCGTCTCCGGCCCCATCCTCATCAGCTCATACGACTCCACCCTGATATCATCCGGGCAGCAGTCCTTCAGCAGATCCGCGAGCTGCGCTGTAAGCCGGTGAGTCATTCTTGCCGTCCCGCCTATCGGGCTGAAATGTATTCCGACAATTCTTCTGATCATGGTTCCTGCTTATACGTCACGAAAAAATTGCATAAATGCAGACGGGGATATAACTCCCCGTCCAAAAAGAATTGTAGCACCATATACAGGACCGTTTTCGTTGATATTGTGAAGAAATTATGTAAATCAGCTATGGTAATACCATGCAATTTGAAGTACAATCGGATACATAAAGCAAAGAAGGGCAACGGGACTATTGAAATCAGGAGGTATCATATAATGGAAAATAATAATCAGAAGAAAAGAATGCTGTCAGGCATACAGCCAAGCGGAGACCTGCATCTCGGGAACTATCTCGGAGCTATTTCCAACTGGGCTGCCAGAGCGGACGAATTTGACAATTATTATTTCATGGCAGACCTCCACACTATAACTGTAAGGCAGGAGCCTGCCGACCTCAGAAGACGCTCGCTCAATCAGCTGGCTCAGTACATCGCATGCGGACTTGATCCTGAGAAGAACGTTCTCTTCATGCAGTCGCACGTTCCTGCACACTCCCAGCTTGCATGGGTCCTCAACTGCTACACGATGTTCGGCGAGCTTTCCCGCATGACCCAGTTCAAGGACAAGTCGGCAAAGCACAAGGACAACATCAACGCAGGTCTGTTCACATATCCTGTTCTGATGGCCGCAGACATCCTGCTGTATCAGGCAGACTATGTACCTGTAGGCGAGGACCAGAAGCAGCACGTTGAGATCTGCCGTGACATAGCAGCAAGATTCAACGGCATCTACGGCGACGTATTCAAGATCCCTGAGCCATATATCCCTAAGGCAGGCGCGAGGATCTACGGACTTACCACTCCGACAGACAAGATGTCCAAGTCCATCCCTGACGGATGCATCTTCCTGATGGATACACCGGATGTTATAAACCGCAAGTTCAAGAGGGCCATCACTGACAGTGATACAGTGAACTGCATCCGCTACGACAAGGAGAACAAGCCGGGCGTTGCCAACCTCATGAACATCTACTCCACTCTTACCGGTCAGTCCTTCGAGCAGATCGAGGCTGAGTTCGAGGGCAAGGGCTATGGCGCATTCAAGCCGGCAGTAGCAGAGGTCGTTATCGACACCCTCACTCCGATCAGAGAAGAGGCCGAGCGCCTCATGAAGGACAAGGCGTATCTGAACTCCGTATGCAAGGACGGCGCAGAGAGAGCTTCCTACGTAGCCAACAAGACACTGAACAAGGTCTACAAGAAGGTAGGCTTCCTCATGCCGGAGAGATAGGATCCGGGGAGACCTTGTCTCACGAATTTCAATACAGTATATGCAAAACGCCGGAGCATCAGCTCCGGCGCTTTATTATCTAACTGGTTCTCCTTCGTCAGGACAAATCATCTAACGGCTCGTCTTTATCTAGGAGTCATCTTGCTCAGGATCTCCTTCCTGATCTTGAAGGTGTAGAAGACCGACATGGCAACTCCGGCGATCTCCGCTGTAGGGAATGCCCACCATACCATGTTGACTCCGCCGATCTTAGCATAGATGTATGAGCACGGGATGATTATGAGCAGCTGCCTTACAAGAGAGATGTTCATGCTGTACACGCTCTTGCCGAGAGCCTGGAAAGCAGCGCCTCTCATGATCGCATATCCGGCGAACGGGAAGTTCAGCGACATGATGTGAAGTGCGACCACGCCCATCTTCACCATCTCAGGTGGAGCGCTGAATAGCGACATCAGCTGCTCCGGGAAGAGCCAGAATATGAGCGTTCCGACCGCCATGACACCCACGCCGTATCTTACTCCGAGGCTCATGGTCTGCTCGAGTCTGTCCTTCCTGTCTGCACCGTAGTTATATGCGATGATAGGCACCGATCCGTTGTTCATTCCGAATATAGGCATGAACACAAAGCTCTGCAGCTTGAAGTAGACCCCGAAAGTCGTTACTGCAAGGTCCGAGAATCCTGCCAGGATCTTGTTGATGCTGAAGTTCATCAGTGCTCCGACCGACTGCAGGACTATGGACGGGATACCGATCCTGTATATGTCCTTCATCGTCTGCCAGTGAGGTCTGATCTTATGGAGCGACAGCGCCACCTCTTTATTGAAGTGTCTGTTGAACAGGTGGCCGAGTACACAGCCGAGCAGCTGCCCGAACACCGTAGCGATCGCGGCACCTTTTGCCCCCATCCTCGGCATGCCGAGCAGCCCGAAAATCAGGATAGGGTCGACCGCCGCATTGAACAGAGTGCCCGCAAGCTGCATGTAGAAGATGTACTTGGTTTTGCCCGTACCCTGCAGCAGCCTTTCGAACATCGACTGGATCATCGGCGCGAACGAGAGCCACTGGGTTATCCTGAGGTATATCGTTCCGTCTGCTATGATCTGTGCATTGGTGTTATCAGATGTCATGAGGCTCATGATCTGAGGGGCAAAACATCCGCCGGCGAAGAATATCGAGTAGTTGATCGCAACGAGGATGAATCCGTTGTGAGCTACTTTGTCCGCTCTGTCGTAATCCTTCGCTCCGAGATATCTTGAGAGCAGAGCACTCATACCTACGGCAGTTCCTATACCGAAAGCCGCGTTGAGGTTCTGGAACGGGAAGCAGTATGAGACCGCAGTCAGAGCGTCCGTGCTGTACATGCCGAGGAATATTGAATCCACGATATTGTACAGTGCCATTACGAACATGGACACCATCAGCGGCGCAGACATCTTAAGAAGGAGCTGATGGACAGGCTCAGTTCCGAGCCTGTCAGAATCCCTCTTCTTAACAGCTTTTTCTTCAGCCTCCGCTGTCTCTGTTTCCTTTTCCTTTAACTCTCTGTTATCTTCCAAAATTATATAACCTCTTAGCTTCTAAGTTCTTCTCCGCGGCTCTTTGCTGCCGATCTCTGGATCGCCTTTACTATCTCTACGACCGGTATGATCATGAACGCGAGTCCCATTGCGACTCCGTACTCCTTCCAGCTGATAGTTGCGAACTCAAAGAGTCTTGCAAGTGCCGGCACCTCTATGACTACGGTAGTAAGGAGCAGTGCTGCAATGCAGGAGCCCCACAGCCATTTATTCTGTCTTGAAAGTGTGAATATGGACTGTCTTCTCGATCTCATGTTGAATGAGTGGAAGATCTCGCACATCGACATTGTCAGGAACGCCATTGTGATCCCGTCATTGCTGGCGACGATGTGCCACTGTCCTGTTTCCATGAACTCGCCGATGAAGTAAGCAGCCATTACAAGCATGGTTGTTACTGCACCCTGATATACGATGTCCTTATCCATTCCGCCTGCGAATACGCCTTCTCTTGCGCTTCTAGGCTTCTGCTTCATCGAGTCACCCTCTGCCTCCTCAAGGCCGAGCGCCAGGGCCGGCAGCGAGTCTGTGATCAGGTTGATCCACAGCAGGTGAGCAGGCTTGAGGATAGTGAAGTTCATCATTGTTGCTACCAGGATGGACATTACCTCGCTGACATTAGTAGCGAGCAGGAACTGGATAGCCTTTCTGATGTTGGCGTAGATCCTGCGGCCTTCCTCTACCGCGGATACGATAGTGGCAAAATTGTCGTCTGCAAGGATCATGTCCGCAACGTTCTTCGTAACGTCGGTTCCCGTGATACCCATTCCGATTCCGATGTCTGCCGACTTGATGGCCGGTGCATCGTTTACACCGTCTCCGGTCATGGCTGTTACCATGTTGTGCGCACGCCATGCCTTGACGATCCTTACCTTATGCTCAGGCTGTACCCTTGCATATACGGAATATGTGCTCACCTTATTGAGAAGCTCTTCATCAGACATGTCGTCCAGAGCCGCTCCGAGTATCGCATCGTCTGCGCTCTCTATGATGCCGAGGTCCTTACCGATAGCGACTGCAGTGTCAAGCTGGTCGCCTGTGATCATGATAGGTCTGATGCCTGCCTCACGGCACTCTGCAACAGCGTCCTTGACCTCCGGTCTTATAGGGTCGATCATTCCGACAAGACCGATAAAGATGAGCTCCTGCTCAAGAGCTTCAGGCGAGAAATCATCCGGTCTCTTATGGTGTACTCTGGCAGCAAGGGAAAGGACTCTGAGCGCTTTGCCCGCCATCCTTGCGTTCGCGCGTCTGATGCTCTCAGCGAGCTCTTCAGTCATCGGCCTGATGCCGTCCTGAGTGAGGATGTAATCAGAATGTCTGAGTACGACGTCCGGTGCACCCTTGGTGAACTGAACGTATTCTGATTTTGCGATAAGCTCGTCAAGCTCTGTGTCGATCTCTGCAGGAGCATCCATCTCGGTGTTCCTGTGAACTGTCGACATCATCTTTCTTCCGGAGTCAAAAGGGGCCTCTCCGATACGAGGGAACATTTTGACCAGTCCAGGCTTAGGCATGTTCTGGACCGAAGCATATGCTACCAGAGCTGCCTCGGTCGGCTCACCGACTACTTCCTCGCCGGTCTCTGTTGTCTTGAGCTCCGCATCACAGCACAGGGCCATTCCAGCAGCAAGCAGATCCTGATCCTGAGCATAGTAGTCTACAACAGTCATCCTGTTCTGTGTCAGGGTTCCTGTCTTGTCCGAGCAGATTATCTGTGCGCAGCCGAGAGTCTCAACTGCAGTAAGCCTTCTTATTACAGCATTCCTGTTGGACATCTTGGTAACGCCCATGGAAAGCACTATAGTTACTACCGCTACGAGACCTTCCGGAATAGCAGCAACAGCGAGTGATATAGCAAGCATGAAGGTGTCGATCATGACATCCATGCTGATGTGTCCTGCCTTGATAACACCAAGAGCGAAGATGAATATGCATATTCCGATGACCAGTCTGGTCAGGATCTTGGAGAGCTGAGCGAGCTTGATCTGAAGCGGCGTCATCTCTTCCTCGGCCTGTGCAAGTGCATCGGCGATCTTTCCCATTTCAGTGGACATTCCTGTTCCGGTGATAACGGCCTTTCCTCTGCCGTATACAACGGTGCTGCCCATGTAGATCATGTTCTTTCTGTCACCGAGAGGGATGTCCTTTGCCCCCTCCTCCAGTACGATCTCCTCTGACTGCTTGGTAACAGGAACGGACTCTCCTGTAAGAGCCGCTTCCTCAACCTTCATCGATGCAGCTTCGAGAAGTCTTCCGTCAGCAGGGATGCTGTCACCTGCCTCGAGGATGATGACGTCTCCCGGAACGAGCTCGTCACTCGGAAGTGTAGTGATCTCGCCATCTCTCAGGACTTTGGACTTTGCCGCCGTCATCTTCTTGAGAGCTTCGATGGCCTCCTCAGCCTTGCTCTCCTGAACTACGCCCAGCACTGAGTTCAGCACTACTACGAACAGGATGATGAAGACATCTGCAGGGTTCTCGCCCTCGTACAGAGATGTTACGAGCGACAGAGCAGCTGCGACCAGAAGGATGATGATCATAGGGTCCTTCATCTGGTCGAAGAATCTGAGTATCGCACTTCTCTTCTTGGCTTCAATGAGCCTGTTAGGTCCGTACTGTTCCGTTCTTTCAGCAGCCTGAGCTCCCGAAAGACCATTCTCGGCAGATGCAGTCTCCGCCAGAACAGACTGGACCGTTTCAAGATACGGTCTGTAGTTTTCTTTCATTATTATTCCTCCCACTTGAACCATATTGTTCGAGTGGGATCAGGTCCGGACACACACGGCCCCTTCTTATGTATGTCCCAGCCTGATCCCGCTTCAAAAAGCAATCATAGTATTCTACCATCAACGATGTCATATTTCTACATTGTCTACTAATTTATACGCATCATTTTATGGCCTTTTGCACAGTACGTAAACGTTGACATTTCAACGTTTTTTTCATGTTAAAAATGTATCTTGATGTATTTTTTTCCCGACCTGCAGAAAATAAACTGTTATTAAATCATTGAAAAATCAGCTGTTTGTGATGGTTTAGTGAAATTAGATAAATGTTTGACGAAATTTTTGTTTGACATCAACCTTTTTAGATTTTATCCTTAAATTGTATAAATTCAGATTGGCGTATTATCGTGTCTTCAATCTGAACGAGTACGCTGATCTTATTTATATGTAAGGTGAATTTGTAAGGAGGTATTTTATGAGCATTGGCGAAATTATCAGCACCCTAGACGGTTGGGTGTGGGGTACCGTCATGATGGTTCTCATCATCGTGGTCGGTATACTACTATCAGTTCGCACAGGCTTCCATCCTCAGAGAAGGATCGGACTTTCCCTCAGATACGCTGTTACCAACGAGGAAGGCGCTGAGGGAGACGTATCCAGCTTCGGAGCTCTGACAACAGCTCTGGCTGCTACAGTAGGTACAGGTAACATCGTAGGTGTATCTACAGCTATTATGGCAGGCGGACCTGGAGCCCTCTTCTGGATGGAGTTCGCTGCATTCTTCGGAATCGCAACAAAGTATGCTGAGGGTGTTCTGGCTGTTAAGTACAGACACGTAAAGGATGACGGATCCATCCTCGGCGGACCTTTCTACTACATCGAGAAAGGTATGGGAGCAAGCTGGAAATGGCTCGCTAAGATGTTCGCACTGTTTGGCGCTCTCGCTGGTGCCCTCGGTATCGGAACATCCACACAGGTAAATGGTATCGTTAATGCTATCAACAAGGTAGCTACAGAAGTAGGCGCTACAAAGGTCGCATTCACTGCATTCGGTGAAGACGCATCCTGGGTAAAGGTTATCGCAACTATCCTGATCACAGCAGGAACTATCGCTGTAATCGTAGGCGGTATCGAGAGAATCGCTCAGGTAACCGAGAAGATCGTACCTGCTATGATGGTACTCTACGTAGTAACAGCTCTGCTGGTATTCTTCTACAACATCGGCAACCTGCCACATGCTATCGTAGAAGTAGTTGCAGGAGCATTCGGAATGAGAGCTGCTGCAGGCGGAGCAATGGGAGCATTCCTCCTGGCACTGCAGAAGGGTGTTGCAAGAGGTATCTTCTCGAACGAGGCTGGTCTTGGTTCCGCACCTATCGCTGCTGCTGCCGCTCAGACAAGAGAGTGCGTACGTCAGGGAATGGTTTCATCAACCGGTACATTCCTCGACACGATCATCATCTGCACAATGACAGGTCTCTGCGTTGTTATGACAGGCGCTCACGAGCAGGGTCTCGAGGGTGTAGAAGTAACGATGTGGGCATTCGGAAACGGACTCCCATGGCCACAGCTCTGCGGATTCGTTATCCTGGCTCTGTGCCTCGCACTCTTCGCATTCTCAACGATCCTCGGTTGGGACTACTACGCTGAGAGATGCTTCGACTACCTGACAAACGGCAACAAGGCTGCCCTGAAAGCATACAGATGGCTGTATGTTGCAGCTGTAGCGATCGGACCTTTCCTGCCGCTCGCAGTTGTATGGGATTTCGCAGACCTGATGAACGGTCTGATGGCATTCCCGAACCTGGTTGCTCTGTTCGCACTCTCCGGTATTGTTGCTAAGGAGACTAAGGACTTCTGGGCAAGAAAGACATCAGGAGAATATGATGACGGACTTGCTGCTGCAAAGGCTGCTAAGCAGGCTGCAAAGGGTAAGTAATCATCCCGCTGAACATCAGCAATTGCTTTCAGGCAAAACAAAATCCCGCATCGCAAGGTGCGGGATTTTTATTTTTCTTTGCATCAGACGGGCTTACCCTGATTATGGCCCCTGTTCTATGTTCCGGCCGGCAGTCCCGGTCTATAGCTCTATCTTGTCAAACGCATAGCATATCTTATCCGTGCTGTGGCTGTCTGAGCTGAGGATAAACAGGCCTCCTTTGTTCCTGATGTATTTTATCTGGTCTGCTGCAGGATAAGGAGTTGTCCTGTAGCCCTTGGCCATGGCACCAGTATTGATCTCAAACACCGGCTTGTCTCCTGCTTCAATGAGGCCGATTGTCTCGAGGCGGTTCGGCTTTCCGCTCTTTCTGAGCTCTGCAGTATCTTCGAAGATCCTGTCGACTGCATCCATCCACGCTGTCATGTAGCGCGGATCAGATGTTCCCACTATCTGGACAGGCAGTGTCTCATTGAATTTTGTTACGAGGTCAAAATGCCCTATGATATCGCACTCTGTCTTCTTAACGATATTCCCCACCTGCTTATAGTAGTCCGCAGCCATGGCGGCCATGTCGCCGCCGTAGTACTTATTGGCCTCGTCCATCAGCATTTCCGCTGCATAGTCTACGTCGAGATACGCGCCGTCCTTCAGCACATAATGCGATGATCCGATCAGATAATCGTACGGCGCCGTATCTATCTCCGCCCAGTAGTCGAGTTCAGTACCGAGCAGTACGCGGATCCTGTCAGAGTATTTGACCTTAAGAGTGTTGACCTCTTCAATATATGCAGCTGTGTCCTTCTCGCTCATGCAGTAGCTGGTATCGAACCACGTGAATGAGTGGCCTGACAGTCCTGCTGTTTTGAGCCCCACAGCAGCAGCGGCGAGAATCATCTCTTCCGCAGAGTTCTTCCCGTCGCAGTATGTCGTATGCATGTGCAGATCAAAATCCTGCATAGTTTTACACCATCTTTTCCTGTTTTACCTTCTTGTCTATAACGTGTCTCGAAGCGAGCTCTCTGTGGATGTCCTCAAGAGAGATGCCGGCTTCTATCATCATGACCATCGTATGATAAGCCAGATCGGCGATCTCATATATGGTCTCCGCATTGTCTCCGCTCTGCTCTGCAGACTTTGCAGCGATGATGACCTCGGTGCACTCCTCGCCTATCTTCTTGAGGATCTTATCGAGTCCCTTGTCGAAGAGATATGTCGTATATGAACCTTCCTTAGGATCGGTCTTGCGGCCTTCGATCAGTTCCATCAGGCCTTCATACGAGAACTCCTTGAGTTCATCCGACTCCCATACAGGATACTCAAAGCACGACTCTGTGCCGAGGTGGCATGCCGGTCCGTCAGGCTCCACTACTACCACGAGAGCGTCCCTGTCACAGTCCGCTGTGATGCTGACTATGTGCTGATAGTTGCCGCTTGTCTCGCCCTTGAGCCACAGCTCCTGTCTTGAGCGGCTCCAGAAGCAGGTAAGACCCTTCTCCATGGATATATTAAGGCTCTCCTCATTCATGTACGCGAGAGTCAGGACTCTCTTCGTCACGGAGTCAACGACTATCGCCGGGATGAGTCCCTTTTCATCAAATTTCAGTTCTCTAATATTGATCATTCTGTTACCCTTTTTCCTATGTGCGGTGCGCATGTGCGCATTCTGATCTTCTTTACTTTATTCTTCTTACAGGGATCCCCTCTGCTGCCATGGCATCCTTGAGATCGGATATGCTCACTTCATCGAAGTGGAATATGGAAGCAGCGAGGCCCGCGTCGATCGTCGGGATCCTGCGGAACAGCTCGATGAAGTGATCTATGCTGCCTGCACCGCCCGATGCAATGACAGGTACCGAGACCGCTTTGCACACGAGATCGAGAAGCTCGATATCGAAACCGGTCTTGACGCCGTCGGTGTCTATGGAGTTGACTACGACTTCGCCCGCGCCCATTCCGACGCAGCGCCTGATCCATTCAATAGCCTCCATGCCGGTGTCGTCCCTGCCGCCTCTCGAGAAGACTCTGAACTCACCGCCGACTCTCTTGATATCGCACGAAAGCACGACGCACTGGTCTCCGTACAGCTTGGCCGCCTCGGTGATGATCCCCGGGTTTCTGATGGCTCCCGAGTTGACGCTGACCTTGTCAGCTCCGCATTTCAGGACTCTGTCAAAATCCGCTATGCTGCTGATTCCGCCGCCGACTGTCAGCGGAATGAACACGTTCGATGCTGTCTCCGTCAGTATTTCGGTGAACAGCTTCCTTCCTTCTGCCGAAGCCGTTATGTCGTAGAAGACCAGCTCATCAGCTCCCGCCTCAGTGTATTTCTTAGCCATGTCCACAGGGGATGCGACGTCTCCGATGTTTTCGAAGTTGACGCCCTTTACTACTCTCCCGTCCCTTACATCAAGACATGGGATGATTCTTTTGGTTATCATTTTAAGATTCTCCTTGATATGCGCAGGGCCTGATGCCCCGCCTTTTCTGCCTGCGCAGTCTATTCTCCTGCAGCCACCCGGATCGCCTCTGCAAGATCGACGTCACCGGTATAATACGCTTTGCCCACGATCGCTCCGTGTATGCCGAATCCCGCAAGCGCCTTTATCTCATCCAGCGAGGAAACTCCACCGGATGCGATTATATTCAGGTTCATGGATTCGGAAAGCTCCCTGTACAGAAGCCTGTTGGCACCCTTCATGGCACCGTCGCGCGAGATGTCCGTGCAGATTATAGTGCTTACGCCGTAGCTCTGCATCAGACGGGCAAATTCCTCAACAGTATAGCTTGAAAGCTCCGTCCAGCCCTTGACTGCGACATATCCGTCCCTGACATCTATGCCAACCGCGATCTTACGCCCCCAGTTCCTGACAGCCCTGTTCAGCATGCCCTGGTCCTGTACGGCTGCGGTCCCGAGGATGACTCTGTCGATCCCTGCCCTGAGGTATTTCTCGATGGTATCCTCATCTCTGATGCCGCCTCCGACTTCGATGAACATATCCGGAGCAGCCTTCCTTATAGCCATGATGGTGTCGAAGTTCGGGGTCATCCCGCTCTTTGCACCTTCCAGGTCGACCACATGCATATGTGTCGCACCCGCTTTTGCAAAAGCTTCGGCTATTTCAGGCGGATTCTCGCTGTACACGGTCATCTGCTCATAGTCGCCCTTGTAGAGTCTTACCGCTTTGCCGTCATACAGGTCTATTGCCGGATAAATAATCATTTTGCCTGCCTCTCTGCGGCTTGCATCTGCCGCCTGTTTCCCTACAGTTCAACGAATGCCTTCAGTATCTTCATTCCTACTTTGCCGCTCTTTTCCGGATGGAACTGGCAGCCGTATACGTTGCCGTTTGCTGCAGCCGCGGTCAGATCCGCGCCGTACTCTGTGGTCGCTATGACCGACTCATCGCAGTCGGCAGCATAGTATGAATGGACGAAATATACATAGTCGCCCTCTTTGATGTATTTGAACAGTGGGCTTTTCTTCGTGAACTTCAGCAGATTCCATCCGATGTGAGGGATCTTGTATCCCTCAGGGATGACATCGGCGATCGGCCGTACGTTTCCGTGGATCAGTCCGAGGCCTTCATGCTCACCGTATTCATAACCCTTGTCGAACATGAGCTGCATGCCGAGACAGATGCCGAGAAGAGGCTTGCCTGCAGCGGCTTCCTTCTTCACGACTTCAGCCATGCCCGACTCTCTCAGCTTGCGGGCCGCGTCCTCAAAAGCGCCGACACCCGGCAGGATGATCCTGTCGCACTCTGCGATCACTTTTTCATCAGATGTCACGACAGCCTCTGCTCCGATCTCCGCAAGAGAGCTCTTGAGCGAGAACAGATTGCCTACTCCGTAATCTATAATTGCTATCATTGTTATAAATATCCTCCTACAGAAGTCCCTTGGTCGACGGGATCTCTCCTGCAAACTCCTTCTCGATGGCTACAGCCTGTCTCAGGCTCCTTGCCGCCGACTTGAACGTTCCCTCGATGATGTGGTGTGAGTTCTTGCCTGCGAGCTGCCTGATGTGCATCGTTATTCCGGCGTTTCTGACAAAGCCGAGCCAGAACTCTTCCACAAGTTCTGTATCGAAGGTCCCGACTTTCTCAGCCGGGATCTCAAGGCCGAATCCGAGATAGTCTCTTCCGGAGATGTCGACAGCCGTAAGAATCAGCGCTTCGTCCATCGGAAGTGTGCAGTCCCCGTAGCGGCATATGCCTCTCTTGTCACCCAGTGCCTCAGCGAAAGCCTGGCCGAGTGCGATGCCGACATCCTCTACAGTGTGGTGGTCATCAACATAGTTGTCGCCCTTTGCGGTAACAGACAGGTCAAAACGTCCGTGTCTGGCCAGCAGTGTCAGCATGTGGTCGAGGAAACCGACGCCTGTATCTATGTCGCACGCTCCCCTTCCGTCCAGTTCAAGAGACAGCCTGATATCCGTCTCAGCCGTCATGCGGTCGATATCTGCGCTTCTCATTTTGCCACCTCCTCAGAAAGAATGTCCTTTACCTCCCTGAGCAGAATATCCATCTGCTCACGCGATCCTATCGTTATCCTGTTGTAGTCGGCAAGCTCCGGCTTGTCCCAGTGCCTTATGATGACTCCGCGCTCTCTCAGCCTGCGGAACAGCTCCGATCCGTGGATCTCAGGGTGCCTTACGAAGATGAAGTTCGCTGTTGACGGGGTCATCTCGAATCCCATTTTGCCGAGCTCATCCACGGTGTACTCTCTGTTTTCCATTACCGCCCTGCAATGCTCTCTGTTCACTTCATCGTGCTCAAGAGATGCTATGCCGGCTGCGATCGCGAGCCTGTCTATGTTGTAAGGGTTGGTCGAGAACCTCAGCGCGTTGAGGTCAGCGATCAGATCCTTATTGCCTATTCCGTATCCGAGCCTCATGCCCGCCATCGAACGCGACTTGGAGAAAGTCTGCACTACGAGCAGGTTATCGTATTTTGCCACCAGCGGCACAGCAGACTCTGTCCCGAAGTCGACATAGGCCTCGTCGATCACGACCACATTGTCCCTGTTGTGCTGAAGGATGCCCTCGATCTGATCAAGGCTCAGCGGGATGCCCGTCGGTGCATTAGGGTTGGCGATGAACACCGCGCCCTCTGCATCATAGTAGTCTTCAGGGTCGATGCTGAAGTCCTCCTTCAGCGGAACTTCCCTGTATTTCACTCCCGTTATATCCGCGAACACCGGGTAGAAGCCGTATGTGATCTTAGGAAAAACAGCAGGCTTTCCGCTGTCGCAGTATGCGAGGAATGCAAAATATATCGTCTCATCAGAACCGTTGTTGCAGATGATCTCATCAGGGTCAACTCCCTGCACCGCTGCTATCGCCTTGCGCAGCTCCGTGCAGTCAGGATCCGGATACAGCTGCAGATTCTCTGCGGCCTCCTTCACCGCACTGACCACTTCAGGTGCAGGCGGGAACGGCGACTCATTGGTGTTAAGCTTGGTCAGCACCTGAGTCTTCGGCTGCTCGCCCGGAGTGTACGGTTCAAGTGATGCGTATTTACTGCTAAGAAACTTACTCATAATCTCTGTGTCCTCTTTGAGACTCAGAGTTTCCGGTATACCCTGCTCACGTCCTCGGGACCTTTCCTGGCCCCGGCAGATCCCTGCGGAATATTCGCAGTGCATACCGAAAACTCTGAGTCTTTTATATGGTTAGTGTTTTTTACCGGAACGGATGAGCACGCTGCGTGCATGCCCTGTCAGCCCCTCCTTGCGGGCGAATCCCGCAATGTCCTCTGCCACTTCCGCCAGTGCATCACCTGTGTAATAAGTGTACTGCATCTTCTTCACAAAGTCATCGACTGACAGTGGATTGGAGAACCTTGCCGTACCGCTCGTCGGAAGTGTGTGGTTAGGTCCCGCGAAGTAGTCTCCGAGAGCCTCCGGGCAGTTCCTGCCCAGGAAGATGGATCCTGCGTGCTTTACCTTGCCGAGCCATTCGAACGGGTCATCGACGCAGAGCTCGAGGTGCTCAGGTGCTATCTCATTGGATATCTCTATTGCCTGCTCGAGGTCCTCAGCGACTATGATCTTGCCGTTGTTGTCTATTGACGGTCTGGCTATCGCTTCGCGCTCAAGTGTCGCAAGCTGCTTCTCGATGGCCTGCTGTACGGCGGATGCCAGTTCAGCCGAGTCCGTAACGAGGACCGCGCTCGCGTTCTTATCGTGCTCTGCCTGTGACAGCATGTCTGCAGCAACTACCTCAGGATCGCTCTTTCCGTCGGATACAACGAGTATCTCGCTCGGTCCTGCGATCATGTCTATGGATACTCTGCCGAACACCTGCCTCTTGGCCTCTGCCACAAAAGCATTGCCCGGACCGACTATTTTGTCCACCTTAGGAATGGTCTCCGTGCCGTATGCAAGTGCAGCTATAGCCTGAGCGCCTCCGGTCTTGAAGATGCGCACCTCACCGGCACCGCTGACTGCATTGCGCGCAGCCTGAGCTGCAGCGATTATTGCAGGATTGATGCTGCCGTCCGCATCAGGCGGTGTAACCATGATTATCTCACGGCATCCGGCTATGAGGGCAGGTATAGAGTCCATCAGCACCGTGGAAGGATATGCCGCAGTGCCGCCCGGTACATACAGTCCTGCTCTCTCGAGAGGGACCACTTTCTGTCCCATGATGATTCCCGGAGTATCGTTTATGATAAAACTGTTCCTGACCTGCTTAGTGTGGAACTTCACGATGTTGGCAGCTGCTTTTGCCAGGATGTCAGTAAATCCGGGATCGGTCTCTTCTATCTTCTTCAGTGCCGCTGCTCTTTCCTCCTCAGTGAGCTCAAGAACGAAGCCCTCCGGATCTATCCCGTCGAACTTCGCAGCATAGCGGACCAGCGCAGCATCGCCGTTTTCTATTACATCATTTATTATCTCAGTCACCGTGCCGGAAACATCCATGACCGGCTCGGATCTTGAGAAAACCTCTGCCGGAGTCAGCTCCGCATACTTCAGAATTTTGATCATTGCATTACCCCTTGTTATATCCTGCTGAGCAGCGTGTTGATCGCTTTGCTCTTGAAGTTGTAGCCGGACTTGTTGGCTATCAGCCTCGCGCTTATATCCATTATCTCCTCGTACACGACGAGGTTGTTTTCTCTCAGTGTCGCGCCCGTCTCAACGAGGTCGACTATCACGTCGGAAAGTCCGAGTATAGGCGCTATCTCGATGGATCCGTTCAGCTTGATTATATCAATATCCCTGCCGACCGATGCGTAGTAGTCCTGCGCGATGTTGACGAACTTGGTCGCTACCCTCAGAGGATATTCTGAATCGTCCCTGAACCCTTTAGGCGCAGCCACGACCATGCGGCACTTGCCTATTCCGAGGTCCTTCAGCTCATATACATTCGGCTCGTACTCAAGCAGAATGTCCTTGCCCGCAACACCTATGTCTGCTGCTCCGCGCTCAACATAGATCGGAACATCGGACGGCTTTACCCAGAAATACCTGACTCCCGCCTCTTTGCTCTCGAACACCAGCTTGCGCCCTTCGAAGATATCCGGGCATCCGTAGCCCGCTTCCTCGAACATCTTATATACCTTTTCACCGAGCCTTCCCTTAGGAAGAGCTACATTTATCATCTTGCTGTCCATGTTATATATCCACATTATTCGTCTTCTTCAGGTGCTCTGTAGCTGCTGAAGAAGGATTCTATCGCTTCATCTCCCGCCGTTCTTCCCAGCATGCCGAGGTTGTCGAGGTACACTGCGAATCCGATCGCACGCGATTTCTTCTTCATCCTCTGCATCAGCCTGTCGTATCTTCCTCCGACAAGCACGCTCTCCGGCAGTCCGTCTATATACCCTTCAAATGCCATGCCGTTGTAGTAATTCGTGTCCCCTATAACAGAGAAGTCCATAACTATATGCATGTCCTTTCCGTCTTCACCGTCATAGAGGCTGCCCAGAACTTCC
The DNA here is from genome assembly GCA_900315485.1 of uncultured Eubacteriales bacterium. Classification (GTDB taxonomy): domain Bacteria; phylum Bacillota; class Clostridia; order Peptostreptococcales; family Anaerovoracaceae; genus Crickella. Next base: position 5,000 of record OMZI01000004.1, on the reverse strand, counting down.
TTCAGTTCTTCCACCTCAGGCTCTGCGACAGTGCCGCGGCATATCTCTTCAAGCTCAGGCATGACCTCGGCAGGCGTTCCGTACAGTCCGAGCAGTCCGGTCAGAACGCCGCACTTTTCAGCCGGCACCTCATTGTCTTCGCACACCTTCGCTATGCCGTGCAGGTTCTTCTCTCCTGCAAGTCTCAGAAGCTCGCCCCTTACATACCTGCTGTCGGACATGTCATCTATTATGAATGTGAGCATGTCTATGTCAGAGATCCTCAGGATGTAATCATTGTCGCCTGCGACCAGCGCCAGACTCTTCTCCGCCAGCCTTATGACCTCCGCAGCGGCCTGATTACCGGCAGCACCGATGCACTCGAGGCCCATTTGCATGATCTCCCTGAAAGTATTCGTTCTCTCAGAAACTCTGTATACATTCTCATCGTAGAACAGCTTCTGCAGTTCATCAGGCCTGTCGTCCAGGTTCTTTACTATTGAAAGCGTAACGTCCGGCTTGAGAGCCTTGAGTTTGCCGTTAGTGTCCGTAAAAGTGATGACCCTGTCAGAAAGCAGATAATCCTTGTTGCGGCTGTAGAGATCATAGTCCTCGAACTTTCTCATCCTGTAAGGACCGTATCCCGCCCTCGTATAGAGCGTCCTCAGCGCGAATATCCTTCTCTCCGTCCTTGTCAGCACACTGTCATCATATTGCATGTAGTTCACCCTTTTCTGTTCCGCTCCGCGTCTGTCTTTTTATGCATTCTGTACGCAAAATACGCAGAGTATTGTAATTACTCGGTCACTTTACCACGCTAAATCGCTAAAGTCAACTCGTATCGTGTATTTATCAAGGTTCAAGAGTCTTTTTCAGCTGTTTTCCGCCTCCGCGACTCCTTCTCCCTGCTCTTTCTCGCCTGTGCCAGCACATGCTTCATGGCTGAATCCCTGTCGATGCCCGCAAGCCTCAGCTTGTGCGCGTAATCAAGCAGCTCTCCCATCTGCTCTCCCGGCTCGATGCCCGCTTCTATAAGGTCCCTGCCCGTCACGTGAGGCTGCGCCATCGTATCAAGGTAAGATCTCAGTCTCTCCTCCAGGAACTCCGGGTCACCCGAGAACTCCTCGCTTCCGGAGACTACCGGATGATCCGCCTGTGCAAAATATATGAGGTCTTCAGGCGCCGCTGCTGCGTCGAACATCCTGTTGGTCGACTTGAGCGAAGTCCTGTTATAAGCAGCGATGTTCGGTCTCATGTGAAGAGGCACCATGTTCAGCACGTATGATATGACTTCGTGCTCATTCGTCAGTCTGTGGATGAACCGGCTGACTATCGGCACCCCCTGCGTCTCATGCTCGTACGCATGTATGCGGCCCTTTACGAACGCCGTAGTGACCGCTTTGCCCATATCATGTGTAAGCGCAAGCATCATGAACCGGAAAGGCTCGGAGACCTGATGCCTGAAAGCTGCCGCCCTGTCGACGACCTGCATAGTGTGCGTCCACACATCGCCCTCCGGATGAAAGACCGGGTCCTGCTCGACCCCGATGAGATCTTCAAGCTCGGGGAACCATGTCCCGAGCTGATCCATTTCTCTCAGCACCTCGAAGAAAACCGACGGCTTTTCCGCCTTGAGAAGAGCCTTCTTCATTTCTTCAGTGACGCGCTCTCTCGAGAGGGACGACAGATCTATGGTCCTGCACAGCTCTATGGTCTCAGGCGCTACGCTGAAGCCGAACCTCGCCGCGAACTGCGCGGCTCTAAGCACTCTCAGCGGATCCTCGACGAAGGTAGCATCGTCGATGTGTCTTATGACCTTCTTCGCAAGGTCTTCCTGTCCGCCAAAATGATCCACGATCTCTCCGGTCAGGACATCCTCCATCAGAGCATTGATGGTAAAATCCCTGCGCCTGGCAGCTTCATATGTGCCTATGAAAGGGTCAACATCGACCTCGAAGTCCCTGTGTCCTGCACCTGTCTTCCTCTCACGTCTCGGCATGGCGATGTCTATATCCTCGCCGCGCAGAGAATATATCCCGAAGCTCTGCCCGTAAGACAGCGGCTCACCGCATTCCTCCAGGATCTGCATCAGAGTCTCCGGCGTCACTCCGTGGACCTCGACGTCCACGTCCTTGTTATCTGTACCCAGCAGCCGGTCGCGCACAAAACCGCCGACGTAATACGTGTTTCCGCCGGCTGCCTTTACCTTTTCCGCGATTCTCTTTTCAATGCTGGTTTTCTCTGCCATTATATGTACTTCTCTATGATCACCCAGGTGCGGCCCTTCTTCGACTCTCCGCCGATCTCTTTCAGCAATGCTTTACCCTTGCCTCTCAGCACGAGTATCGCGCCTTCCTCGACTCTCGCATCCGGCTTGAGGCACTCGATATGGTCGACAGATACTATCCCGCCGCGGATCGCCTCCGCCGCTTTGCTCCGGGACAGCTTGAACGCCGATGCGATTATGCTGTCCAGACGCGCCGACGGGACTGTGTCCTTTATTATCTGCGTCCTTACCTCAGGCATGATGAGCTCGCTCAGAGGATGCACCTCCCTGCTGACGTGCGTCCTGCCCACCTGGATGTATTCCTCAAGCAGAAAGTCTGCGATCTCAGGCACTATGATTATATCTGCACCGTCATCCCTTACGAGGATATCGCCGGTCACGCTCCTGTCTATCCCGAGCCCGAGCATCGAACCCAGGTAGTCGCGGTGCGTCAGCTCCCGGGATATAGCCGGCTTCTTCACACGCAGTACCTCGAGAAGGCCTTCATACGCCTCCTCATCAGTCATTGGGATCTCCGCAGGGACGCAGACAAGCATCCTGCGCTCAGCACCTTCATAGCCGCCCCACAGGAAAGTCCGCACGTCCGCGGAGTGCATCATGACCTGCTTTGCCAGAGCCTGCTCATGCGAATCAAGCAGTCCCGTCGCGGTCACATAAAAGCCGTCACGGCACTGCCTGATCTTATCTTCTATCTTAGATACTATAAGTTCATCGTGAGTCAATTATTATCTCTCCAGGAACTTGGTCTTACTGCCTATTATTATACTTGAACACGACCTGCTGTTTCCTCTTATCTATTGAATTTTCAAGGTTATTTTTTATAATATATATGGTATTGGGTTATCCACCTCCGCAGATTGTTTTTCATTTTGCAGGCGGATGATTCATTTTCTCAAAATAGAAATTATCACTTTCACGTAAGCAGGAGTTATCACTATGGAAAAACAGGAAAAAGCTATTCTGACCGTAGTCGGAAAGAACGAGATCGGCATACTCGCCAAGGTCGCGACCGCTGTTGCCGAGGCACACGCGAGCATCGTCCAGGTATCCCAGATAGTAATGGATGAATTTTTCACCATGAACATGCACATCGAGGTATCTTCGATGAACTGCAGCATCCATCAGCTTGAAGAGAACATCAAGGCAGTTCTCCCCGGTGTTGAAGTCCACGTGATGCACGAGAACATCTTCACCTCAATGCACAGCATCTGATCAGATATAAGTTCATTCACCACTACTGTCATTAATAAATATAACCGGAAGGAAACAGAAATGTTCAACGATAAGGACGTCATGGAGACCATCTCCATGATCAGAGACAACAATCTCGATATCCGTACGAACACCATGGGGATCTCGCTCCTCGACTGTGCGGATACCGATGCCGACAAGGCATGCACGAAAATATACGACAAGATCTGCCGCCTTGCAGAGAATCTCGTAAAGACCGCCGACTCGGTCGGTGAGAAATACGGTATTCCAATCGTAAACAAGCGCGTCAGCGTCACACCTGTAGCAATGCTCGCAGGTATCTCGGGCGGCGACCCGGTAAAATACGCCAAGGCACTCGACAGAGCCGCTCATGAGATAGGCATAGATTTTATCGGCGGGTACTCCGCCCTCGTTCAGAAGGGTTTCAGCGCAGGCGACCGTGAGCTCATCGACTCGATACCCCGCGCACTCGCAGAGACCGACCTCGTCTGCTCGTCCGTAAACATCGGATCAACCAAGGCCGGCATCAACATGGATGCTGTAAAGCTGATGGGTCAGAAAGTCCGTGAAGCATCGGAGCTCACCGCAGACAGGCAGTGCATCGGCGCAGCCAAGCTCGTAGTATTCTGCAATGCCGTAGAGGACAACCCGTTCATGGCCGGCGCCTTCCACGGAGTCGGCGAAGCAGACCACGTACTTAGCGTAGGCGTCTCCGGCCCGGGAGTAGTAAGATCCGTACTGGCTGCAATGCCTGATGATGCTCCGCTTAACGAAGTAGCGGAGACTATAAAGAAGACAGCATTCAAGATCACAAGAGTCGGCCAGCTGGTAGGCTCGGAAGTCGCTTCCTGCCTCAATACACAGTTCGGTATCGTCGACCTGTCACTCGCACCGACACCTGCAATCGGAGACTCGGTAGCTCACATCCTCGAGGAGATCGGCCTCGAGCAGTGCGGTGCACACGGCACGACAGCCGCACTCGCAATGCTCAACGACGCAGTCAAGAAGGGCGGCGTAATGGCGTCCTCAAGCGTAGGCGGCCTCTCAGGTGCATTCATCCCGGTCAGTGAAGACGACGGAATGATAGCCGCTGCAAGAGCCGGCACGCTTTCAATAGAGAAACTCGAAGCCATGACAGCGGTATGCTCCGTAGGCCTCGATATGATAGTCATCCCGGGCGACACTTCCGCAGAAGTCATCTCTGCCATCATCGCAGATGAGGCCGCCATCGGAATGGTCAACTCGAAGACCACTGCAGTCAGAGTCATCCCTGCTATCGGCCTTAAGGAAGGTGAAGAGCTGAACTTCGGCGGCCTTCTGGGATTCGGCCCGGTCATGAAGCTCCGCAGCCAGTCACCTGCCAAGATGATCAACCGCGGCGGACGCATCCCTGCACCGCTCCAGAGCCTCAAGAACTGATACCAAATCGGTGCCACCCGTAAAACGGGTGGTTCGAACTGGGGCTATAAGCCCCCTATACTGACCCGCGCCTCAAGACGCGGGCTTTTACTTTGTTCAAGCC
>OMZI01000003.1 GCA_900315485.1 uncultured Eubacteriales bacterium | reverse complement strand
ACCTCACGATTTGAACCTTGGGAGTCGCTATGGGGTTCGTCGTTGGCTACGCGCCTTGTGGACTTTCACCACAGATTGACGGCATGCCCGTCATACCAGAAAAAAACTGTACATGCCTTCAGGCCTGTACAGTTTTTTGATTGTCTGAGTATTCCGGTACGGCTGCGAGAGCTATTCCCCTTCTGTCGTTTCAGGGTCATCCTTCAGGAGCCCGATATCCTCGATGCCCTTGCTGAAGTCATCCTGAGTCTTGAAGAAGTGCACCTTTCCGTTCTCATCCGCGAAGAAGAACAGGTCGTCGGACTTCTCATAGTTCAGCACTGCATCCATTGCATCTCCTATGACCGTGGAGATCGGCCCCGGAGGCAGCCCTGCGAACTTACGTGTGTTGTACGGGTTGTCGCTGTCGAGCTGGCTCTGCTTGAGCTCTACTCTGTCGATGTCGAAAATGTATCCTACAGTTACATCGCTTCCGAGCGACATGCCCTGATCGAGTCTGTTCATGAATACGCCCGCAACTGCAGCCTGATCACCGGCCGTTGCTTCCTTGGTAACGATCGAAGTGAGCGTCAGGAACTCATGTACAGAGAATCCGGATGCTTCGATCTGGTCTTTTCTCGCTGTCAGCTCGGTATCCATTCTGTCAAGGCACATCTCTGTGAAGCCCTCGATAGTGTCACTTCCGGATGTTACATAATATGTATCCGCATAGAGATATCCTTCAAGAGGGTTCATCACGTCCTTATCCAGAATGTCGTCTGTCAGGAACCAGTACTTTTCGATCAGCTGATTGAGGTATTCCTTGTCATTCCACTTTGCGAGTATCTCATCCGACGAGTACGGAAGCTGTTCGGAAATTGCCGCAGCGACCTGAGTCAGTCTGGCACCGTCCTTGACCTCTACCGATTCCTTGGACAGGTAGTCAAAGTTTCCTTCATTTATGACCTTCATGATCTGCTGGAATGACATTCCCTTGTTGAAAATGTATGTGTTGGCCTGCAGGCTGTTGTAACCGCCGATCTTGGCATTGATCTTGGCACAGGTCTTGTTCCTTACCAGTCCGGCCTCGTCCAGTATCTCCACTATCATGGATGCTCCGGATCCGTTAGGAATGTCTACCACGACCTCCTCTTCACTGCCCGGCTCTACCGCCCTCAGTCCCATCGTGTACCATCCGCCGGCACCGACAAGAACGGCAAGAATAATGATGATTGCCAGCAGTACGGGGCCGCAGCCTTTCTTCTTCTTTCTTACAGGTGCCTGACCCATGGATTCACCTCCGTCGTTCCTCTTCAGGTTTTCCCTTCTGTTGAGTTTAATTTAATTAGAATGTCGGCAAATTAGAACAATTATTGCCTCAATTATCAGCATTTCTGTGGTATAATCTTCGTCAGTATGCCATATATATGGGGTTATTGGCAAGCAAAACCACAGTATATGCCAGTATTACAAGCATTAACATTATAAAGGAAGAACAGCAAAATGACAAAGGATTCCGGTAATTCATCATTCAAGGCATTTCTTGAACGCAAGAACATCGAGATCAGTGCAAAGCGCTACGGAATAGATGCCCTTTCGGCAATGGCCCAGGGTCTGTTCTGCTCGCTGCTGATCGGAACCATCATCAACACACTCGGAACTCAGTTCCACATCGGCTTTCTGACCGACCCTGTCTGCAACGTCAGCGGAGTTGACTACACGGTCGGCGGCCTGTGCATGGCCATGACAGGCCCTGCAATGGCGATAGCAATAGGCTACGCTCTCAAGTGTCCGCCTCTGGTTCTCTTCTCACTTGCTACAGTAGGATTTGCAGCCAACGGGCTCGGAGGCGCAGGCGGTCCTCTTGCTGTTCTGTTCATAGCGATCATCGCAGCTGAAATAGGCAAAGCAGTTCAGGGCGAAACCAAGATAGACATCCTTGTCACCCCTCTCGTAACCATAGGAGTGGGAGTAGGCCTTTCGGCATGGTGGGCTCCGGCTCTCGGCGCCGCAGCAATGAAGGTCGGAACACTGATCATGTGGGCTACCGAGCTCAGACCTTTCATGATGGGTATCCTGGTATCCGTCATCGTAGGAGTAGCTCTTACCCTTCCTATCTCATCCGCAGCCATCTGCGCAGCACTCGGTCTTACCGGACTCGCAGGCGGCGCCGCAGTAGCGGGCTGCTGTGCTCAGATGATAGGATTCGCAGTCATGTCATTCCCTGAGAACAAATGGGGCGGCCTCGTTTCGCAGGGCATCGGTACATCGATGCTCCAGATGGGCAACATCGTCAAGAACCCGAGGATATGGATCGGACCGACTCTTGCATCCGCAATAACCGGTCCTATCGCTACATGCATATTCCACCTCGAGATGAACGGAGCTCCTGTATCGAGCGGCATGGGAACATGCGGATTCGTCGGACAGATAGGTGTTTATTCAGGATGGGTAGCTGATGTCGCTGCAGGCACCAAGGCCGCGATCACCGGCATGGACTGGCTGGGACTCATCCTCATCTGCTTCGTGCTTCCTGCAATACTTGCACCGCTGATCAACATGGGCTGCCGCAAGCTCGGATGGGTCAAAGACGGAGACCTCACACTGTAATCCGTCATCAGTATCAGAAGAAACAAAAGGGCTGAAATCAATCGTCCTCCGCTCGAGTCCTCGGAATCGTAATCTTTACTGATTCCTGCGGGTTCTCGCTCCGGACGTTTGATTCCAGCCCTTTTCTATTATCTTATGCGATCAGATACCGCTGTCCGTACAGTGCTCGCTGTGAGGCTGCCGGTCCAGAAAGTGTTCGCTGTGAAGCAATGCAGCTGCCCTACTTCTGCACCATCACACTCTCAGGGAAGAGCGGCAGGAATATGTATCCCTGCTTGTCGAGGTATTTGATGACCGACGGCATCGCCTCAAGTGACGGCTTGCTCCACTCATGGAACAGGATGACCATGATCTTCTGGTCCTTGGCAGCGTCCTTGATATTATTCTTGATCAGGTCAGTGCTGACCCTGTCAGATCCCCAGCTGTCGCCTGAGTCAACGGTCCAGTCTATCCATCCAAGGCCTTCTTTTTTCAGAGCCTCCTTGATCGCTTCCGCATTGTCACCTGCTTCGCTGGATCCGCCCGGGAACCTTACGATCTTAGGCGTGTACGTTCCGCCTGTCGCCTCCTCAGTGAATTTCTGCTGATTATTCACAGCTTTCATGAATGCCTTGGCGCTTGTGTATATACCGCCCTGTCCGTAGTCATGCGAGTATGTATGGTTGCCGATGGTATGGCCGGACTTGAGGTACTCAGGATACATCGACTTCGCCGAAAGGTCCGCCTGGTCAGGCAGCTTGTCACCGTTTGCCGTGGTCAGGAAGAATGTGGCCTTGACGCCGTACTGATCGAACAGTTTCAGGAAATCCTTGCCCTTATTGTAAGGTCCGTCATCAAGAGTTATATAGCATATCTTCTTATTGCTCTTTCCGGCCTGTATATCCTTCTCCGTCTGAGCAGCCAGTTTGAACACCTCGGCGGTCAGCTCCTCAGTCTCAGTCTTCATGCCCTGCATCTCTTCGAGCTTCTGAGTCAGGTCAGCGTTCTTCTGCTCCGCCGCTTCATATCCGGCATCCGCCGCATTATACTCAGACCTCGCAGCCGTGTATGCCTTGAATACCCTGCCGTATTTCGGCACGACGAATACAGCTGCGACAAGCGTGATGCATATAAGCGCAGCCAGTACCTTGAGCATCGTGTCACTTATTCTTATTCCGCGAGCTTGTCTTTTATCCTCTGCCATGAATCTCTGTTAGCCTTTACCTCATCATAGTCACCGATCTCATCGATCGATTCCTGAAGCGCCGTGTTATCCGCCTGCAGTGTCGCAGTCTTGCTGCGAAGCTTCGCCGTGCTTCCCGGCAGCGTGGCCGTCCTGGCCTTCATGACTGCAAAACTTATCTCAAATGCAAGCAAAACAACAAATACTGCGAGCAGCAATACGAGCCGTCTGAACTTTTTGCCGTCCGTAACGTTGATGCTCACAGATCTCTTTTTGCGGGGCTTTTTCTTCTGCACCTCTTCCTCAGGCGCTGCCTTTTCCTCTTCAGGCATGTCAATATTGCTGTAGACTCTGGTCTGAGTCATATTCTCCATTGCAGCTTCTCTCGCAGCTCTGCTCTCGGCAATAGCCCTGCGGTCGATCTCGGCAGCCGCCTCTGCATGACTGATTTCCTCGTCAGTAATAAAACCCCTGTACGGGCGCTTTTCCCTCTCGACCAGTCTGGTAGTGGCCATTCTGGTGCTGCGTACATCAGTATCTGCAAAAGTCGCACGTGTCACCGGTCTGTCAGCGCCGTCAGGCCTGACCTCGTCCTTGTCTCCGATCCAGGTGTGCCTTGTGACTCTGGAAACAGTACCGTCAGCCTCCGTATTCAGTTCTGTCTGCTTCAGGTCTTTATCCTGTCTGTTTTCTTCCATTCCGGTATATGTGAAAACTCCTTCTGAGCTGTATCCGTAATGATCCCTGCCATATGTCCTTATACAGCAAGAAGCCTGCAGGCACTATATGTGCCCCTCAGGCTTCTTTAATCATACCACATATGACGTTAGATAGCTCTACCCAAACATCAAGAATTGTATTATTTTTTTCTACTATCCGATTACCGTACACTTCTCTCCGGTGTAGCTCAGAGTCAGGGATATCTCACGCTCGCCGTCAAGAAGCCTTTTCAGGAACACACGGTCCCCCTCCCACATCGGGAGGTCCATGATCTCAGATGCATCTATCCATTTCAGCTCGCCCTCATCGCAGTCAGGCAGCGGGCAGACTCCATCCGCACGGTATCTTTCCGCTGCAGCGGGATCCTCCGGCGCAAAGTCGTCCGAGTAGTACAGATACATATCCTCATCCTCGTACATGTCCGCACGGAATTGTATGATACCGCAGAAATGTGCCGATCCCAGCCTGAGACCCGTCTCCTCCATGACTTCGCGCGCATTGCACTCATCCGGAGTCTCACCCGGCTCTATCTTACCGCCTATGCCGAGCCATTTCCCCTCATTGGGATCCTCAGGCTTGCGGTTTCTGTACAGCATCAGCCATTTTCCTCTGTCCTCTATGTAGCAAAGCGTTGTTCTCTTCATCTCAGTTTCCCCTCACTGTCTCCCTGAAAGCCGACAGCATCTTCTGCACTGACGCCCTGATCTCACCGGCAGGTATCTGATTGTAATAGAATATCAGGTATATCATCCCGTCACGCGAGAGCTGCGGGATGCTCCTCACCTTGATCCCGAGTCCGGCAGCATCGTCTGTAAGCCTTGCGGAAGTTTCCTTCTCATCACCGCCGCCTCCGGCATCGATCCTGAGTATGATGTTTATTCCCGACCGGGTGTTTTCCGCGGAGGCAAAACCATCCTTTCCGCCGTATTCCCCGATCGCGTCCATAGCCTCACGCAGCTTGTGTGAGTACAGGTTCCGTATCTTCCGGAGATTGGCCCCGTAGAAGCCCCTCTGCATGAACAGCGCCAGAGTGAGCTGCTCCGTCTTCGAGCAGGTCTGGTCATAGTCCATTTTCATCGTTTCGTATATGGATATCATGTCACGCGGCAGCACCATATAGCTGATCCTGACTGCAGGGAAGAGCGTTGATGTGAAGGAGCCTATGTATATGACCCTCTTTCCTCCGTCGAGCCCCTGAAGAGCCGGCACAGGCATCCCGAAGTACCTCAGTTCGCTGTCGTAGTCGTCTTCGATAATGATGCTGTCATTGTCGTCCGCCCACTCAAGGAGTCTGTGCCTCCTCCCTATCGGCATCAGAGCGCCTGTCGGAAACTGGTTCTGCGGGCTGACATATACTGCCGACCTTATATTTGCCGGCAGCTTTTCTATCTCTATTCCGTCGCTTCTGACCGGTATGCTGCTGATCGCAAATCCTCTGTCGCCGAATATCCTGCTGGCCGGCTCGTATCCCGGATCCTCCTTGCACACGAGAGTGATGCCCATCACCTTGAGGATCCTGGCAATATGCGTCACCAGCTGCTGGGTGCCGGCGCTTATTACGACCTGCTCCGGGCCGCAGACGACTCCTCTTGACTTATACAGATATGCTGCTATCTCAGTTCTCAGAGCGGGTTCCCCCTGCCGGTCCCCCTCTGACAGCAGCAGCTCCGGAGTATCGTTAAGGACGCTGGCCATGCATTTCTTCCATTTGACAAAATCAAAGGACTCAGGGTCGTACATCATATCATTCTGATGTTCCTCGGCCTGAGCGACCGTGACAGGATGAGTATAGGCACTGTCTTCCCTGATTCCATGACCCGTGCCGTCCCACGAACCCTGAATGGCATAATAGCCGGACTGAGGTCTGCTCTCAAGATAACCTTCCACGATCAGCTGATCATATGCCATCCTGACAGTCGTGACGCTGACCCCAAGCATTTTTGCCATATTGCGGATCGAAGGCAGTCTCTCTCCCTGTACGATCCGCCCGTCAGCGAGCTCCTTTTTCAGGTAATCATATATCTGTACATACAGGCTCCTGGATGAGCCGCTGTCAAATTCCACAGAATACATTCGCGTCCCCCGTTTCATCTTACGTCTGTGTTCTTCAGATCAATAAAAAACTGTGATTATGACGATCACAGTTCAGTAATATTATAGATTATCGTATGCAGCCGGTCAATCACATCATCCCGTCTGACAGCACAGTTACTCCGGCCAGACGAATTCCGCCCTGCCGGCTTCCCCTCCGTCGATCAGAAGGTTCTGCCCGGTCATGAACCTGTTGGTGACGCCTACGAAATATATCCACTCAGCGATCTCTTCGGCTGATGCCCATCTCTTAAGAGGCGTCAGCTCCATTATCCTGTTCCACAGGACAGGGTCATCCATCACGACCCTGTTGAGTTCGGTCGTCACCCCGCCCGGGTCGATGCTGTTGCATATGGCGCGCGGAGCTATCCTCAGCGCAACGTTCTTCGTATACGCAATTACTCCGCCCTTGCTTGCGGCATATTCAGGGAACTCAGATCCCGTGTGGCCGCTTGCCGATCCTATATTTACAACGGATTTTATCTCTTCGTTGCTGACAGCGAGCATCTCGGTCACATTGATCATGCCCTTGAGGTTGACGTCTATGTCCCTTTCGCCCTCCTGTATACCGGCACAGTTTATGAGCACCTCGGGCAGGAAGCCTTCAGGCAGGCCGCTGCGTATCGAATCCTTATCTGTGACATCTGCAATATGATGATAATAAGCACCGCAGCACTCTGCACTCTCAGAGAATTTCAGAAGGTCTTCATCGGCTTCTCTGATGTCAAGTCCGTGGACCTCATGGCCCTTCTTAAGGAAGTATTCAGCCGCAGCTCTTCCTATTCCTCCCGAAGCACCGGTGATAAGCACTTTCATCTCTTTCTCCTTAGCTTACTGCAGCTGCAGCATGTCCCGTTTTTCCGGCATAGTCAAGATACTGCTGGCCGACATGCTCAGCTTCCCACTGACGGCTTACACGGTAGCCCACAGGGCTGAATATGACCTCGCAGAGAAGCTCAGCCACAGCTCCGGTCAGTGAGCATACCAGTACCTGGGCAGCGCTCCACCCGAAGAAGTGATATGAAACGATCAGGGCAAAAGTGAGATTATCAACGAACTGCGCGATACCGGTCGAAATGAAGGATCTCATAGCGAACGCTCTGTAACCGCCGTACTTCAGATGTTTTGCAATAGTCTGATTGATGAAGGAGTTGCAGATCGCCGCAACGAGCATTGCGGTGCTGCTGCCGAGGACGACATACCAGCTGCCGCCGAACGTAGCATTGAGACCGTCATTTACCTCAATCATTCCTGTTGAATAGTATTCTCCCCACATTCCCGGCGTCAGAGACATGACCTTGAAGATGAGGGTAGCAAACAGATTGATCACAAGCGCAAGAATAGAGATCTTGGCAGCCGCCTTGCCGCCAAAACGCTTGCATATCATATCCATACACAGAAAACTTATCCAGCTGAGGGCAAATCCGCAGTCAAGTGCGAAATATTTGACGGAAAGAAGTTCCTTGTTGGCGAGAAGGTTCATCATGATAACACTCACGACGAACAAAGTAACGACGAGTGATGGGACGTTACGCAGAAGAACGCGGTAATCGTCCATCTCTTTTCTGATGAATTGCATATTAAGATTCTCCTTTGGTTTTAGTATTTTACAAGCAGGATATCGGACCCGAACTGCTTGGACAGCCGTATATGCAATTCAGCGGCTGACTGAGATATTGTACACTCGCTTCTGACCAAAGTCAATGGAGCATTATGCGACCAAAAAGTTGAACAAATTCATCATAGCAATTGAAAAACCGCTTAAAATATGCCAAAATTGAGCTGCGAAACAACAATTATTAATATTTATCGGCGGTTTTTCGTAAAAATGATGATTATTTTCATCACATTATTGATTTTATCAGTGAAAACTGGGGCAGTCAACACGAAAACGCTGATTATATTCATCACTTTATTCTGATGGAGGTGGTTTTCTTGAGTTTTCTTGATAAAATCGATGATTTTTGTCATCAGCACAACAAATCGCGGAGGCAGGTTGAGAGAGAGGCCGGCCTGTCCAGTGGTATGCTCTCCAGATGGTTCCGCGGCACAAAGCCAAGATTCGATTCGCTTCAGCTCATCGCAGACTATATGCAGATGCCAATCGAGGATCTTGTCGGCCCTGACGTTGCAGATATTTACGGCAGCAGACCCGTACCGGACAACTGGTCTGACGCTCCGGATGTTGTCAGAGACTCCGCACTCAGGTATATTCCTGTATACAGGTCTCCGGACTCCGTGGCACAGGATCCTGATCCGGCGGATATAGTAACACATCTCGCTGTCCTTCCGGACAACACCCCTGATGCGGATAAATGCTGTGGTGTAACTATCACAGATTCAGGCATGTCACCGTACATAGAACCCGGTGATGTTGTCATTATCAGAGCCGATGATGAGCCGGCCTCGGAAGACATCGTCGTAGTATATACGCCTGAACTCGGGACCATGTGCCGCAAACTCGTGAGGAAAGGAAATGACATCATCCTGCAGCCATTCAGCATGCACCGGAATGCCACTGTATTCAGGCAGGAAGAGCTTGATCTCCTCCCTGTCATATTCAAGGGCAAGGTTATCGCTATCGTCCGGAACGTGAAGAGCTCATCTGACAGTGTTCCTGAACTGTAACTGAAAAGTGTGTCCCCGCAGGCTTCCGCAGAGGCAGCCGCTGAAGACACACTTTTTGCGCATTTATATGATCCGGGTGATCACAGACCGGGGAAAGAAACTAGTCCTCGACTCTGATGCTCTTCATCCTCTGGTCTACCAGAGGCTTGTCCATTCTGTTTCTCTTACTCATTACGATCTTGTCAGCAACTTCCATTCCCTCAGTAACTCTGCCGAACGAAGCATACTGTCCGTCCAGATGAGGTGATGTAGTTGTCATGATGAAGAACTGTGATCCGCCTGAGTTCGGGTTCATTGCTCTTGCCATCGAGAGAACTCCTCTCTCGTGCTTCAGATCATTTTTGAATCCGTTAGCTGTGAACTCTCCCGGAATAGTATATCCCGGGCCGCCCATGCCTGTTCCCTCAGGACATCCGCCCTGGATCATGAATCCCGGAATGACTCTGTGGAAGATAAGGCCGTCATAGAATCCGCTGTTGGCGAGTTTCTCAAAATTCTCAACAGTCTTAGGTGCGATATCTTCATAGAGTTCGCCCTTCATGATGCCGCCGTCTTCCATCTCGATAGTAAACTTCTTCATGTTCTTTATCCTCCATTGGTGTGTTATTAGCATTTATTTATGAAGCGCGCAGTCAGATCCCTGCCGCTCGCGTCCTCGGAAGCACAGCATTCTTCACAGGTGCTCCCTGCGGAATACTCCCGTCAGGGACTGTCTGCACGCGCTTCCGTATGATCAGCTACTCTACTGACTTAAGAGACTCTGTCATGGATACGTTGCGGAGTCTCCTCTGCATCGCCAGATTGACAAATGCCGCAAAGGCGAATGTCAGCGCCACTGCTGTCAGAATGTTCATATTAGTGACTCTCGGCTCGAAGTATATCATTTTGACCACTATGTTGTCGATAACAAAGGCGAGAAGCCACTTCCCGAGCGGTATCCCGACTACAGCCGCTATAGCCGTCAGGAACAGGTTCTCGCGGAAGACATACTGGGATACTTCGAGCTGGTTGAATCCCAGGACCTTGATTGTGGCGATCTCCCTGATCCTCTCAGTAATGTTTATGTTGGTAAGATTGTAGAGTACGATGAAAGCAAGCAGCGCAGCGGAGAGTATGACCACGTACACGACCAGATCCAGGCTCTCCATCATTTTGGCAACGCTGTCCTTTACATCCATCGTGACCGAAACAGCGGCGGTATGCTCGTAATTGGCAGCCTCTGTTGACTTCGCCCTGATCTCTTCATCAGTCAGAAGCGCTTTATCATCCGCCTGTCCGGATACCGCTGCAGCCTGTCCGCCCTTAAGCTGGACGAGCGCCGTTTTTATTTCCGCCTTTTTGCCGAAAGCTTTTTCATACGTATCCATGCTCATGTAGACAGAGTCATAGACGTAATTGTCGCTTATGCCGGATACGGTAAACTCCGCTTCCCTGAAACCGTCCCTAATCTTTATCCTGTCGCCTTCTTTTATGCCGTAATCATGGTTAATCTTCCTTACGATGACTACTTCCCCGTCGCCCGGGAACTGTACAGGTTCGCTGCCCGCATGCAGGTCTATGAACCTGCCGAACTCTCCCGGATCGGCAGCGGTGCAGCTTACGTCAAACGACGTACTTCCGCTTTCAACGCTGACCTCAGCCTGGTGCATGAAGAACACCTCATCAGGGCTGACATCCGCTTCTTCTTTCATATAGTCCAGGAAATCCGCCTGTCTTGCAGCTGTCATGTTCTTGCTGAACACAACGTTGAAGTCGTACAGGGATATCTCATTGAACTGGTGCTCAGCTACAAGTCCGACAGTAGTCCTTATCCCGATACCCGCGATCAGCAGCGCCGTGCATCCGCTGACTCCTATGACCATCATGAGGAAACGCTTCTTGTCCCTGAAAATATTCCTGATCGACACCTTGTAGAGGAAACTTATCTTTGACCACAGAGGCTCTATCCTCTCGAGCAGTATCCTCTTGCCTGCAGGCGGGGTCTTCGGCCTGATGAGTTCGGAAGGCGCCACTTTGAAGTCACGGGATATAGATACCCAGGTCGCTCCCATCGAGCACAGGAGTGCCGCTGTAAGCGAGATAAGTCCGAGCTTCGGGTCGATTATATAATCAACATCATCGCTGAAATCATACATCATCGTGTATGCATCCCATATGACCGCCGGGAATACCTTGCAGCCTATGAAGAACCCCGTGACCGCTCCAAGGAATGCAGCGCTGCCCGAGTAGAACATGTACTTGCCCACTATCTGCGCATTGCTGTATCCGAGAGCCTTGAGGATGCCTATCTGCGTCCTCTGCTCATCTATCATCCTTGTCATGGTAGTCATGCATACAAGCGCCGCGATCAGGAAGAAGAAAACAGGGAATATCTTGGCGATGTTGCTGACTATGCTGGAGTTGCTGTCGAATGACGAATATCCCGCATTGTCAAGACGCGACAGAGCATATGAATTCCCGAGCTCCATGTCATCGATCTTCTCCTGAGCATCATCGAGCTTGTCCTTCGCGTCATCAAGCTCTCTTTCAGCCTTCTCAAATTCGGTCTCAGCCCTGCTCCTCTCACTGTTAAGAGTCCTGCGCCCCTGATCGATCTTCTTCTGCTGACGGCTGATCTCCCTGAGCCCGTCCTGAGTCTGCTCAAGACCGCCCTCTACCTGCGAGATACCGTCTTCGAGCTGTTTCTTTCCGGCCTCAATTTCGGCAAGCTTTGAATCAGCTTCGCTGATTCCTTTATTGATGTTGCTGATATCCTGATCGATTCCGGCGATCTGAGTATCAATGCCAGCGATCTTCCCCTTGATCTCTGCTATTAACTGCTGATCAGGTTCATCAGCACTTTCAGCCTGAGCAAGCTGCTGCTCGAGCCCGGCCTTCGCTTCTGTCAGCTGCGCCCTTCCGGCGTTTGCCTTCGCAAGACCCGCTTCGGCCTTTGCTTTCTCACTGTTAATAGCCTCTATACCTGCTTTTGCTTTTTCCAGTTGTCCGTTAAGGTCAACCTCAGTCTTTTCAAGTTCAGCTTGAGTGGACTTTGCCTTCTTTCTGGCGCTGTTTATCTGTTTCTGGCCTTTATTCAGCTTAGCCTCAGCCTTGTCCATTTCCCGTTCAGCCTTGGCCTTCTCATCTTCATACTTTGCCAGATTCTCTTCGTATTCCTGCTTCTTTTCATCCAGCTCTTCCTGGGCGTCCGCCATGGCAGTCTGCCGCCTTGCCGCCGTTATCTTTTCAGCCAGAGCCTTCATGCTGTCCTCTGCAGCCTCCAGCCTGTCCTCCTTCTCCTGAGTGAAAGGCTGCTCATCGCCTTCGAGAGTCAGATACAGCTGGGTGTAGTAGTCAGTGTCGAAGGAGTCCCTGTCAATGAAGAAGAAGGTCTCAAGGCTCCCGTTGCCTATGTCTGTCGAGCCGCGCTGGTAGTCGAGATATACAGGCGTGTTGACCGTTCCGACTATCTTATACTCCCTGCTCCTGAACTGCTCGAGCGTATCTTCATCATTTGAGTCAGTCAGTACGATAGTATCCCCTGTCCTGTATCCTTCACTGTCTATGTGGTAGTCATCCGCCACGCACTCGTCCGCTGCCTCCGGCAGTCTTCCGGTTACGACGCGCAAAGTGTTTATGTTTTCAGGCAGGGATATCGCCTTAAGAGCCGCCTCATCGCCGCCTCCAGATTCTGCGAGAACATCTACCTGCACGGAGCCCTCCGCGCCGGAAACGCCTTCGGCCTGTTTTGCCATCTCGACGCTTTCATCATCGATGCCGTAGGTCGAGATCAGCTGGTAATCAAACATGTTATGCTCATTGATGTATCTCGTCGCAGTGCTTACCATCGAAGCCTTGCAGTCTCTGAGGCCTGAGAAAAAGCCCACTCCAAGAGCAACGATCGCAAAGATCGCAAGATATCTCGCCAGAGATGTCTTTATTTCTCTCAAAGTAGACTTCTTAAGCATGGTCGATAATGCCCCCCCGTTACGCGGCTCAGTCTGTATCTACCACTCTATCTCGGATACCGGTACAGGATCCGGATTGATCTCTATGTCCTGCACCCTTCCGCTTCTGACGCTGATGACGCGGTCCGCCATCGGCGTTATCGCCTTGTTGTGCGTGATGATTATTACAGTCGTGCCCGAGTTCCTTGCCTGGTCCTGAAGGAGCTGAAGTATCTGCTTGCCCGTGTTGTAGTCGAGTGCTCCCGTAGGCTCATCGCAGAGAAGCAGCTTCGGGTTCTTGGCCAGGGCCCTGGCTATCGCCACTCTCTGCTGCTCGCCTCCTGACAGCTGCCCCGGGAAGTTGTTCATCCTGTCTCCGAGTCCGACCGCCTTAAGAGTCTCTGCCGGGTCGAGCGGATCCTTGCATATCTGTGTCGCGAGAGAGACATTCTCAAGAGCCGTCAGGTTCTGGACCAGATTGTAGAACTGGAAGACGAACCCGATGTCGTATCTTCTGTAGTTCGTCAGTTCTCTCAGGCTCATCCCGCTTATCTCTTGTCCGTCGAGAATGACCCTGCCGCTTGTCAGGGTATCCATTCCGCCGAGGATATTGAGAAGCGTTGTTTTGCCCGCTCCCGATTCGCCGACAACTACCGCAAGCTCGCCTTTTCCGACACTGAAAGAAGCATCCGCAAGCGCTTCTATGTCGACCTCGCCGACGTGATACACCTTGCGGACATTCTCAAATACCACATAGTCTGCAGATGCCTTCCCTGCCAGCTCTTCAAGCACTCCGGCATCAGCTGCAGCCTTAATCTTCTTTATTACATCTTCATTGTGTTCCTGCATTTTGCTCACCATTATCTATAGGCTTAAGGTCAGATGAATATGTTGATGCAGCCGATCACCAGCCCGATCAGTCCGCCCAGGCTGACGATCATGTTGAGCTCGTTCTTCATGACCATCATGACGCCCTTCTCGAGCTCAGCGACTGACATCGAGTTGATCTTATCCTCCACTATCGAGGCGACATCGATGCGTTTCAGAGCGGAGTTGACTGCATTGACAACAGACTCCCTGTACGCCTCAGTGATCTTCTTCCTCACATACTCCTCGTTATATCCTGCGAGCTCAAGGACATGAAGCGGGGTCCTGTTCCCGAGGTCATGTATCCTGCTCTCGGTTATCTCATTGACCATCGCAGGCCCTCTCGTATCGATGAACTCCTCCATCTTTTCCCCGACGCTGCCCATGACCGTATCGACCAGGCTGTCGCTGACAAGGAGTCTCAGGATCCTCGAACCCTGCGCCTGCTCTTTGATCATTCTGCTGCCTTCGTCCTTGACGACGCCCGGGATATCCATCTTATGGATCGCCTCGGTTATCTTGGTCTCGAGCAGTTCTATGAAATTCTTCTCAAGCCTGTCGTATTTCTTCCTGCTTCCGGCAAGCGTCGAACCGATCTCGTTTATGTTCTGGCCGAGTATCGCCATCACCCTGTCTATAAGCGGCTTCTCCACCTCTTCGGTCAGGAGCTTTCCCGAGATATCCTCTCGCGTGAACAGCTCATTCTGAACGATC
This sequence comes from uncultured Eubacteriales bacterium, assembly GCA_900315485.1. GTDB lineage: Bacteria > Bacillota > Clostridia > Peptostreptococcales > Anaerovoracaceae > Crickella. The sequence goes on along the minus strand of OMZI01000003.1, from coordinate 86,528 downwards.
CTGCCCGCGGATTTTGCCAGCCTGGCCTTTCCCTTAGGTATCGCTCCCGGAGTAAAAGGCACGCGCCAGCCGAATATCCTCTTCTCCTCATGCGGGAAGAAGAGCATTTTGACCGCTATCATATTCGTAAAATACCCTATGACCGCTCCGACAAGAGGCGGAACGGCATAATGTGATATAAGTTCCCAGTTCATCTCTTTCCTCTACATCCTGTCTCTGATCTCTGCAGCCTTGAGAACCATCGTGTCTCTGTGCGTACCTGCTTTTCCGACTGAGTGGGAAGCGATACGGCTTACATCCGAATTGGCTCCGACTATCCACAGGATGTCCCCCTCCTCTATAAGCATATTGGCATCAGGCATCGTGGTGGCATAGCCGCCGCGCTCCAGTCCGAGGATCATACACCTGGTCTTAGCGTTGATGCCGCTCTTCCTGATAGGCTTGCCGACATACGGCTCGGTACCTCTGACTCTGATCGCTGCACAGGCAAGTGCGTGCTCCTCATCCGGATATGACCCGTCGAGGAAATCCTTGAGAGTCCTGATAGCAGTCATCTCATTAGTTTCTATCGTCTTGCTGAAGGTCTCAAGCGACTGTCTGTCGCCTATTACATACACTTTGTCGCCGCTCTGAAGGACAGTCCTGGCAGGCGGCATAGTCAGGCGCTTGTCACCGCGCCTCACCTTGACGACATAGACAGCTTCGTTCCTGCCCCACGCGAGGTCCTGTATAGACTTGCCGGCATAAGATGCCTTTTCAGGAATGATCCAGCTGAATATGCTGTAGTCCTCTTCGAGCCAGTGGCTCGTGTCCCTGCTGCCGCCGCGCTCTTCCATAGTCTTCTGATTCAGGTTGGCAAGGAACCTGGTCTCGAGCTGCAGATAGTATGTGGCAATGAAGTCCGACCGTGTGAGCAGGAATATTGCCGCCGGTGCAAGCAGCAGGAGAAGGCCTCTTATGTTGAACAGCAGGATCAGCGGCGTGACCGCTATCGCCATCATGATGGCAAACTTGAGCATTACAAGTACCACGAGAGGCGGACGGTTGCTGAGCCTGTCCATCCACAGCTGTGTGAAAGCCACGCTGCGCACCCCGAGATAAGGGCGTGCGAAAATGATCATGACAGCATAGATCACAACAGTCACTATGATCTTCGAAGCCCTGTCACCAGCCACTTCCGCAAGGAGAGGCTGCACCAGTCTGCACCCCGCGACCACGGTCACGAGCATGATGCTTCCGTATATTACTATCTTAAGGAACAGATCCTTAAGCACTATCTTCCATTCCGAAGTATGTTCCTCTGCATCCTGGTCATCGGATGTATAGTCATCTATCTTGCGCCTCAGCCTCGCAGGTATGAGGCTGGTCACAGCTGCCACTATCCTGTCTGAGTTTCTGATCATGACAGGAGTAAATATGATGGTCAGTATCGATGATGCGACGATCACAGGATACAGATACTCCTCCATCACTCCGAGCGAGATGCCGAGGGCGGCAATTATGAATGAGAATTCTCCGATAGGCGCAAGCGAGATGCCGCCGCGTACAGATGTCTCGATATCCTGTCCGGACAAGGTCATGCCGATAGTAGCGAATATGAGTTTTGCCACAACTGCTATAAGAGCGATCGGTACTATGGATGTCCACCTCTCTGCGATTATGGCAGGGTCGACCAGCATCCCTACCGACAGGAAGAATATGGCTCCGAACATGTCCTTGATCCCGGCGGTCACATGCTCGACTCTCCCTACATACTTGGTGCCCGCGAAGAACGAGCCCGCCAGGAACGCTCCAAGCTCCATCGAGAAGCCGATCGCCTGCGCCAGCAGAGCCATCACGAAGCAGAACCCCAGGCTGAGAAGAGTCAGCATCTCATCGCTCATGAGCCCCATCACCCGGTCAAGGAAGGTCGGTACGAAGTAGATGCCGAGGACGAGCCAGATGATAAGGTATGTCAGCATCAGGAAGAGATGAAGCGCTATACTGCCGCCGTTTCCTCCGCGGCTGACCGACATGGTCGTAAGGATGACCATCATGAATACGGCGATGACATCCTCCATTACAAGCGAGCCCATGACCAGGCCCGCGAATTTTTCCTTCGCAAGATCCATCTCTTCAAGGCACTTCTGTATTACTACAGTCGAGCTTATGGACAGCATCACTCCGAGGAACACCGAGTTCATGACCGACATCCCCAGCGCCATGCCGAAGCCGTAGCCCACGAACAGTACGCCCGCCATTTTGACCAGCGCGGATACTATTGCAGTACTGCCTATGTCCGCTATCTTGTGGAAGTCGAACTCGAGCCCGATGTGGAACAGTATGATGACAACTCCTATCTCACTCCACGTCTCGATGGAAGCCTTGCTCCCTATGTCCAGGAACAGAGGAAAATTAGGCCCTATAAGAAAACCCGCAAGAATATACCCCAGGATAGTAGGTATCCTGAGTTTCCTGAAGACTATCGTGACCACGGCAGCCGTGGACAGCATTATTGCAAGGTCAATTATAAGCTGAGGTACTTCCATTCAGTATATCCTTCTCTACGCTCTCATGCCTCTCCGTATTGCTTTCCAGCCCGGCATGAAGCGGTCCATCAGCGCATAGAAATCCTTACCATGGCCCGGCACCACTGTGTGCACCAGTTCATGGAGTATTACATAGTCAAGTTCCGTATCAGATCTCGTAGCCAGCATCAGGCTGAAGTTGACATGGTGGGTCCTGGTGTTGCAGCTTCCCCATCTTGTATGCATGTCCCTTACCGTCCAGCCATTGCATCTCAGGCCCGTGCGCCTCTCTATCTCAGGGAGCCTCACAGCGATCCTCCTCTTGAGGTCCGCGCGCCTCGCCTCCTTCTCTGCCGCACTGGCAGGTTCCGGATGCTCTTCAGCCTTGCGCAGTACCCTGCGGACGGTATTGTCGATCCACCCGCGTTTTGCCCGCACGAAAGCTATGATCTCCCTGTCAGGAGTCAGATACGGCGCGCTGACCACGATCCGGGCGTCCGGCTCCTTGATGCGCATTGTCATTCTTTTGATGCGTTTCTTAGTGACCTCCACCGGGAGGCCGTCGATATAGATGGTTTTAGTCATACATAATTATTGTAGCATAAGTTGACATACCTGAAAAAGTTGCTTGCGCCGGTATGCGCATACTGTGATGCGGAGTTTTCGCGCGTCACTTTTATTAATGCTCAGGCACAATAAAGGAGGCGCTCTTTCGAACGCCTCCCGTGTTACTGTATTCTGCCGTAAGTAAAATTATCTTAACGGCTCGTGCGCAGCTTCTCTGAAAATTATTTCCAGCAATCTACATTGTCGTCTGTAAGGCCGATGTCTGCAGCGTGGAAGTGAGGTGCTTTGCCTTCCTTCTTCTGAGCTGTGTAATCATTGAGTGCCTTGATAGCTGTTCCGCCGAGGATAGCGATAGTAGGAATGTTGCATACTACCATCAGGCCCTGGAACATGTCAGCTGTATCCCATACGAGACCTGCGGAGGAGATAGCTCCGAGGAATACGAGGACGATAGCGATAATTCTGAAGATGATCAGCTCTGTCTTGTTCATGTCTCTCTTGAGGATGAATGCAAAACAGCCTTCGCAGTATGAGTAGTTTCCGATTAGTGTGGTGAATGCGAACAGTGACATCGATACAGCGATGAAGATAGGTCCGAATCCGCCAAGTGTTGTGTGCAGGCAGCTCTGTACATATCCTGCTGCGTCAGCTCCGCCGTCCTCGAGTACGAAGTTTGCAGGAGAAATGCCTGTAGTGGACAGGCACATGAATGCTGTAGCTGAGCAGATCAGCAGTGTATCGATGAATACGGACAGTGTCTGTACGAGACCCTGCTTGACCGGGTGTGCTACTTCAGCCTTTGCAGCTGCGTTAGGAGCAGAACCCATACCAGCTTCGTTGGAGTAGAGACCTCTCTTGAGACCCCACATGATGCATGATCCTGTGAAACCGCCGAAGATAGCCTGGAAGTCGAATGCGCTTCCGAAGATCATTCCGAACATTGTTCCGAGATTCTTTGCGTTCATCACAAGTACTACGATCGAGATCAGTACGTATGCAACGCCCATTACAGGAACAAGAACTCCGGTAACGTTGGTCAGCTTCTTGGCACCGCCGAGGATGATAACAGCGAAGAGCACTGCGAGGATGATTCCGATGATCATCGGAGTGGTCTTCTCATGATAGAAGCTGAATGTAGCGAATGTCGACTGCAGGTTGAATGCAGCGAGCATGTTGTATCCTACTGCGTATGTGAAGATGATCAGTACGGAGAAGATGATTCCGAGCCATCTTGCTCCAAGAGCATTCTGCATGTAGTAGGAAGGTCCGCCGTAGAATGTTCCGTCATCAGCTTTCTTCTTGTAGATCTGAGCCAGTGTGGACTCGATGAAAGCGTTTGCTCCGCCGAAGATAGCTGTGATCCACATCCAGAAGATCGCTCCCGGGCCGCCGAGGATGATGGCGGTACATACACCGATGATGTTTCCTGTACCTACTCTTGAAGCGGTGGAAACCATCAGGGCTCCGAATGACGAGATCGACTTGTCATCCGAAGGCTTTTCAGTAACGACTCTGCACATCTCGCCGAACATGCGGATCTGTACGCCCTTGGTTCTGATCGTGAAGTAGATACCTACAGCGATCAGGAACAGCGGTACGATGTACGGCTGATACAGAATGTTGTTCATGAAACCAACAAATGAACTCATAATGCTTCTCCTTATAATAACCTTATTATTAATACCTTTAACCCATACAGGCTTTCGGTGTGCTCAATAAAAGCGCACAAAAAGCCCCGTGTTGTTAACTATATTAACAAATCACGAGGCAATTTGTCTATAAAGACAGCGAAATTTGTATAAATGTATACATTTTAACAATCTACTGTCCGTTTACTTCCCATTTTCCGCGCTGAACATTGCGTCAGACTAGTCTGCAAACAGCGGTGTCGAGAGGTATCTGTCGCCTGAATCAGGCAGCAGGACTACGATGTTCTTTCCTGCGTTCTCAGGTCTTGCCGCAAGTATCGATGCCGCCTTGAGAGCAGCGCCTGAAGAAATACCTACGAGTATGCCCTCAGCTCCGGCAAATCTCTTCCCCTCTGCAAAAGCATCTTCGTTATCTATAGTAAGAACTTCATCGTATACAGATGTGTCGAGTGTATCAGGTACGAATCCTGCACCTATGCCCTGGATCTTATGGGATCCGGCTTCACCCTTTGACAGGACCGGGCTGGTCGACGGCTCTACTGCGACCACCTTGACTTCCGGGTTCTGCTCCTTGAGGAACTTGCCTACGCCTGTAAGAGTTCCGCCTGTTCCTACGCCTGCAACGAAGATGTCTACATTTCCGTCTGTCTGATCCCAGATCTCAGGACCTGTTGTCAGGTAGTGAGCTTCAGGGTTTGCAGGATTGACGAACTGTCCGAGGATCACAGCCCCCTCGATCTCGTTTTTCAGCTCCTCAGCCTTGGCTATAGCTCCCTTCATTCCCTTTGCCCCTTCGGTCAGCACGAGCTCAGCGCCGTATGCCTTCAGCATGGTTCTGCGCTCTACACTCATGGTATCCGGGAGTGTAAGAATAGCTCTGTAGCCTCTTGCAGTTGCAACTGCAGCCAGACCGATACCCGTATTGCCACTTGTCGGCTCGATGATGGTAGCTCCCGGTCCGATGATGCCCTTTTCCTCTGCATCTTCGATCATTCTGAGTGCGATCCTGTCCTTGACCGATCCTGCAGGATTTAGATACTCGAGCTTTGCGAGAATGTTTGCACCCGTGATCCCTGCTTCTTCGCTGTATCTGTTCAGCTGGAGAATTGGTGTTCCGCCGATAAGTTCTGTCATGCTCTGTCTGATATTTGCCATTGTTTCATTCCTCCATTTCTCTTGTCCCCGTGGTTATAGTGAAAATTGTTATATTGTTTGCCGGTTTCAGTGTTGTCCGGTAATTGACTAAAAAAAGTGAGGCACCTTTCCGGTGCCTCTGTAGTAAAGGGAGATTGTATAAAAGTATCGTGTTTGTCTGCTGCATCAGGTCAAATGTGCCTTGTTATGACCTTCTGCTTAAATTGCTGTATGACGACATCGAAGCACCGCAGCTGCCGCATACGAACAGACACCCGGACACATGCCCATACAACAACAGCGATCGTTTGTTACGGTGAATGTTCTGGTCATCTGCGCTCCTCCTTTCCGTCGTTCAGTCTGTAACTTTTGTAAATATTATTTCCTACCTGTTAGATAGGAATATACTCCTTAATTCCTACTTCGTCAATAGGAATTATGTTTTTATGGCGATACATAAGTTGACAGCTGTTCAGAAAAAAGATGCACCCCGCAGCCCGGGAGTGCATCTCATATTGTTTTGCATGTTATTCTGATGTGATCCTGAAGCCTGCACCGGCATCACAGAACTGATGCAGCTCACTTACATCTTGATGAAGTGGATCTCGTTGCCGTGCTCCTTCAGCAGTTTTACAACGTCTCTTGTATTGACGAATACGGTCGCTGTGTTGTCGCACGGATGGATGCCCATGATCTTGTTCTCGTAGTCCTTGTCGAGGAAGACGATGACATCCTTTTCTTCATTATTGAGTATGCCGAAAGGTGTAACAGCGCCGCGGTAGAGTCCAAGCTTGGCCATCAGGTCATCCTCTGATGCGAAAGTCAGCGGGCGCGTGTCGTGCTCTTTTCTGAACTCCTTGAGGTTGATCTTCTTATCCTCAAGGCATGTGATCAGATAGTATTTCCTCTTCTTGTCATCTCTGATGAATAGGTTCTTGGCTATCTGATCCAGATGAGGGATCTCGCATTCGAGCATCTCGTCTATCGTGTATACAGGCTGATGTTCAACGATCTCATACTTTATCTTTTTCGAATCCAGAAGATCTGTAATGTCCTTCCTGGTCAGCGGCATGTCTTCCCTCCTATTTTCTCTTAGTCAGTGTTCCGAAGAGGTTCCTTCCGATCGCGGATCCGATGTTGCCTCCGATCGTTCTGCCCTTCTTACCGAGGACAGCCTCTCCGATGGTCTTGCCGATCTCTCTTCCGATCGATCCTCCGGTCGATCTCATGACCTGTCTGGTCCCGCTCTTTCCGAGGAAGCTGTCAGCCATGTCTCCGAGCGAGCGTCCGCCCTCCTCTTCCTCTGCGTCTGCCTTGGCCGCCTTTGAGGAACTCTTCTGAGATGTTTTGCTCTCTGCCTCTTCCTGCGGGAATCTGGAGTTCAGCTCCTCATGCTGTTTTGCCACTTCCATCTCGACGTCGAATGAGATCTCACCGTCAGCTGCAGGTGCAGCCTCTGCACTTACATCTGCGCTCTGATCTTCCTCTGCAGCATATGCAGCATCCTCAGTCTGCGGAACCGGCTGAACAGGAGTGTTGAAATCCGCACTGTATGTGTATCCGCCGCCTGCAGATGCTCCCGCCGGAGCCTGAGGCGTTCTGCCCGTAATGACTTCATAGGCAGATACGGAGTCGATCATCGTCTCATACTTGCTGTTCAGGATCGAGTTCTGAACGAGCTCTGCTCTCTCTGCGTCCTCGAGAGGTCCCATGCGGCTCTCAGGAGGCAAAACGTAAGCGTGCTGTGCCATCGAAGGTGCTCCGTTCTCGTCGAGGACAGAGACAACAGCCTCACCTGTTGCGAGGTTCAGGAGGAGCTCCTCTGTGTCGAATTCAGGATTGACCCTGAATGACTCGGCTGCAGCCTTGACCACCTTCTGCTCTGCAGGAGTGTATGCGTGCAGGCCGTGCTCGATCTTGTTTCCGAGCTGTGCCATTACTGCATTAGGAATGTCTCCCGGGCTCTGCGTAACGAAGAAAATGGATACGCCCTTGGATCTTATGAGCTTGACGACCTGCTCGATCTTCTCGAGGAGGCTCTTGCTCGCGTTCTTGAAAAGAAGATGCGCTTCGTCGAAGAAGAATACCATCTTAGGCTTTTCAGGATCGCCTACCTCAGGCAGCACCTCGAAGAGCTCGGACAGCAGGTACAGCATGAATGCCGAGTAGAGTCTCGGCTTGTTTATAAGCGTCTCGGCATCGAGGATGTTGATGATGCCGCGTCCGTCCGGTGCTGTCAGGAAGAAGTCCCGGATGTCGATCGCAGGCTCGCCGAAGAACCTGTCAGCTCCCTCTGACTCCAGCGCTACGATCGCACGGATGATAGCCGAAGCCGACTGCTGCGGGATGTTGCCGTAGTCCATCTTGAAATCTGCGTTATGGTCAGCGGCATACTGCAGCATCGCCTTCATGTCCTTGGTGTCGACGAGAATGAGTCCGAGGTCGTCTGCTATCTTGAAGATGACCTGCATCAGCTCAGTCTGTGTATCATTCAGGTCGAGGACCTGCGAGAACAGCTGCGGCCCCATCTCCGATACCGTCGTGCGGAGCGGAGTTCCCTTGTCGCAGTAAATGTCGAAAATGGATACCGGGTATCCCTGATACTCGAAAATGTCACGAATGCCGAACCTGTCGAGCCTCTTCTGCATGCCTTCATTGTCATCACCGGCAACAGCTATGCCCGCCATGTCACCCTTGACGTCCGACATGAATACCGGCACGCCGATCTGAGAGAAGCTCTCCGCGAGCACCTTGAGAGTCACTGACTTTCCCGTACCGGTAGCACCGCAGATGAATCCGTGTCTGTTGGCCTTGTCAGGGCGCATGCAGATCTTCTCACTCGATCCGGCTTCTTTTCCGTTTCTTGCAAAATATATAAGTCCGTTATCTGTCATAGGTTTTGCACATCCCGTCCCGCGGATGCGCATCCTCCTTTCCGACGTTCAGGTGATTATTCTTACGCTATTGGGGATATTATATCACAAAGCAGACATATTATTTGCAGGGATGGTGTTATAATTAGTTCGTTGGTTTTAACGGCGGCAGCCGTAGCTATTTTTTATTGAGGTTTGATGATGAATTTAAATGTTAATGACAAAATGCACGGATTCACTGTTACGAGGATCCGCGATATCGAGGAATTCGAAGGCCGTCTCATCGAGATGGAACACGACAGGACAGGCGCCCGCCTCATATGGGCACAGAGCAGCGAGGAGAACAAGCTCTTCTCGGTAGGATTCAGGACTCTGCCTGAGGACAATACTGGTGTCTTCCACATACTTGAGCACTCGGTGCTCTGCGGCTCGGACAAATATCCGGTCAAGGAGCCTTTCGTCGAGCTTCTCAAGACGTCGATGAACACATTCCTCAACGCTATGACATATTCGGATAAGACTCTCTATCCGGTCTCGAGCCGCATGGAGCAGGATTATCTCAACCTTATGGAAGTATATCTCGATGCGGTATTCCGACCGAGCATCCTCACCAACCCTAATATTTTCTACCAAGAGGGCTGGCATATAGATACAGACGGAGATGAGCCGGTATACAAGGGTGTCGTATTCAACGAGATGAAGGGTGCGATGTCCAATGTCGATGAAGTCGCAGAGCGCACTCTCGGCAAGCTCCTCTTCCCTGATACATGCTACGGATACAATTCAGGCGGGGATCCTGATGCGATCCCTGATCTCACATACGATGATTTCATCGCAAGATATAAGAGGTTCTATCACCCTTCCAATGCGTATTTCTATCTTGACGGGGACATTCCGCTGGAGAAGACTCTCACAATGATCGAGTCCTATCTCGCGGATTATGACAGGCTTGAAGACCTGCCTCAGATAGAGATGCAGACTCCTTGTGTAAAGGATGAAGTATGCAGATACGAAGTAAGTGATGACGAAGGCAAAGCCATGATCGTGTTCGGCAGGATAGCAGGCACATGGGCGGACAGGGACAAGCTGCTCGCTCTCAGCGTCCTGAATGAGCAGCTTGCCGACTCGAACGAGTCGCCGCTCAAAAGAGCGGTCCTGTCATCAGGACTCGCCGAGGACATGGAGCTGTACATCTCGGACGGCATAGCACAGCCTTACCTCATGATGACATTCAGAGGAGTTGATCCTTCAGCACTTTCCGATGACGATACTTCGGCTGATTACGAATCAAGAGTCCGAGCAGCCGGAGACCGCCTGCTTGAGATCATAAAAGATGCGGTCAGCAAAGAGCTTGAAGCCGGGATCCCTGAAAGAGATCTCATCGCCATCGTCAACCAGACCGATTTCAGATTCAGGCAGTATCCTGAACCGCAGGGTATCTACAGAGCCAACGCGGTATACGGCGCATGGCTGTATGACGGCGACCCTGCTCTGTACCTTAAGAGCAATGAGGCTATATCCCTGCTCCGCAAGGATCTGACACCTGAATACATAAGATCACTGGCAGAGGAATATCTGCTGGATACAGATTCCCTGACAAGGCTGACCCTAATACCTTCAGCAGAGCTCGGAGATGAGAATGCAGCAGCAGAGGCAGAACGCGTCCGCAGCGAAGTATCCGCACTGGATGATGCCGGCCGCAAGGCACTTGAAGACCTCAACGCAGGACTCAACACATGGCAGGCGACGCCTGACAGTGAGGAATCCCTCGCGACGATACCGCAGCTCGATCTTAAGGATATAAAGCGCACACCTGAGCTTATAGGCACCGAGGTCAGTGAGACAGACGGAGTCACTTTGCTCTATCACCCTGTGCCGACCAAGGGCATCGTATATATCAACGCATACTTCCCTCTGACAGACCTTCCGTATGAAGATCTGGCGCCTGCGGCACTCATCACGGAGTTCTACAAGGACCTCCCTACAGAGAACTACAGCGTAACGGAGCTTCAGAACGAGATCAAGATGTATGTAGGCTCGATGACCTTCGGCATCGATGTACTTGCGAAGGATGGCGACACTTCTGCATGCACACCTTGCCTCAGGGCGAGAGCATCAGTACTGAAAGAGAATCTCAGCCACGCAGAAGAGCTGATCGTTGAGATCCTCACACGCACAAAATTCGATGACAAGGCTCTCATGAAGGAGCTCGTTGCGCAGATAGACGATGAAGGCAGACGCTATGCTGTATCCTCCGGCCACAGGCTCGCAGTATATGCAGCAAGGTCCCACTACTCATCAAGAGATGCAGCTGCCGAAGCTCTCAACGGATGCACATTCATAAACTACATGCATGGTCTCTACCACGAGTTCGATGCAAGGATCAACGGCTTCAACGAGTTCGCCCGCGACCTCATTGCACGCACGGTAGTAAAGGCAGGCGCTTATGTCAGCATCACTGCATCGGAGCCTGCAGATATCTCGGGCTTCACCGCACTTCTTTCCGAAGGCAAGGCCCGCCCTGCATCAGTCAGCTACATATCGCCGCTTCCGGCAAAGCTCGGACTGCAGGTACCTGCATCGGTATCCCACGCAGTGCGCGCATATGACCTGTCGAAGACAGATATGAAACCGGCAGGCAGCATGTCCGTAGCTGCCAACATACTCTCGCTCGCATACCTCTGGAACGAGATCAGGGTCAAGGGCGGTGCATACGGCACATCCGTGAATGCGAGCAGGACAGGCAGCTATCTCTGCTACTCATACAGAGACCCGAGCCCGGAAAAATCGCTCAATACATACAAAACGATGCCGGGATTCCTTGATTCATTCGGCGATGCTCCTGAAGGAAGTATTGACGGATTCATCATCTCGACCATCGCGCAGACCGAGCCTCTCGTCTCACCTGCGACCAAGGGCCGCTCGGCAGACGACTTCTGGTTCTCAGGCTTCACGGATGAAGACCGCATCAGGATCAGACGCGAGATACTCGAGACCACACCGGCACAGCTTCTTGAGTGGCGCGAAGCCTTCAGAGCTCTCGCGGAAGACGGAAGCGTATGCGTCACCGGACCTAAGTCCGCGCTAGACAAGTGCGACGGACTTGAGATCCTCAGCATATAGGCCTGCATCACAGCAAGAAAAATGCGAAAGCGTCACAGCGCTTTCGCATTTTTGTTTTGCATTATTCAGAACTGTATCACAGCCCTTCCGCCCGGTAGATCGTGGTGTACGACCCGTCATCGTTGCAGATGACCATCGTCTCCATCTCATCATGCGCAGGGTCGTAAAGCGGCTCCGGCGCCGTGTACTTGACACAGGTGCCGCAGCTTGAGCTGAGATTGCGCGGGACAGGCATAGTTCTCGCCTGATACCCCTTGCTCTTGCAGAGCCTCTCATACCTTATTGATCCGAAATGCATGAAGAATGTTGCTATGTATGTGTTCATGAGCGGTATTATATCACACTTCGAAACGAAGCTGTTCGCAAATGTTTCAGGACAGAAGAAGGCCCCCGGCACTATCTCATGTTCCGGAGGCCTCAAAAAACTATTTCGAGATCTTGAGCAGATAATCTCCGCCCTTCTCCTCTACTTCAACGTTGTAACCCTGACTCTGGGCATAGCGTGTGACATTTTCACAAGGTGTCTTGTTGTCTACGAGGACTTCATAATAATCCTCTTTGCTCTTCATTGCCTTCTGAGTCATCATTACAGGCATAGGGCACGAAAGCCCTCTTGCATCTACCATAATGCACCTCCGTTCAATGCATTGCCGCGTCGCGGCAGTCTGTGCAAAACGATCAGCTATGCTGCATCAGCTGCAGTCTTCTCTTCCTTAACGTAAGTGTTTACTACGCCGATCAGAGCAACTACTACGATTCCGATGATAACTGCGATCTTTCCTGCAGGTGTAGGACCTTCGCCGCTTGAAGCAAGTCCGAAGTTGTGGCAGAATGCTGCGCCTACCATGAGGCCGAGTACTGTTACAGCACTGTCAGCATTTCCTTCGCCGGACATAACGAGCTGTCTGAGCGGGCATCCGCCGAGCAGTACGCAGGCAAAACCAACGAGGAGCATTCCGAGGCAGTTCCAGAGTCCGTCAGTGTGAGCTACCGGCTGTTCTGCAAAACCAGCGTGGAATCCGCCGAGTACAAGGTTGGTAACGAATGCTGCTACGAGGATAGCGAGGAATCCGAGGAGAAGTCTTGATTCCCTGAACAGGATCATGTCTCTCATTCCGCCTACCATGCACAGTCTTGTTCTCTGAGCGAGAACACCTACTACGAGGCCTGCTGCCAGGGAAGCACCGATAGCTGCGTGCATAGCTCCAGGGCCGGCTCCTTCTTCGGAGAAGAAGATGAATGCAGGCTTAACGAGAAGCAGTACAAAGATAACGACTTCCATGATCGGAAGGATGTATCCCTCAGCCTTGGTGAGGCTGTATGTTCTCTTGAGTGAGTAGCCGTTCTTCAGGAAGAAGATTCCGCAGAGGATTCCGATAGCGAATCCTACGAGACCGAAGATAGCATTCCAGTCTCCGCCGGCCAGTCTCAGGATCATTCTGAACGGGCAGCCGAGGAACATAAGACATCCTACCATTGCGAAGAATCCGAGTACGAATCTTGTCATAGGAGCGCTGCCGCCCTTGGAGCTGAACTCCTTCTTGGCAAATGCAGCACAGAATGCGCCGATCACGATTCCGATGATCTCAGGTCTGATGTACTGAACAGGAGCTGCTCTGTGAAGACCGAGGCCGCCTGCTGTGTCACGAAGGAAGCAAGCGATACAGAATCCCATGTTCTTCGGATTTCCGAGGAACGCAAGACCTGCTGCGATCACGCCGATAATAAGGCCGGCGATGATGATCATCAGCTTATCATTTTTCTTTTCCATTTTGATACCTCCAAAAATTAACCTTTTCCATATGTTGTATTTGTTGTCATGCAACAAAACACCTCCCTTTGATTAAACTCCTGTTCTGCCGGTAAAACAAATACGAAGGAACTATTTACCCATTGTTTATTATCAGTTTTTTCAATGCGACAAAAGGGCGAGACAGGTTTTTCCCGTCTCGCCCTTATTAATATAGTATCTTTCCTTGTTCTGCAGCAGATTGACATATCATTGCCTTTCCGCTGAACAGGACCCTGCTATACTAGTTGCTCGGATGCGGCATGTAAGCATACAGGTTCATTGCCAGTGCATTGATCGGCATCGTCTGCAGCCATACTTTTCCCGGTCCGGTAACGACTGTATTGAACAGTCCTTCCCCGCCGAGTACAACATTGGTGAATCCCTTTACAGTCTGGATGTCCATGGTGCAGGACGGCTCCATTGCAGCAACGAATCCGCTGTCGACTATCAGCTGCTCACCCTCTCCCAGAACTCTCTCCTGTACGGCGCCGTCGATCTCGAGCCATGCATATCCGCTGCCGGAGTACTGCTGCATCAGGAATCCCTCGCCTCCGAAGAATCCCGCTGCTGCCTTACGCTGGAGATAGATATCCATATTCACGCCTTCAGTAGCCGCAAGGAATGATGTCTTCTGAGCGATGATCGGAGTCTCGCTTATGTTGAAGCACAGAATGTCTCCCGGGCAGTGCTTGGCAAGGGTCAGCTCCCCTGCGCTCTCAGCATGATAATGGTTGAGCGCAAGAGACTCTCCGATGATAGCCTTCTTGAACATTCCTCCGAGTCCGCCGGTCTTTGTCTCCATGCGGATCCCCGGTGTCATCCATGCCATCGCACCGCTCTGGCACTTGATGGCTTCACCCTGCTCCATTCTGAGAGTAAGAACAGTATACGGCTGATTCTTGATTTCGTATTTCATTCTATTTCCCTCCTTCTTATCTATATGCAAAACGGCTTTTTCAGCCGGTCGCGTCTGAGTTTATACCGGCACTTATGCCGCTGCAGGCGGCAGGCCTTTTATATTGAGCTTATCCAGCAGCTTTGATGTACGCTTTGTCAGGACCCCTATGACTGTTCCGCCCAGCACCAGCTTGACGAGTGCCGCCGCAAGCGGATACTGATGCCAGTACACCGGAGCCACTGCATCTATGACCGAAAGCAACAGCGCCAGGCATCCGAGTATGAGGACGTTCTTGCCGCTCAGAATCTTTCTGAGCGGAATATCCGGGAACAGCATCTTTGCAGTCACTGCAAACAGTCCTGTGAGGATCGCAAAACCGAATGCGAATGAAGCGATGAATGCTGCCAGCGGCGAAGCGAACAGTGTATTCCACAGGAAGGAAATCACAGTCATTATCGCCGTCCCGAGAGCCCACAGAGGTGTTATGATCAGAATCCTTACAGACTGCGGCAGCTGCATGACAGCCTGACGGAACCTCGCAACAGCTCCGGTTTTGACGCTTTTCTGCTCATCCGCATCCCCGTCGTCATCATCCTCTACAGGCGCATTGACGAATTCGTCCGCATCCAGGACTATAGGGGCCGGCCTGTAATTAGCCGCCTCCTGATCTTCTATGATGTCCGCCGGACCCGAGAAAGCGCTTCCTACGAGAAGAGACGCCAGAACAGCAGCAGTAGTAAGGCCCTTCAGTGCCGTTTTGCGCACCTTCTTTCCGGTATCAACAGAATGATCATCCATTGATCCCCTGGTTACACGAGGATGTTTGTGTGCCATTCTCTTTCCTCCTTACCTCAACGTCCCCACGCCGTACATTAAAATTATACCACAACAGCGCCTGATATCTGTGCTATAATAATTCAGTCGCGGGTATCCGCTGATTTCCCGCGGTATAATACAGTAAATAAAGGATTCATATCAGAAAACATCTGATACATGGAGGTTAACTATATGGCAACAGTTCTTAAAGTACTTGCAGCATTAGGCGCAGTCCTCAATCTGTTCCTGCTGATCAGAAAGATCCCGCAGATGCGCGCAGATGAAGACGGCGCTGAGAAGTGGAATGAGAGTAAGAAATATGCTCCGTACAACACCATCGTCGGCGTTGTCGCCAACTTCCTCGACGTATTCGGCATCGGTTCGTTCGCGACGACATCATCGGCTTTCAAGCTGGGCAAATCCGTCAGGGACGGAGATATCGCAGGAACGATGATCGCAGGTGATACTGTCCCGATGTGCCTCGAGGCTTTCCTCTTCGCAAAACTCGCAGGTGTTGACGGCCTCACACTCGGCGTACTCATCGTCGCAGCAGTTGCCGGCTCACTGATCGGATCATCTCTCATCACCAAGCTCAACATCCAGGGAATGAGACTGATGCTCGGCGTAGGAATGATCATCCTCGGCATCATGATGGCTCTGAGAGTTTTCGCTGTAGGTCCGTTCGGACTCACCGGTGACGGCACAGCTCTTTCAGGCGGCAGGCTCATCATCGCAGCAGTTGTGATGTTCTTCCTCGGCATACTCATGAACATAGGTGTCGGCCTCTATGCTCCGTGCATGGCTCTCTGCTGCGGACTCGGAATGAGTGTTACTGCAACACTTCCGGTAGTAATGGGAGCTTCCGCACTTCTCATGGCTTTCGGCAACGGCCCTCAGTTCATAAGAGCAGGCAAGTTCGATCCGCTCGCAGTCATCACACAGATCATTGGCGGAGCTGTCGGTGTTCTGATCGCATACTTCTTCGTGAAGACTCTTGATGTAAAATACATCACCATGGTCATCGCAGCAGTAGTTCTCGTGACAGGCTTCATGTTCTTCAGAGACTACAGCAACGGCAAGCCAAAGCGCAGAGCATAGGTCCAGCCATCGATCCAGGCAATAAAAAGCAGGCAGCAGCTGTATCTTACAGCCGCTGCCTTATTCATTTGATCTCAGTTCTTCTTTTCCTTTTTCTTCCGCACTTTACTGCTTCTCTTCGCAGCCCTGCTTCCGAACTCGCTCGCAGTCCTCTCGAAGACCGCAGAGTAATATGACTTTCCTGTCTTTTTCCTCTTCCTGTCAAAATACGGAAGTCTGTTCCATGCGAATGACGGTATCCCGACAAGGAACAGATACGCAGGTCCGAGCAGAAGCGACTGTATAGTATGTCCGTATTCGTGCTCAAGAAGGAAGCTGTTCACCTTTACAGGTTTTTCACTGTCTTTCTCTGATGCTCCGTTCTTACTGTCACCGGATCCGCCTTGACGGCGCTTCTCAGCAGGCACGAAAATGAATTTGCCGAGCGACACTCCGCTGTCCCCGTCCCAGGCAGTGACCTTCGCTCCGTTGTAGTCGAAGTGTGGGTCCTTCCTGTGTCTGAGATAGAGTCCGGCTCCGGCAAGTGTCTGCGGAAGTCCCCACGTCCACTGCGCTGCTGTATACAGTGATTTTTTCAGCTTTCTCTTGTCCACCATCGACTTACACTAACCGACTTTGACAGGTGTCGACGGACCGGAGATCTCTGCAGCGCCGAGTGCCGTCGGGATCTCTCTCATGAGTTCGAAGTATACATCCCAGTAGTCAGCCGTTTTGCACCATACTCTTACGGTGTACTCAAGTCCGCCCGGGATGCCTGCTACAGGCTGCACCTCCGGTGCAGGGTCAGCCATAGCCTTGTCAGTAGCGACGATGACCTTCATGATGGTTGCCTGTACCTTCTTGATCGGCTCAGAACCTGCAATATTGAAGGAGAGGTCTACTCTTCTCAGTTCCTCCGCACTGCAGTTTGAGATGTTCGAGTTCATCAGAGTGCCGTTAGGAATGGATACGAGCTTGTTGTCCACAGTATTGATCACTGTATAGAAGGTGGAGATGCTCTTGACCGTGCCTTCTTCGCCGCCTGCGATGATATAGTCGCCTACGTTGAAAGGTCTGAAGACAAGGAGCATGATGCCGCCTGCCAGATTGGAAAGTGAACCCTGCAGAGCCATGCCCACAGCAACACCTGCTGATGCCAGAACCGTGATGACCGATGCCATCGGAATGCCGAGCTCACTGATGATAGCTACGACCAGCACCACATACAGCACAGCCTTGATGATGTTTCTTATATAGCTTTTGGCAGTATCATCCAGCCTGCTTACAGAATGCATCTTGTCGACCATCTTCATGAGCTTGCCGATGATGAACTTTCCTACTATGTAAATCAGGATCGCTATAAGGATCTTGACCCCTGCCGTCGTGCACAGCTCGACGAGCTTGTCGAGGAATGCATCCATTCTGCTCACCTGGGCAGCTAATTCATTATTCATTTAATTTACCTCTTTCCCTTTCCCGGATCTGTGTTGATCTCGTCATGGGATGTCTTTGACTCCCCGTCCACCGCATTGGCATCATAGAGATCCTTCTTGATCTGACTGCTGCTGATCTCAGGTGTCCTCGGCAGATATACGACTTCAACACCCTCATCCTTCAGGAAGTCAAATTTGCCTTCCCAGTCGTCACCGATAACAAAGGTATCGATGTGATATTCGTGCATGTCAGTCCTCTTCTGATCCCAGCTCTCTTCCGGAATGACCAGATCCACATATCTGATGGATTCTACAAGAGCCTTGCGCTGCTCATATGAGAAATAGCACTTCTTACGCTTTTCATCCCAGTTGAACTCATCAGTCGAAATAGCAACGATGAGATAGTCTCCGAGAGCCTTGGCTCTCTTGAGCAGATTGATGTGTCCGTAGTGGAGCAGGTCATATGTTCCGTACGTAATTACTCTCTTCATTCTTTTCCCCCTAGAAGGAAATGATATCCTTCGTCAGTTCTTCAACAGTAACGTTTGGATTGTGATAACGTTCTCTCTTCTTCGTGATGTTACCGAAGTTGATAGCTTCCTTAGGGCAGTACTGTACGCATGCGCAGCATGAAATGCACTTGTCGCCGAATACTACCGCATCACCGGTATATTTGATATTGCCCATCGGGCATACCTTTGCACATGTCCCGCACTTGATGCAGTTGTCATTCGCCCTGAGTGTCTGACCTTTCATTCTGGCGATCTGCGGCCATGCAGCATGCTCTGCCTTATTGAGAACCGCCTTGGACAGCTTCTTAGCGGTGACCTTGCCTGCCTTGATATCCTGTACTATCTTGCCTGTCAGATATTCTGATCTTGCCTGAGCTTCCTTAGCTCCCATCTTAGGCATCATCAGGTCGTGCGGGAAGAGCCAGATGCAGGTGCACTGATGGCTTACCTTGGCCCAGTACTTCAGCGGGATGATCTCATTGATCTTGCTGAGTCCCTCACCCAGATAAGCAGCGCACTGTCCGATGGCAAAAGTATATGCATCAGGACTTACCTTGATATCGTGGATATATCTCTCAACGTGACCCGGGAGTCCGCCGCCGTAGCAAGGAACCACGAAGCCTACTCTCTTCGCTTCCCTTACGTCAGTAACGGCCGGATACTTTCTCATCATGATGATATCTGTATCGCCGAGTGCCTTAGCTATGTTCTTTGCCATATCCAGGCAGTTTCCTGTACCCGAATAACAGAAAATAACGTTCTCTTTCATTATATCTTTCTCCTCTTACTATTCCTCTTACCGCCCGGTCAGCCAAGTATGACCCAGCATCACCCGCGGCTTATTATCGCTGTTGACAACTATTATATTGTTTTTGCCTCTGTCCTGCAATAATCCCGGTACACCTGCAGACAAAAGGGCCACTGAAAAATCCGGTCCTGCCGTATTATGCAAAACCGGATCCAGTAATCTGAGGTCAGAGTGTGTGCCTCGACTTTGAAGCCTTGATACGGCTCAGCGCTCTTGACAGCTCTGCCTCGACCATCGCATGGTCTCTGTTGCTGTTGGCCCTCTTAAGAGCCTGTCTGGCCTTCTCCTCAGCCCGTCTCGCGCGGGCCTCATCTATATCCTCAGGCTTCTCGGCAGCATCAACGAGGATCATGCACTCCCCGTTCTCCACCTTGAGAAGTCCGTCAGATACGACCACCTGATGCTTCCCGCCTTCAGCCGTATATTCGAGCATCCCCGGGATCACAGCCATGATAACATTTGAATGGTCAGCCAGAATACCGATACTGCCTTCTGTCGTCGGCAGAGAGACTGACTGAGCATCCCCGTCAAATACCATGTGGTCGCTCGCCATTATCTGCAGTTTAAAATCCTTACCACTCATCTACCTTTCTCCCGTCTGTTTGCCTCATGTCAGCAGATTTAAGTACTTCTGCGAATATTCCGCAGAAGCCTGACAGGACATGCTGCTTCGAGGACGTGAGCAGACGTACTTAAATCTGCTATTCCGCCTTCATCTTCTCCGCTTTGGCTATAACATCCTCAATCGTTCCTACATTGAAGAATGCCGCCTCAGGATACTCGTCCATCTCGCCTTCCACGATCGCTCTGAAGCCCTTTACGGTCTCGCTTACCGGAACATAAACACCCGGCATTCCCGTGAACTTCTCAGCTACATGTGTAGGCTGCGAGAGGAATCTCTGGATCTTTCTTGCTCTGTATACTGTCGCCTTATCCTCTTCAGACAGCTCGTCCATGCCCAGGATGGCAATGATGTCCTGGAGTTCTGCGTATTTCTGCAGTATCTCCTGTACCTTACGCGCAACTTCGTAGTGCTCCTCACCGACTACATCGGCTTCAAGGATACGCGATGTTGAATTCAGAGGATCGACCGCCGGATACAGTCCCTGCTCTGCGATCTTACGCGAAAGAACGGTTGTCGCGTCCAGGTGTGCGAAGGTCGTTGCAGGAGCCGGGTCCGTCAGGTCGTCGGCAGGTACGTATACAGCCTGTACGGATGTGATCGATCCTGCCTTGGTCGATGTGATACGCTCCTGAAGAGCTCCCATCTCAGATGCCAGTGTCGGCTGATATCCTACAGCTGACGGCATACGTCCGAGCAGTGTGGATACCTCTGAACCGGCCTGAACGAATCTGAAAATGTTATCGATGAAGAGAAGCACGTCCTTGTTCTCCTGATCACGGAAATACTCCGCCATCGTAAGTCCGCTGAGGCCTACTCTCATACGTACGCCCGGAGCCTCATTCATCTGTCCGAATACAAGAGCCGTTTTGTCCATTACACCTGCTTCGTTCATCTCGTTCCACAGGTCGTTACCCTCTCTGGAACGCTCACCTACACCGGTGAATATGGAATATCCGCCGTGCTCCATCGCAACATTGTGAATGAGCTCCTGGATAAGTACAGTCTTACCTACGCCGGCGCCTCCGAACAGACCGATCTTGCCGCCCTTCGGATAAGGCTCGAGCAGGTCGATGACCTTGATTCCTGTCTCAAGTATCTCAACTGACGGGCTGATCTCATCGAACCCCGGCGCTTTTCTGTGTATAGGAAGAGTCTCAGTATCCGCAGGAACAGCATCCCCGCCGTCGATCGGCTCACCGAGAACGTTGAACATCCTTCCGAGAACGTTATGTCCTACCGGTACTCTGATGGCATCTCCTGTCGCCTCGACCTCCATGCCGCGGCTCATGCCTTCGGAACCGGAGAGCATGATGCATCTTACCTTGCTGCCGCCGATATGCTGAGCTACCTCCATGACACGCTTCTTTCCGTCAACCATGACGGTAAGAGCGTCATTGATCTTAGGCAGCTGCCCTTCTTCAAATTTTACATCTATTACAGATCCGGAGACCTGTACGATACGTCCGGTCATTTTACTGTGTCCTTTCGTTTCACTTTTTCTTCTTTTTCAGACTGCGGGCTCCGGAGGATATCTCAGTAATCTCCTGAGTGATCGCATTCTGCCTCAGATGGTTATATTCAAGCTCAAGTGATGCAAGCAGCTCGCTCGCATTGTCGTTCGCGGCATCCATCGCCATCATTCTCGCGTTCTGCTCGGATGAGTAGCTGTTTACAAGAGCCGAGTAGATGTACCCTACAAGGTATGACTGGATGCTCCTCTCAAGCACCGTCTCCACGTCAGGTTCGAATTCGAATACGGTGGAAGCATCCTTGTCCTTCTCATCGCCTTCAGGCACGAAGTCGTCACGGTCGAACGGGATCAGCCTGTCGTATGTCGCCTCGCCTGCGCTCATGCCGCCCTGATACTCCGTATAGCAGACGTACAGTCTGTCAAAGTCCCCGCGGTCAAAACGTTCAAGCAGCTCATTCGTGATTTCCCTCGCTGTAGCCAGTGTAGGCTGCAGCATCGAGTGCTCGAATGTTTCATCGACCTTGCTTCCGTGGCTTCTGAAGAATCTCCATCCGTAGTCGCCTACAATATACAGGGTCGCTTCATCACTGCGGTCTGCAAGCGCCAGAGTCTCCCTTATAACGCTCTGGTTATATGACCCCGCAAGGCCCTTGTCCGCTGTGATGACCAGGATGCCGTTGCGGCCGCCCCTTACATTCTCATCCACCGCCTCATCATAGTAGCGGCTTCTTATGAGATCGGGGCCTACTGCGAACATTCTCCTGATCTCGCGCCTCAGCAGCTGGAAATACGGTTTGCTGCTCTCAGCATCGCGGCGCGCCTTTCTCATCTTGGTCGAAGAGATCAGGTACATCGCATTCGTGATCTTCTGCGTATCGCCGACGCTTTTTATTCTGTTTTTGATCTCTTTCGTGCTTGCCATTAATTAAACTTTTCTCTGTACTTCGCAGATATGTCTATGATCTGCTGCTTCAGTTCATCATCCAGCTGACCTGTGGTGTCGATGGTCGTGCAGATCTCCTGATGCTCGGTCTCGAACATTCCGATAAGACCTTCGATGAACTCATCGACCTTGTCGACCGGGATGCCCTTCATTGTATGAGCAAGTGCCATAACCAGAGTGATTACCTGCTCATGCTGGCTCTTCGGATGGTACTGTTTCTGTCTCAGCATCCTCATCAGACCCTGTCCGTACTCGAGCTGTTCTCTCGTCTGGTCATCGAGGTCAGATGCGAACTGTGTGAACACTTCCATCTCACGGTACTGTGCGAGGTCGATCCTCAGTGTACCAGTGGCCTTCTTCATAGCCTTGGTCTGGGCCGCTCCTCCTACACGGGATACTGACAGTCCGACGTTAACAGCCGGTCTCTGTCCCTCGAAGAAGAGGTCGGACTCAAGGAAGATCTGTCCGTCTGTGATGGAAATGATATTAGTCGGTATGTATGCGGATACGTCTCCTGCCTGTGTCTCGACTATAGGGAGAGCTGTGATCGAGCCTCCGCCGATCCTGTCTGACAGTCTTGCAGCTCTCTCGAGGAGTCTTGAATGCAGATAGAAAACGTCTCCAGGATAAGCCTCACGTCCAGGCGACCTGTCGAGCAGCAGCGACAGCGCACGGTATGCGACAGCGTGCTTGGACAGATCATCGTATACGATGAGGACATCCTTGCCCTTGTTCATGAAATACTCGGCCATAGCGCAGCCTGCATAAGGAGCGATGTACTGCAGCGGAGCCGGATCACTTGCCGAAGCGGTAACGATGATCGAATGATCCATCGCGCCGTGCTTCTTCAGTGTCTGCTGGACCTGAACCACAGTAGATGTCTTCTGTCCTATTGCAACATATATGCAGATGCAGTTCTTGCCGTTCTGGTTGATCATCGCATCGACTGCGATAGCCGTCTTACCGGTCTGTCTGTCTCCGATGATCAGCTCTCTCTGTCCCCTGCCTATAGGGAACATCGAGTCGATCGAGAAGATGCCTGTCTCAAGCGGTGTATCTACCGGCTGACGGTCGATGATCGAAGGAGCCGGTGTCTCGATAGGCATGTAGCCTGATGCCTGAACTTCTCCGAGCCCGTCAACAGGTACTCCGAGCGCATCAACGACTCTTCCGAGGAATCCTTCGCCTACAGGAACGCCTGCGGTTTTGCCCGTACGCTTTACACTCGAGCCTTCAGTTACGCTCTCATCATCATTGAAGAGTACGCATCCGATCTCATCGGCACGGATATCCTGGACCATGCCCCTTACTCCGTCAGCAAAGAGCAGGATCTCGCCGTATGTGGCAAAATCAAGGCCGCTTACAGTCGCGATACCATCCCCTACGGTCTTGACCTCTCCGACCTGCTCAGCCAGAGCTTCAGGTGTCCATGTGTTGATCGTCTCCTTAAGGAGCGGGATGATGTTTCCGTTGGTCGTCGGAACCTTGACAAGGGTGTCGCGCAGCTGGCGGAACCTTCCGCCTACGGACCAGTCATAGATGTCGCTTCCTACCTCGAGCCTGAATCCGCCCGGGAAAGCATCCGACTCGGTCCACTCCATGACGATATCTTCACCGTATTTATTTTTAAGGAATTTATCGAATCTCGCCTGCTGCTTCTCATCCGGTCTCACCTTCGAGTACAGCATAGCAGTGAGTTTTGTTACATTTGAATCCATAATAAGCCTCTTAATACTTATTTGATTAACCTTAAGAAGGTATTACTTCTCTTTTTCAGCAGCATCAAGGAACTGGTCGAAGGCATCCGAAGCGGACTGCTCGAGTGTGAGCTTCTCCATTGCGCCTGTGACCATGTCTGTGATCTCCTTCTGAGCAGAAGAGATGATCTCTTCCTTTTCTCTTTCTGCTTCTGTTCTGGCATCGCTTACTATCTTCTCCGCGTCAGCCTTGGCCGCTGCCATCTGGCGGTCTCTCGACTCAGCGATCTCCTTGTTCAGCCTGCTTCTCTCAGTCCTTACCTCTTCATCGAAGTTTCTGACCTTCTCGTCATAGGACTCGCGGCTTTCTTCAGCGGCCTTCAGAGCATCCTCTGCCCTGGTGTCCATGTCTGCATAGTAAGCCGTCCTCTTCGCCATGAAGTCTCTTACCGGCTTGTAGAGCAGGATGTAGAGAGCTCCGAAGAGGATAGTAAAGTTGAACAGGTGAAGCAGTATCTGCTGCCAGTCTATATTAAGTGGTACTCCTGTCATCTTTTACACTCCAAAATCAATAATCATTCTCCGTCTGTATTACAAGTGCTGAGCACCCGGCTACAAGACGAATATTATGAGTATTACTACGAGCAGGGCGTAAATGATCGCCGTCTCGATAAATACAAGCCCCAGCATGAAGTTCGTTCTGATCTTGCCGTCTGCTTCAGGCTGACGCGAAATACCTTCAGCTGCCTTGCCGCCGGAAATACCCATGCCGATTCCGCCGCCGCATGCAGCAAGACCGATAGCGATACCGGATGCGATAGCCTTGAGTCCTGTTGTGTTGTCAGCTGATGCAGTTACCTGAGTAGTCTCTGCAGCTGCCGAAGTATCCGGTGAAGCAGCAAAAACGCCAATGGTAGCGATTGTTGCCATGATAGCGATCACCAGTCCGAGAACGAGTGCTATCTTTGCCAGTTTCCTTGAATTAGCCATTTTAGTTTCCTCCATTTGTTATGAGCAGGCCGTATATCCGGCCGTCAGTATCTGTTGTTTATATATTTATGCTGCTGCAGCTTCGCCTGCTGCGGCACTCTCTGCTTCAGCCTTTCTGCCCTTCCTGCGCTTCTTTTCCTTAGGCGGCTTCGGCGTATTGTCCGATACCTGTCCGTAGAAGAGCGATGTCAGCATCGTGAGTACGTATGCCTGGATCAGTGCGTGCAGAAGTGTGAAGAGAACTCCGACAAGCACCGGCAGCACGTAGCTCAGTTTTGGATAGTAGTAAACGAGCTCTGTTACGAGGGCTCCGGAGAGCAGCGCTCCGAAAAGACGGAAGCTGAGGGATATAGGCAGCGAGTACTCCTTCAGAGTCTTTCCTATTCCCTTTATGCCGTTGCCTGCGATTCCTCCGGACATGATGACCAGATATGACAGGCAGCCCATCATGATGGCACCGTTGATGTCCGAAAGCGGAGCAGGCAGCGATATCGACACACCTCCGGTCGTTACCGCCTGAACACCGAAGAGCTCGAACAGCGTTCCCGTAAATATGTAGGCACCGGCTGCAAATATATATGCTCCGAGGAATCCGTGGATCTTTGAGTTTCCTTTTGACATGTTGTCGAACAGCCCGACGGCTGTCTCAAGCACCAGCTGGAACTTTCCCGGCACCATTTTGAATTTTGGTATAACGAATATCCTGCAGATAAGTGCGAAGACTATCAGTATGCCTGATACTATGAACCCTGCCATGAGTCCCGGATTCACATCGATGAGTCCGAACAGGCTCACCTTGTTGAGATCATGCAGCACAGCATCGCGCATCACCTGCTGGATAGACTCTTCCTCACCGGCACCGCCGCCGGTCAGGATCGCCCCGATCATGAAGACCGCTGCTATCACAGCGAATATGAGGGCTGTTTTGCGCCTCTCCTGCTTTGTCATAAGCAGTACTCCCTTCAAACAGATTACTATTGATCAAACGGACACAGTTGTCCAATTTATTGTTGTTTTCTTCTAAACCTTTCTTATTATAGCACTACAGAAATCGTTTTCAAGCGTAAAAAATGACTTCTGTTCATTTTCTGAACAAAAGCCATTTTTTGCCTGATTTTATTGGTTTTCCTTCCGTATGAACGTGCCCTATTCCATGTTCTTGAGGGCTTCGTCCATAGGTATCCGGCGAATGCGTCTGAAGTCTATCAGCATGACGATCATATATCCAAGGAAAACGAGTATTATCATCCTCAGCAGTCCCTGAGCGGAGAGCACGAACGGGAAGTATCCGTCCATCCTCTTGAGCATGTTGTTCCATATCTCTGCCATTGCGATCCTCGACAGGAATGCTGTTATTATCTCAGATATAATGACCACTATCGTTGTTGTCACAAGATACAGGGATGCAACTTCGCTGTTGGTATATCCGAGGATCTTGACCATTGATATGGACTTCTCATTTCTCTCCACGATGACCTTGGTCAGGAGGAATATGAGGACTGCCGACAGCAGTATGCACAGATACTGGAAGTACAGCATGTATGCCCCCATCGAGTGATCGAGCTGTGCCGCCATCTTGAGTATGTCTTCGCTTGTCACCTCGGCCGCGATGAAGTCCTCATCGATGTCTGTGATCTCACTGTCAGAGAAGAATCCGTCATAGTTCCCCTCATCCCGGTCGAAAATCCTGTTGAAACTGTCATTGTCCATGAAGACTGCGATGCCGCCGTCAAAGTCTATGATGTCCGCAACCGTGAAATCGTATGAGTCGTATCCGTACTTGTCCTTCATGTGGATCTCATCGCCCGGGTCTATGTGGAACTTCCCGCTGAGAGCGGATGAAATGACCACCTCGCCGTCCTTAAGATCTGCAGGGATACCCGCATACCTGTTGCCCGGCTCCATGCCGTAGGTATTTGCCGACTCCTCGCTGTCATCTATGACCAGAAGCAGCTCCTCCATGCTGAACTTCACAGCATCCGGATTCGATGTAGTGACCGCATTTCCGTCCTCATCATGATCTGAAGTGAGTATGACCTGGTGGTCCGCCAGCATCATCTCACTGGCGTGCGCCTGATAATAGCTGAGTGTGTTCGGCATCCCTACAGCCATCGCCAGCATGATCATAACGAACCCGATGCCGATGAAGAGCATCAGATAACCCGGCAGGTTCTGCAGGAATATCCGCAGCCTGAACCTCCTGATAAAACTTATATCCGGCAGTCTGACCGCCTTCCGTCTCCGCGAGTTCTTCAGATCGCCCCTGAGGAACTTCAGCGGTGAGAATCTCATTTTTCTTCTTATTATAATGAAGTTGATCACGAGCATCAGGATGACCGGGATCACCGTAGTCTTCACGAAAGCATCCGGAGTCCACACGGTCTCATACTCCGGCAGGCTGTAGCTGTTGTAGTACATCGCGACAACTACCTTCTTGAAGTACGAATATCCGAGGATGTTGCCCATGACCGAACCTGCGATCGTGACAATAAGAGGTGCCATCATATAATTGACAGTGAGCTCCCTTCTCGTGTAGCCGGAAGCTCTCAGAGTACCGATCACAGGAGCCTCTCTTGCAATAGTGTTGCTCTCCGTGATCGCGAATATGAACGCCAGCACGATGATCAGTACGTTCAGGAGCACTCCGCCCATCGCCTTGTCGCTGCCGAAGTCCTCCGGCGCAAACTGTATCGCCTGGTTGGCATATTCCGGCACGTAATCTTCTATCTCATTGTCTGCAAAAGCAGCCTGGGTTATGAGAGCCTTGAGGAAGTTGTCCGACTGCTTCTTCTCTTCCTTCACATCAGCCGGCCTGTTCTCATACAGCCACGCATATTCATACCTTGTCTCAGCATTGATACGGTCCCATCCCTCTTCAGTGGTCATGGCCACGTCAAAGGTCAAAGCATCGAACATCATGTCCGTATTCTTCTCATGCAGAGTAGCGTAGTTGGAGAATGCCGCAAGTCCGGATACGGTGAATTCCTCACCGTTCACGCTGATCCTGTCACCTGTCTTTATGCCCCTGTTGTCTGCGTGCATGCGGTCGATCATGATCTCGTCAGCCGTCTCTGCCGGTCTTCCGTCCATGATGCAGTACAGGTCGATATCGTCGCGGTTTATGTACACCCTTATGCCCGAGTCACGGGTCCCGTCGCCATCTATGTCCTCATCTGCCTCCTTGTTGAAGTTCTCGAACACTTTGACGGGAACAGGCCTGAAATACGGATCATCAAGATCATAGTCCCCTACTGCATTTTCATAGTCCTCTGCCGCCCTGCGGTCGGCCTCGTCATACAGTTCCTGCAGCCTCTCCCTGTAGTTCCCGGATCTGAACGCTTCACGGTATTCCTCTTCGGTTATGTCTCCGTATGCGTCCCATACATAGTACGCTCTGACATCGACCTTATCGCCGGTCTCTATGTCTTCTATAAGGTCCTTATCCGCTTTCTCCTTAAGCACAAAATGCCCGTCTTCGCGCAGCTCTTCGGTCTTGACCCTTTCAGTCGCGATGAGCATGGAGTTGTTGGCTACATACATTCCCGAAACGAATCCTATCATCAGCGTCAGGAAGATGAATATGACCGCGTATTTTTTCCACTCACCCCTCAGTTCCCTCAGGACTCTTATCCCAAGCGGATTGCGTGTTTTCTTTTCCATAAGTACTGCCTCCGGTCCTACCAGTCGAGCTCTGCGGCAGATATCTTATGAGTGTTGTAGTCATCGTGCCTTACGACTCCGTCTCTCAGCCTTATGACATGATCGGACATACCCCTGATAGCCTCGTTGTGTGTGACCATGATGACCGTGCTTCCGTACTTCCTGTTCACGTCCTCTATCAGAGCAAGTATCTCCTTGGATGTCCTGTAATCCAGCGCTCCGGTCGGCTCATCGCAGAGCAGTATATCCGGATTCTTGATGATCGCACGCCCGATGGACACCCTCTGCTGCTGTCCTCCGGACAGCTGATTAGGCAGCTTGTGCCTGTGCTCATACAGTCCCAGCACGTTCAGAAGCTCGTCTATGTCCAGCGGCTTGTCTGAAAGGAATGCCCCTACTTCGATATTCTCCTTGACGTTGAGGTTAGGTATCAGATTGTACAGCTGGAAGACATATCCGAGGTGCTTCCTCCTGTACTGTGTCAGAGCTTCTTCATTCATTGCGGTAAGAGTGTCTCCGCCTATCGATATGGTGCCGCTGTCGCAGCTGTCGATGCCGCCGATGATGTTCAGAAGCGTCGATTTGCCCGACCCAGAAGGTCCGAGCAGGACGCACATCTCTCCCTTTGCCGCCTTAAAGTTGATTCCCTGCAGGACTTCCTGCCTTGTTTCACCCTCTCCAAATCCCTTCTTCAGATCGCTTATGATCAGAAATTCTTTGTCATTACTCATGTTTCTCTCCGTTATAATTATCCTGTCCGCCGGCAGATCCGGGATTTGACAATTCTACCCAGCAAGTTAACTTATGTTAATTAAGTTAGATTTATTTAACTTTACGCCATTATATTCTCCTAAATCGTTTTAGTCAACGGTTTCAGGGGATTTCATAAGAGCGGCATAAAGGGAAATATTTACAAATTCACGGCCAGCTATTATACTTTCAGGTGTAGATAAGCAAAGGAAACAGAGGTACTGATAATGGCAAAAAACGCCGGAAGACGAGCCAATGCCGAGGCAAAGAAAAAAGCCCAGCAGGAGGCCAGGACCAACAAGGAAATAAGTAAGCGCGCTGCCATGGAGCAGCAGCCTGTTCAGGAGGGCAAGCAGAAGGAAGTTCTCTATCAGGTGAAGACAAAACGTGATTCCGATGTCATCAAGGCATACATCACTTTCACTTACCGCGTGCTGCACCCGGGAGTCACAGGAAGGCTCATATTCTTCGGTGTACTTGTCGCTGCGCCGGCAATCATCGCCAAAGCTATGTGGCTCAAAATAGCATGCCTTGTTGTGGGTGCTCTGCTCATACTGCTCGGTCTCTTCCGTCAGTACATCTCACTGGCAATGACCAAGAGCAAGGACGAGGCATACAAGAGAGGAACCGAGTTCACCTATGACTTCACCCAGTCAGACGCAACCTTCTACATGGATGGCAAGGTATTCAACGCTATCACCAAGTACAAGGACATCACCTCGTTCTTCTATGACGACAACTTCTACTATATGGGAATAAGGAACAAGGACCTCCTGGTCCTGCCGAAGTCACGCTTCACCATCGGCGATGCTTCTGAATTCGAAGATTTCATCTATAAGAAAAGCCGCCGCACCTGCAAGTGGATACCTGACAAGTTCAGCGACCGCATGAAGCTCAGAAGAGCATACAAGACACTTCAGTACGAAGAAGAAGAGAAGAAGACTAAGGCTAAGAAGCTTTCCTCAAAGTGATCTTCAGCTATCCTATATGAAAATGACCCCTTTCACCGGGCTTTGATAAGTCAGGCAAAAGGGGTTTTCTTATGCTCCCAGCAGCATCTGATCGAATTCGAACAGTATGCAGTTGACTTCGTGGATATTGGTTATGCCGCGCTCAAGGCAGTACTGGATGATAATGTCAAAAGTGCTGCTCTGCGAAAGAGACATCCCTGCGCTCCTGAGAAGATCCGCCGTCTGATCAAGGTTGAGGCCGAGCGCAAAGGCGAAAGCTACCGCAGTCTTCTTGGTCGGCTTGTACTGTTCATTGCTCCGGATCTTGGAGAACAGTTTCCTGTCTATATTGGCTTTCTTATACACTTCAGGATCGGTCATCCCGCTCGCATCTATGAGATGCAGAAGCTTCTGCTGGAATGATTCGTCTTTGCTCCTTATGAGTTCTTCCAGCGTCTTGTTTCCGGCCGCTCCATCAAATGCATCTGACAGCTCATCCTCCGAATACAGGGCTCCTGTGCTGCGGCTGATGCTTTTTTCTGATTCTTCGGCCATGCCGTCATACAGCACAGCAGACTCTTCAGCTTCATTTTTCAGCATCCTGCGTGAGCTGCCGAAGACCCTTCTCCGGCGTCGTCCGGCTGCACCTCTTCCAACAGGAGCCGAGTTAAGCAGAATATCCTCTTCATCATCGCCGGCCGGTGCTCCCGGTGCCCGCATGCTGTATGAAGTCTCAAACGGCATGCTTCTTACTGCCTCTGCATCGCTTATATACGACCTTATGTCCTCAAACAGTTCCGACGACAGGGCGAAGGACTCTCTGTCATATACAACAAGAGTAACATCCATCTCATGATCATCGAGGAACCCGGATATCTCCCTTATGGCTATGTCCAGCGCCTCGTCCTTCGGAAATCCGTATGTGCCTGTGGATATGAGAGGAAAAGCAACCGATCCGCATTCAAGATATGCTGCTTTTTCAAGGCAGTTTCTGTAGCATTCAGCGACTGTTTCGCGCTCTCCGTATGTTCCGCCCTGCCATGCAGGACCGACTGTATGGATTATGTATTTTGCATCGAGGGCAAAAGCAGGTGTCACTGCCGCCTGTCCGGGCTTCATCGTTCCGATCTTAGCCCTCTCATCGAGCAGCTTATCGAGACCTGCCGCCTTGTATACGGCGTAATCCGTTCCGTCACCGACAGCCACATCAGGATTCGCCGTGTTGACGATCGCATCAGCTTTAACTCTCGTAATGTCATTTCTTATTATTGAAAGCGGCATGCTCTGCCCTCCTTTCTGTCTTCTTTATTAGTATACCACGGGTCCGCAGTATATAAGCACCGGACCGCTTTTCGATCCGGTGCATTTATGACAGTCCGGATCCGGCACCCGTTATCTGCACATCCTGCAGATCCTGCCGCCGGGTTATCTGCGTCTGCCTCTTTTTTTATAGTCCTTCCTGATCGCTCCGAGTGCGTCCTTCTCCTCAAACACCGCATCCATTTCCATGGTATCGCACATCCTGAGAGCAGACACAGTCTCGGATACTACCGAGTAGTTCAGCGCCGTGCCCACACCGTCGCTATTGTACCTTGCTGCGCGGGATGAATGGATGCCGATCTTTGCCGCCTCTGCCGCTGCGTCGATGTTGGCTCCGAGGAAGATGAACTCCCAGTTGTATACTTCCTTCTGCCTCTCGATCATACGGCGCACCCTGTCGTAGTCATACATGCGGCTCGCGTTCTCCATTCCGTCGGTCGTTATGACGAAGATGGTCTTCTCAGGCACGTCCTCTTCCCTTGCATATTTGTGGACATTTCCGATGTGATGGATAGCGCCGCCCACTGCATCGAGGAGGGCCGTGCATCCTCTGACGTAGTACTGTCTGTCGGTCATCGGTTCCACCTTTTCGACCGGCACCCTGTCATAGATGACATCACTGCGGTCATCGAAGAGAACTACCGAGACGTATGCCTCACCGTCTTCCTTCTTCTGCTTTTCGATCATGCTGTTGAATCCGCCGATGGTATCGCTCTCGAGCCCTGCCATCGATCCGCTTCTGTCGAGTATCATGACGAGTTCTGTAAGTCCCTTTTTCATAATAAATACCTCCTGTTCTGTTATCCCTGCAAGAGACTTCAGCGAGTCTCCTGCGTGACTGCTTTTCTTTACAGTCACAGAATAGCAAAACCGGAGGTTATGAAGGTCGCTTCGCATGCGACACTTTGTTTTCTAAATGTGTGTACGCAGGCGCTCTGCAGCGAATGTCACGAACTCCTTGACTGCAGGTGCCGCGCTCTCAAGATCAGGAAGAGTGATCCCGAGTTCCAGCTTCGAAGGCGGATCTATCGGCAGCATGACCGTGTCTGTCTGCCAGTATCTCGTGATGCCGTCGTTCATGACAGCAATGCCGAGACCCTTCTCAACCATGTTGATGGCTGTATAATTCTCAAGTGTTGTCAGCCTTATGTTAGGAACGATTCCGTGCCTCTTGAAGAGTTCCCTGACATCTGCATCATCACCTTCACTCGGCATGATGATGTCTTCCTTTTTGCAGTTCTTTATAGGGTAGGCATCTGCAGATGCCAGCGGATGATCCTTAGGCAGCACAGCTACCATACGGTCCTCTGCAAACGGGATCCACTCATACGACTGATTGGAAAGTCTCGAGCAGAATGCGAGGTCCGCTTTGCCTGAAGCGACCATCTTCTCTATTCTGTTCTTGGTCGTCTCCTCGATCTGGATGTTGATCGACGGATGAAGGTCGGTGAACGCCTTGATAATGCCCGGGAGTGTATGAGCGGCGATGCTGGCGAATGTAGCGATCATAACATTGCCCTTGTACATGCCCGAGAGCTCAGTGGCAGCCTTGTATATCTCGGCTTCCTTCTCTATATACTCCACAGCGATAGGATAGATGGACTCACCCTCACGCGTGAGAACAACGCCGTTGCTCTTTCTTGTGAGCAGTGAAAAACCGAACTCAGCCTCCATTGCGGATACCAGCTGGCTGATGCCCGACGGAGTGTAGCCCATCAGCTTCCCTGCGGCGGTGAAGCTTCCCTCATCTACCGAAGAAACGAACGCTTTGCATTTGAGAACATCCATTTTGCACCTTCTTTTTCTGTGTAATGTGTCAGCGAGTGTGTCAAAAAGGACCGTCCCTGTTGACACATCTTTTTGAAAAAAATACCGGCGGGTAATAGCCCCGCCAGTATTCTTTTAATTAGATTCTGTTATCCAATGCATACGTGCATCCGATTAAACAGCCTCGCCCTTCTTGATAGCATCGTGGAGGAAGAGAAGTGATGTGAGGTAGCAGACGATTACTACTACGAGAGTCAGTGTTCTCAGATCCAAACTCTTTACGATGAAGAATGCGCAGAATACGCCTATAGCTCCGCCGATTGCCTGTGTCCAGCAAGCAACAGGGTCATAACGTCCTTCCTGGATGAACTTTGGAGAGTTACCAAATGCCATCAGGTATGCGCAGGAACCCATCATAGCAGGGAATGCGCAGCCTGTGTCGAGTCCGAGGATTACGCACAGAGCCATGCACGGTGCATAGAGTCCAACGCCGATGGACATGAGTCCGCCGAGGATGAAGTTAACAACGATAGCGATGATCAGCTTGATGCCTCTCAGACCTGTAGCTGTTCCGATCTCACCGAACGGGCCAACTCCGAGCCATTTCATCAGCATTACTGTTGCGAGGATGAACATAGCTACGAACATTGCGTATCTAACTTTTCTTCTGTTGAACTTGGATACAATGCCAGCCATTACGTAGGCACCAACGATGGAAGCTACGATCATGGATACAAGTGTGAGAAGATCCATGTCCGGAACGAAGTCGAAGAACAGGAAAGCCTCGATACATACAGGTACGGTGTCTCCTACGTTCAGTGTACCAGGGATCAGTACGTCGTCTACGGACTTGGTCAGCTTGAACATTGTTGTTGACGGAGCGAATGATCCGATACCGAGTGTGTCGAAGAAGTTAGCTACAATACCGATGATGATTGTCGCAATAAGGTTCTTCGGCTGCATACCCTTATCCCAGGTTTCCTTGAAAGTCAGACCTGTAACAGAGTCTTTCTCTGTGCTGCCTGCCATCTGTTTCTGCTTTCTGAGCATGAGCACTACGATGAATATAACACCGAAAAGTGAAATGCCTTTAAGAATCCACATTCCCATAAATAAACCTCCCATAAAACAAATCTTAATAATGAGATAAGTGCTGCACAGTCTTATATAACACTAGACTTTACAATACGTTATACCTGATTATAGCATTTCTGAATACAAAGTCAATATAATGTGAAGGCTTTGTGACGAAATTGCGTGAATTATTTATCAGCACAATTCTTTAAAGCTGGATTTGTGCAGCAGCAACAACCTGTACTCATCTTTTCGACATAAACCAACACCGTTCCGTCAGCCGGTATTTTGTACATATATCTGCACAAAAGGAGAGATTTATTATCTCTTTTATGGTAAAATCCATTTTGTATGGCATGCATGCGGGAGCATCTTCCGGATGTGTCCATTCAATCAGTTTTATCTATATAAGGAGCTCACTTAAATGAAACTCAATCCTGACAATGACGTTTACCAGGGTGACCTCAGTACCCTTAACATAAGAAAGCAGGCATGGTCCAACGCAGACAAGACATCAATCAAGTACAGGAATGCCGCATGGATAGTTCTTGCCGTCGGCTTCTGCGTAATAGTATTCGTGATGCTTCAGGTAAGGGAGGGCACAACTAAGCTGAGCCAGCTTCCCCTCCATCTGAGCATCTGGATCACTGCACTTGCCGGATATCTGACCGCAAGGCAGGGCAAGAAGACTTCACAGCAGCCTTTCTACGGTTTTCACATGGCCAGATTCGAGGCCGATGACGATACCGTGTACTATATATATCAGAAGGGAATGTCCCTCAGGACTTATTACATACACGATAAGGACATAAAGAAGATCTACAGAGACGATGAAGCGGGCGTCATCCTCATAGAGGGCGATGCGACGATCAATATCCAGACCCGTAAGGACGAGACCGAGGAGAAGGTTTCCGAGTTCTATGCTCTCGTACCTTTCGATAAGTATGATCTTGACGACCTGCTCCAGCCATATAAGAAGCACGTAAGAAAATGTGACGGCAAGCTTCGCGAGAAGTTCACAGCCGAGCATTTAAGGAAATAGTCCGGAGGGAGTAAATGAGAAATCCGAACAGGACAGCGAATAAGAGGCGCGCGGAAAACGAAGAGAATGTAAGGCCGGACACACTGATCGTTGCAAACAGCAGATACGGCAGCTCAAATCAGTATACTCAGTGGCTCATCGACAGGCTCGGTGCTGATGCGATGTCCTACAACAAGCAGCAGCTGGGCTACACCTCGCTTTACCGCAACATAATATGGGTTGGCGCCATAAGGGATGCAGTCATCAGCAATGTTCACATGCTGTGGCAGAACCACCACAATTTTGGCCTCGACGGCAAGAAGATCATAATATGCGGAGTCGGCATCGGCGATCCTGAGAACCCTGACTATTTCAACAAGGTCATGGCAAGGAGCGGGTGCGGTCCTGAATTCTGCTCGCGCTATATCCTTCCCGGAAGGATCGACCAGAGCAGGCTCAGGCTCATAGACAGACCGCAGTTCGACAAGTTCCTCATAGACTCAAAGAGGATATACGGAGAAGAGACTCATCTGCTGGTCAATGAGAGAGCGGCGGATAACTATAACGGCGTAGATGCAAGAGCTCTTGAGCCTGTCATCCAGGAAATACTTGCAACAAGATACTGATACACACCGGCTGTTTTGCCTAAAACAGCCACACTTATAAACCACAACAAAGTGCATGCTTAAATGCATGCCGCATACCAGGAGGGACTGAAATGAAAAGAATCGCAGTACTCACAAGCGGCGGGGACTCCCCGGGAATGAATGCGGCTATCAGAGCCGTCGTAAGATACGGAATCTACAACGACATGGAAGTCTTTGCCGTACACCGCGGCTACGAAGGTCTTATTGACAATGAATTCGAAAAGATGAGCAGACGCTCGGTAGCAGACATCCTGCACCGCGGCGGTACCATCATCCAGACATCCAGAAGTGTCAGATTCATGGAGCCGGAAAACAGACAGAAGGCTTACGAGAATCTTAAGAAGCTCGGAATCGAAGGCCTTGTTGTCATCGGAGGTAACGGTTCTCTCACAGGAGCAAAGCTCCTCGAAGAAGAGACCGGCATGAAAGTCATCGGTATTCCGGGAACCATCGATAACGACCTCGCATACACAGACTACACCATCGGATTCGACACAGCTGTAAACACAGTCCTCGAAGCTATATCCAAGGTCCGTGACACCAGCTCTTCCCATGAGAGAAGCTGCGTTATCGAGGTAATGGGCCGCAACTGCGGTGACATCGCACTCTACTCCGGCATCACGGGCGGTGCTGAGGTAGTTCTCCTCCCTGAGATTGAGACGACTCTTGAAGAGGTAGTTGATAAGATCAGGGAAGGCATGGTCAACGGCAAGCTGCACAGCATCATCATCAGAGCTGAAGGCTTCCCTATCAGTTCACAGGAAATAATCAAGGCCGTAAAGGAATCGACCGGACAGGATATCAAGCTGGTAGTCCTCTCCTATCTGCAGAGAGGCGGCTCCCCTTCCGTACGCGACAGACTGTTAGCTACAGAAGCAGGAGAAAAGGCTGTAGAACTTCTGAGAGACGGATTCTCATTCAGAGCGATCGGCGAGTATGCAGGAAAGGTCGCACACTTCGATCTTGCCAAGGCACTCGAGGCAAAGCGCACACCGAGAGAAGACCTGCTCGAGAGCATCAAGGTGCTCAGCATGTAACTAATTTGAATCGCAGTTTCTAACTTATTTAAATCAAGAAGCAGCCCTTATATATCGCACTGCTCGCGTCCTCGAAATTGCAGAATACTTTGAAGGCAATTTCTGCGGAATACTCGCATTACGATATATAAGGGCTGCTTTTTGTATGTTTATTATATCGTGTCTTTGCGACGGCTCTCGATATCTTTGCGGATGTCGTCGCCTGTTGCAACTGCCGCTTTACCCTCTTTGCTTGTCTCATCATGAAGGCAAGGGTCTTCTGCAGGTGCTGCCTTAGGCTTTTCGGTCCTGTCTACAGGTGTGGAATCACCGATGCCGAGCGACTCGGATACGACGCCGAGTGTCGAAACGACTTTGCTTATATCTGTAGGCATGTAGATCTTGGTAGCTCTTCCGTCTGCAACATCTCTCAGAGCTTCGAGTCCCTTGAGTCTCAGAACGCTCTCATCGATGTGAGCCTCTCTCAGCTTTTCGAGACCGTCTGCCTGAGCCTCGTAGACGAGTCTGATGGACTCAGCTTCACCCTGTGCAAGAGCGATCTTGGCTTCTCTCTCCGCTTCAGCTGCGAGGACTTTGGCCTTCTTGTCACCCTCTGCCCTGGATACTACGGATTCCTGATGAGCCTGAGCCTCGAGGACTGTCTGACGTCTTTCACGCTCAGCTCTCATCTGCTTGGTCATTACTTCCTCGATCTCGCGCGGCGGATCGATGTTCTTGAGCTCTACCCTGTTGACCTTGATGCCCCACGGATCAGTAGCCTCGTCGAGGATGGCTTCCATCTGTGCATTGATCGTCTCACGGCTTGAGAGCGTGGTATCGAGCTCCATGCCGCCGATGATGCTTCTCAGTGTAGTAGCTGACAGATTCTGAAGACCTGCGATAGGATTCTCTACGCCGTATGTGTACTTCTGCGGGTCGAAGACCTTGGAGAATACGACGGAATCGACTTTGACCGAAACATTATCCTTGGTGATAACAGGCTGCGGCGGGAAGTCGAATACCTGCTCCTTGAGGGAGATCTTGTTCACGATCCTGTCGATGAAAGGGATCTTGAGGTGAAGGCCTGCATACCATACAGTCTTGAACTTACCAAGTCTTTCAATTATATACGCGTGCTCCTGCGGAACTATCCTGATATTGGACAGAAGCAGATACAGCACAACTGCGATTATGACTAATGTGAAAATATGACCCATTGTTTATACCTCCTTAAGTATATGTACCGGATACGGTATAAGTGTCAGAATATGACCGTCAGAACCGTCCCCATTGTCATCATTTAGCATTTTTGACTGCCCATGCGGCTACTTTGTCGCGGGATGAAGGGACCTGGCTGCCCTGAACGGCAAGCCCTCTTCTGACTTTGGCGCCTCTGCACATCTTCTTAAGATCGCGCTCTGCCGAGCCCATGCCGGAGCCTTCGTGTGTCATGACCGGCAGGACCTTCTTTCCTGTAAAGTCGATCTCCTCAAGAAGACTGAACACCGCCATCGGATATGTCCCCCACCAGCAGGGACCGACGACGAATATATTGTCGTACTTATCGACAGTGTCGAGATACTCCTCCAGCTGAGGGCGCGCATTCATCTTTAGTTCCTTCTGCGCGACTTCCGTACACTCTGTGTAGTCTTCAGGATAGTCCTTCACGGTGCGGACTTCGAATACATCTGCTCCGGTCGCCTCACTTATATATTCAGCGAGCTGCTCGGCATTGCCCTTTTCTATTTCCACGATATTGCCGCCAAAATAGTTCTGGCCGCGTCTAGAATAGTAGATGACGAGATTTCTGCTCATCCTCTCCTCCTTCCTGTGGCTGCGGTGTTCCGCGTTCTATATGATTGTACCACATCACGGACGGAGGTGCGCATTAATCGTTGTTTTGTATGTCTCCCTTCGGTATAATTCAAGCGTTGATAGTCGGCAGCTTCCGGGCAAAGACCTGAAGCTGTGGTAAGTCAGAAAATGAGGGGAACCGAAATGCTGGATTTTCTTAAACAGAAAGAGAAGAAAGTAGAATACATAGAGCTCATATACGATCTTGTCTTCGTATATATGATAGGAAGGAACAATTCACTTGTTGGTCACCTGAGCGGAGGTTTTATCGACCCTTCCCTGTACCTTACCTATGTGCTGTGCACTCTGATCACGATCCAGATATGGTACATGACCACCCTGTTCATCAACAGGTACGGGAGCAACGAGTTCTCAGAGTACATCGGGCTTTTCATCAACATGTACCTTCTGTACTACATGGCTGATGGTACGAGCCTTCAGTGGCAGAGCTCATTCTATCGGTACAACACAGCGTGGATGCTTATACTTGTAAACCTGATAGTCCAGTATCTTCTCAAGATGAAGCGTCCCGAATACAGCACCCCGTGGGAGAAGTCCAACATGATGCTCTTCATCCGGGTCATGGTCTCCATGGTCGTGACAATAATCGCCGGAATGATCGTCTACCGTTTTACCGGTCTGCCGGTCACGCCTGCGGCCATGGTCATCGGAATAGCAGCGACCATCATACAGCGCAAGAAGCTCGACCTCGTCGCAGTCGACTTCCCTCACCTCACCGAGCGCGTGATGCTGTATGTGGTATTCACCTTCGGCGAGATGATCATATCGATATCGACATATTTCAGGGGAGATTTCGGCCCAATGAGGCTGTATCTCTCGCTCTGTGCGTTCCTCATAGTAGTCGGACTGTTCATGAGCTACGGGTTCCTGTATGACCATATCCTCGACCGCGAGATGTCCATCAGCGGCAACGCATTCATGATCATACACATATTCATAATATTTGCACTGAGCAACCTCACGATGGCGCTCGAGTTCATGCCCGAGCCTGAGGTCGCTCTCATACCCAAAACGATATACATAACTGCGTCGTTCGTAGTGTACTATGTGTTCATCTTCCTGCTTGCGCCTTTTTCGAAGGGTTACTGCGGCGAGCTTCTGTCATTCAGGTGGTTCGGCATAACTCTCGCAGCATTCGTGGTACTGATGGCCGTTTTCTACAGGCAGCCTGTTATCAACATCGCCGTTTCGGTCGTCCTGACATTCGCCATATGGTACTTCGAGTACAAGTACTGGAAAGAGGTAATTCTTCCTGAGGAAGAAGATGAGCAGGCGTAATATCACATATCCTGATGAATATCACTGAATACAAAACTCCCATTCCTCTGCGGAACGGGAGTTTTTTTGCCCTTTTGCCCGGGACTGATGACGCCTGCAGCCCTTTATTTGCAATGTATTCACGAAAATACAGAATTGTTTTGCCTAAAATGAATATAAATGTTGACTAATGCATAATTATTAGTATAATTGCGATTGTAACTACTGATTATGCATTTTTATTTATAAAAATACATTTTCGGTCAGGGCTACAGCAAAGGTAATAAATCAAAAGGCAAAGGAAGAAAGGTAATACACTATGAAGAACACATTAAAGACAATGCTCGCACTTATGCTCGGCATCATGATGGTATTCGCAATGACAGCATGCGGCGGCAGCTCAGACAGCGGAGACAGCGAAGCTGCTGAGGGTGGCGAAGGCGGAACACTCAAGGTCGTTACAGAAGCAACATTCGCTCCGTTCGAGTCAACAGACGAAGAAGGAAACATCATCGGATTCGACGTTGACATGATGAACGCTATCGCAGAGAGCCAGGGCCTCACTATCGAGTGGGTAAACATGGAGTTTGACTCCCTCATCCCTGCTCTTCAGTCCAACCAGGGCGACATCATCTGCGCAGGCATGAACAAGCTCGCAGGCGACCGTGCCGAGAAGGTAGACTTCGGCGATACATATTTTGAAAGCGATCTCATGCTCCTCGTCAAGTCTGACAGCGACCTCACAGGAATCGACGCAGTTACTTCCGACATGAAGCTCGCAAGCCAGATCGGAACAACAGGCGGAGACATGGTTCAGCAGATGAAGGAAGAAGGCAAGATCGCTGACGGAGTAGTTCTCAACCAGTGGACAGACTGCTACCTCCAGCTCCAGAACGGAGACGTTCAGGGTGTCATCGTTGACAAGCCGGTAGGCGAAGCTTACCTCAACGCACACAGCGACATCGCTAAGTTCGTCGGCGACAGCTTCGGTGAGCACGAAGAGTTCGCATTCGCAGTTCAGAAGGGCAACACTGAGCTTCTCGACAAGCTCAATGCAGGTCTTGCAGAGCTCAAGGAAAACGGTACTTACGAAGAGCTCGTAGCTAAGTGGTTCTCCTAATCATAAGTAAGAAGGATCACATCCAACCAAATACAGAACATTCAGGCAAGTGAAAGGAATATAGATGGGTATTTATCTTAAAGGATTCCTGATCGCCTGCAAGGGTATTCCTGCTACGGTATGCGTAAGTCTTATTGCAATTGTAATAGGAGCAGCTCTAGGGCTGCTCCTTGCATTATGCTCGCAGACCAAGAGCAAGATCCTGCAAGTGATCGCAAAGGTATATGTAGACATAATCAGAGGAACACCGATGCTGGCTCAGGCACTTATCATGGCATACGGTGTGCCATGGCTGCTCCAGTCATGGGGAATAGACTTCACATGGCCGCAGATGGTCCTTCCGGCCATCATCGTATGCGGATGCAACTCCGCAGCATACATGTCCGAGGTCATCAGATCCGGAATTCAGGCCATTGACAAGGGACAGATGGAGGCAGCAAGATCTCTCGGAATGAGCCACGGAATGGCGATGAGACTCGTCATCATCCCGCAGGCCATCAGAATCA
The DNA here is from genome assembly GCA_900315485.1 of uncultured Eubacteriales bacterium. GTDB lineage: Bacteria > Bacillota > Clostridia > Peptostreptococcales > Anaerovoracaceae > Crickella. The sequence goes on along the minus strand of OMZI01000003.1, from coordinate 44,650 downwards.
TCCTGCCGGCATTCTGCAATGAGTTCGTAACTCTCATCAAGGAAACATCGGTACTCGGTTACGTAGGAGTCGTCGAGATCCTGCGCCGCGGTCAGCTGTGGAACTCCTCATCATTCGAGACATTCCCGGCATACATCGGCGTTGCTCTCGCATACATGGTGCTGACCATTCCTCTCTCCAAGCTCATCAACGGATATGAGCGCAGGATGGCAAGAAAGGAGGCTGCAGCATGAGCATGATAGAAGTAAAAGGCCTTAAGAAGAGCTTCGGCGATCTTGAGGTTCTCAAGGGAATCGACCAGAACATCGACAAGGGCGAGGTTCTGTGCATCGTCGGTCCTTCCGGATCCGGCAAGTCAACGATGCTTCGCTGCATCAACAGGCTCGAGGAACCGACAGACGGAGAGATATACATAGACGGCGAGCTGATCACCGATCAGAATCTCGACCGTATAAGGACCAAGATGGGCATGGTTTTCCAGTCCTTCAACCTCTTCCCTCACATGTCCGTACTCGACAATCTCACATGCGGACCGGTAAACGTAAAGAAGGAAGACAGGAAGGCATCAGAGGCAAAAGCCATGAAGCTGCTTGAGCGCGTCGGCCTTGCAGACAAGGCTGACCAGTATCCGAGAAACCTCTCGGGCGGCCAGCAGCAGCGTGTAGCTATTGCAAGGGCTCTTGCAATGGACCCTGAGGTAATGCTTTTTGATGAGCCTACATCAGCTCTCGACCCTGAGATGGTCGGAGAAGTTCTTGATGTAATGAAGGCTCTGGCCAAAGAAGGAATGACAATGGTCGTTGTAACACATGAGATGGGATTTGCCAAGGAAGTGGCCAACAAAGTCATCTTCATGGATGGCGGATATATCGTGGAGCAGGGAACTCCTGACGCGGTTCTCAACCATCCTCAGATGGAGAGAACACAGGACTTCCTCTCCAAGGTACTGATATAAGACCTTTCAACCTTTGCTTATGCGCCCTTGCAGGTTCTGCACCGCAGGACTTGCAGGGCGCGTTTATTATGCAAAACAGCTCCATTATACAACCCTGCTCGCGTCCTCGAGATTGCCGGTTTGCTCTTATGCAATCTCTGCGGAATACTCGCAGTGCTGTGTAATGGAGCTGCTTTTTTATTAATGATCGCTGTTCTCTAGTCTTCCAGCATGAGACGGATAATCTCCTCGTCGGTCTCCTTCATGCCGCGTCTTGCGAGCTTGCCGACGGTCTCGATGGTCTTCTCAACACCTTCTTTGATGATCCCGTCACCGCCGAAGAACTGGTCTCCCTGTCTGTACATATTGAAGCCCATGAGTCCTGCATCTACAGCTGATGCGATCTTGGCAGCGCAGCTTGCCTTGGCTCCGTCGCACACGATACCCGAGTCAATAGCGATGGCATTTACTACGGTATGGGCAACGGCGTCAACACTTCCGTCCTGAAGATATGCGATTCCCGCACCTGCTCCGCAGCCGGCACTGACCGCTCCGCAGTAAGCAGAGAGCCTTCCGATGCCGGTCTTGAGATGGATCGTCACAAGGTTGGAAACAAGAAGTGCGCGCAGCAGCTCCTCATGTGTCTTGTTGTTGCACCTTGCGAATACGATGACCGGAACGCTCGCTGTTATTCCCTGGTTGCCGCTTCCGGAGTTTATGACTACCGGCAGCTCGCACCCGTTCATACGCGCGTCACTGGCAGCTGCAGCATAGGCTCTCATCCTATATGTTATATCATCCGGGTGACCTGAGAGCAGAACCGAACCGATGTTGGCCCCGTAGTTGCCTCTTATTCCCTCTTCAGCTATTGCCATGTTGTAGCTGATCTGCCTTTCAAGGGTTTCCCTTACTTCATCCAGATCTGCCATATTTGCATACTTGACGATACGTCTTACGGAGAGAACGCTCCTGTCTGTAAGTCCGCCTGTCTGCTCAACGATTTCCTTCTCGAGCAGCACCTCATCATTTTTTCTGATCAGAACTATATTGGTATGATAGTCCACTATCCTGACGCATGACTCGTCGCCGTCCTTCTTTGCCGTTATGATGATGTCGAAGATGTGTCCGTTGTCCACGTGGCGCACCTCGAGATGAGCATTTTTCATGTACTTAGATATCTCTTCGATCTGCTCAGGTGTAACATTGGATATGACCTCGAGCTCTGCGTCTGCATTGCCCGCCACCGCGCCGGCAGCAGCTGCAGCCGGGATGCCTCTCAGGCCTCCGGTATGCGGCACCACTACGCTCTTTACATTCTTGATAATGTTCCCGCTTACCTCAATGATCATCTCATCAGGGCGCTTCCCGAGGGTTTTTGCCGCTACTGCTGCGGCATACGCTATCGCGATAGGCTCAGTACATCCCATCGCCGGCAGCAGTTCCTCCTTAAGGATCTGCGCGAACATTTTATGTCTCTTTCTGTATTTGTCTTCACTCTGCATGTCAGCAGCTCTGTCCTTGTCGTTCATGACTGATCACCTCTTATATATTTTCTTCCTCCGCCCCTCACCTTATCAAATCTTTTAGATTATATCACTTTCCATATGCCATGGATACAGAATGATTAGAGGTCAGAAACTGCGAATTGCATTTTTTTCATACAGAGTGGAATTAATGTCTCGATCCATTCATTTTTCAAGCTTTTTCTGATACAATACTGCATAGTAAGCGAATGACCATGCGGTCAGGTTTGTTCCGTGCTGGTCAGAAAAGGGCCGGGAAAAGGAGAGGCTTATGCCACTGATAGTAGATAAAGAAAAGGTAAGGATGGATATCCTGATGGCATTTGAGAAATGCATGAAAGAGACTCCTATTATGAACGTCTCTCTCAGGGATATAGCAAGAGAAGCCGGCATGTCACACGCCAACCTTCTCAATTATTTCAACAGCAAGGATGATCTCGTACTGAGCTACATCAAGTACGTCCGCGACTTCGTTTCGCAGATCTGTATCGACTGGTTTGAGACACACAGCCGCAAGCGCTACAAGTCGAACATCAACTATCTCAACGCATTCATGTCATATGTAGCAGAAAACAATTTCGGTGACAAGCGCCCTAGTGCACTTACGCAGATCTATGTTCTGACCCGTTACAACCCTGAGATCGCCGCTGTTGTCAAAGAGGAATTCGCAGACTGGCGCAAAGTCATGGAAGATGCTCTCATCAAGGTATACGGGAACAAAGTCGGCAAGAAGGAAGCCGAAGCCATGGTTCTCCTGATCGTCGGAACACTTATAGCAAACTACTGTGATGTCCACACAGGCCGCATCAGCGGCAGCATAGTCAGCAGCTTTGAGAATCTCCTCGATTCCTGATATCCGGGGCTGCATATACAGACGCACAGACATATCACAGAATTCAAAACGCCTGACAGCATCGAGCCGTCAGGCGCTTTTATTGTTTTTTATTCTCAGTTCTGCAGCCGCAACTTTCCGGCGCGCCGCCGCATCACTACTCCCCGAGATCGATCGCTTTGATCGCCCTGAACAGAACAGGGAACTCATCTATCTTCGGAAGTCTTATTCTCGCAAAATTCTTTCCGAGTCCGGTGAAGTCGGATCCGGATACGCAGAGCACTCCTCTGTCGAAGAATTCCTGTTTGAGATCTACGTTCTCGTCATCGTGCCAGAGCAGGAATATAGATACGGTGTCATAGGTCTGCGCGATGTGGAGCTTATGACCTACCGTCGCTTTGATCTCCCTCTTCATCTTTGCAAAGTCAGTGACATTCTCCCAGATGTGGTATGAATGGCGCAGAGCCTCGCCGCCGAGCTCACGGGCAAATTCACTCACCTGATACGGGTTCGTGATCTTGCGCATAGCTGCGATGACCGGCTTGTGAGCGATGATGTAGCCTATCCTGAGGCCGGCAAGACCGAACGCCTTGGAGAGCGTACGCATCATGATCATGCACTCATACTTCTCAAGGAATTTTGCAGCCGAGTTCTGGTTAGGCATGAAGTCACCATATGCCTCATCGACTACTACTGCCGCACCGCACTTCTCAGCCTTCTTGAGGATCTGCTCAATAGCGTAGCTGTCTATGACCTGACCTGTCGGGTTGTTCGGATTATCAATGTATACGAGACTTGTCTCTTCATCTATCGCCTCGATGATCTCATCAGGATCGATGGTGTAATTGTTCTCCTTTTTCAGCATCACCGGCTGATAGTCCATGCCGAGCAGACGGACTGTCATCTCAAAATCCGTAAACTGAGGTGCAACGCCTATGACCTTGGCTCCCGGACGGTTGAAAATGTTGCAGACAACGTAGATGGCTGCAATACTTCCGTCGGTCAGGAAGAGATTTTCCGGTTCAAGGAAGAACTGACCCTTCCAGTATTCGAGCAGGCCGTCAAAAATCGCTGTGCTGTGCGGATAAGGTCCCAGCCTGTTCATGTCAAAATCCTCTACTGCCTTGAGCATTTCCGGCGGAAATCCGTACGGTGTACAGCCCTCGCTGCAGTCGACACCGCCCTCAGGCAGCTCGATGTGATCCATCGCGTAGCTTACTTTCTCCATATTCAGGAGTTCGTCTCTCAGTTTCAGTTGCATTTTACTTCCTTCTTTCCTGTCCCTTGTTCCCCTTATATTGTTATGACTATTTTGTCTTTACACTCTTTACCGCGGACCATGCCGATACGTGCTTCTTACCGCTGATCCAACTGTAGGAGCGAACACGCACATAGTATGTGGTCTTGCGTGCGAGCTTTTTGAACTTTTTACTTGCCGCCGTCTTCTTGGCAGTTGTTACGGTATACGATGAAGCAAAATCTCTTCTCGTACTGTACTGTATCTCGATACCGCCGACCTTATTGCGGTTCTTCTTGCTGAGCTTCTTCCACTTGGCTGTGAAGGATGCCTTAGCCCTTCCCGGTTTTTTGATCGAGACTTTAGGCAGATCGACTATGACCTTCGATACGGAGTACGATGAGCCGCAGCCTGTACATCTGTATGTCACATAATCGAGGTAATTTGTTGCATGATATGCATGCACATGTCTTCTTGCCGCTTCTTCAGCAGCTTTTCTTGCCGCCTCAACGATTGCACTTTCAGCCGCTGCTGCTGCAGCCCTTCGCGCATTATATAATTCTGTCTCATGCGCATCATCAGCAACTGACCTCTGGTCAATCGCTTTCTTTATGCCTGCGGAAATTTGCCCCTCATCAGCAGTCGTTTCAGTGCTATAATCCGAATCTGACAGTTCAAGTTCATATGAAAACATCGACACAGTGTCGGTATCGTAGCGGTAGTACAGATATTTTCCGTTATTGCCGTTAAATCTGTATCCCTCTGACGGAGTGCTTGCTGTGGCGCTACCCCTAAGGAATAGCTTATCAGGTGCAAAACTTGTCGATCCATCACAGTTTGTAATATCGGCCATATAGTATCTGCCGTCATTCATTCTGATGATGTTCCACATATGATTAGCCATCTTCCCGGATACTGTACCGGAATAAGATACATTAGTGTCCAGCCTGCCTGAAACTGAGTAACACTCTACTATGCTGCTCGTGAAATCAGTATGATCGCATAGGAACTGGAGAGCTTTTGAATATCCCTCACATACAACATTTGTCTCGGGCTTTCCATCGAAGACAGATATCATCTGCCATGGATCACCGTAGTCGGCAGTGCCGACAGTACTTGCAGCTGCAGAGTTATACACATTATTATCGCAAATGTAATCTTTATAATTGATCAGTTTCTGGTAGTCGGAAGTGATGTCCTTGTTTTCAGTAATCAGGGCAGCCGCATTCTTCGCAGCAGCATTTGCATCGGCTATTCTCTCTGCTTTAAGCTTCTGAGTACCTTTCTGCCCATCCGGACTGTAATCCGCTGATACACAGAAAGAGAACCTAACTACAGGATCATCAGCCTCCTTAAAGTAGACTGATGAGCTGTTCGCATAGTAGCCGACCGGTTCACCGGTCTTAGCGGAAACGACGTTGAACAACATTGCCCCGCTGTTTACGGTCTTGTCATGCCAGTAGAACTTGTAAGGCAGATCATACAGAAGAGCATTGTAAAGAGGCTTGATGTCACATCTGAATTTCTCTTCAAACGCCTGCTGTGCCAGAGGACTAAATTTACCTTCGACCCAAAGAGAATTAACTCCGAGATCTGCAGCAGAAAAAGATAGTCTGCCTCCCATAAGGTCCCTGAGATCTACAGTCACTACAGCCTCTGTCTGACTTCCCTCAGCAATCCGGCTGATTCCGGCGACCAGTGCTTCATAATATTTCTTTGTATTTCCTCTGAGCCTATCGCCGCGGACTGACTTTATTCTTACCTGCTCACCAGAATTGAGTGCAACCTGATCAGATGTTTCCTTCTCAACGAACTCACCGAGCAGCTGTTTTTCATCATCTGCCCCGCCAGTGATCCTTACCGCCTCCGGTTCAGGAACGATCATCTCTGTCTGCCCAAATCCGCTTTCAGAAGAGCCGTTCACGTTGTCTGCATCTGCAACGATCTCTATATCAGTGATCACTTTCTCTGTTTGCTCATCCTCCTGAACAGCAGGTTCTTCCTGCATCTCTGCAGCTTCTGCAGGAGCCTGATCATCCGGCACCGGAGTCTCATCAGCAAACGCGAAAACAGGCATCATGGTCACTGCCACAACAAGTGACAAAAGCATGACGCCGATGCGTTTTCTTATTTCTTTTTTATGGTTTCTGTTTCTTCCCATATGTTTATTGTCCGTTTTCATACCCTTATGCACAGTTATAGTTATTTTATAGGTGAATCCTTGCGGGGTCAACCAGTCTCACCATTTAGCGGCTGTTGTACCTGTAAAAAACAGTTTTGTATACGGCTGTTTTCACCGGCAGGTTTTTGAAGTACAATTTCCGTAAGTAAAACCTTTTCATCACCTAGACTTCTATGATTATTCTCAGCGGATCACTGCAGCATTTTCCTGAATATACTGCATGGCGCATGGAGGTCCCTTCAATGTTCGGGACTTTTCATATCGCCGCGGTTTTGATTGCCGTGATCATCGCAGCTGCGGGTGCGTTCTATGCAAAACGGCTGAGCGTCTCCGGCAGGATCCGTTTTCTCGCGGTGTGCGGGTGGGTGCTCGTCATCATGGAAGTATACAAGCAGCTGTTCCTGTACTGCGTTGTGAACGGCGGCACCTATGACTGGTGGTACTTCCCGTTCCAGCTGTGCTCAGTGCCTGTGTATCTGTGCATACTGCTGCCATTCCTCTGCAGGGGTGCAGATGGTGTGAGATCCTCTGCCGCCGGGCCTGTCTTCACTTTCCTGGCAGTCTATACTTTCACCGGGGCCGCTGCCGCTCTCATCATTCCAGAGGATTATCTCCGCTCCTATGTTACTCTCACGCTGCACGGATTTATCTGGCACGGGATCCTTCTTATGATCAGCCTTACCATACTGCTCTCACGCATGGCAGATCTCTCGCGGCGCGGTTTTGCGCGTGCGACCGTGCTCTTTCTTGTGATGTGCGCTGCTGCGGTATGCATCAACATCGCAGTCGAGCCACTTATGGCTGCCTCTTATGCAGAGGGGCTCATCCCCCACAGCTACGCAGCGATGTTTTACCTGAATCCTTATCACCTGTCACCGCAGCCACTGGTCGATATAATACAGAAAAGCGCCGGGATCCCTCTCGGGCTGGCGCTTTATGTGATTTCTATTATTGCTGTAAGCGGTCTTCTGTGCCTGCTGTTCAGGCGTCTTGTGTCCGCACCGGCTGCATCACGCAGCTGACTACTTCGCCGCAGGATACTCGCTGCAGAGCAGTCTGTACGGAGGCTCGTCCTCTTCTATCTCAGGGAATCTGTATACCGGCTCATAGAATCTGTTGTCGGTGTTGTCATCGTTGCACTGGGATACTTCTCCTATAAGTACACTTCCCGATCCCGGCACAACATGGAACTCGTGATACTGATGAGGCCACAGAGTGATGCTCTCACCCGGTTCAAGTCTCACCTCAGTCCCTGCAGGCACATAGTAGGAGCGACCGTCCGAGTTGACCAGCACATCGGTATCTGCGAGCCCGCCGTTTCCGTCATCGTTATAGACCTGCAGCAGAAGAGTCCCGCCGCCGCGGTTGATGATGTCTTCCGACTTCACCCAGTGGAAGTGCATCGGGGATATCATATCATCGCGCAGGAAGAGGAGCTTCTCAGCATATGTCTTCCTGTATTTCGGATCATGCTGGTTGCCGTTTCTCAGTGTGATAAGTCCCATGCCGACCTTGCTGAAGTCCCCGAGTCCGTAGTCGGTTATATCCCATCCGAGCATGTTGTCTCTTATCTCATCGTACTCATGACCTTTGCTCTCCCACTCCTCTGGTGTCCATTTGCAGAATGGCGGCAGAGCGAATCCCACCTTATTGATAAGCTCTTCCATCTCGCGTATGACGCTGTTTATTTCAGATCTCTTCATTACTTTATTAATCCTCGCTTCCGCTGTAGTATTCCATACGTATATTATCCTGCTCGATCAGCACCGTCTGCTGATTCAGCGCCTTCATGATCTCATCCGCTGCAAGATTTACGGTATTCCGGTCTGTATCGTCAAAATAGCAGACGATCGTGTACTCATGCGTCACGCGGTTGTTCTCGTCCGTCCAGGCTCCGGTCGCCTCCTGCAGTGTATATCCCTCAAAATACTCAAGGCATATCTTATCCACTATCTCTCTGCAGCTTTCCTGAGAGTATTTAGGCAGATTGGTGTCCTTGTCATTCGTCCCGATGTACATGACATACTGTGTCTCAGTCCCCTCTTCAGGCGATCTGAGCCTGTTGACCTCAACAAACATAGTGATCACCATTATAATGCTGAGTACGGACAATACGACCGCGATGATTGGCAGCTTATCTTTGATACTATCCATGGGCGCCCCCTTTGCTGATTACAATGCCATCATTACGATAATCAGTATACTACAATCTCCTTTTGCCGTGAAAGACTGACAGAATCATGGAAACAGATTATTTTCTGTGTCTCTTTATTATCCCTTCAATTATCTCTGCAACACATTCTGCGGTGTCCCACGATGTCATGGTGACATCACTCCTGCGGCTCTGGGCCAGTTCGCCTGCAGCGCCGTTTATGTACGCTCCGGCAGCTGCTGCCAATACCAGGTCATCCGCATTGACGCACAGTGCGGAAAGAATGCCTGACAGCACATCACCGCTTCCGCCGGTCGCCATTCCGGGGCATCCCCTGTCTGTAAGAAGAACTCTGTTGTCCGGTCCTGCAACGACCGTCGTGCTTCCCTTCAGAAGTACGACAGCATCCAGTTCAGCTGCAAGGTATTTTGCCGCGCTGACAGGATCCGCTTTGGTTTCAGCCACAGTCATGCCCGAAAGCTTGGAGAACTCCTTCGCATGAGGAGTCAGAATGAGCTGAGCCTTTGATTCCCTTATGATCTTGTGATCAAGCCTTGCCATGGCATTGAGTCCGTCTGCATCGAGGATAAGGTTGCGGTCATAATGGGTAAGCAGATACTCTACCGCTTTAAGCGTTTCATCCGAGTTGCCTATCCCCATACCGAAAGCTATGCAGTCATACCTCCTGCACAGGCGGGCGAATTCCTCTTCATTGAAAACAAGCTCTCCTGCTTCATCGCTGAGAGGATACAGTGTCGCCTCCATCACCTGCGGCAATATCAGAGGGCATATGCTCCTCGGAGCAGCGACAGTGGCTACTCCGGCTCCGCTCCTCATCGCAGCATCAGCCTGAGCAGGCAGTTCGCATGCGCCGCTGTGCATCGCAGCATTAGCATGTGCCGCGAGCCTTATCGCGCCGCTGTATTCAAGTGAGCCGCCTATCAGCGTAACATAACCGAAGCTGCCCTTGTGGCAGTCGGAAGGACGCTCAGGAAAGAGTGAAGCGACCTGTTTTTCCTTTATAAACATATTTGTATTTTTGTCGTTTTCTTTTATTCCTTCGAGACTCATATCAAATTTCGATCCATTCAGCCATATCATCACCGGACGGTTCTCCCGTTACAGCGACAGCTCCTTCTGTCCTCACCTGCGAGTCAGCTTTGACGAGATCATAGATAAGCGGATCCCTGATCAGGTGCTTCCACACGGTGTGCGTCGCCCTGATGAAATCCGGGTCCAGCTCGACCTCATCTTCGATCATCGGGCAGAGATAAGGCAGCTCATCATCATTCCAGACCATTATCAGCTCATCATCTTCTGTCAGATGCGGAGACAGAGGAAAAGTGCGGCACTGTATCGGCCGCATTTCGCGCGGGCAGTGAGGCGGCTCATTGCAGCGCACCCAGTGGACATTCCCGTGCCACGACTCAGGGAAGAAATACTCCTCCGTGCTCTGGGTGTTCCATGTGAGCCAGTCCGCATGCCTGTCGTGGATCTTCTCCTCTCCCGGCAGCAGATAGATGCCCATGTCCTCTTCGCCTATCGCAGTGCAGCATGCCGCTCCGCATATCATTCCGCAGTCAAACGGGACCGGGGAGACCCGGTCCAGTAATCTGTATATAGCTCTGTATGTCCTTGCTCTTGTAGTGCCTTTGATCATGAATGTATTGATTACAGTTCGCGTGAGCGGTCGGTCGCATCGACTACCGCCTTCATTACAGAGTGACGGAAGCCGCCTTCCTCGAGAGTCTCAACGCCTTCGATAGTCGTTCCTGCCGGTGAGGATACCATGTCCTTGATCTGTCCCGGATGCATTCCCGTCTCCAGTATCATCTTAGCTGTACCGAGGACAGTCTGCGCTGCCATCTTGGTAGCCACAGCTCTTGTCAGTCCCTGCTTGACACCGCCGTCAGCAAGAGCTTCGATGAACATTGCCGCATATGCAGGACCGCCGCCTGACAGGCCGCAGATAGCATCTATGTCATATTCCTTGACCCATTCCACTATGCCGATCGACTCATAGAGGTCCGCAGCGAACTTCTTTTCATCATCAGTGAAGTCTGTCTCCTTGCACAGTCCGAAAGCCCCCTCGAACACGAGAGCCGGTGTGTTCGGCAGCAGCCTCAGGATCCTCGGAGACTTGCCGCTGATCGCATTCTTCAGTCTCTCGATGCTGACACCTGCGACGATAGACATCATCGCTTTGCCCGCGAGAGCCTTCTTACACATACCAAGAGCCTCTTCCATCTGCTGCGGCTTGACTGCCAGCAGGATGATATCCGACTCAGCGCATACAGCCTCGTCATCAGCGCATACGTGCAGTCCGAGTTCAGCAGCCTCCTGATTCCTGATGTCAAGGATGTCGTATACGTTTACATCCTCTTTTTTCAGTGTCCCCTTCTTAAGAGCGCCTCTTACGATAGCGCCGCCCATGTTTCCGAATCCGATCACTCCGAATTTCATTGTCCCATTTCTCCTTTCTTTATTACTAAGCTCTCTGAAAATCCTCCGGGGAGAATTCGAGCAAAGCATCATAATCCTCCTGTCCATACAGGTCTATATAATCAGCGACTGCCTTTCTGATGATCTCATGCGAGTCATCAGGGAAGTTCTTGCAGATAGTATCGGTGATGGCGCAGTATATGTGTGCCGTATGATATGCAAAATCCTTCATCGCACTTGTGCCGAGTTCAGCCTTCCTGTCCGCGATCATCTGCTGTTCATCAGCGGTCAGAGGCAGGCCCCAGTCGAACTGGCAGCAGTCGCCGCCCCAGCTCATGGCAGTGGTGACAGGTGTGCAGACCACGCCTTCCCCGAAACCTTCGCCGAATCCCTCATACACTGCCGCGTCCACATTGACACAGTACTCGCGTCCGTACTCGAGGATGTCATACTTCTTCCACGCCTCGCACCACGCACACTTGCTTATATATGTAACGAGAGCCGGCTCAGTGCGTACAGTGCCGAATTCCATCTGTCCCGCATAGTCAGGCTTCCACTCGCCGTATGCCTGATTGGTCCACAGAGCGACCGGGTCACCGTTCGCCCTGGCGCGCATGGCCATTCTCATTCCGCGCTCCCTGCCGTATCTCTTCATGCCTTCCTGTATCACGGCGCGCCCTTCTTCGCCCTTGGCCTCCACCGTATACTTACACAGAAAAGCGAACATCATCGCCTGATTTTCGATCTTCATAATACAAGTCCCCCACTGTCATTATGTGCAGTCAGACTGCATCAGATGCATTTCTAATACACCTTAGGCACCTTCTCCGGGTCGATACCGTTGGCCCTGCACACCTCTTCAAGCTCGCCCGGGCTCCGGATCAGCATTATTTCCTTCAGCCTGCCCGTACCGGACTCCCTTATGCACAGCGTCTGCTCCCCCGTGCATATGCTGCACCGGAGCACAGGCTCCCCCGCCTCCGGCTTCAGCACCGGGATATCCTGACTCTTTTTCCTGCCGAAAAGTCCCATTGAAACAACCATCCTTTCAGGTATGCGCAGATGCCGCGCCCCGCCGGCCGGCACCGCCGTTCCTACCTTCAATTTTCCGCATTTTGCCCGCAGAAATCAAGCACCAATAATATATACCGGGGTGGACTCATCAGTCACTGATCCCCCTGCCAGGGTACAAATTCAGCCAATATGTGTATTTATCGCCCGCTCACGCATTATTTGCTTGTCTATCATGGGTTTTCGCAATATAATAACCAGGTTAAATAAGCTTTATTCGCTTCACACAGAAGGGGTACAGGACTGTGGCAGACACATGCATCTGCCCGCAGACAACACAGGGAGACAAACATACAATGGAACAGAAAGAAAGAGCATACACTGACCGCGAATACAGGAACATCAAGCAGCGTGAGCGCGAAGTCATCGCTGACATGCTTGAGCAGCTGAAGAACTCCAAGGACAAGCGCTATCTCTTCAAGGATAAGCACGTTGTTACGGATATCAAGGACGCGCTCAACTACTCTGCCGAGCATCACGGAGACCTGCCGCTTTTCAAGCAGAAGTACAGCTCCCAGCTGCCTTATCAGGAGATCACCTTCAGACGCGTGCTTGAAGATGTCAACGCACTCGGTACTGCTCTCATCGACCTCGGTCTCAAGAACACTCACATCGGAGTGATCGGCCGCAACTCCGCGGAATGGGGCGAATCCTACCTGGCGGTAATCGGCGGAGTCGGAGTTGTAGTCCCTCTCGACAGAGAGCTCAATGAGGACGAGCTGCACCAGCTGACCATCAAGGGTGAACTCTCGGCAGTTCTCACCATGAACAAGAAGTACTACGAGATGTTCAAGAATATCAAAGCGGCCGGCGACACAGGGCTCCGCTATGTCATATGCGCTGAACTTGATGATGACGAGGATGCGGAGAACGGACTCCTCTCATGGAAGCAGCTTCGCGAAAAGGGCCGCAAAATGGTATGGAACGGCAACCGCAGCTATATCGATGCGCGCATCATCAACACCGACCTCGCTGCCATCCTGTTCACATCAGGTACAACAGGCGTCAGCAAGGGCGTAATGCTCAGCCACCGCAATCTGCTGCTTGATACCATACTCGTTCAGTCGATGTTCGAGGCGCGTCCGGGCGACACATGCTTCTCAGTCCTCCCGATGCATCACGCATATGAGTGCACTGCGACATTCCTTTCATGTGTATACAGCGGTGCCAGCATCGCTTTTGCCAGAGGACTCAAGTACATCCGTAAGGACATCGTGGAAGCAAAGCCGACTATCATGCTGGCAGTTCCTATCATCATAGAGAACTTCTACAACAAGATCATGCGCAGCCTGCACGATCAGGTCAGCGACAAGATCCTGCTGAAGCTCCTCCTCGAGAAGACCGAAGAGGCCCACATCAGGATCCGCTTCCCTAAGAAGGTCAGAAACAGCATCAAGGCTGTCTTCGGCGGTGAGCTCCGTGCGATCATCTCCGGCGGTGCTGCTATCGACGGCAAGATCCTCGACTTCTTCACCGACCTGGATATCAACGCTATGCAGGGCTACGGCCTTTCAGAGTGCTCGCCTATCGTAGCGCTCAACCCGGACAAGAAGAAGTATCTTAAGAATTCTTCTGCAGGCCACCTGATGCCTTTCGTGGAATGTAAGATCGAAGGCAAGGACGAAAACGGCATCGGCGAGATCTGCTTCAGAGGCCCTGTCATCATGATGGGCTACTACAAGGACCCTGAACGCACTGCCGAAGTCCTCGATCCGGACGGCTGGTTCCACACCGGCGACCTCGGATATCTCGACAGAGACAACTACGTCTTCATCACAGGCCGCAAGAAGAACGTCATCATCGCCGCAAACGGCAAGAACGTTTTCCCTGAAGAACTCGAAGGATACCTCCTCGGATGCCCTTACATCTCAGAGTGCATGGTATGGGGCGGCGACACCGATCCGTCATCCCCGTGGAACGGCATCTGCGCTACAGTAAGGCTTGATGAGGACGCTGTTGCAGGCAAGCTCGGCGAAGGCTACACTGACGAGCAGGCAGAGGCTCTTATTGAGTCAGAGGTTGACAGGATCAACGAGAAGTCCCCGAGATTCAAGAAGATCGCCCACGTGATCATCAGAAAGCGTGAGTTCGACAAGACAACAGGCCTCAAGATCAGAAGATTCGTAGAGGACAACAAGAGAGCTTAAGCTCCCCGCCCTGCATCAGGGCACATAATTAACAGACGCAATAAAAAGCCAGAGTTCCGGCGTCCGCTCATCAGCGGCTCCGTACAGCTCTGGCTTTCAGTTTATGTAAGTTCTGTCTATATCTTAGTGGTCTTCACTCCCAGCACCGCGAGTATGCTCCCTGCCATGCAGACCGCGGCTGCGATCCACATAACGGAGCTGACCGGCATCACATCATAAAGATGTCCGGATATCGTGCTCGCGAATACATTGGAAAGCATCGTCATGGTGAAAGCGAGGCTCTGTGCCTTGCCCGAGTCCTCGTGTGCGATGGTGTGGTTGACATACACCACGATCCCGCCGGTGTACAGTCCGAAGGACGGTGCCTGCAGAAGAAGCGCCGCCGCTATCTGACCGACTGACGCCGCTGCAGCGAGAGCTGCAGCTTTGACCGTAAACATCAGGAATGCAAAACGCAGTATGGATGACGTCTTCCATCTGCGTGTGAGTCTGCTGTAGAAGAATATGACCGGTGTTTCGAAGAGTGCCATAAGTCCGTTCAGCATGCCCATGTCGCTGGTGCTGCCGCCCACGTTTCTGACGACATTTATGAAGAAGTTGCACAGCGTATTGTGCGCGAAGAACATCAGCACCGTGCCTGCAAGGATCATGCAGAATCTCTTGTTGCTGAGCAGGAACTTCCACATAGGGAGAGCTTCCCTGCCGGAAGTACCGTTTGCCGTATCTCCGCTATCTTCAGAGCTGTTGCCTGTTCCCGGGAACTCCTCTTTCAGATAACGGGAATATCGCCTGAAGGATATGTACTGGGCTATGCATATTACAAGACCGGCCGCCGGCACGATCCGCGGCGATATATGCTCGCACAGCAGACCTGCAATAAACGAGGTCACGACATATCCGGCCGAGCCCATACTTCTGGCTATGCCGTAGTCGATCTGATATCCGCTGTAGAGCCCGTCAGTGTAAAGTCTCAGGTTGAGCGAATTGACCGATGTCGACAGACCTATGAACATCGCATAGGCAGCCGATGTCACGATCCCCTTCGCCGGCAGAAGCATCAGCACGATGAGCGCCGCTGCTTCGGCTGCAAGGACAGGAGGCATCACGGTCGACGCAGTGACCCGGTCCTCCGTGCTCTGGTCTATCGCAGATGACAGCCACGGTCCCAGAAGAGACCCCAGAAGAGTACCGCATGCCAGGACTATGCCAAGCTCTGCATTCGAATACCCGAGCGACTGCAGATATACCGCACAGAAGCCACTAAAAATGCACAGGCTCATCCAGAACGGAGCCTGCACACATGAATAGATTGCAGTAAGTGATCGTCCCTTTCCCATTTATCTCTAAGTTTACGTTCTATATTTTATTATTACGGTTCCGTCCTGAAGTCAAAGTGCGCAAAACGCATCCCCGTCAGAATTCATATGCGATGCGGAATTTCACCTTATCTGCATCTGCCCCCTCAAAGTACATAGCAGTGCCGGTCTTCGCATCTTCTGCAGCTGCACTGTCTGCTCCCCGGTCAGCATACCCTGTCAGAGTAAAGCAGTCTCCGGCACGGAGCTCGCTGAGATAATTAGCCTTCACAAGAGCCGGCACTCTTTTTTCTGGGCCTGCCGCAGAGCCCATAGTATACAACGCATCATCGATAATGTCAAAATACCTGGTGTTGTTCATGTGCCCGTTGATGTCGACCTGACTGAAGCGGGTCACGAGATCCTGCCTGATCACCTGACCGCCGCCGCTTCCATTTCCTGATTCTTCCGCTTTCAGTTCCTCAGGAATGACGACCGGCGCCAGCAGCATGTCATCGCTGCCCGGTCTGCCCGGGATAAAGATGTCGTAGTCCTCAGGCATGATCATCTGACGGCTTTCTTCATCTATGAGCATCCACAGAGCCTGCCCGCGGACGATAACCTTGCCTGCGCGCTCGATCTCGTAGAATCTCGGAAAGAAGACGTGCATCATGTCCCCCTGCCAGCTGCGGACAGTGATCTCTTCATCGTAGGCCGGCAGCTCTTCTATCTCAGCCTGCTGGCGCGTGATGATCCACAGCAGTCCCCGGTCAAGCGTCCTGTCTCTGGTACAGCCAAGTTCCTCAGTATGAGCAATCGAAGCTTCCTCCATAATGCGGAAGAGCTCCGACATGCGGAGCCTTCTTGTCATATCCACCTGTTCACTGCGGATCAGTATTTTCTTTTCATATGTAAGGCGGTCTTGTTTATTATCCATTGTTCTCCCGGATCCGTCCGTTACCGGATACTATTTCCTGTACTGCTCGACCTTGTCGAGAAGCTCTCCGAGTGTATTGATTTTGTTCCACTCCTTGCGCGGGATGCGTACATCGAAAGTGGATTCCACCTTGGTGATGAGCATGATCAGACTCAGCGAGTCGATGTTGGTATCAGTGTTGATCGTTGAAGACTCATCGAGCTCTGCGTTCTGCAGTTCAGGGATAAAGTCATGGATCAGCTTGATCGTCTTTTCTCTCATCTCATCACGTGTATAAGTAGCCATTTCTTTTTCCTCCTTAGCAGCGAATTGCACCACTGCTATTATAGCACCGCTGCTGTCTGTTTCATGCAAAATGTCAGCGGAAGACCGTCAGTTCACCTTACTGCTGATACTTTCTTCCCAGCTCATATCTTCTCAGCTTGCCTGTCATGGTGCGCGGCAGAGGTCTTCCGAACTCCTCTATCCTGTACACCTGCTGGGATCTCAGCATCGTCTTGTTGTATTCAACTACTGCTTCCTTGAGCTTTTCGACATCAGAGCCCGCTCCTGCCACCAGGATGGCCCTTCCGTCTCTCTCAATGAGAGCGATGTCTTCCTGACCGCTCATTTCCGCCAGGTCGTGCTCATACTCAGGACAGTATATCTTGGTGCCGTCCGCCATGATCAGCACGTCCTTCTTGCGGCCCTGCAGATGGAGTCTGCCATCCTTATCGAAATAGCCGAGGTCTCCTGTATACAGCCTGTATCCTTCTTCCAGATCAGGATATCCCAGGTATCCCTTCATCATGCAAGGTGTCGCAACGGTGATCTCTCCATCGAATTCTATCTGTATGTCTGCTCCCGGGCACGGATACAGTGCCTCAGGCTCGTCGAGGTCCTGTGTAATGGCAATGCCGCTCGATGTTTCTGTCAGGCCGTAGCCAAAATAAGTATTTATGCCTTTTTCTCTCAGCTTGTCAGCGATCTCCGGAGTGCAAGGTGCCGCCCCGATGAGCACTGTCTTCAGCTCAGGATTGAGCGCGTTATACCTGACCAGCGCCTCTACTATAGAAGGTACTGCAGGCAGTATGGTCGGTCTGAATTTAGCCGGTGCAGCGAACAGGTCACGCACATCAGAGCAAAGCGCTATAGTCGCTCCGTATGCTAGGCCCCACAGCAGGCTGCAGACGAATCCGAATACATGCGAAAGCGGAAGTACGCAGAGGATCTTATCCCCTTCTCCGCACGCGAGCATGCTCTGTCCGCTCCACGCACTGCAGCACAGAGACTTTGAAGTAAGTCTTACTGCCTTGCTTCTGCTGGTAGTTCCTGACGTGAAGAAGAGCATCTCTCCATCGCCTCTCTTCTCAGTCGCATTGATAACGAACTTATCAGCGCCAGCAACAGCTTCCTCGAGAACCTTCTCAGGCATCATCGGATCGGCCATGATGATACAGCGCTTTGCATATACCGCAGCGAATATCTCGATCACCGCGTCAGGCTCCGGCTTTGCATATACGTAATCAGTCCCCGGGCCCTTGGTCGCATAGAATGCGGCTCTCTCTTTGATTTTCTCAGCGAGCTCTCTGTAGCTCATGCTCCCGATACTTCCGCCCTCTGTAAGATACTCAAGAGCGGTCCCCTCTCTACCGGCAAAAGCTTCAGTAAGCTCTATAAATGAATTATATTTTTTCATACCTATTCCCCTCTTACCTTCCGGTAAATATAAGCTCTTGTTTTGCCTTGTCTTCCTTGATAATTAAGTATCACAATCATATAATAATTTACAAAGGTTCACCACCAAAATCTGCAAAAAAATGTCATTTTTTGTTGAAAAAATCACACTTTTGGCGGTTTCCATCCGGGTGAGATCTGCAACACCGCAGTTCCCGCCTTTACAGTCATATTGATCATTTTAAGGAGGCAAAAAAATGGCTGATAAGAATATGAAAATCTGCATCATCGGCGGAGGCCCGGCAGGACTTTCGGCAGGTATGTATCTCGAGCAGAAGGGTTATGAGAACTACACTATCCTCGAGAGACTCGACCGTGTAGGCGGAAAGTGCTGGTCCCCGCATTACAACGGCAAGCGTTATGAGATGGGCGCTATCATGGGTGTTCCTTCATACTACGCTGTACATGATGTAGAAGAGTTCTGCGGCATCACTCACGACGGTCCGCAGCTCAATCGTAACTACAAGGACAAGAACGGCAAAGTCATCGAGCCGTTCGAACCTAAGAAGAACATCCTCAAGATCCCAAGACTTCTCAAGATGAAGAAGCAGCTCAAGGAGTTCGGAGAGCTCCTCGAGACCAAGTACAAGGGATATGACATAAACGGTCACCGCGGCGTTGCTGAGGGACGTTACGAAGGTTTTGCCGTAACTCCTGAGAGAGAGCCTGTAAGCGGTGTAAACCCTAACCTCAAGGACCTCGCACTTCCTTTCAAGGAATTCTGCAAGAAGAACAAGGTAGACCTCATCCAGGATGTATGGATCGGACCTTTCACAGCATTCGGCTACGGATACTTTGACGAGATCCCTGCAGGCTACGTACTCAAGTATCTCGACTTCCAGACAACAATGAACTTCGTCAAGGTCAACCTCTGGACATGGGAACAGGGTACTCAGTACATCTGGGAATGCCTGAACGACAAGCTCAAGAACCCTGCAAGACTGAACAGCAACATCGAGAAGGTAGAGCGTAAGGACGGCAAGGTTTACGTAACAGTAAACGGCAAGGTCGAAGAGTATGACAAGATCATCGTCACCGCTCCTCTCTACATCCCGGGAACACGTACAGACGGAATGAAGGGCATGGTAGAGTACTTCGATACAAGAGATGACGAGATGGCTCTCTTCAAGAAGATCGACTATGAGAGATATGATGTACAGGCTGTACTGACCAAGCCTGAGGATCACCCTGAGATCTCCTACTATGTATTCGACAACATGATCCCTGAGAGACTCGGACACCTCATGGTCTACTACAGAAGATGGAAAGAGACTGTTGATCAGGTCATCACAACTTACGCACTCCGTAAGCACAGAAACTCCAACGAGATCCCTTACGAGAAGGTAAGACAGCAGGTACAGGACGACCTCAGGACAATGGGCAACCCTGCATCTGAAGTCATCAACGAGTGGTCCGTATACTACTTCCCACACGTATTCAGCGCAGACTATGCAGATGGCTGGTACGACAAGGTAGAAGCAATGCAGGGCAAGTATGACACTTACTATGCAGGCGAGATCATGGCATTCGGTGACATGGATGAGACTGCTGAATACAGCCGCGAGCTGGTTGAGCGTTTCTTCTAAGCAAAAGAAAAGGCGTCAATGGTCCTTCGGTCGCTAGATTCGCCGGCTAACGCCGTCGAACTTCGCACCGAGGGTCGACCGCTCCCTGCGGACCATTGAACGCCTTTTATGTAATAGTAAAAACACTCAAGGCAGCTGCACGGCTGCATCATTCTGAAGAGGAAACAACTATGAAGTTTTATAAAGACCACTATGATGTCGTTATCATCGGCGGTGCTCTTGCGGGCCTCTCGGCTGCGCTCCAGCTCCAGCAGAAAGGCATCAACGACATCCTCATTCTGGAGAAGCACAATCTCCCGGGCGGCCTGGCCACAAGCTATGTCCGCAACGGGATCGAGATCGAGGCTACTCTCCACGAGATGATGAGCATCGGAGACAAGAGTGACCGCCTCAAGGTCGGCACTTTCTTCGATGAGTGCGGTGTGGATATCGACTGGCTCAAGGTTCCTGAAGCATACAGGTTCGTAGAGCCTTCCAGGAATATAGATATCACCCTGCACTCCGGATTCGAGACCATGGCGAACGAGATCGACGCTCAGTTCCCGGGCTGGGGTCCTAAGGTGCTCGAGTTCATGCAGCTCTGCAACAGAGTCTATGACTCGATGAACACCCTCTCGGTGACACCGATGAGCAAGCCTGCGATGCTCATGAAGCATCCTGATTTTGTCAAAACAGCTGGCTACACTGCTATAGAAGTGATCGACACCTTCGGATTCCCTGACAGGATCGTTGACATCCTCACTCCGTACTGGATATATGTAGGCAACCCAATGAGCACTCTGCCGTTCACCATCTACGCATTCCTGATGGCAGACTACTTCAGAGGCGGCAGCTATGTCCCTAAGAAGTATTCGCACGAGATGAGCATGAAGCTCCAGGCCAAAGCTGAGGAGAACGGCGCTCAGATCGAGTTCTGCCAGGAAGTCGAGAAGATCCTGGTGAAGGACGGCAAGGTTACAGGCGTACGCACCAGGAGAGGCGATACCATCAACTGCGACTATGTCATCTGCGGCGCATATCCTAACAAGGTATACACTCAGATGATCGAGCCGCTGTCCGAGGTGCCTGAAGGAGCCATAAAGATGATCAACGGCCGCAGACTCTCCGTCACCACGGCCTCTGTCATGATGGTGCTCGATGACACACCTGAGAACCTGGGGATCAAGGACTACAACCTCTTCTCCGCAGGCGAGACCATGGATACGGATAAGATATGGGAACAGGGCAAAACGCTTGGTCCTTACAAGTATCTGACCTCCATCTGCCTCGACCTTGCCAACCCGGGCGCTACGCCTGAGGGGATGTGCCAGTTCTCGATCACCAACCTGCCGCTCGTACAGGGCTTCCTCGACCTCAAGGAAGAGGACTACTACGATTTCAAGCGCAAAATGGCTAAGGACATGATCGATGAGTACGAGCGTGTCAGCGGTATCAACATCCATGACCACATCGTAGAAATCGAAGTATCGACACCAGTCACCGTCGCCCACTATGTAGGCGCATGGAAAGGCAGCATTTACGGTTATTCACACAGCATAGATGACCACGCGATCGCACGTCTGCAGATGAAGGAAGACGATCACTTCATCGACGGGCTCGAGTTCGCGGGAGCCCATGCCATCAGCGGAAACGGCATGGGACCGGCCGTTACCAACGGCCGCGCCGCCGCCAAGGCAGTCATCGATGACTACACCCGAAAGGAGGCGCAGCGATGAAAGTAAAAGGATTTCTTAAAGATATCGGCGGCGCTTCCCGCGTCACCAAAATGCGTCAGGAGCTCATCGCAAGCGGCTCCACCACACCGGATCCTAAGGACCCTATAAGAGAGCTCGCAGATGCACTCCACCCTGGAAAGCAGGAGTTCACCGTAACAGAAATAAGGGACGCATCCCCTACTTCAAAGACTTACAGGTTCAGCCCTGTCAACGGACATGTGCCCGTATTCCAGAGCGGCCAGTATGCCAACTTCTATCTGAAGATCGGCGAAAGCGTTCTGACCAGAGCGTACTCGATCTCTTCAGCACCTTATGAAGCAAGACAGGAAGACCCGTTCTTCGAGATCACAATCAGAAGCAACGTGCCTTACCTTGTACCTGACTGGTTCCTCAAGAACGTCAAGGTCGGCTCGATCATTACGGCAGCCCTTCCGTTCGGACAGTTCCTGTATGAACCTCTGCGTGACTCCGATCACATCATCGGTATCGCAGGCGGATCAGGCATCACGCCTTTTGTCTCGATGGCCAAGGAGATCGCACATGGCAAGCTGGATATTGACCTGACCATCCTCTTCGGCTCGGTCAACCACAAGGATATTGTCTGCGGCGACGAGCTCGCAGCAGCTGAGAAGGCCTGCCCTGATAAGATCCACGTCGTACACATAATGTCCGACGACGATGAATGGGACGGCGAGAAGGGTTTTGTCACTAAAGAGATCATAGAGAAGTATGCAGCTAAATTCGGCGGCATGACCAAGGATACAGACCCGTCACAGGGCCCGTCATTCTTCTTCTGCGGACCACCGGTAATGTACTTCATGGTAGAGAAGATCATGAAGGAGATGAATGTTCCTCTGAAAAGATTCAGACACGATGCCGCCGCACAGCCGGGCGTCAAATTGATCCCGGGATTCCCTATGGACGAAGTCGGCAAGACCTATAAGATCAGCGTAATGCGCGGCATCCATGAGGATATCATCGACGCAGCAGCCGACGAGCCTGTAGCCGTAGCACTCGAGAGAGCAGGCATCCCTATCGACACCCACTGCAGAGGCGGCGAGTGCGGATACTGCAGATCCCAGCTCCTCGCAGGCGACATATTCGTCTCGCCTATAAGCGACGGCCGCAGGGCCATGGACAAGGAGCTCGGCTGGTTCCACGCCTGCTCCGCATACCCGATGTCCGACCTGAAGATCAAGATTCCGATCATCTAGCGTGTCACCGGGGACGTGATGACCTTGTACATATCGCAGAAAATACAGAAAAATCACATAAAGAAAAAGGCACACTCCGGGCCGAATGGATACGAAAAGCCCTTTTGCATGCCTTATTCCTAAAAAGGAATCCGCATTTCGCAGGGCGGAATTACCGCCCTGCGAAATGTGGTAATACAATATACTGTTTAGAGTAATAATGCAATAGACTTATTGACTTTTTTGTCCAGAATCGTACATTTTTCTGGTCTTTATGCTTTTTTATGCCTTCATCGCAAGCACCTTCAGTACTGCGCGCAGAATTACGGATATGGTCAGGAGCAAAGCACCTGCGGTGTAGATCACTGTAGTGCCTATCCCGCCTGTTGCAGGAAGGACCGCGCCTGCCGTGTTTCTGATCGTTACAGTGTACACAGTCTCTTTTTTATCGGAATCCTCTCCGCCGACCTTCTCAACATTCTTGGTGATCCAGTCATTCAGTCCAGGCTGTCCGATAGTCGTAGTAGTGCCGAGTGTAACACCATTCTCATCTACCGTCAGGACGAGCATTCCCTCAGGAGTAAAATATCCGTCCGGAACTACCGTCTCATCCAGGTAATAAGTACCAACACCAATCTTTCCGCTGTAGAGAAGACCATTAGCGTCTGAAATAAGTTCCTCCTTGTCGTCAAACTTGACAGGTTTCGTCTTTTCCTTGTCCTTGTAGACCTTGAAAGTCGCTCCTGCCAGAGGGACCTGGCTTTCGTCGATATTATTGTAACCGACCTTGTTGAGTACCACTGACTGCTCCACATTGTAGTCATTGTAGAAATCAACGGTAGCTCCCTCTTCAGGGATCGTAAATTCATACGTGTATGTCGTATCATCACCTGTATCGATATGGCTTGTCTTTGCATCCAGCGGAATTTCTGGCTCAGTTCCGTCAATCCCTATCCGGCCGTCTACATGAGTGTCATAATGGACATTGTGTTCGACGATCCTGATTCTGGCTCCTTTAGGAAGCTTGTCGATGGTTGTGTCTTGTCCATGCTTCAGGTTAATGGAACCGATCAGCTTGCCATCATTGTTTGTCCTGCCCTCAATAACGATCGGGTGGCCTTCAGCATCCGTCAGATACACATCGAATCCGAAGAACAGAGTCTTGCTGCCCATGTTTCCCGTGACAGTCTTGGTCAACTTCACCGGTGTATACAGGTAGTTATAGGTATTGGCTATAGTTACATCCGCTTCCCCATCTTTGTGGATCGTGAAAGTATAGCCCTCTGAAGCGCCGGTCGTTGATGCCGTTCCTTCTGCTGCATCAGTCGCTGTGCTTTCAGCCTGAGTTACATCATGAGAAGTCTTATTATCCAGGCTGTACTTTACATCGAGCTCGTAGTCAGAAAAAGCCGCACCGTCCTTGTCTTCCGTCACAGTATATGTTCCGGCAGGTATATTATCGAAGGTCAGCGTCTGTCCATCATTTACAGTCAGCACCTGCCACTCAGCGGACAGATTCCCATCAGCATCCAGCCACGCAGGGCTGCCATGAAGCGTTGTCGTGATCTCGACCTTATAGTCCTTCGAAGCCGCTCCCTCCGGTCCTCCTGTTACCTTCTTGCTTACCTTCAGGGCTGCGTCCTCGATCTTGGTGTAGCGGTTGTTAAAGAGTGCCTCACCGGCGCCGCTTTCACCGGAAAGGGTTTCACCGGAAATAAGTACCGGCAGGCTGTAAGTACCGTCAGCATTTCTCGTGCCGCCGACTACTTCCCATCTATAGCCATCCACCGAAGCATTCTGCTCAATCACCGTGTACATTCCGGCCGGGACATTGCTGAACGTCCTGGACTCATATTCATTCAATCCGAATTCATAAGGCACAGTATCAAGCGTTCCGTTCTCCTGCAGATACAGGTTCCCGCGCTTAACGACGAAAATGAATTTCTTTTTGCTGATTTCCTCAGGCACCTTAGGTACATCAACAGCCTCGTGGATGATGCTGTTCTTCTTGACGACCAGAGACCCATTCTTCGCATAGCTGTTCTGCAGATCCAGTTCCAGTACCGGCTGCTCAGTGCCGGTATCGACCTCTGCTTCGCCTTCCGCCGAGGATACTGTATACGCAAGATCATACCCCTCGTCCTCAAGCAGGTCACTCTGCCCGGATTCCGTGACGGAATACTCGCCGAACGGCAGGTTCTCCAGAGTCAGGACATAGTCATAAATACCATCCTGCGCATCGGCGATACGGGCAAAATCGCTCAGCTTATACTCACCTACCTTACCGCCAGGTCCGGTCAGTGTAAAGGTCAGCTTGTCACCGATGCCCTCAAGCAACCCTGCATTATCAGGGAAAAGCTCAAATTGCTTGTGGATCTTTACGTCTGTCGTGAGCTTGCGGTTGGTGATCGTACCTCCGCTGCTGGTAACGAAATATTCTTCCGGATAATTATTAGGATAATATCCGTCTACTGTTGCAGTCTCCTTTACCTTATATACGTACTCATTGTTTTCTTCATCATGTATAGGGAGATACTTGAATACAGCCTTCCATGCGCTATCTTCGCCGTCAGGGTCGTGAATACCGTCAAGCTCGATCGAACGGACCTTCTCCTGAGTTCCTTCAATCACCTTACCGCTCGCATCCTTCTTCTCAGAGTACAGAGTGAACTCGATCTTAGCTCCTTCCGGCGGATCGATCGCAGTTCCTGCGCGGTCAGCCCACTTCTTATTTGCCTCAAATCTTGTGCTCTCTGTGACCTTGCCGTAGTGATTGGTAAAGCCGACCTGTGCTTCTTTGTCATTCTCAGAAATGTTCGCGTTGTTACCTCCGTCAGCAGAGGACGCAGCGACCGTATCGAGCTGGAATCCGCCATCCACGACCAGACCGTTGTACATCCTGGTGTACTCGCCGTCGATCCTGGCCATCTCCCAGACATCGTACTTACCGTAGTCTACGCCGTCGAATACGACCCTTTCAGGAACAGGCGCTCCGTTACGGATCTCCATTGTCTCGATCCAGATGTCACCATCCGGCTTTCTGACGTAGCCCTCTTCCCCCTTTTTCGTAAGTGCAAAGTAAATGGTGGTATTGAGGTCGCTCTTCTTAAGGTCGCCGTCTACCGCAACATTCTTCGTAACGATGATATGAGGCTGCTTCACATCCTTAAACTTTACAGTATATGAATATGTTGTAGTGGTCAGCCCCTGATCTGTTACAGTAGAGACGTCACAGTGCTTATAAACTACGCTGCCCGACATGTCCTCAGTGATCGTCAGTCCTTCATTATGTTCATCTACGTAGTCGTTCAGCGTGAACTTCACAGGCTCGTTTGCCGCGAACATTACAGGCGCCTTGGTCTCCGTAAGAGTATATGATCCATATGCCAGCTCCGCATTTTTGGCCGTGAATACTCCGTTAATGTCTGACTTTTCCTTCAGCACGCCTGCGACTTCTCCCTTCGAGCCAGTCAGGTTATATTCCGCGCCTTCAAGTGGATTACCATCCTCATCCACTTTGACGAATGTGATGTTTCTCTTGATGCGCTCATCCTTGATAATGAACTGTATTCTGGCGACGCCATGTGCGTCCGGATCGTCTGCCGGGGTATATGAGATCTGCAGCCAGTCAGGAGCCTCTATGTGATTTCCGTCCTTATCACACACATACAGCTGCAGCTCACCTTCCGTGTTCGCATCCACCTTGAAGAAGAATGCATTCTGCACTTCATACCCGTTCGGAGCGTACGTTTCAGTCATACGGTATAGTGTATCGTTCTCCATCCGGTCATAGGTAAAAGTACCGCTTTCCCCGGTGCTGGCAGAGTACTTCTCAGTATACCCGCCGGCTGTCTTCTCCTCCAGCTTGAACCGTGCCCCCTGCAGAGTCTCCCCCTCACTGTTGGTCTTGCAGACCGTCATATAGTTGGTGCCCTTGGACCACTGTGCGTAAAGAGTGGTGTCCTCATTCAGTGTATATTTATCGTTATTGTTATAAGGTGTGCCCGAGCCGTCATGCTTCGTGTTCCAGCCGAGGAAGATATATCCGGGACGGGTCGGTGTTAGCTGAGGGCCATCCTTGCGGCCGCTCGCTCCGATCGTGACTTCTGTTCCCGGCGTCTCCTGATATCCCAGAGGCACGTTTTTCGCGCTCCCATCCGGAGTGTTTCCGTCATAGGCAATGTTCACCTTGTTCTTTACGAGCAAAGAGCCGTCAATATGCCAGTTCCCGCCTGCAAATTTCTGAACATACCACAGGACATACAGAGCGTTCCCGGCAGATACATTGTATTTACCCGCATTAACACTCGGATTCGTGATTTCATCGACTACGAGCTCGCCGTCTTTATTACGCACCTTGAATCCAAGTTTGTTCGAACTCCTGTTGATAATATCGACCAGCTGATTCACATCCGGGACCTGGTTCAGCTTAGCAGTGACATCGTTCTTAACATACAGCCCATTATTCGGCTTGGTCGGATCATTGTCCGTTAACCAGGACTGGTACTTTACCGTACCTGTGATCTCAATCTTTCCGGTATAGTCAGAGTTTTCATACTGCTGCGGCTCATACGGGATCGTCCCATCGAGCCTTATATAGAATTCGCCCTTGGTCGGTGTATTATTGGTCCATATTGCATACAGCGTTGTGTTGCTGTCAGGCAAAGTGTACTTGCTTCCCGCCGGATACAGCGGATGATAATCTCTGTCGGCGACATTTCTGTGGGTCGACCAGCCAATGAACGTATATCCGCTGCGTGTTCCTGTATAATCAGGAAGAGTGATCGTATTCCCCGGGATCCCCCAGATATCTTCCGGCGCTGCACCGGTGCCGCCGTTGGCATCGAAGGAGACTTTTACGTCACCGAGAAATCTCATGTCATACAGGCGGAACCAGTCATTGTTGGCATTTGTAGATGATGTCCACGCACCGAATCCGTGGCTTGTATTATTTTCGTAGTTATTTACAGCCTTGCTGCCCTGCTGTGACGCACCGGTCCTCAGCTGATAGACAGTATGACCGTCTACCGTCCTTGTGCCGACATATATCGGCTGCTTCTCTCCAAGAGTGACAGTTCCACCATTGCCTGATCCGCTCGTTATGTTGATATAGTTCTTATGGCCGTCAGAGATATAGTACCATCCCGGCTGTTCCGGTACTGCTTCGAAGTGCCACATAGTGATATTGCCCGTGACCTGGACAGTTCCTCCGACAGTAGGATTAGCATATACTGAGTCGAGTTTGCCGGCATCAGAACTGAAAGGTCTGCCCTGGAGAAGTGCATTGTTCAGAGTGACAAGTGCATAGGAATTCCCGTCCAGGCTGTCTGCAGCAGCCGGATTCGTTGCCGGCTCTTTCCTGGACACGACAGAGTATACCGAGAAGCCTTCAGCATCGAATACGACGGTCTTGCCTTCTTCGGCCTCTTCCGTAGTAGTATTCTCGACTACTGTACCTTCGCTGCTGCCGTCTTCAAAGTGCACGACGCTCAGCTCCTCATCGCTGCTGTCCGCAAGCTCGATCCTGACATCGACGGTCTGTCCGTCAGCCGGCTGCACCTTGTCGCCGTCAGCTACGATACTGATGTCAAACACTCTGGCATAGGATGAGGTTCCTTCCTTCCATCCGAGAGCGTCCTCTGTGCCTGCCACATACTCCTCATAGCTGAGGTCCTCTTCAGGGACCTCTTCCTGCAGTTTGCTCTGCTCTTCAGGCAGGATCTCAACGACAGCCAGCTCCGCTCCCTCAGGGATGCAGGCTTCAGGTCCGCATGTAACGGTTATCCTGTAGTCACGTCCGTCACTTGCCAGCACCTGCTTTTCCAGCGACAGGCCCTCGCCGGTCTCCTCTTCCTCTGCATCCTCTGCATCCGGTACGTCCGCATCACCGGTCTCATCGACGTCAGCGTCCATAACAGTATCCGCCCCACTCTTTTCAGAGTCGGCCTCTGCGTTCTCATGGCCTACGTCCCCGTCTTCTGCCGCACCGGCCTCGTCCGTGGATCCTTCTTCTGCTTCAGCCTCGACCGCGTCAACGCCGACACCGCCCATTTCTGCTGCATGATCCTTCGTGAGAGCAGACGCAGGCAAAATGATCATGTATACCGTAACGAGAGCAACCAGAACCGCAAGTGCCGCAGTCCTCATGTTATATCTGTGCATCTCCGATATGAGTCTTTTTATTAAGTTGTGGATCTTGTCATTCTTTTTCATAATTCATACCCCGCTAATCTTTGAGCCTGCTGTCACAGCAGTCTGTGTGTATCAGCCTGTGTCTGTATTATGTCATCCACACCGTCATTAATACCGTCAGAATCCCGATAAGTTGTCTTCATAAACCAGTGATTCCAACGTGTTGATGGCCATAAAAAGCCATTATCATTATACAGCTAATCAGGCAATAATCATAAAATCTTTTAAGATTTTTAAGAATAAAAAACAGCGCGCGGGCTATTGGGTAACTAATAGTCCGTTACGCGCCATTTAATTGGTCATTATGCAAAAATACTGGTCAGGCGAACTCCCTGCCGGTCCTGCTCAGGCGGATTCTATATCGGTACCGCTGCCGAGCCTCATGACCGCTGTCTTCATCTGCCCGCGGACAAGACTGGATATAAGCGTGACCGCCTCATCCGGATCGTCTTCGAATCTCATGTCTGCAAAACGTCTCAGCCCATTGATGAACATATCCGTGAAGAATGCCGCTACTGTACTCAGCTCGCGCTCCGTCAGTGATACTCCGGCCTTTCCGGCATACCAGACCACACGGGAATACAGCTGAGGCTCCACTCTTGCCTGTATGGCCCTCATCAGTTCCTCGCGATACTTGGAGCAGAAAATGTGAGTGAAGAAAACCCTCTCCGAGATCATCATGCGGATCTGCGCTCTCAGCTGCTCACGGGCGTTTTCCGCACCCGGATATTCTGAAGCCATCTGCTCCAGCATCTCGAGGACGATCTCCTCTATCACACCGTATATTCCGTAGTAGTTGTTATAAAGGGTCTGCTTGCTGATATCCGCCTCTGCGCACACCATCTTGACTGACAGGTCATCAGCAGAATAAGTATGCAGCAGACTATTAACAGCCTCTCTGATCCTATCTTTTGTACTCATCTTCCCGGTTTCCCTTCAACTATTTTAATGGTAACTCTATTCCTTAATAATTCAATTGACTTTTAGGGTCCAAAGTCAAATAATTGCTCTCTTGTCATTTCCCCGGCCATAATCCCAACCCGTTGAAATCACCCGTTTTGAGGCATCAAAGCATGATCTCGCTCTTCTCCTTGCTCTCTGCTATGAGGCGGTTGATCCACTTTGCCGGCCTGTGCATTATCTGTCCGAACAGTGCGCCGCCTATGAAGAACAGGCACAGAGCACCCATGCATTTTGCATAAGTGTGGTCATACATGCCCGCGATGCATTCGCGCATTGCATTCATCGAATACCTGAAAGGCATCACAGGATACAGCACCTGGAACACCTTAGGCAGCACCTCCACAGGGTATGTTCCGCCCGAGCCCGCTACCTGCAGCACCAGTATGATGACGCCTGCGCCGAGCCCTATATTCTCAAGCGAGAAAGCAAGAGCGTAGTTGATCATCATGAAGACTATGCCGTTCATGCATGCCTGAAGCACGAAGAGTACAGGATGCTCGCACTGGATGCCCACGTACAGAAGGTCACCGAGCGATACTATGAGAGCCTGCGCCAGTCCCACAAAGAGATACAGAGCATATCTGCCAAGGAACTGCTCTCTCAGCTTGATGTCCACAAGGTCATCTCTCTTCTTCACGCCCGTCTTGATGAGTACGGCTGTCAGGAGTGCTCCTACCCACTGTGCGAGTACGGTATAGAATGGGGCCATCGCAGATCCGTATGTCTCTATCGGGTAAATGACCTCTGTCTTCATTTTGACCGGTGATGAGAGATACTCTGCTACTGCTGACTGGTCACCTGCCAGAAGGTCATTGACATCGCTCAGCGTCTGATTGCCGCCGATGCGGTTGAATATCTCAGCTATTGCGTTGATTCCGTTCTTCATGTAGCTGAGAGATACGTCTGTGCTGTTGAGGCTGCCTTCGAGGCTGGCCAGAGACTTGCTGTAGCCTGCCAGCACATCACTCAGGCCGCCGAGGTCGCTTTCCATGCCGCCAAGCGCACTGCGGGCATCGGCCATCGCCTGTCTTGTATTCTTTATGGCGCTGAGAAGGTCCGCATCCAGCTGTTTTATCTTCTTCTCATCGATGCTCTCAGCATTCTTTCTTGTCTGGTCTATCTTGTCACTGAGGTCGGTTATCTGCTTCTGCCTTTCCTCCCAGGTGCTCTCATCAGCCTGCTCCAGCTGATCCATCTGAGTCTCTATCTCCGCAAGCTGATCAGCGATTTCGCCGAACTGACCTGCCAGGACAGTATACCCGAGATCATTAAGATACTTCTCCGTGCGCTCAGCCGACTGCCTCATGCTCTCGACCTGCGTCTTATGCGCCGGCAGCTTTTTCAGAATGTACTCGTTATATGCCTCTACATTCAGCGCTGCCGCTGTCATGTCCTTGTTTATTCCGGTCAGGTTGCTGTCAATGAGATTCTTTTCCTTAGTCAGAGTTTCTGACACGGTATTATGTGTCTTGTCCGCATCCGGAACGTCCTTGCCCGCAGCATCCAGAAGGCCCTCAGCACCCTCCGCCGTCACTTCGGCGCTGCCGAGCAGAGTGTCTGATACCTTCATCAGGCTCGAAGCCGAGTCAGCAAGCCCCTGTGCAGCGCTCAGCATGGCCTCGCAGTTCTCCAGCCTGTCAGCCAGGTCTTCCATTTTGCCCCCGAGATCCGAGAACACCCGCTGCGGGTTGTAGCCGCTGGCGTTCATGACCGTTGCGGCATCCGAGACGTACTTGGCCAGCGTCTCAACGAAGGCCGCATTGACCTGCTCCTGGACGGCCGTTTTGGCCTTGCCCGTAATCTTAGGCGCTATCGCGTTCTTCTTCTCGTTCTCGTAGTATATGAGCTGCGGATTCATGAGTGTGCCCGTGACAAAACTCATGGCGTCCATGCTGAAGTCCTCAGGGACGATAAGTGCCGCATAGTAGTCACCGGCATACACGCCCTCGACAGCCTCGTCCTTGCTGTCCACGAATCTCCATCCGATGGCATCATTCGCCTTGAGAGCATCTGTTATCTTGTCTCCCACATTCACCTTCAGTCCGAGAAGCTCCACCCCGTTGTCCTCATTTGCTACTGCAACGAGTATCCTACCTGTTGCATCCGACTCATACGGTGCCCAGTTGGAGAAAATGTTGAACCATGCATAGAGACAAGGCACTATGCAGAGTCCCATTATGGTGATTATCGCTACTACGCTCGAGGTGAGCTTGCGGGCATCATGCGTGATTATATTGAGGATGTTCTTCATTTCTCATCCTCCTTTCCCGCATCAGAAGCCATCGAATCTGCCTCATCAGCGCTACCATCTGCTGCGTTTGCCGCAGTCTGCGCACACTTCTGCATATCCGCGTCGAAGACTTCTTTCATTGCAGCAATGATCTCTGCAGGCGCGGTCTCTCTGAGTTCCTCCATGGCCTCTTCAGCTTCTCTTACTTCCTCGAGCTGCTCTATCGCGTCCTCGAGTTCCATGCTTCCGTTCTCATGCTCTGCTGCAGTATCGATATATACGCTTTCACCAGACGCACCGGACGCATTCACCTTATGCTCAGTCTCTTCTGTCGTCACAGCATCAGTATCTGCATCTTCATCTTCATCTGCCTCTGCATCTGCATCTGCATCGACATCGTCTCCGAGCCTCTGTGCTCTCAGCGCTGCGAACCTTTCGCTTATCCTCTCGTGCAGGTCGGCACGCCTCAGTTCAGGCTTCGGCAGCAGCCCGTCAAAGTCCGCCTCGATATCCGTTACATCCTTCAGCGTCTCCTCGACGGTGTAGTCAAGGTATTCGATGCTTATGAGATACGCAGACAGCACGAACATTATAAGTATCCATATGATAAGAAATACGACCTTGTCGCTGTCAGTTATCCAGCGGATGAACTCAAGGATGAAAGGCAGGATCACCAGCGTTATGATCCCCCTTCTTATGCGCCTTTTATTGCTCTCATGCAGCATCTCGCCGCGCCCGAGAAGTTCGGTATAGAGCTCTTCGTAGTTGCGGTCGTTTCTGTTCACAGCCATCAGAGCACCTCCGTTTCTTCGAGCTTTTCCGTCACGAATCTGTTCATGCCGATGAAAGGCCTGCGCACGACAAGACCGATGACGATGCCCACTATTCCGAACAGCAGGAGCTGCCCGAGGTATATGAAGTAGTCATTCCCGTAAGTACCGCAAAGCGCCTCACGCATCGCATTGATAGCGTAAGGGAACGGGAAGAATTTGTATATCTTGCTGAATATGACCGGAAGTATCTCGATAGGATACGACCCGCTCGATCCCGCGATCTGCACGACCATGATGACTACGACTATCGCTTTGCCCACATCTCCGAAGGAGATAGTCAAAGCATAGATCAGCATCACGAATACAAGGCTCGTCACTGCGGCTGAGAACCACATGAGCCACGGGTGCACAGGCTGGCAGTCAAGCAGGAATATGTCTCCTGCGACTATTACAGCCGCCTGCAGCTGCCCGATCACGAAGAACAGGATGAATCTGCCGAAGAAATACTGAGTCTCCCTGAGGCCCGGGAACTTCCTCCTGTCCACGTTGGTCTTGAGGATGGATACGAGTATTACACCGCCTACCCACACAGCCAGGACCGAATAGAACGGCGCCATGGCCGCACCGTACGAGGCGACCTGATATATCTCCTCTGTATGCACGTCGACAAGCGAGGAGAAGAATTTGCCGTACAGGTCGGAGTCACCTCCGAGTAGATCCAGCAGCATGTCGACCCTGTCGTCCTCCTCTGCAGCCTCCACCTGGGCGATGATGCTTCCCAGCCTGTCGCTCGCCGAGCGGAACACCTTCTGAAGCTGCAGCAGCGACTTATCCATGCTGTCCACGGTCTCTCCCGTCGCATCCAGCACCGGATCGACATCATCGAGCATGCCCGAAACGCTCCCGATGAACGGTCCCAGCATGTCGATCGTCTTGTTCATATTGTCGATGATTATATCAAAAGCCGGCTTGAGAGTGTCCTTGTACAGGGTACGCATGGCATCTATCGCGCCCAGCACCTCCTGCACCTTGTCAGGGAACTCTTCCAGCTTGGTCTCTATCTCCTGCAGAGTCCTGAGCATCTGGTCGATGGTCACAATGGCGGTGTCAGCTCCGCTCATGCTGCCGTCCTCAGGAAGCATTCCCCGCAGTTCCTCGAGCCTTGCACGAACATCCGCGATCTGTGTTTTCGCAGCCTCTCTCTCCTCCGGGGTCACCGGATTGACACCCTGAAGGGCCGTCAGCACCTTCTCCAGTTTGTCAAGGCTCTTGTCCAGCTCAGTGAGCCTGCCGTCCACCGTCTTCTTAAGAGTGTTGACTGTACTCTGAGCGTTCCTGAGGTCCTTCTGCGCATTGGCAGCATCCCTCTTGCCGCTCGCCCTGTTTGCATTCAGATTCCTCTGGGCGTTATTCAGCGACTTCTGCACCGCGGCACTGTTGCCAACGAAGGAATCTATCGCCCTGTCATACGAGTCAAGTGTGCTCCTGTACTGCTTGAGCTGATCGACGACCGAGTCAGCAGTGTCTACTCCGTCCGCCTCCAGCTCATCCGATACATTCTCGGCCTCGCCGTAGACGACGCTGAATACCGTCTCAAGGTACTTCGTGTTGATGTTCTCCTGCAGCGTGGAGGCCGCAGTCTCCGTGATCTTGCTTGCGACCGCGTTCTTCTTGGCATTCTCGTAGTATGTGAGAGGCGCCTTGTCATCCAGAAGGGCCTGCTCGAAGTGATACATGTTGTATGTAAAATTATCTTCGAATATTATCGCAGCATAGTACTTTCCAGAGCGTACTCCTGCGATCGCCTCGTCAGGCGTGTCCGGAAACTGCCAGCCGATGCTGGTGCTCTCGTGCAGCTCATCGAAGACCTCATCGGTCATGTTGATGTGCCTGCCGTTATAGTCGATCCCCGGGTCGTTGGAGGCTACTGCTATCTGAATGTTGCCGGTATTGACAT
The DNA here is from genome assembly GCA_900315485.1 of uncultured Eubacteriales bacterium. Taxonomy (GTDB): domain Bacteria; phylum Bacillota; class Clostridia; order Peptostreptococcales; family Anaerovoracaceae; genus Crickella. Next base: position 9,573 of record OMZI01000003.1, on the reverse strand, counting down.
ATGGGTTGGTATTGGCATATATATTCACCCACGCATAAAGAGCCGGCAGCACACTTATTGCGACGATTATCGCCATTGCAAAGAAGTGCTTCGATGCCGACTTCACATCATTCGCGAATATCCTGAATACACTGCCCAAGAAACGGGCCTCCTCTCTGGTTTCTCTGATATACTGCGCAGAAAAACGGCTCTTTGCCGTTTTCTGACCGCGGGTCATAATCTGTTTAATTATACAATCATTGCCCTCTGCGCTCAAGCATCATATGCATAGGCGCATGCTTTTTCTGCAGTCCATAGCACAAAATAGCCGGAAACCCGCCTGTATGCGTGTTTCCGGCTTCTGCCTTAGTTGGTCATATTACGCTCATAAGTGAGCTCTAACGGCTCATATTATCCCCTCAGGCTACTTCCACTATCTCGCCATGCGCCTGCGCGCTATGAGGAAGATGCCGCCCGTGATAACGAGCAATGATCCGAGCACATAGAAGATCGTTGTGCCGATGCCGCCCGTCTTAGGGAGCTCAGCGCCAGGAGGATTAGGAACTTTGAATGAGTGATCTGTTGCATTATATGTTACAGCAGTAATGCTCTTGTTAACTACATCGCCGGTTGCTGTAATCTCGAACGAGACCGGTACAGCATCAGTGATCACATATCCATCCGGTGCCTTATGCTCTGTTATCTTATAGAATCCTCTACTGAGCTTCGGCAGTGTCAGGCCGCCGTTGCCAGGAACTGTGAACCAGTGGTTCTCATCAAGGGTAACACCTTCTATCTCAGTTACGATCGTATATGTGCCATCCACGGTATCACACCTGCTGAGCGAGAACTTCGCACCATCCAGAGGAGCGTTCTTGTCGTCCACCTTCAGGATCTTTATATCCACTCCCGGAGTAATATATGTATTGGTGAAGTTCGCCTCAGCGATTGCTTCATCCTGAACAGCGGCAGTTGTAGAAGGATTCTGATTTGATACACCTGCATCTGTTTCACTTGTAACCTCTACAGTATATTCTCCGTACTTGGCCGGATCATCGGAATCAGCAAATCCCGACTCAGTGAACGTCACCACAACAGGCGGATCCTGGACTGGTATTTTGTTAATTGTCCACGTATATGGTGTTCCGTCACTTCCATTTCCGCTGAATGTTACATTACCTGCAAAGTCACCAGATGCCCCGCTTGTATTCAATTCTAAAGCATGACTACCATTAGTATCTGTCCAGCTGGCTGTGATCTTGAAGGTCTCAGGCAGCGAATCAATTCCGCTGAAAATCTTATTAACCTTTACTGCACTGGTATTGGAGTAAGTATTCTTGATAGTTACGGTATGTCCATCAGTTGAAACCCCATTGCCCTGAATTGTTACGTCACTCTTCAGAACATTCACCTCTTTGATGATATATTCGCAGTGCCATTCTCCATTATCCGCATCGAAGTAGCCTTCCTGAAGACCATCGACATAGAACGTCCAAGGCGCTCCATTGTTATTGGTGCGACCGTCCGAAGTATCTATCGTATACTGCTCATGCTGGTCATGGTTTGGTTTGATTATCCAGTGAGCATTTTGGGCGGTATTGTATATTCTGAATGTAGTATTTCCTCCTATATTCACAAGAGCGCGTTTTGTATCTCCAGTAGGATTCCCGTCAACGTCATACTTCCTGCTTACCTGTTCAATCTGGAAGGTAATCGAATCATGCCAGGCATCTCTTGGGTTACCTTCGCTGTCGAGCCATTCCTTTTTTACAGTAAGATCCATCTCAGGTGCGTTCATTACCTGGAATCTGTTCTCTCCGATGGCTCCTAGCTGAATAGATTTGTCTTTGCCATTTGGAAGAGGATTAACCTCCCAATAGCCATCCTTAACCCATCGAGTATAGTGTGTTTCAAATTCACCGAGTGTTTTTTCCGGCTTCATATGAACAGCACCATTCTTATCTTTATACCCAACCTCTTCAATATAGTAGGTATAAAGCGGCGCAGTACCTTTTGCAGCATGTCCGCGTATTAATACATTATGAATTTTAACCGTTGAAGTCCACTTCCCAGTTTTATCAGACTTTACTATCAGTAGTTTATTATCTGTGTCTATCAATGACGGATCATCAACGTATCCCTGCCAGTTTTCACTTCCTTCTGCAGGATGTGACTGTCCACTTACATCATCAGCTATAACGGCAGTAAAGTCTTCTTTTGTTCCGTCTTCAGTTTCACGCCAGATTTTAATATATACTTCTTTAGCATTAGGCTCTCCCAGCCACCTCTTGTCAATGATGAGGTTAGATGCCTGATAATTCATAATCCTCATTGGATCATCACTGGTGTTTTCCCGTTCAAATTTGTGGGACCCATACTTGTCGTAATAGTTGTCAGGCGTCATATTGCTAAACCACTCCCAATCAGGATATGGCGTTCTATCAGTATCCTTATAAACACCGGTCTCCCTAAAGGAGTACTGATAATAAACTCTTTTGAGTTCACCATTATAGTTTGCTATACCTTCTTTTGGTAAACCTATTCTCTCTGAATTCAGATCGCCACCCTGATCACGAATTCTGAAAGCCCAGTCACCGCCTGCATTTTCGAGGTAAAAGCCATTTGTTCCGTTGTCAAGGATATAATCCTCCTGGTTTTTACCATAGCCGACAAGCATCTCATCCCCGTAATCGCTCCATGATGACATGGTATTGTCCGGGTATACAATTCTTCTAATAACCTTTATTCCAAGAACGGCATCATGGCACATTTGTGACGTCACATTGCCCCATGATCCTGCGTCACCTATCTTAAAGAATTGCTTCTGGAGATCCATCTGCATATAGTCACTCACAGCATTGTGGATAACAAATGTGCCTTCATTGCCGGCTATCTGTGCCCGGTACGGCTGATTCTGGTCTCCAAAGGTACCGTCTTTATATTTTTTTGTATCTGGATCAGGCGCCTGACTATATCCGTAACATTTCCATGTAACACCATCAACAGTATCCCGGTTTGGCGATTCCACTACGAAATATGCAAGTCTGTTTCCATTCTGATCGCGAACCGGAAGTGTCTCCGGACAAACCCATCTGAAGTCATGATCCGTCCCAGGCGCTGAACTGAGAGGTATTTTTTCATATCTCGTGCTTGGAGCACCTTCATATGGTTTTTCCGCGCCAACATATACCGATGCATTGCCAACATTATCGCAGCCGGGCCTGCACTGATACAACGTGAAGTAAACCGTAGGATATCCGGTGTTGTCCGGAATGCCTCTCCATACCTTTTCAACAACTAAATCCTTCTGCGGTTCATTTCTGGCTTCAATGTCGTCGGTTCCCTTGAATATAGGGTTATATTTATCACCTTCCTCTTTATCTGTCCCTTCCTCATAGAATTTTGCTGCAAACCCAGCAGGATTGCTTGCTACTTCCTTGAGGTAGTATTCGTATACTTCTACATTTTCGTTATTGGCATCTCCTCCGGCAATTGTCTTTTCATGCAGAAGCTCAAGATTCTTTGTCCAGTGGTTCTCCTTATTAAGAGTGAACTCCATAACTTCCACATCGGTTTCATGAGTTGTACCAGGAGTTGTATCCAGCAGAGATGCGCTGTCAAGATAACTGATATTTCCGCTTAAAACAATGTCACAGTCTGCTGGAGGATATGCTTTTCCATCAAATACTTTAGTTTCTTCGTCAAGATTATAGTGTGCGTAAATAGTATTGGTTCCTGTATAATCTCCTCCACTTACAGAAATGCTTATGCTCTCCGTCCGGCCTTTTAAAACCGTGCTTATTCTGAGGCCGGTATGTGGCTGCACCTCTACCGTATCGTAGACCTTTCCACTAGTATCCTTAAGCGTTACCGTTATAGGAACCGCGTTTTTATCAGCTTCATCCATATGACTGATGTCACGATGATCTACACGCTTATTATAGAAAACTTTAAAGGTTGCATACGCATCGTCATCATCAAGGATGTCTTCATCGCTCCAAGTCTTGGTAACATTGAAGTCAATGTATTTCTCGCCCTTTACTGCTTTCTCATGGTTAGCAACAGCAATATAGTAATCACTGTCATCCTCACTGATTTCGCCAGCATCATGCGGGTAAAAAGCTGTGAATTCTTCCTCTGATAGTGTGTACGTATTAGGCCACGTGAAAGTGTAAGTCTTACCGGTGTTATCCACTGCCCAGTAGCGCATCTCTTCTACTGAGTACTGAATCCTGTATGCACCTTTAATCGGATCATAACCATACTTTGGAAGATCCTTAAATGTACGCTGAGACAGGGACTCTTCTCCCTGAGCCATCATAGCTTTAGTTATCTCAATTTCCATAGGTTTTCCATCAGGACCGACTACATCTCTGAAGTCTTCGCCAGTATGCGTCTGACCTTCGTATATAGGTGCCCACTGCAGGCGGAGAGTAGCTTTCCACTCACATCCGGTTGCATCGAAGTCGTCCCATGTCTTTTCTACAGGAACATCAATTTTAGGAATTTCTTCGTATACGTTATAAACGTAGAATTCCAGGAATGTGTTATTCAGAGGCTTTCCCTCATCATCTGTCGAACTTCCATTGTATGTGTAATGTCCGAGCACCTCCGGCGAACTCTTCATTCCAACCGTCTGGTGAGTCTTGTTCTCGTCTCCCCTGGTTCTCCAGACATACTCAGTTTCTATTCTCGTTTCCTTGTATTTGTACTGTTTGCCGTCTGTTCCATTCACATATTCAGGCACGGTTGACTCGTCTTCCTGAATGTATATCATGCCCTCACTGACATCATAATCATAGGAAGCGCCCATTCCTTCAGTTCCGACGGATACATCTTTCTGATGGAGTTTCTGATAACCCGAAGTCAGCGACGAGAGTTCTTCCTCGCTTATAGCTAAATCCACGCCTTTTCCGATGAGAGCATCTTCTTCTCTGTCAGCCCTTTCCTTATAGAATACATCTACACCTACATCATGCTTTTCAGTTGTTTCAAGATATGAGCCATCCTCCTTCTGCATTACCTTGGTCACTTCAAGTGCAGGTACAGAGTGCAGCTGGTCAGATGCGGCAGTACCGAGAGCAAAGTCCATGCCGCTCATAGCTTCATCTATGCCGCCCATTATTTCTCCCCTTTTCCAAGGTTCATGAAACTCCAAATCTTTATCATAATATTTATGAAGCGGAGGGCACTCGTTTCTGTCATCCCAATAACTGAAGCTGTCACTCAAAGTTACAGGAAGTGTAAAGGTCAGTTTTTTCCCTGTACTATCATAAAGCTGAGTACCATTATATTTGACATCAACAGTTATTGTCTTCTCTACCTCAACTGTGTAATAAATCTGATTGTTTTTTCTAGCAATTCTTATTTCTTCCCTATTGTCTGCATTATCTGCATATGGTATATTGGCTACCTTAAATGACCCCTCTACTCGCACTTGCGGCGCTTCATTAGGCTTAGATTCACGGTTTTGTGAGTATCCGGTAATGTAAAATGCATTGTCGACCGGTTGCTTAACTCCATTCTCATCTTTTGCAGTTGCTATAATACTCGCATGCTTCATATCCTCCTCTGTAATAGTAATCGTTGGATTCATTTCAAGGATATGATTAACCTGATTTGCGGTATAGATTATATTTCCATTCGCATCATAGTACTCACCATAAGCCAGTGGTATCTTGACTGTAGAATCGCCATCAATCGAAATATCTATATGGTTTACCATATGCTCATTATGCGTCTGTGTACTAGGTGCAGGCACATCAACAGTAGCAAGATAAAGCTCCGCAGCATTATCCTGTGATACTTTACCGATTATTCTGGAACCATCCGCACTTACTCCAATATAATTGCCCGCATTAGAACCATCTCCGTGGATTAGATTATTCTCATAATGAAGCGCGGCATCCTTGGCACAATTGTTTATATATGTATTCCATTGAGCTCGATGCCCTTGATTGTTCAGGTCTAAGTCTTCTCTTCTTTCTTCCTCAGACAGACCATTATCTTTGTTCGGATTAATATATCGATAGCAATAGACATCTGGTAAATTGTTTCCCTTGAACGATTTTGCCACTGTTGGAATCAGAAAATTATGTGCACTGGCAATGTTTGGATTATTAGGATTCTCCCTCTTATTGCAATCCTGATATGTCCACATCAGTGGATACTCAAGATCCACGGTAAGCTTATTTGTAGCCGGATCATAGTTATCACCAACTCTTTCAAGTGAACCGTCACTATTTACAGAATAATAATTGCCATCATGCTTGACGATAAGAACATATTTCTGTCCCAGAGCACCTGCGGAACCATCCGTTATTACTGTTCCTGTCACTGAGAAGCTTCCCTGCTCATATGTTACTTCCTTGAGATCATCACTGACTTCAATATCGCTGATTACCTCAGTTTCCTTATCAGCAAAATGAACCACATTAAGAGCCTTGTTTTCTTTTAAATCCAGAGCCTCTTTATACTCCATCCTGACCTCAACAGGTGTCTCAGGCTCTATCTTCTTTCCGTCCTTAACTATCTCTATGTCAAAAAATCTTGCAAACGCAACATTATCTGCTTTAACGCCGAGCTTTTCAGCAGATTCTTTAACGTATTCTTTATAATCTTTTGTCTTCTCTTCTATCTCCTTTACTTTCAGTTCTGCGCCTTCAGGAATACCTGCTTTTTCATCATACTTGACTGTGATCGTATATGTATCTCCGGAAGACGTGATCACATCCGTTGTAATGGAACCTTCTGCGTAGACAACTGCATATACACTAAATGCGGACGCATCAAATGCGGCCTCAGTCCAATGTCATTAAGTTAATGACAAAAAGAATCAACTGGGAACTGCAGAATATGTGGATCCCAGTTTTTCATTGCGTGAATATCGATTTTGAATCTGCGGTAGGGTAAGATGTTTACTGCATTGGGAATGGCAAGTTATTTCGGCGCACTTCAAGCACGCCCATCCTGGACTCGTCCCGGTATGTGCTCATTGCTTTCCGTTTTGTACTATTGGTGTGCGAATTATGCTATTCTATAAGTGAAATTGATTGCTACACCATTTTTACGCTTGGACAGGCGTCTTTCATATTTCCGGTTTGGACGAACCGGAACAGTGTATTTAGCGATCATAGTTTCAACATCCGGCGGATGCATTTTTCCAGCAAGCAATTTCCTGCACATATGGACAGCGACAGTGAAATTGATCTTGTATGCATGCTTGCTAACAGGCTTCTGAATGATCACCTGGGCAGTGATCCATTCAGTGAAGTTGTAAAGGACAAGTGATGCAAACACTTCCTGGAGAATGCATTCTGCTTTTTTTGAGTGAAAACTCAGCAATCCAACAGTATATTTCAAACTTCTGAATGAAGTTTCTATTCCCCAGCGAAGAGCATACAGTTCTTTCAACTTATTCGGTGGATATTGATCAGCAGGAAGATTGGTAACAAGTGTTTCCAACAGATCATCAGATATCCGCACTCTTACGATCCTATACTTCAGGTTGTAAAATGCCGGCACAGAATCACGGCTCCGATCAAGTCTAGGAAGATAGTCAAAGTTCACATTCTTAGGGACAAATCTGTAATGGTTCCTATCTTTGAACAGTTCTTTGGTCGCAATTGTACAACTGCGAGTCAGATTCATAGAGATATCCAGATCGAATTCATCTGTATCCGGTACATTCAGAGCGCTTACTATCCCGTTTTTCCCGTCTTTGATTCGCATCAAATAGAACCAGCCCCTCTCATGGATATGCGCTAATGTGTTATATGATTCATATCCTCGGTCTGCTATGAGAAGCGCCTTTTGAACAGGCGATGTTTCGATCATTTGGATCAAAGCTTTTCGTTCATGCTGCTTCTTGCTTTTCTGCACCACCATGTCGAGATAGGTTCGCTGAAGCAAGTCGTAAAGAGCGGTCAAATGGATCATATTATATGGCTTTTGACCATTTGTGCCGGGATAGTATGAATCTGCATCATCAGGATCGGTTGGTGTCTGGATCTCCGTTCCATCAACTGCCAGAATACGTAGATCATTCTCAGTTCTTGCCGGAGAGATTTCCTCCATCCGGGTGTTAAAGCCAATAAGCAAATCTTTGAAAACATCTGCCTTCAACTTGCTCCGCATCTGTACAACCGCAGATGAAGATACATGAGAACCTTCACAACAGAAGTAATCTATAACCTCGTTCGTAAGCGATCCTCCGTGCATATTCAGAATGAAATGGATCAACGTACAAAATGTCAGCTTTCTTTTTCTGGTAAAATCCCGTCCTGGGTTATGACAATAAAGTTCAGGGTGTGCTGCGAGTTCAAGTACTTGTTCGACCAGAGATCGTTTCACACATGCTGCATCCATTTGAAAACCTCCTTTCAAGTGTGTGTCTTACCTCTGATCAAAGGGCCGCTTTTATTGGGTTTGATATATGACCAATAAAAGCGGCCGCACAAACCGGCCATTGTGTCAAGTATATTTAGAAAGAAAAAATACCCCCTCATCATTTCTGATGAGAGAGTATCTCTTCGTCACATTAACTTAATGACATTGGGCCTCAGTCAGCTTTTTATTATTGACTTCGAGTTCAACATTGTCCTTCTTGTCATCGAGGATCTGCGGCTCTGTCTCGCCGGTCTTCTTGTCCTCAGCAAAATGGATGACTCGCAGATTGTCAGCGTCTTCAACCTTGAGCTCCTTCTGCAGATCTTTATCGTATTCGATCCTGACGACAACGGACTTATCCGGTGTTATCTCCTTGCCGTCGGACATCAGTTTGATATCATAGAACTTGGCAAACTTGATCTCTGTATTGTCCTTGACAGCCTTTTCCTCGGCCTCGTCCTTAACAGCATCAAGAGCATCCTTATATAACTGCTTATACTGCTTTTTATCAGTATCTACCGTTATTTCTTCAACTGAAATCTCGGTGTTCTCAGGGAGAACACCTTCCTTATCATCTACTGTGATGGTATATCCTTCACCTTCGAAGACCAGATTGCCTGCAGCTTTTTCCTCAGCAGGTTCTTTTTCAGCCTCAGTCTCTTCAGCCGGAGCGGTCTCCTCTTTCACAGGTTCGGATTTCTCTGTCTGAGTATCAGCATTCTCTTCTGTCTGGTCAGCCGGAGTGCTTTCCTCTTCCACAGGTTCAGTTCCTTCTGCTTCGGTTTCAGTCTGCTCAATCCCTGGCACATCAATACCACCGAGCTGCTCTGCTTCAGTTTTGTCAAGTGTAAAGGCGGGGAGAATCAGCAGATATGTCGTTACGAAAACAATTGCGACAGAAAGCGAAAGGAGAGCCCCCTTTCTTTTCCTCACTGCCTCTACGAGTTTGAATAGTTTTTCTCTGTTGTCTCGCATTGGTCTTTTTTCCCTATTTTATTGTAAAAAACATTCTTTTATATTGTATAACCCCTATAGCAGCGTACTCAATTGACCAAAGGGTAATTTGGTCTAATTGACGAAATTCTATTAAATTCCAACGATTCAACTGCACGAAAACCTGCTAACAAAATTCAAGTACTAAATTGAATTTGCTAGCAGGTTTATCTATTGCAGTTAGTGCACTACAAAAAGGCTGGTCGCTTTGCC
>OMZI01000011.1 GCA_900315485.1 uncultured Eubacteriales bacterium | reverse complement strand
CCCTTTACGAGAGACAGTGAAAAACAAAACACTGTTAATCGCGAAGGGAGTTTTCTTATGGACAGGAATAAGATTCCAGCAGATGTGAGGCTACACTATCATTAAAGAGATTCTGTACTACTTTTTTGCTCCACCTCGTAATCCTCACAACATCTTCAATCGAATACATTATTACTTCGCTTGACACTTAGATTCTGCCAAGTCTTGATAATATTGCATTACAAGGGACCCACACATAACTGTCACGAAGGATCCTAAGCAGCTTGATCATATTAAGTTGAGTGGAGTTCCTGTTGCATATCTCTGTTGCTTTTTTCAGGAAAGAGCCATCCTCAAGTAATTCTGCCGTTATCTGATCATCCGGGACTGAATATTCTGTGTCTCCATCTGCTCTGAAAATGTCTTCTATCATATCCTTTTCCAACAGAAATGCCTGTCCCCATGGATTAATAGCTATTCCTGCATTCTCTGTATCAAGGCAGGATTTCAGGCCACTGTCAATAAAATAAGATATTACTGCACTCTTTTCTCCCTTTTCAAATTCTTCCTGCGAAGTAAATGCCGCTTGCCACATCTTTCCGTCATTGGATTTGATAGTGCAGAAAGCAAATCTTTCAGGATCATTTTCATCCGTCAAAACCGGGAATATGAAATGTCCATCCGCATACATTCTTTGGCGTATTGTTTCGAGTATGTTTATAAAGGTTTCCTGATTATTTTCTTTATAGAAGTTTGCTATCGCCTCTTCAATCAACTCATTGCCATCAAGAAATGAATTGCGGAACTCTTCTTTCTGCTCACTCTGCTTTTCAAACTGGTTATCCATAGTTATTACCTCTCTTAGCGCGAAGTCCTAGCCTACATTTAGGATATCAAAAGTCATCATCACATGTATAGCAATGATTACCATCGGTATCTCCGCTGCCGCAGTATGGGCAATCTTCATCATGGTATCCTCCTCCGCTACCGGAGAACTCTCCTGCTATCATTCCTATATTGATGCCGATGCCACCAACTATACAGATTATTGCCCATATGAAATGGCCGGACTTGAACAACGCGATTCCTGCTGCGATGCCTATGATCGCAGGCAGCAGGAATGCGCAGAAGCCTAATGCCAGAATTATTCCAATAATAATCAGTATCGTCTTCATCTGTTTATGATATTAGCTGTAAAGTGGTTCCTCTTCGCCAGCAATCTTACGTCTTACCTTTGCAAGTTCCTTCTCAGCTTCGTCATCATCTGTGAGATCATAGAAAATTTCCAGAAAGTATTCTGCTGCCTGCCACTGCTCGTTTGCTACGCAGTTATTTGCAAGGCTTCCTGCCAATCCCAGAACATCTCTGTCAGCAAATGGTGATATTCCCTCAGCTTCCAGTATTTCATCTATGTCATCTCCTGTGAGATTTACTCTCTCTTCACCATTCATTTCCTGTATGTAATACAGCTCAGACTGAATATTGGCAGAGGTATTGTCGTAATGACCGGATACCATGATGCACGCCGTTGCTTCTCTGAATCTCTTCTTTTCAGAGTAGTAAAAAGCAAGATTTCTGTAATATCTTGCAAGAGTCTTTTCTCTGAAACATCCTGCATAAGCCTCTTTTGTTATCTCTAGCCGTCAAAGCTGTAAACGTTCATCTTGAGTGTTTCCATCACTTTGAGCATCCAGGCTGTCTTCATTGTCTTGTTGATCTCACTCTCATATCTGCTGCGTGTGCTCTCTGATGCAAAGAACTCCAGCCTGACAAGTGACTCGTTCATTCTCTTGTATTCATCGCTTTCAAATGAATCACTGCAAAGATCCTCTATGATATCGTCTGCATCGAGCTTATTGTTCCTGCATACATCCCGGAAGATCCTGAGTAGCTTTGTTCCCAGCTTCTGCATCTCATCTTCCGTGTATCCCGCAATCGAGCACAGGTTATTGATTCTTGATTCCAAACTTCCTTCCGTTCTCATTCTGTGAACTCCCTTCTGAATGATCGTATGCAGCAATTCCCTTATGTTCATGAGCCAGGATGTATGGAACAAGGGAAAAGGTCCCGTATCATCCCAGCCAATGATCTGTGGCAAAAGCCGCAGACAATTCTTCTTTATCAAATAGTGTGTTTTATTAATTCTTTCAGGATATTTTCCGTCCGGACTTCCTGACAGGACCATCCATTTCCATCTCCCATCGAATCTCCTGCTGTATGTACCTGAGCTTATAGTTGATCATCTGCCCATTGCAGCTTCTGGAAGCACAGCTGTATACGATCTGCACTTTGCCATCAAGCCGCATCCATTCGGTATTGTATATCCTATCCACGTTAACGGATTTCCATCGCCCGCTGTCATAGATCTTGAACCTTACGGGCTTAGGCTCTTTCATCATTTTGTCGAAGATCACGATGACATCTATGGACTGTACCATGATCACCAGCCTCCTTGAAGTCGCTTGCAATAACTCTTGGTACATCCCCTTTCATAGAAGCTCTTTTACGGCTCGTCTTACTCATTGTCTTAAGATCGATACCTGTTCTGCAGAGTTTTATACTTCCGTCAACGCTTCCATTCTCATCTATGGCATCTATTCTCCAGCCCTCTTGTTCATAATTTGCAAGCACACATCTGCAGCCCTCAAACATGCTGATCGCTGCAACTATCTTCCCGGCATGTATATCTGCAAGGTAGTACCTTGGTTCCGGTCCATATGTGAAAATCATAAAAAGTTTATCTTCGATCTCTGCGACAATTCCATCTGACATCAGTTCATATTTATCTGCATTCTCAGCTTTTTCTATCAAGTTTTCCATTTCATGGTTCCTCCAGTGCACATCGATCAATCACAGACATGTTTTATTCTTGTGCTCGAGCATCTTTATTATAGGAGATGGCTATGTCAATTTCAAGAACGTATGTTCATAATTTTACAAGATAAAAGCGAATTTCCGATTATCGGGACAATTCGCTCGTGAATACTTATATTTTCAGTACCTGCTACTGACTCATATTAAACTCTTACTTAAGCAAATCGTCTGTTTCTATCATGACGTTTCTATCGTGATCACCATTCCTGCAGGAACTGAAACTCCTGCTCAAAGCAGTCTTTTCTGGCTTCATCGCATTCTCTTGGCCATTTCTTTTCTGCAGGAAAGGCTTTCTTCCATGATTCCGGCGGATATGTACCAAGCAAGTGGCTGGCATAAGGGTATACGATTGCCTTTACCCGGTAAGGATAGCCTGCATCTGAAAGCTTTTTCTCCATCCTTCTTACGGCCGTTGGTGAAGGCCATTCATTATCTCTTTCCGGCGCAACCATCAGGACATGTGCTTTCATATTCTCCACTTTGATACGCGATTCTTCTGTCAGTGTAGCGTTCTCATATAGCGATCTCAGGAATTCATTTTGATGCTCTGTGTCCTGCTTTCTGTAAGCTAGCAGTGATCCGAAGAAGCCGTTTTCCCTCTGGCCTGTGTAGAGCGAGCACGGACAGTCCTTGCCGTGATAACTGAACCAGGCTCTTCCTGTAAGTTTTCTGAATATCTTTGGTTCTTCCATAACATAGTCGAATGGGCATATGCTGATCACAAGACTGATGTCAGGAATCAGGGAAGCACAGAGAAGTGCATAAGCCGCGCCCGAAGATATGCCATGAATGCCTATTTTACTGAATCCGTTTCTTTTAAGCTCCTCAACTGCCTTTTCGACATAATCTACCGGGACCGCCCGCAGTTTCTTAGACATACCTTTCCAACAATAGAAACCCAGCACCAGTGTTGAATACCCCTTCTGTCTGAGATATTCCGAATCAGTGATGCAATGCTTCTCATTCATACTCGAGCCATGCATCCAGATGATTACCTTGTCCTTGTTTGTTGTTCCCTCAAACCAATAGGCCTGGAATCCATCATCCTGTACATTATAGAACTTCTTCATTTTCAGTCTTTTTTACCTCTGGTGCACTCCGCATATACCATTGCGATGCGCGCCGACATTTCCTTACTGAAAGTGACATTCCACCCGCTCTGCTCCAGGAATTCAATATACTCCGGAGCTGTCCACTGATGCTCGAACCTGACACCGGCAATCTGAAGAATGCCTGACCATAGACGACTGAGTGCTGTGCCCTTGTGTTCCACAAAATTAGGCGCTATAAGTATACCGTCCGGTCTGAGTACACGGTCTATCTCGCCGAGAACCTTCACAGGATCCGGAACTATATGAAGAGCATTTGCAATGATCACCGCATCAAACGAGTTATCCCCGTAAGGAAGTGCCATGGCATCCGCCGTCTCAAATGTGAGGTTAGGCGGATTGTATCCTTTCTCAGCCTCTCTGATCATTCCCTCAGAGTAGTCTGTTGCAATGATCTTCTTTGCAGCAGGTGCTATATGCTTTGCCAGCAGTCCCGGTCCTGTAGCCAATTCCAGGACTTCACTATCCCTGATCACATCCGGGATCCGCTTGTACATGAATTCGTAGATATGCTGATCCGCTTTCATCGCACGTTTATATATCGGCGCGTATAAATCCCATAGTTTTCTGTTCATTTCTTATTTTCCCTCTTTATCCTGTCAAAACTGAGTGCAGGCCCATGCAATAAGAGCAGATACTGCAGGGTATATGACAAGCAGTCTAAGAAGCTGGCTCTTAATATTGAACCCATACTTTCTTCCGTTAAAAACAGGCTCCACTTCAGGGTAGTAATACTGAAAGAAGTGGGACTTGCAGAGAAGGAACCCATCAATGAACACCATGTCATATACTTTGAATGCAGTAAAGATAGATAAGAAACGCACGAAGAACTGTGCAAATGAATATCCGCTTCTGATGCCGTCCCATATCGCTGTCACTACTGCACCAAGTATTACCAATGCACTTATTATCATCATCACCCATCCGATCGTCCTCGCGCCATAGAACAATTCTTCATTTCTTGGCTGCAGGACCTCACGTGCTTCTTTAGGTGCTGATGAGAACATCCTTACATCCTGAACAAACGCAACACCTGCTATCAGCATGAGCGTCACCGCTGCACATATGATAATTGCAAGAAAAATCGTTAATAACATTATCTCACTTGATTCCTTTCAATATTGTTGATCCTCTGAGCATAAGCTTTGTCGCTTCCATCTTTGACATGAACATCCCATCATCTGTATGGATCAGTTCAACTTCCTGATATCCCTCGTCACGAAGCTCCTGCGCAAAGCGTTCCATGTCTCCATATCTCATTTTCGACATCAAGTCATGTATCGCGAAAGTGCCGCCTTTTTTAAGGACCCTGAGTGTCTCCCTGAGGAGCTGCTGCTTATCCACTCCGGATATGTTGTGATATACGTAATTGCTTGTAACTGCATCAAATGTCTCATCCGGATAATCGAGATGCACTGCGTCTCCTTTTTCGAAAGAAACGTTTGAAACACCTTCTGCCTCGGCATTGCGCTCACACAGAGCTTTGCTGAATGACGCATATTCTGCACCCCAGCGGTCCATGCCAACCATGGTAGCCTGAGGATTTCTCTTGGCACAGGCGATCGTAAGTGCTCCGCTGCCGCATCCGACATCGAGTCCGACTCCGCCATCAGGAATGGTGATGTATTCTGCAGTACCTTCAACTATCACTTTTGACAGTTTGCGCTTCCCGTCATATGAGAAATTGCGGTTAGCCATTATGCACCATTCTGTCATTTTGGCGCATCCGATAAGACCAAGGCCGAGCGCAGCCTGTATCCCTGTCTTCACTTTGCCGCTCTCATATCTGAGCAGTAATGCCGCGCCGACATTTGCCGCAACGAGCACTGCTGTGCCTGCGCACATTCCTATGATCATTCCCTGCGGGACCCAGTTCTTGTAGTCAGGTTTCAGAACATTAGCTGTCTCTGTCTTAGCCGCTTCTCCTTTTTCAGCTATCACTGTGATCCATGGCTTGCTGTCATGGTGATATGTCGTTACACGGTCAAAGCCTGCTGTCTTAAGAGCACTCTCGATCTCATCCGGGGTGTAGATCTTCATGCCCTCTATGATCTTCTCGTATTTCTTTGAAATACCGTCTGCACCATCAGACTCATTGACTATCACGAAGGTGCCGTCAGGTCCGAGTATCCTCGAGACCTCACTGAAGCACTTCTCGAGGCCCGGCCAAAAATAGATCGTCTCGAATGCTGTAGCTAGATCATAACTGCCATCAGGAAGGTCTATTGCAGAGACATCCCCCCGCACTATCTTGCATCTGCCGCTGCCAATCAGGTTGCTGTTGAACGCCTTGGCTCGCTCTACCGAGAGGTCAGAATAATCAAGGCCTGTCACCTTGGCTCCTGCATATCTTTCGGCGAGAGCCTTTACATTGCTTCCTCCGCCGCAGCCCAGATCGATGACATTGGCAGGATCGCTGACTCTCAGGTAGTCTGATCCCCATTTCGCCATTGCTGCATGTCCGGTATTCATACCGGTTATCATCAGATTGCCGAGGACACCCTCAGGCTTTCTTGTCTGGTTCATGTATTTCTTTATGATTCCCATATGATCCTCCATTATACTCATTTCATTGGATCTGTGATGCTCATCCCTCTTTCTATATATGTTAGTCTAATCTAACTCGAGTGTCAAAAGAATTGCTCCCGTTTTTGGGGAGCGATCCTATAATGCTCTATATGTTCATTTGATTTTGTTTCTCCTTCAGCAGCCTGACTCCTTCGATCCCCATAAATTCATCGATCGCATTCAGTACAGGAACAGCATATTCCTCTCCCCCGAAAAGCCACTGTTCATGCTGCATATCAAACTCCCTGATTTCCGGATCTCTGAAGTATTTCTTATAGCGTTTGAGATACTTCTCTCCCATCTTATTTGCATATATGAAGTGTACCCTTGTGTTCTCCACATGGATATCGTCCTCAAGCCAGGTCAGAAGATCTGTGTAGTATTCATTTCTGATAGATTCGGGCTTGAATTTCTCAAAACAAGCCATGAACTTATCTGCCGTCTCATCACTCATCTCAAAAAAGATCTTGAGTTTTTCTTTTGTTTTCGCTTTCTGCTTTTCACCGCGGGTAAAACTTGTTAAAAGCGGAACTACCAGCTTTGACTGGAGCCACGCGCTGAATCTGCCGCTTTGGTCGAGATCCGGGCTGCCGAATATACCATGATCCATATGTATATTCTGCCGTTGTATCAGCTGACCGACGAATGTACTGCCAAGTGAAGAGCCAATGGCTCCGTCTATACTGCCATCATGGTTTACCTTGATGTAACGCTCGATCTTCTCTGTCACAGTAATGATGTCCGGAAACACCAGACTGCTTCCGTCAAATCCGTCATAGTTAACGCATATCAGGTGATATTTCTTAGCAAGCCTGTCTATCACAGAGCCGAAATTCGTCTGGTAGTCACAGGCCGTTCCCGGCAGCAGCATCAGCGTTTTGCCATATTTACTTCCCATTTCATCAAATTGCATTATATTTGTCCTCCGAAAAATCCCTTTCAACCCTGCACACATGTTCAGAGGCGTTTACCCTCCATTATTCATATTCTCAGAATCTGCGATAACAGCAGGAGCATCAAGAATACCGCATTCGTTCTGGTGATTTCCTCTTTAGAACTCTTCTATATGATTTCTAACATATTGCATCAATCTGGAATCTATAGATTCTTTGTCATACAGTTTCTGGAATTTCTCATTAAATATGTCAAAAGGGTATCTGCCTTTCACGTCCTCATACTCCCACGAATTCTCGATTCTTAAATCTCCAAGATCGTCCAGATTGATGCTGTTCTCCGATGTAAACTTCCTGAGCAGCTCCGCATGTCTGGTTGCATGGATTTCTCTGAGTGTATCCATTATGTATCCTGCTGCTGACCGTCCCGGTCCAACCAGAAATCTGCACAGTCCGTCAGTACTGACTTCAGCCTCGTACAGTGATACGATATAAAAAACTCTTCTGGCACCTGTGAACAAATTCAGGCATTGTGCCACTTCACGTCTTCCTGCTTCCTTCATCATGCGTGCAGATACAGCGTCACGCAGTTCATCGTTATCCAGCATCCGGAGCTCTTCAATGCTCATCGTAGTAGAATGCTTTTCACGTTTCCTTCTTGCAAATATTCCCAAGTCAGCCTCCTTTGTAACAGCTATATATGCAGCAGACTCATTTGGTTGCCTCTTTCACCACTTATAGATCGCGAGCCTGTTATTGAGGTTCTTGCCTATGATCGCAAACAGTTTGCCGCGGATTGTATGCTTTTTCATTTCCTCATTATAGCTTGTTTCTGAGATCAGGCTCATTCGCGGCTCAAGTTCAAGATATTCTTCCCCGGATTTTGTGCCCCATCCGAATGTTGCATTCGTATGCTTGACCGCATCATGATGTTTTGAGTTCTTTGCAACGAAAGGCGCATGCAGCTCGGCAAGCAGGTAGCCATGATTAAATGAATCGCAGAGCATGTTCAGGCAGGTCTTCACCTGCTCCTTGTTCCGATCCATCGCTCCATTTCCTTGACATATTCAGCTGTATGAGCTGCCATGTATCCGCAATGCGGATAGCCGTCTCTTATGACGGTTACGGCTTCAGGCAGATATTTGCGGATCGCCTTCTTAGACAGTTTCAGGTCAAAATCCTTGCTGCCGTACTCAAGGTGCAGCCGTTTCTGCTGATCTGTCGTGAAAGTTTTCAGATCATAGTGGCAGCAGGCATAGCATATATTGTCGATGTCGTACAGCGTTATGCGGGCAAAATTCGCAGTCATTCTCTTAGCGAATTCGTATCCGTACATCTCCACCAGGTTCGGTGATGCTTCAGCGTGAGTCTTCGCCAGCATCTTTTTCCTTCTTCTGAACAGGTTCTTCATGAATGATTCGGCAAAAGCAGCATTCCTGTTGAGAGCAACACCATCGAACCACGCCTTCTCTATGTTGAAGTCCTTGTCCTCAAACAACCTGTACGCGATCGCGACACCCAGTGATGCTCCATACAGCAGCTTTATATCCGTATAGCCTTTTGAAACGAGGTATTCCTTCAGCTCTCGGTACTCGCTTTCAGCGCTTACATATCTTCCGGCATCGCCATGTCCTCCCTGATCAGGCGCTACTATGAAATACTTTCCTTCCAGGTGCGGTGACACTATATTGTACATGTCCTCACCGGAAAGAAGCATCGGGGCCAGCAGTACGATTAAAGGGTCTGCCGGATCTCCGTACTCATGCACGCAGATCTCTCTTGTCTCATTGCCGATAGCTTTGAAATACTCCTGCCTGACAGCTTTTGCTTCGGGCACGAAATCCATAGCTCCCCAGCAATGCATCATGCCTTCTCCGATATGTACATTAAGTTCCACTCCACACTCGCTGCACTTTGCTCTGAAGTCGTCAAGATATGCGAACATCACCTCATTGGTCCCGTAGAATATATCTATCGGAGGGAATCCGGTGAGATCGAAAAGTATCGGGCTGAGGAGATATGCATCGTCTCCCTTTGCCAGAACAGGCGCAATGTTGTCGAAGAATCCGGGCGGTATCATCACATCAAGATGGCTGAGCCTGTCCATTTCAGCTCTCTGCTTGTCGCTCGGCGGCACCTGAAGTCCCGGAGACTGCAGCACAAGCCGTCCCGGGAGAGGCACATCCAGGCCCTCGTGGCGAATGTACATGCAAAGCGACAACGCCTGCCCGCCGCCGGATGATGTACCGAAGAATCTGATCCTGTCAGCATCATAATGGTCCAGTATGTCCCTGTATACGCCGAGCGTTCCCTGAAGTGTTTGAACCAGGTCGTTGTCCGGTGCCATAGGATACAGAGGGAACCACACTTCAGCGTTACAGTTCTCAGCTATCTGTCCGCACAGGACGATATCTCCCGGATCAGGAGGCAGGATATATCCGCCTCCGAACAGATAGAGGACTCCTTTGTCCGGTGCGGTGTTCTTCTGTCTGACGACATAGCATGTGACCCCGTCTATACTTCTTATGTCGACGTCGAACTTATCGCACATCTTTTTGTAAGGGATCTTCAGAGGCTTCTTCTGCTTCTTTCTGTACTCATTCAGCAATGTGTCAAATTCATCCCCTTGCTTATCCAGCATTTTATTCACTTTGATTGCTCTGAACATGCCGCTCAAAGCTCTGTATCTAAGACTTGTTGCTTTGTTCATATGTTCTCCATTTTTTACTAAATGAATCTGTAACACTCATCTCAAAGTTTTCTACCACTCAGATATTACTTCTCTCAGTTTGATATCTATATCTTCTCTAACGGCTTTGCATTCTGCGGGATGTTCTCTTCCTGCTTTGAAGAGAAGTGTCATCAGGTCCGCTCCTACCGGGAGCATCTTTCTGAGAAGCGACTCCGGGAAAACAAAATGCGTTCCATGCTCGTATATAAGCGACAGATAAGTGCAATCGTGCTGTTTCTCCGTAAGCCTCTCCTCCATCCTGCGTATGTACTTGCATGTATCCCACAGGACATCATCTTCGGCTCCTACAAATACTATCTGCCCTTTGATATTCTCGACTTTGATTTTTTCATCTTCCTGAACCGGGTGTCTTCGCTCTGACTCATCAAACATCTTCCTCGAAGCCACCATATCCCTGCCTTCTTTGGTTTCTTCCTGTATTTTCTGCCAGTATTCAGGGTGTCTGTATGCATACGGCAGATAAGGCAGCGGCTCACCCTTCCACGTTACTGTTGATTCATTGTCTCCCGGACGTTCTCTCATACCGTCTTTTCCATCCTGGTAGAACCCTTCCATGATAAAATCGCTTGGCGACATCGCTATGGTCAGAGTTATATCAGGATAGTAAGATGCAGCCACCAGAGCCAGCATGCCGGTAGTAGATGCACCGGCAATACCGATTTTTTTGATGCCGCGGGCCTTCAGAAATGCTATCGCTGATCCAAATCTTTCGATCGGGTAATTATGATGGCCGTAGTCTTTTTTGTCCGGGGACATGGCAAGAGCATGGCAGCCAAGTTCATGGATCCATTTTGCGCCGCTGACGGCAAGCCTGTCGTCAGAACTGTCTCCCAGCATAAGTATCATCGCCTTATCTGAAGACTTACTATTCGGGTAATATGCGCCATAGAATCCTTCGGTTTCCGGAATAGCGATCTGCTTATTCAGCGGTTTGAATATCTCCTTTCCACTGTCTTTCGAGCTCATTACTTTGCTCTCATCCGGTTCCCAGACCAGATCATACATGAATGAATCATCCGCGATCTTTCTGGTCCTTACAGTTTTCATTCCGAGGTGTTCGTACTTGGTCTTTTTAAGAGAATCATCGGTGTCAAGAATAACAGGGCAATTGTTTTCCCGCCCCTTCTCAAAGGCGAACTCCAGAAGCTTGCGCATATGCCCCTTGCCCTGGTGCTCTTCAGGGACTGCCACGAGAGCAACAAATATATACTTTTTCCTTGCCTTTTTCAGGCTGTCTTCAAAAGATTCTCCGGCGGCTGACAACTTGCTTATTAAATCGCGCACGCCCTTGATTCCCATAGTGCTCCCGAAAGTTCTGAGCAGCTCCGTGACCGCAGCCGGCCTCATCATTTTCCATGACGGATAATACGCTATATACCCTTCGTGCTCAGGGCCAGTCGTATATAGAGAGCCATTTTTGATCATCGCGCTGACAAAGCCGCAGATATAATCGCTTACGGCCTGCCTGTCCTTATAGACCAGCGTCATTCCGACTTCACCTTCAGAGTATGTGTAGTCAGCATACGCATCGCCTATCTTTCTTATCTCTGTATCTGTAAGATTTGTCACTCTGTACATTGCTTTTCTCCATAGATTGTCTTATATCTACTGAACAGCATCTAGTTCCCGTATTTTCTATGCAGTTCGTCCCATGACGGCATCATGCCCCGCAATCTGTTCCACGTCTCAAGCTTTTCCTCAGGATAATCCTTCAGAAGCTCCTCATAAAATGCATCTATCTGCTCCATCTCAGAGACTGCATTCCGGCAATGCTCACAGGCAATAAGGTCTCCTATCCTGGACTTGGACATGATGAGATAAAGCAGCTTCATCAGCTTCCCTCTGGCCCCGTTTTCGTAGAACTTATCATCCCCTTCAGGATAGATGCTGATACCTTTTGCTTTCAGCGCTTCGAATGCTTCATGAGACGCATCCACCATCATCCTGCGCTGTTCTTTTGTGGAGCTGCGAAGATTTCCGTCACATATGTATGAAAGGTATCCTATCGGCAGTATGGCAGCCGGATGGCATATCAGGTATGCTTCCATATCATCCTGCCAGTTCAACTTATATGAAGTGCCTTCAAACAGCTTCTCCGTCCACTCCCTCAGTTCCGTGTCTGTCCTGCCGTGGAGCCTGCCAATGTCCATGAAGCTTCCGCCGAAGCGTTCGCATACATAATGATCTGCTTCTTTTTTGCCTCCCGATACCTGGAATCCGAACAGGATCTTTTCGATTCCGGGAGCTTTTCTCAGGTCCTCCTCCACCTCTGCCGGTGCAAGATCGTTTCCTACCAGCACAAGCAGTTTTGTATTAAGCTGCCTGATCTGCGGAAGAGCCTGCCGGATCTTATGGTATGGCATCACCACAAAAGCTGCATCAAATGAACGGCCCCCTACATCCGTGACAGCCTCTACAGGATCTTTTGTTGTCGTTCTCTGCAGATGATGCTTTATGACAAGTCCGTTTTGATTTAGCGACTTAGCTCTTTCTTCCCTTGCCAGGATCGTAACCTCATTTCCCGCCTGGATAAGCACATGTGCCAGATATGCTCCGATCACTCCTGCCCCAAACAGCAGAACCTTGTGCTTTTCTACATCATTTACAGAAACCAGCGGAACATTTCTTGCTCCTTCTTCCGTATCATCGCTCTCATCATATCCGTCGTACGGCGCTGACGGATCATGCGGCTTCTGCCGCTTTAGGCTATTGCAGACCTGATCGCGATGAGCAAAAGCAAAGTCCAGATCCTGCGACCACCCTGTATGTCCCGTGATGATCTTAGGTGACAGGCCGCGCACTCTCAGCAGTTTTTCAAGTTTCGCCAGAGACTGTTTTGCAAGGTCATTATCCTCCGCAAGAGAATTGATGAAACTGTATCCCCCATCAGGGCCAAACCATATCGTGTCGCCGGTAAACAGATAAGCATCATCGATCAGATAGACCATATGGCCCCAGGTGTGGCCGGGAACCATTATAGCCTCGACGCGGATGTCTCCTATCTGAAAGACGTCTCCGTCCTTCAGAAGCACCTTCTTATTATCCGTATCCACCATCGGAAGTTTGTAGGTTCCGAAGATGACTTTCCGGCGGACTTCTCCTGTCATATATCTGTTCTCGACTTCACTCAGATAAAGTGTTGCATGCCTGAAGAGTCCGTCTGAGTCGCGTTCTACCGCTCCTACATGGTCTGTATCCTGATGCGTAATAAGGATATCCTGAATGGACGATGGATCGATATCCAGCCACCGCATCTTTTCCGCAAGTCTGTCATAGTTGTATCCGGCATCGATCATGATCGTGGTCCCGTTTTTGGTGTAAAAGAATATATTGGCGATCCATTCACGGATACATGCCGTATGCTCGTCTATCCACCCGGTATTAAGCGGCTTGAATATCTCCTTGCCGCGGTATCCCAGGCTCATTACCCTTTTTTGAAACTGTGATGCTTTCTTTGACATAGTTTCCCTCCTCGTCAGATCAGATGCTCCAGCCCGCGCTGGCTGTCTGCAGTTCAGTCATGTGTCTGAATATGCTTCCGTCCTTCTGCAGGAGTTCTTCAGGCCTGCCTTCCTCTGCGACCTTCCCGTCTGCGAGTACAACTATGTGATCTGCTGCCTCTACTGTGCGCATCCTGTGAGCTATTACCAGCACAGTCCTGCCTGAAAGCAAACGTGAAAGAGCTCTCTGCACCTTAGTCTCATTCTCTACATCAAGCGATGCAGTGGCTTCATCAAGAAGTACTATCGGAGCATTCTTCAGAAGAGCCCTGGCGATTGATATCCGCTGGCGTTCACCGCCGGAAAGTTTCGCTCCGTTTTCTCCTATAGGTGTTGAGTATCCATCCGGCAGTTTGCTGACAAATTCATCGCAATTCGCCGCTTTCGCAGCCGCAAGCACTTCTTCATCTGATGCCCCGTGTTTGCCCAGACGGATATTCTCCATTACCGTATCGTCAAACAGAACCACGTCCTGGAAAACCATTGAATAATCGGTGAGCAATACTTCGGGATCGACTGAAGATATGTCCACTCCACCGACACGTATCTCGCCCTCATCTATATCCCACAAGCGCGCTGCAAGTCTCGCGCATGTACTCTTACCCGAACCGGATGGTCCGACTAGCGCTGTCACTTCACCTTCTTTTGCGGTAAAGCTCACCCCTCTCAGCACCTGTTCATTATCGTAGGCAAATCCGACATTTTCAAAGACTATATCGTGCCCGTCCGGAGCAAAGTTGTCTTCACCCTCAGCAGTCTTCGCGTCATAGATTTCCATCAGACGGCTGGCAGCGATCTGCGACATGAACATCTCAGCGATCAGTGCCAGAGCCTGGTCGAACGGCGCGTATATGCGTGTTATCACCAGAAGGAACATAAACAGCATCATGAAATCTATCTTTCCGGAAAGTATAAGACTTGTGCCCGTCAGTATAGTTGTCGCTACACCAAGACGCATGATGACACTGGCTGCATTGACAAAGATTCCGGTAGACAATTCACCTTTGATCATGGTCTTCTCATGATGATCGATCTTACCGTTAAGGTCATCCAGGAAGCGGCCCTCCTGGTTCGTGGCCCTTATCTCACGAATGTTTTCGAGCATCTCCTGTATGCCATCAGACACCCTGAGACCTGCTTCCTTTGTGACCTCTGAGTTCTTCTTAGCCAGCTTTCTGCTTCCAAAGAGAAGAGCGAAAGCTACCGGAACTCCCCACAGGCACGCGAGTGCAAGCTTCCAGTTATAGCAGAGAAGCATGATGGCAATGATCGCCGTGGAGATATATGAGCCATATAAATACCCCAGACAATGAGACCAGACATGCTCAAGGCGGTTCACATCGCCCATAATGGTCTCTGTCAGATCCGCTAGATCGCGCTTTCCGAAGTATCCAAGAGGCAGCTTTCTTAATCTTTCCGCAATGCTCAGGCGAACTGCTTTTACTTCTCCATAGACCAGGCCGTAGGTGGCTCGGTATTGCTGGAGATGTGTTATCAGGGAAAGTGCTATAAAAGCGAGCACAAGTATTATAAAGACAAATGCTTTAGGAAGCGGCGCGTCAGATGTCAGTGTATCCATGAATTTCATCATCATGAAATATAGGATACCCATGCCGCCCATAACGACCAGGTTCACAACGACCGTCCAGAATGTTCCTTTTTTGGTGTTCTTTATTCCCTGATCTGTAAGCGCGTATTTACGCTGGAATTCTTTTCCGAACATTACCGCACCTCCTTTTCCGCTGATCCGGGCCCCGCTTTTTCTCCCTGCGTGATACGCCATTTGACTGACTGATTGTATTCAGCCCACATTCCGGCGTACAGTCCGTTTTTCTGAAGAAGCTGCTCATGTGTCCCTTCTTCTGATACTTTTCCATTGTCCAGTACTATTATCTTATCCGCGCCTGTAACTGTAGACAGACGGTGCGCGATCATGATCACGCTGCGGTCCTTAGTCAGCGCCGCAAATGCCTTCTGGATCAAAGCTTCATTTTCAGGGTCTGCAAATGCCGTGGCCTCGTCCAGTACAACGATCGGTGCGTTCTTCAGGATCGCTCTCGCAAGCGCTACGCGCTGCTGCTCACCACCCGAAAGGTAAGTTCCTTCCGTTCCGATGACTGTATCCATACCGTCAGGCAGCTTATCCAGAATATCGTCACACTGCGCCGCTGAGAGCGCTGCCTTAACTTCTTCACGTGTCGCTTCAGGTCGTGCGGATCTGACATTTTCCAGAATACTGGCCTTGAACAGACGGTTATTCTGGAAAACAAATGCTATATGGTCCATAAGCATATGAGGATCGGTATCTCTTACATCGACCCCTCCGACTTCGACACTACCTGAACTGACATCCCAGAAACGCGGGATCAGGCTGGCTGCTGTCGTTTTTCCTCCACCGGAAGGACCGACCAATGCTGCAGTCTGACCGGGCTCCACTTTGAACGACACATGATCAAGCGCCGGAAAATCAGCGCCTTCATAAGTGAAGCTCACATCTTTGAATTCCACACTGTTATCTTTCGGCACCTGCGGATGATCAGTGACCTGCAGCACAGGCGCGCTCATGACCTCATTGATCCTTCCCATCGCCGTGCTTGCCAGCATCATGCCGCTGGCTGCAAACATGATCTTTGCCAGAGCTGTTGATATGATGGCAGAGAACACTGCATAGAAGGCAAAATCAGCAACAAAACCTGCAAAGTTTCCGGAAGCCAGTGCTTCAGGCGCCAGCAGGAGCGCCACCGGAACAAGGAATATAAATGCTCCTTCCGTAAAGGTAAGGTTGATTGCCTGGGGTATTCTGCAGACGTCCGCCTGATAGTGTTCGGCCTTGGCGCTGTAATCTTCTATGGCTTGCTTGAAAGCTCTGAAAGAATACACAGTTTGCTGGAACACCTTGACAACAGGTATGCCGCGTACATATTCAGTTCCGGCTTTGCTCATGACATCCTGCGCGGCCTGGTATTCTGCCATAAGACCGGCATTCTTTCCGGTCATCATTGCAGCCATGGCAGCAACTGATATCACAGCTGCCAGCAGGCAGGCCGCTCCCATACGCCAGTCAAAGACGAACATCAGTACCAGCATTGTTATAAACATAGCCACAGTACCCACTATATCCGCCAGATTGTGCGCCAGCAGAGTTTCAGTCTCTGACGCTGCTCCGTCAAGACGGTTGCGCAGCAGACCCGAAGCATTGGAATCAAAGAATCCAAGCGGCGTCTTCATCAGATGCTCCATCCCGGCTTTACGGATATTGGAAGCTGTGCGGAAAGCAGCCAGATGCGTACACATCAAAGCCGCAAAATATACAACGATCCCGGCAACGGCAAAGCCAAAAGCCAGCCACCCGTATCCGGCGATCCCTGACGCTTCTGTCCAGTTTGGTGCTACCGTAATCAGGTCACGTGCCACCAGCCAGATGCAGATGTATGGCAGCATGCCTAATATCATAGCGATCGCAGACAGTCCAAGACCCAGAAATGTCAGACCTTTATAGCTGCCTGTATATCCAAGCAGTATGCTCAGATCACTTTTTTTCTTTTCTTTCATATAATCACCCTTCCTTCTGTCGCCTAGTTGACCGTCAGACCTGGTTTATCGATAACCGTCTTCCTCTGCCATGTGCTCCCTCTTTTCAAATCGTCATTATTTGAAAGTGATTTTTACGATAACCATCTTTACCAGTTTGTCGCAGAATCTGATCATGATCTTATGAAACCGGCTGACATCGTTGTAGATATCCCGGTAGCCTCGCATATAACTTCTTGAGGTGACATCCTTGAAGCGACCACCCCATGACAGTATCTCTGAAGCATCCTCAAGTGAGAAGAATGCTTTGACATCCTTGATGCCTGCCTCCCTGATCCAGGTCTTGGTCATCATCCTGGCACCGCGCATGTTGCAGCAGTCAAATACCAGCACTCCGCCCGGAAACCTCTCTGACATAGTCGCAAACAACTTCTGAATATCTGCTCTCCTGAAGTAATAGAACACTCCGGATGCATAGAACACGGCTCCGCTGCTTGCGTCGATCATATCCATCCATGCAAAGTCATTGAGATCATGCGCTATATTCTGCTCGCGTTCACCCGCAGGAAGCAGAGCATTCCTGACTTCGATCACATCCGGCATGTCAATGTTGTATCCCTTGCAGGTGCCGTTATCACATTTACGGAATGTATCATCAAGTCCGCAGCCCATGTTCACTACTGCCGCTTCCGGGTGGTCTCTCAGGTACTCCCTGACCTCACATCCGAGATCGTATTGTCTCTGAGCTACCTCAAGCGCTCCGAAAAGTCCCGGAGCAGTCTCCATCTTGCGGAGCTTGCCTCCAAGATCGTAATCAAGCATGCTTAGTATCCTGTCCGCCTCCGGGTCAGAGAACAGTTCAGGAAAATGGTCCGAACATACCTTGCGGCCTATCAGCGGAATCATCAAAGTCTCCTGCACAGAGTCCTTTTCTATTACGTATTTATCCATTTTCTCTTTTCACCTCTTATCAGTCCCTCAATTTCAGCAGCCAGCAATTCAGGCTTCAATGCTGCAAGTCCACCATGACCAACATCCTCAAACTTACGGAACTCTGTCTGCGTGAAGTTCTTGCGGATATAGTCTATATCCCACTTTCTGTCTTTCTCTTCAGCATCAGCATACCAGTATTCAATATGCCCGCAGCCGGTATGGATCCTGTCAGGCATCTTATAGTTGTTGCACGATTCGAAAGTCCGCCATATCGTCCTCGGGCTCATGAATTTAAGAACTTTATCTACATACTTAAGATCTTCATCAGAGTACTCATCCGTGGAAAACGCCTTCTCAAGCAGTTTGAGGCCCCCGAGCTTGCCCATGTATATCATCAGAAAATCCCGAACGGCAATGAATCTTGTCGCGATCCACGGAAGCTGATACGGCGTGATGCCTCCGTCGATCACCGCATTTCTTACCTTGACGCGGTCATCCGCCAGGAAGCGGGTAACTATAGAGCCTCCCATAGAGCAGCCATATATGCACGCTATCTCTTTGTATCCGTGGTCGATCAGCCAGTATGCAAGTTCAGCTGCGATTTCTTCTACACTGGTGAAATCTCCTATGCGGTCCTCGTCATATCCCGGAAGAGCCGGCACTATGAGATGGTACCTGTCCTCCATAAGCGGGATCACATATTCGAAGTAGTCCCACATCACAGCTGACGGGTGTATCAGGACCACTATCTGTTTATTGTCTTTGCCAAATTCATGTATAGTCATTACTTATTTACCTGATCTTTCTCTTGTAGGAGATCCAATGTCCCTTTCTCTTTTAATATATGTTAGTCTTAACTAACTTTTTTGTCAAACTGTATTGACTTTCCTTTGAGAAGGATGTATTGTGACCTTGGTTAGAGATAACTAACCGCACAGGAAAGGATCTTCAATGTTCGAAAACTATCTCATAGACTGCTGTGCACCGACACTTGCATCGCTCAAATCCGGCAGCCTGTTCTGCTGTAAATGCCCTTCTGATTCGTCTGTCGAAGAAGCCGTTGCAGAATGGAATGATGGCTTCGCTGAATACGGACTAAGCATGTGCATACTTCGCAGAACGGCCACAAGTGCACTCATATATGTATATCGTTACACATCTCTCGCCCGCACTCTGACCGACCCGGAAGTGCAGGGATTTCTGAGTTCCTTTGGATATGAAAGCTGTTTGTGCTGCGAAGGATGCAGCTCAGCCGAGTGCAGTATCAGGAGCTGTCTTGATCACCTCATGAGCCGCCTGTCCGGTAAGGAGCCGGATGAGATGAGATTTCCTCATGAAATAGGGATCTTTCTTGGCTATCCCCTTCAGGATGTGAAGGGTTTCATAGATAACAACGGCAAGAATTCCAAGTATACAGGCATCTGGAAAGTTTATGGAGATAAGGATGCAGCGATAGAGCAGTTTGAAAAATACAGGAAGTGCTTCAGCGTGTACAGCGCTCTCTGGAGAAGCGGCAAACGCAGCATCTACCAGCTCACGGTAGCAAGTTAGCATACGCAGATAATTGAGACGATCCTCGGGGATACCCGGTTTTGTAACCATATATAAGCATATAGAAAGGAACAAGTGAAATGAGTAAAGTAGCAGTAGTATTCTGGTCTGCAACCGGAAACACAGAAGCAATGGCTGACGCTGTAGCAGCAGGTGCTGAGAAGGCAGGCGCTGAGGTAAGCAAGCTCACATCAGCAGAGTTTGGTCCTGCAGATGTCGCAGGATTCGACGGCATCGCATTCGGCTGCCCGGCAATGGGCGCCGAGGTCCTCGAAGAGGATGAATTCCAGCCAATGTGGGACGATGTGAAACGCAAGCTCGGCGGCAAGAAGGTCGGCCTGTTCGGTTCGTACGGATGGGGCGGCGGAGAATGGATGAACAGCTGGGCAGATGATGCCAGGATGTCAGGAATATCTCTGGCCGCTGATCCTGTCATTGCCAATGAAGCTCCGGACGATGATGCAGTTGCGGCATGCGAGGCTCTCGGAGCAGCGATTGCGTAATCAAAAGCAATTTTCTCACATTTAACAGAGACCGGCTGCAAAAGCCGGTCTCTTTATTATTACTCGCTGTCAGATCGCTCGGGCATCCTATATCAGGTCTGTCATGTTATACAAGCTGATGCCTATTGTTGATAAATTATGGAGCATTGCCGAAGTTGCCGGTGCAATGATCCCGAAAGCTCCCAACAGTATCAGGAGAGAATTGAATGAGATGATCACCCTGTAATCTCTGTCTATCCTGTGCATCAATGCATCCGAGATATTTCTGAGCACGATCAGTTCCCGAAGGTCCTCTGCCTCGATCGTTATATCTGCGATCTCTCTTGCAATAGCCGCTCCTGTGTTAACTGCGATACCTGCATCAGCCTCAGACAGCGCCGGCGAATCATTTACCCCGTCACCTATCATGATTACCTTATGGCCGTTTTCTCTGGCATTTCTGATAAATTCAGCCTTATCCTCCGGAAGGACTTCCGGGATGTATTCATCAACGCCTGTCTGTGAAGCTACATATGCAGCGGTTTTTCTGCTGTCGCCTGTCATCATCACTATCCGTCTGAAGCCATTCTCTCTGAGCTTTTCAATGACCTCTTTCACGCCCTCGCGCACAGGATCGTCAATGCATATAACCGCAGCAAGCCTGTCCGCCACTGAAAGATAGAGCAGCGAGTACTCATCAGGAAGATTGTTGAACTTCTCCTCTTCACCTTCAGGCACCTTGCAGCCCTCATCTTCAAAGATGAAATGATAGCTGCCAATCGATGCCTTGTTGCCCTCTATCGAGCTTGTGATGCCATGCGCGACTACATACCCTACCTCAGAATGCATTTCATCATGATCAAGGCCCTTTTTCCTGGCAGCTTCTACAACTGCATTAGCTATAGAGTGAGGGTAGTGTTCCTCCAGGCATGCCGCTATCCTCAGCATTTCATCACTGTTGTTTCCGCCAAAAGGTATTACGTCTGCTACTGACGGGGTCGCTTTCGTGAGAGTTCCCGTCTTATCAAATACTATGGTATCAGCTTCTGAGACAATCTCCAGGAACTTTCCGCCCTTCACTGTGATCCTGTGCCTGCCGCTTTCTCTCATCGCAGAGAGGACAGCCAGAGGCATTGACAGTTTGAGAGCACAGGAATAGTCGACCATCAGGAAGGACATTGCAGTCTGAACATTGCGTGTCAGCGCATAAGCTATGACGGTTCCGGCCAGACTGTACGGCACAAGGCGGTCTGCAAGGCCTGCAGCCTTTGATTCGCTTGTTGACTTGAGTTTCTCAGACTCCTCGATCATCCTGACTATGCGGTCATACCTGCCGCTGCCGGCCTCCTTGTCTACTTTTAGCAGGCACTCGCCTTCTTCGACTACTGTGCCGCCATACACATAGCTGCCCGCAGCCTTCTTAACAGGCATCGATTCTCCTGACATCGTCTGCTGGTTGACCATTGCTGTTCCGGATATGACTTTGCCATCGAGCGGTATCATATTTCCCATCCTGACTATAACTTGCTCACCCGCCTGGATTTCAGATACAGGTACCAGGACTTCAGTTCCGTTTCGCACCGCCCAGGCCTTATCGACATTGAGTGACATCAGGCCTGCCAGGTCCTCTATAGACTTTTTGCGCGCCCACTCCTCCAGCAGGTCGCCGATTCCCAGCAGGAACATTACCGATGACGATGTATCATGGTCTCCCCGTGCTAAAGACACAGTAATCGCCGCTGCATCAAGTACTGCAACATTCACATCACCTCTGCTGAGCGCTTTGACCCCATCAAGCAAGAATCCCGCTGCCTTATACGCACACCACATAACTCTCAGCGGATGCGGCAGCAACAGTTTGCGCGCATATCTCACGATGATACGGTTCACAAGCCGCTCTTCAAACTCTCTGTCCGAGGCCCTGCTCGTGTGCTCAGGCACAAGAGCCTTAGCTCTCTCATCATTAAACGAGAATACCGCCAGAGCTTCTACCAGGTCTTCTCTGCAGCATGTGTAGTTGATTACAACATCTCGTGTACGGTCATATACCTTGACATGACCGACTCCCGGAAGAGCTTTCAGATAGTATTCCAGAGTATCTGCCTCTGACAGATGCATTCTGTCAATGTCAGCATGTACCCTGATCCTGCCGCGCGACTCTGCGCGGACTATAAATCTCATAAGCGCCTCCGTCCTTTATTTGTCTCCCTTTTTCGCTGTTTTCTTCGCAGGCCCGGCAGCTTTGCTCTTATCTTCGATCACTACGGCTTCAGCTTCAGGAGCATTTGCTCTTTCTTCGTTGAGTTCTACTGCCTCGGCGTAGATGTCCTCGCAGCCTTCTCTTACCGAAGTGACGCTTTCCATTACCTCATCTCTGCATCTAAGTCCAAATGCCGTGGCATTAACGTACGCCTTGTGAGCAGCTTTGCTCTTCAGAGCTTCGATGCCTTTAGTTGCGAACACCATTCCTCCAACGAAAATACCGGCGTGACTCCATTTCCAGATTCCCATTTTATTGCCTCCTTCAATTATTCATTCAAATCGACACAAATACACTGCACAGAGCTCAGTTAGATGTATCATACTTATATTAGCCATATCTAACTCACATGTCAAAGAAAAACTCTCCTTTTTCGGAGAGCTCATTTTGCTACTATTTCTTAATTATCTCATCAAAACATATATCCCCATCAGACAAGTCCGAATGACGGATGAAATCAACATGTCCGGTCAGGCCGGAATAGGCTATCCGATCAGTATTGCAGAATATCTTGCAAAGCGGTCTGATCCCATAATGCTCAAACATCTCAACATACATACATTTGCTTATTCTGTATTCGATCTTTTCTTTTTCAAGGCTGAAATGGTCATAAGTAATGCTGCCATCTTTTACCCTGTCCTCATGATCAGATTTATTCCATATTCTTACAGCTGAAAAGCAGAACGGAAATCGGTCTATGAAATTCAGGATCTTAACGAAGGCACTCCACCGGTCTGCCATGCCTTTTTCAATCGCCGGAATGATCCTGTCATCTGTATATCCGGCTTCCTTCAGCTCAAGGCACATGGCTATGACGGCATAAACGAATGAAACGTTTGTAGATGGATATATATTGTGAGCTTCAAACTCCCCGGATCTGTACATCTCCGTGAGTCTCGCATCATATGACATCATTCTTTGATCAACATCCCTGAATCCTTCGTTGAACAGAACGTTTCTGTAATACTTAGAATATGATCTAAGGTTTTTCGCTATTTCTTTATCGTTCATTTTTCGCCTTGATCTTATATCCTCTGAGCAGCAGTCCGGCAAACACTGCGCACAGAGCTGCACCGCCGCCCATTGTGCACTTTGTCCTTTTGCCTGATTTTGTTATGACTGATGCGGAGATGCCTGTAATGCCTCCGAGAGTTAGCGCGCCAAATCCTCTGAACAGGCGATTCTCGGGAAGCTCACGGTCAAGTCCTTCTATTCTCTCGCTGATCAGCTCTGCAACGCCTGTGATCATAAGCGCCGCCGGAGCTGCTGAGAGTGCAGCGCTCCCATACTCTCCGCCCCTGATCATTTTCGCCAGCATTGCAAGGTAGGTCATCCACCCTATATTTCCCGGTATGTCATATGCCATCCATCTGGCGTCAGATATATCGGTTGTATATGTTGCGCCTGCGCCGTATCTTTCAGCCAGGTCTTTATAGAAGTTCTTATAGATCAACGATTTCTCAAGTCTCATAATATGCTCTCTTTCCATTTACAGAATCACTGCCATGATTCCTGCCAGCGCAGCTGAAACGACCGCCATGCCCATAGTTCCCATGATCCATTTCTGCTGTTTATCTTTCCTAGTTATATACGGTCTCAGATCTTCAGTACCGGGAATGATCCATGCATCAGTGTGTCCTACCCAGTAATCGTCGATCAGGAAGCGATCTATCAGGTTCATGATCGACAGAATAACAAACATCTGCCAAAAGCCAGACAGAAACCCACGCGCACCATTGATCATGTACACGCAAACGAGCACATATACGAAATATCCGGGAACACATAGTCCTTTGAACAGTGCGCTCCTTTTTCTGGTCTCTTCATGGGTTGTCATACCGAGCTGGACGACCCGTTCCCGGACCTTTTTGTCGTACAGATGTACCATTCCAATCGCTCCGTTACGGATCCCGATGGCGCAGATGAGATATAGCAGGAAGCCCAGGCCAAGGCCTTCCAGGATCAGTTTTATCGCAAGCATCAGTCAGTCTCCTTAATAATAGTTATCTGATATCTTCTTCTGTATTGCCGGTGAGCTGCGAGGTGATTTCTGTCATAATCTGATGATAGTCCATAATCCCACCTTCTTTCTGTGTTTAAATCCACTGAGGTTTTACTTTTGCAATATACTTACCTGAGATTAGGATACTCGCTCATGCGTCCCAAATTTGGGACTGCCTATAATCATATTTTAACCGTCTCAAAGGGTGCTTTCATCAACTACTTGCGATTTGTTCCTCAACGGCCATTTATCAGGACAATACATATCATTTTTCTGTACATACAGCAAAAATCCCTGCCGGTTGAGGCAGGGACATGCACTCTTACTGTGTAACCTTCTCTGCGCGGCTTTGCTGCCGGCTGTTCACAGTCTGCATATCCGAGAGCTACAGAGCAACTTCCTGCCAATGTCTCTGGAAGGTCATCGTCCTTATATGCTCTGATAATCACTTCATTCCCTCATAGAACTCTACTGCCTTGCGGATCTCGTCTGCATCCGGGTGTCCCTTCTTGAGGCCTCCCACCAATTTGAAAGGTCCGAAAGTGTCGTAACCGGTGCAAATATACTGTCCGGCAAAACGGCAGTGTTTGCTGTCCGTGATCTTGCGGATACCATTGAAGAACGAGTCTGTCGGCGCGGCGCCGCATGTAGCGATGAAGAACACTTCCTTGTTTTCCGGCAGCTTCTCTTCGGCAAAAGCAATGATCTGCTTTGCGAATGCGCTGAAATATATACCGGATGCAAGTCCGATCCTGTCATATTCAGATATATCAACATCCTTGTCTCTGACTACATCAATAAGTGTTACATCGTGCTTTTCTGCTATAGCATCCAGCAGCTTCTTAGTATTGCCGTGATGCTGAGAGTAATATACTATCGCTGTTTTCATATGGCTTATACCTCGTACCCTTCCAGTCCTTCAGAAAACTAAGGTTATCTGAACAAATACTTGCCTTTCCCTTTACCTTTGATTGGATAAATAATTCCTGCATTTACCATCTTTTTGATCAGGGCTGATGCCGGCGATGCTGTGATGCCTAATAGATGCATTACTTCGGAACGTCCAAAGAACTTCTCATACCCATATTCATAGAAAATAGTCAAAATATGCTGTTTTGTCTTATTTCCTATTTCATCCGGAATAAAGATGTCCTGTTTCAATGGCTCAATGTCCTGTTTTTGCGGTTCAATGTCCTGTTTTGTCTCCTCAATGTCCTGTTTTACATCGTTCCATCTAATATGGAGATATCTGTTCTTAAGTTCGTTATCCTCATTAAGAAGTAGATTTCTCAGGAATAATTCCAGATATTCAGTAGTCTCACTTACACCTGCAGGATAATTGTTATAATTTGCTCTCACAAGAGCATTCCTGAAATACCATGAATGTCTCGCAAATATGTCATTAGTTACATCGAAGCCAACAGATCTCAGATACTTGATGAAGAAAACAGCTGTAGTTCTGGTATTTCCTTCTCCGAATGCATGTATTTGCCATAATCTTGAAATGAATCTTGCAAGATGTTTGATCAGGTTCGAAATATTATCATACTTGTACGTATATTCCTTTTCTGTCCGGATATCGTATTCAAGCAACTGCTCTAATTCAGAATAGTTTCCGTAACGCACAGTATCTCCATCTAGTACCCATTCTTTTTTGGAAATGTTGTAGTCACGTATTTTACCAGCGTGTGAGTAAATGCCCTCAAATAATCTTTTGTGAATGCTTATATATTGAGGAACTGAAAAAGTGAATGCATCTTCCGCAAGCATTCTTGCTATCCGCGTAGATACTATATCTGCTTCCTTATTGTCATCAGGCTCATCATTGGAAGTTTCTTCATAATAGCTCTCAATCAGTCTGCTTGCATCAGCCAAAGTGATATGCCCATTGATATTGTCCTCGGCCGTTTTCCTCAGGTAGTCAGATGTTTTGAGCCCATCAACATCCTGCAGGCCAATAGCTGTATACCACGCATACCCAAGTGCTCTTTTATCAGGGTCTGATTGTCTTATGTATTCTTCAAAAGGATCTTTTATAATATCTTGCATAAGTCCTCCTTGACGTCTCTTTTACATGAATGCCCTTGACAGTTCGATGACCCTGTCAATCAGCTCTTGGCTAAACCTTTCCTGATCCATATAAGTTTCTCATTTAAAGCAATTCTTTCAGCTTCTCTATTTCATCCGCCGTCAGGCTGATGCCTTTACCCATCTTACTATGGTCAGGTGACCAGTCCCTGATATCTATCTTAGGTTCTGCTCCACCCCAGGAAATGAGGTTGATCTCTCTCTTCCAGCCCTTGGTCTTCTCGGCCAGTACACCAATGTGCTCTACTATGTCGAATTCAAAATCCTTAGCCATCCTTGAGTTCCTCTTAGCCTTTCTTACCCGCTCAGTATCCTGCATCATTGCGACCAGCAGTCTGCCTGTTGCGAGAGCATCTACATCCGCTCTGTGAAGTTCGCCATGCTCTATCCCGTAGAACTCGCACATAAGTCCGAGATTGTGTCCCTTCACCTCATATTGCGAGTTATAATCATTCTTCCATTTGCCGGTCTCTTTATCAAAGACCTTGTCCGGGCCTTTGACTATCTGTCGTGCCAGTTCCGCAGTATCGAAATACTTGCGGCTATTATCAGGCAAAGCGCTGCCGGCACTCTTTATGAATCTGAGGTCAAAGTCGATATTGTGGCCGACAATGTCATCAGTTCCGGCGAATTCGTCAAATGCTGCCATGGCCTCGCCTGCGGTCGGAGCTCCGGCAACCATATCGTCAGTGATGTGATTGATCTGCGTTACCATCTCCGGTATATGTATCTTCGGATCAATCATCGAATGAAAAGTCTCGACCGGCTCTCCATCACGGAATCTAACAGCGCCTATCTCTATTATCTTGTCACGCCAAGGATACAGACCAGTAGTCTCAGTATCGAAGACAACGAACGACCTGCAATTCTCTGCGTCTTTTATGCTTGATGTATCAACTATCCTATCCATTATGTTCCAACTTGATCACATTGATTCTGCTGTTATCATCTTCCGTGACATGTCGATTATCTCTTCTACAGCCTCAGATGGCGCCAGAATGCGTATATCCCCGCCGAATCCAAATACCCAGCCATAAAATGTAGGGCTGAGCCTGACATTGACATAGCAGATGAATTTATCCTCATGAGTCGGCTCTGTCTCTACCTTGTCTCCGAACCTGTCAATGACATACTTCATCAGTTCATTCTTGCACTGGAGCTTGACTCTGGTCTCTTCACCATTGAACATCTCGAAGACCTTGTGAGAATAGTCTGATACTTTGAAGTCTTTAGGTCTCTTTACAGCCTTCTCATCAAGGACTTGCAGATTCTCCATTCGGTCTACCCTGAGAGCCACGATATCCTCGTGTTTATCACTCCAACCGATAGCATAGTAGAAGTCGTCATTCCAGTAGAGAGCATACGGACTCATGAAGTAAAGCTCTCCGTTATGCCGCATAATCTTATTCTTATTACCGTCAAACTCTATTATGTTGAAGCTGATCTTCTGCTTTGTCTCAATTGCATCATTTATTGCATCGACAATGTAATAGATGTTCTCATTCCGCGGCTTGATCACACTTGTAGTGTATATATGCCTGCTGAGTTGCTTTCTCTGATGGACACTGGCAAGACCAGTGATCTTGCGCTTGAGATCAGCGCTTTTCTTTCTAGTAATGAATCTTGATGATGATACTGCATCCAGAAGCAGCTTAAGCTCAGGCACCTGAAATTCCCGGCTACCCCAGAAGTACTTATTAGGCTTGCTCGAGACCTTGACGATATCAAAGCCGCACTCACACATCAGATCGATATCTGGTTTGATAGTCTTCCTGCTGACCTTGATCCCGTGCTCAGCCATGTAGTCAACGATATCGTATGTAGAAACTGGATGATTCTCATCAGTCTGGTCATACAAAAGCTTCCATAGGAGAACCATACGGCGCTTCATGGTATTAGGCTCGACCGGCTCCTTTTGAGATTCGATCGCTTTATTATCAACTTTGTTTTCTGTCATGACTTCAGCCTCCAAAACAAAGCTTGTGCATCAATCATTAATGATTATCAATCATGGTTATATGTCCTTCATCATATGGGTCATATTCTTATGATTAGCTTAAGCAAACCCTTCGCTTTCGCATATCTTTGCGAATTCTGACGCGGACTCTTGATTTACAAGGATACACTGGATGACCCTTTTTCTCATTTTATTTAAACCATCTGAATCGTATTCTTTATGCAGCCTATGGACGCCGAACTCGGCTTTCATAGGCTTCTATCTATTTGATTCTTTATTCTTCCTCATGATTATCCTCTCTATGTCATAAAGGTCTGTATGTTCTGGTAGGATAGGGGTATCCCCCATAGTAATTGATGACTCCGCTAGGAAATCTTGTTCATCGACTTCGTAAGCGTGTATTACCTTAATTGAGGATACATCTTTCTTGATTTTTTTATCAAAATAAGTTTTGAGATTGGCTAGTTTTCCATTGATTGCTATTGCAGGGCAAATATAATAGCAATTATGATGCTTTAGTACCTCCTCGAACATTTTTACATTGGAATCATTCTTCGCCTCCACGGTATGCAATCTAGTCAAAGAAACAAATACCCCCTCTTCTTTCAACTCATCGTTTTGAAGCATGTTTCTCCCTATTCCAATTCTGTACCAGTAAGGATTCGAACCATTCACATCTTTAATGATTCGAATACCGATTATGTCCTCTTTATCTTCATCTCCAATTTGAGCTATCCATCTATCAAAAATCTGCAAACCTGATTCATTCTCAAATACTAAAGCTAGTATTGGCGGCAATGCAGGCATTGTGTAATAAGCTACCCCTTTCCAATTACTCACATCCCATAAAGCATTATTTATTACTCCATCTGTTATTATTTTGTCGTTACCTGTATTGCTAAAATCTGGCCACTCTTCGTTTCTATCAAATTCTATTCTTTTGTTGCCAGGCACATCTGCATCTACCGTCTGTTTATTAATATGAGTTGTTCTTTTTGTTATAGCAACTAATGGCTCTGGTTCATATTCTTGCATTAAATAATCAAAACTACATGTTTCTTCTCCTATTGTTGAAAACCAGTTAAATAAACTGCCCGCAAATAAAAGAGTCCTTGTGAAAACTTGTTCATCCTCTATCAATTGCTTCAGCTTTTCAAAGTCTTCGTTGTATCTGAGCATTACCGCTGTAACGATCGATATTATTTGCGTTATTTTCTCTGCATATATTTTCTGTGCTTTCCCGTAATCTTCTTTCTCACTAATGCGGGATAAGATAACTGTCATCTTATCAGGTTCTCTATGTGAATAATCTATATCTATAAAAAAGTTTTCTTTTTCTCCTGCTTCAATTGTAATATCAAATGTACTTGCTATCGAAATAAGTCCTTTTGAGAATCCTGTGCCCAAAAAACACTCTATTGAAGCCAAGACTGATGAAGCAAATTCAACATAATATGGTTCTCTTGGTGATTTAACAGAAATGCTGCACCCCATTATTCTTGTTTTTAAAGTGCTCAAAGATTCAAAACCGTACCATGGATTCTCGTTAATTTTGTCCATTGATGGCTGGTCAACCCATTCTCTTACATATTGGTCATACTGATCTTTATCGCCATTACAAGAATTTAATAATTCTTCATCATAGTAGCCAAGTTCATATCTACATGCTATCGCGGATAAAGGTAGCCCCCTATCCTCTAAATAACGAGGGAGTCTTACTAACTCATGAATCTTTTCAAACGAGCTCTTAAATATGAATAACGATACCAGAACATCAAATTGATCATCTTCACCAACAGCATCTGGATATAGTGACTCTGCAACGCCTTCTAGCACGTGCATTTCGATTGAATAAACCACGCGTCCAAGTTTAAGTTCCAGCCATTTCAATCTATTAGATGAATAATAAAAATCTGTTGTTATCTCACCCCTATTAATATATCGGTTGATTGAATAAGCTAAAGCAAAAATATAGTAGCTTCTTGCAGCCCATATCATTCCGATTTTTTCAAAAGAAAAGGCCATCTCGTACACTGCCTGCATTAACAAGTCTTTGTTTTCTTCATTAAAAAGGCCATATACAGCTCTGCTGTAATACTCTAACGCTTGATATGGGGAATCATCGATTAATTGTCTCCCTCTCATAATCAGCATTTCAGAAGCTTGAGCCCGTTTTTTCTCATTTGATAGTCTTTCTAGCAGGCAGTCAAACAGTTCATCATAATTCCTTGCTTCTTGGTAAATAGGCAATTCAGTTACAACTCTATAGATATTTGATATATCTACTTCTAAACTGTTCTCACTCTCCCTGACTATTTCTATATACGATGTGACAATATCGTCAATTTGATCCCCGATGAAAGGGCGTACCATTTGGAATGCAGTTTTTGCAGCTAATATAGTATTGGGGCGGTTCGGATCGCATGTTAAATGATGATAAAGACTTTTAATATTATCCACATGTTTATTCGTATCAACATCAGCGTTTTCTTGCAAGACTAGAGCATATAAATTGATCCATAAGGTAATTAGTTTTTCGAACAAGTATAACGAGTTCTCTTCCATTGCGTATTTTTCAAACTCAACATAGTAATCGTAGTACTTTTGAAGATCCGTATACCACCAATGAATAGTCCAAGCGCTCTCATATAACGCATCTGCCTTATCCTTGCGGGTTCCATATTCCTTAGTTAAACGTATATATCGGTCTATTAGTCCAAGCATCGTATCCTTGCTCACCTCTAATTCTCGTGCTATGACTATGCTTTCGTGCGCAGCTGATACGATCTCTGATGGCTTATATTGCGATATCTTACTAAGCTTATTCTCTATACCAGCAAGAGTTTGTTTCCTCTTGTAATCATTACTTCCTGTCAGTTGCTCATCGATAAGATTTTCTGACAGCTCCAAGCTTTCACATGTAATTCGCTTATTATCAATGCTTTTTAAAGCCTGATCTAATAACCAATTTCTATCAAAAATTCTTATATCTATACCATATTGGGTTCTCAGTTCGTCTTCGGTCTCAGCACGCTTTTTATCTGCAATAAACTGGTTTGAGATAAAGAATATTTTAGTGTAGCCTCGACCGTTTTTTTGAGTTTCTACAATTTTAGCAATGTCTGATTTGCACTTGCTCTTCCACTCTTTTTTGGAACTTATAGCGAACGCCCATCTCTCACTTGAAGCTTTATTACTAAATCCATAATACCAAGTTTGAGCTAACTTCTCGGAAACGGGAAATGTTTCTGTATCTACTTTACTGTCTCCTCCCCCTGTTGGCCCGGTTTGTGTAATCAGATTTGGGCATACTTCGGCTTCCAATATCCTTTTACAAAAAATCTCAAAAGGCTTCTCCATGCTCCTGCTAGAAATGGTAGAAAGATGGTATTCCAAGAATGGTCGGTCTAAGTAGCCTCTTTTTACAATTTTACTATCTGAGAACTGCTCTGGATGTTGTTCCCGGAAGAATTCATTTTGAACACTCATATATAAAACCTATGTCAAATTGATGCTTTGCTACATGCTATCAATAATACTTAATAATGTTTGATAATCCTTCACTTCATGATAGACCACATCTTCAGTGGATAGCTTATTGAACAGTTTCTTGGCGCAGCTGATCTTTGCCTGCTCAATCGGCTTGAGATTCATGGAATCCATAGAGCCTTTTGTTTCAGCAATGAAGAAAATATGTTTTACAGCTCCCTTATTGAAGGCTATTGCCCAGTCTGGTGAGTAATTTCCAACTGGTGTCGGGATAGCGAAGCCCTTTGGTAACTTTGCGTACACGCATACTTCCTCTGCAAGATCCATATCCTGTGCAAATTTGCGTTCAACGCTCTGCCCATCTCTAGCATATCCATCCGTAAACACATAGTCTTGGACGTTCTTCTTGGCCTTATAGGCTTTTGCGAAATCTGTATTGCGTTCTGCCGTAAATATTGCGCTGTCATAAACTCCGTCAGTACGGTTATAGCTGATCTGCTCTACAATTGCTGTTGCCTTCTGCTCGTTAATAAGCCTGATAACTTTTGTTATGAACTCCTCCGGATTGTCACGGAACATCTTGAACACATGCGGCATCAGTCCAGCAAGTATCCTTGCAGCTGTTTTTCTTGTCAGCTTAGTTCCTTCTGCAATCTTGCCAATCAGATCGTACGGCACCTGACTGCTTACGGCTCTGTTTAGAACCTCGGTCCTACTCTTTTCCGCAACAAAAGAAGTCTTGTTATTTACCTGATCGGCAGACAAATCTTTTTCCTGAGTTCCCGTGGTTATTGTGTACTGTAATCTGGATACAAACAGATTATCGTTTATATGCTTAATTGACTTGCCA
Source organism: uncultured Eubacteriales bacterium (assembly GCA_900315485.1). Classification (GTDB taxonomy): domain Bacteria; phylum Bacillota; class Clostridia; order Peptostreptococcales; family Anaerovoracaceae; genus Crickella. Next base: position 69,515 of record OMZI01000011.1, on the reverse strand, counting down.
ATTAGTTCTTCGCTGTCGAATTCAACTGTGTATGCATACTTATGGTTAATGTAATTCCATAATGTCTGGAACTCCTTCTTATAGAAGTTGTCATTAAGAGCATTTTCTTGAATCTTTGTATCGTGCCCATCTGTGATCATGTTATCCAATGCATGCTTGTCAAAGACACTTTGTATAAGTGCATGCACGCCCTCTGTGATCGCTGTGCAGCTTTCAGGCAGCACAGCGAGATTATCATTAGCAAGGTCAGTTCTATACTGATCAGTTACCTGATCCTCATCATCGATATAATCATTTCTGACGAGATAACGATAAATGTCTCTTGCCTGCTTATCATCGATTTTGACATCTTTCCCATCTAAGATGAGTGTCTTGCCATAGAAATACTCAAATGTAGCTTTTGTTGGCCTCTCATACAGGTCGTCTCTAATACCTTTTTGAAGATCTGCTACAAAATCCTTATATCCATCAGAGGCTATTACTGTAAGTTGGTTGATCTGCTGAACCTGTGTTCCGAGCATATCTGAATCCATACGGTCTCCGTACTGATTAACGCACAATCTTAGCCCTCTTCCAACTTCCTGCCTTTTCTGTGTAGGCGAACTGCCACCATGCTTCAGCGTGCAGATCTGGAAAACATTAGGATTATCCCAACCCTCACGTAGTGCAGAATGAGAAAAAATAAAACGCACTGGATTGTCAAATGAGAGCAGCCTCTCCTTGTCCTTGAGTATCAGATCATATGCTGAAATATCGTCGCTCTCGTCACTCCCGCGTTTCAATGTGCTATCTATCTTTCTCCCCTTTTTATCTATACTAAAATAGCCAGCATGAGTTTTTTCAACTTCTATTCCGCGAAGATATTGCTCATACGGCGTATCGAAGATTGTAAGATATTCATTCAAAATATCTGTATACTCCTGCTCAAAGATTTCCCCGTATTCAGAGTTGAGCTCGTTACCATCATCATCATACTTCCTGTACTTGGCAACCTCATCTATGAAGAAAAGGGATAATGTCTTTATGCCCTTTTCATATAACTGTTTTTCTTTTTCAAAGTGAGATCGTATGGTCTCTCTTATCTGAATACGGCGAAGGTCCTTCTCAGAAATATCACCAACCACTTCACCGGCTCTAATGACCTCCCCATTAGTGAAAGAAACTGTTCCCTTTATAGGATCAATGTCATTGACATGATACCCACGATATCTGTTTATCGACTTGTTATATCCAATTTCAAGCTCAATTCTAGCCATCGGTGGCTTGTTTGGTGATATTACAATACTTTCAAGGAATAGATACTTATCAGTTCCCCTGAAGTTCTTGATATCGAAGCCCTTGACCTCAATCCGTTTTACAAGCCTTTTATTGTAAGCATCAAGTGCATCCAACACATATACCAGAGTATGGTGCTGCTTGTGAGTAGCAGAATAATTCAATGTAAACAATGGATTAAATCGCTTGATGCCAGCCTGTGTTGCCGAACCACCCATTTTCTGCGGTTCATCCATTATCACGATTGGTCTATTTGCAGCAATGACATCAATAGGTCTTCTGCTTCCAAAGTCATCTCTTACGGAGTTTATGATCTTCGATACACTATTTTTCTTCTTTTCATCAAAGGTAGTGTTGAAAGCCTGGATATTGATAATCATTACGTTAATATCTGAGCTTTGACTGAAATTGTCGATTTCTGACAGATTCTTGGAATCATAAACAAAGTATCTGGCTTTCTTACCGTAATACTCCATGAAGTGATTTTGCATCGTCTCGAAGCTCTTCCGAACGCCTTCACGAATAGCAATACTAGGAACAACCACGATGAACTTGCTCCAGCCATATTGTTTGTTGAGCTCAAACATAGTCTTGATATATACATATGTCTTCCCTGTTCCGGTTTCCATTTCAACGTCAAGGGATACTGCTCCAAGTCCATTGCTATTAAGTTCACTGTCAAGATTAATGTTATTTCGCCGCTGAATTCTCCAGACATTATCGAATAGTTGGCCCTTATCCAATTGGATCTTGGCATTTGCAAAGCCCATTAATGCCTCATCATCAGGAGATATAATGTCTGTTGCCTGATATACATCTCTTCTGTATTTAAATCTGTCATTATATGGTTGTCCGCCAAATACACCAACTACACTATCTACCGCATCCGTCTGAAACGGCTGTATTGTAAACTTGAATTTCATATCAGCCATTACAGCACCTTCCTCTGAGTCTTCGGACTATAAGTTTCAAATATCTGATCGAAGTTGGTTGCTACGCTATCTGTTGCCATCCCACTGTCGCGGAATACTGCATAGAACGGCTGCTTCCTAGCTATTTCTGTAACAGTCGTTTCAGTCACATCATTATCAAAACATGCGATCAAATACCCATCTGCTACCGAGAACACTTTTTTGCCTGCGATTTCAGTTTCTTCGATCTTTGATGATAAAAGAATTCCTAAATCAAGCATCACTTGAAACAAAAGATCTTCAGGTGTTCTGTCAGGCTTGATATTATCTGCCAACATATCCAAAATGCTCTGCTGTGTATCTGCTGGACTATAGTAGACGTCTTTCATATTGCTACTATCAACCTTGAAAACGCGGAATCCTATATCAAGATTATCTGCAGCCAGGCCAGCTTCTTCTTTGATCTTTTTCCCGGCACGACGTATGCGTTCTTCACCGATATCACAGAGTGTGTTATAACTCGGAGATTTACTTTCTTCAGGAAGCTGGACCAAAACAGTTTTTCTTTTTCCATTATCCTCATAGTTTTTTCGCATTACTGCATGAGCAGTTGTTGCTGATCCTGAAAAAAAATCTAAAATAATTGAATCTGAATCGCTTGCAATTGAAAGAATTCTATCTAATAATCTTGTTGGTTTTGGGGTGTCAAATGGTGCGTTACCCTCAAACAAAGCCTTTATCTCTTTTTTTGCTTCATCAGTGTGCCCAACCTCTGTACATGGCCAATAATTTGTTACAACTCGGCCCTCGGCATCCTTCAAGTAGGTTTTCCTTGCTATTCCGCCTTCTCCATTTTTTGTAAAGAAAAAACGTGGCCATTTCCCTGCCGCTTGTATTTCTTTTGCTCTTTTCCTAGCATCTTCTAGAGAAGATGTTAACATGATAGCTTTCACTCCCTTACGCACTTCAGCAGCTGATATACCACATACCTCAGCTCTTCTTTCCTCATCGTTGATATCTTTTAAATCATAATCTCCCCATTTACGCATCATTTCGAGCATATCACTCTGCCGAAGTGGCCAACAGGCTCCTTTATATGGGTATATCAAATTTCCGTTGAAAGGATTTTGAATTGCATACACCATTCCTTGATGTGTAGCTGCGCTTGGTGCGAAAGCATCACTTGTTCGCCAATCCGAGTCATCATTATCAGGATTCTTATATACTGAGTTCATTTTTTCAGTTCTTGGTAGCCGCCGAGGTGACCAACCAGGCTGCTTACTAAATACCAATAGATGTTCTTTCTCATCACTTATTCCATGTGAATCATTTCGAGGTGAGTAAGTCCTTTGCCATGCAATATCTGCCACGAAGCACCCCGTACCAAATACTTCGTCACAAATTTTCTGTAGATTACTATACTCATGATCATCAATGGATATGAATATGGTACCATCGCTTGAAAGCAGGTCTTTTGCTAAGCGAATCCTTGGGTACATCATATTCAACCAATCAGTATGGAAACGGCCATTACTCTCGGTATTCTGAACAAGTCGGTTTCCTTCACCATCAAACTGCCCACTGTTATCAAGGTACTCACCGGTTTCAATTGAATAGTCATCCTCATATATGAAATCATTTCCCGTGTTGTATGGAGGATCTATGTATATCACTTTAATTTTTCCAAGATATGTTTCTTGAAGCAGTTTAAGCGCATCAAGGTTGTCTCCCTCAATATAAATGTTTTCTGTATCAATACTCCCTGCGGTTCCGTCTCTACCAACTGACTTTTCTCTATCAAGGCGTAGGGTCTTGGATATAGGTGCATTTGCAAGTACTACTGCTTTCTTTTTATCTGGCCAAGTAAACTGGTATCTTTCTTGGGGACCCTCGACAACCGCCGTGGATATCTCCTGGCGCAACACATCAGCATCAATAGCACGAACAACCTCACCATTCTCATTGATGGTCTCAGTCACTACATTAGGGAACAGTTCTGCCAATATTCTGAATTTTTCTTCTGCCAAATCAGGTGTATGCATTTTAAGATTGTCCATGCTTTAATTCCTCCAGTTTTGTTTTATAGTCCTGTAGTTTTGAATATAGCTCAAATCGTTTTTTGGGCTGCTGTTCCTTCCATGCCGCTGCTTCAGTTTTTTGTATCTGATTTTCCAGTTTCAGGATCTTTTCTTGTGTCTCAAGGCGTTTTTCTATTGCCTCACTTGTTGATGTTTCTGCTAGTTCATCATGTAACGCTATCTGCTCTATCAGACCATCCCATATATCATCAAGGGTCTGGCCTCTAAGTTTCAAAGACAATTCATTCTCCGGTATCCATTCTGTCTTGTATAGCTTCTTATGGTATAACGCCAACTGACATTCATTACCATACATAAGCAAGAACACAAGTTGGTGTGGATTCTGTCTAGCTATTGCCTCTATGATTTTCTTGTCAAAATCCTTTCTTTTCAGAGTTACTGATAGAAGCAGTATTTCTTTTACATCTGCCTCAGTAGTAAAGTTGAGACTATCAACAGTAAAGCTGTTTTCTACAAATATGCGATCTACATCTGATATAAACTTGTCTTTGAGTGCAGCTGAAAGTTGCAATCGCTTATAAAAAGCTTCTTTGGGAATTCGTCTATGTACTTTTGTAGCTTCCGGAAATTCTATTCTCATTTAATCACCATGAAACATATTAGTTCGAAATCATCCAGCCCTGAAAAACCTCCCGATAAAAACGTGGTCTGCCCTCCTCCAAAGAAGCTATCGATATCGCTCTCATCCTTTACACTGATGATAGACATTATCGATTCCTCCAATAGCTTAGATATCTTGTCCATTTTCTTGCCATTATTGGTTGCTTTGTTGAAAGCATCACATAGTTTCTTATCAGGTGTATTCTTGCCCCGAGCGAGATGCCGCATTATGTCAAGTGTATCTTTGGGTTGTAGGTGATTAGCAATTACTTCACCATCATTCCCGATATAAACCATATAGAATGGATGCAGTCTGTTCTGGTTCTCAATATTGACGCTTTTATTAACATTCTTGAGTACAAAGATTACGCCAGGCTTATCGCCCTCTACGACCGCATGTATACCAAACGGCATATGATCTATGTCTCCATGAATCTTCATATAAGCCAAGAGATCCATTCTGAACTCGTTCAATCCTAGATCCATGATCGATACTCCACTTGTCATATCTTCAAGATCAACGACTTCTTCTTGCAGACGCCTAAGCTGGCTTCGTCTGTATTCAAGATCACCCTTTTCTTCCTGGTTGATCAAGTCATCATCTCCAGTAGATGTCATTACAGATATTCTCATTCTGGTCTCAACCCTGGCCTTCAGGTTTATATACTCATCAAGGTCAAGATCAGGCCAGAAATTGACAAGCTGTATAACAGCATTTCTACTGCCTATGCGATCGATACGACCAAACCGCTGTATTATCCGTACAGGATTCCAATGGATATCATAATTGATGCAGTAATCGCAATCTTGAAGATTTTGTCCCTCAGATATGCAGTCAGTAGCAATGAGAATATCAATCTCGTCTTTGTCATCAGGATATAAGATAGCTCTGTCTTTAGATACTGGCGAGAAGCCTGCCAAAACATGATTCATCTCAGTGCGATACTTCGGAATGGTCGTCTTTCCCTCAGTTGAACCTGTAACTATTGCAGTATTGAGGCCCAGCTCTCGTTTTACTATTGCACTTACATTCTCATATAGATAGTCTGCTGTATCTGCAAATGCAGTGAATATTAGGATTTTTTTATTTCCTTCATTGATTGGTGAGCTGACTTTTTCTTTTATAACCCTTAACAGCTCGTTCAGCTTGTAGTCGTACTCTGGCGTGATGTCCTCCACCATTAGAATAAGCAGCTGCAAAGCATCTTTATCCGCATCAATGTCCCTCTTCCAAGAGATATAGTCCATATCACGGAGATCTATCCTGACCTTCTTGCCAACGCTGAAGAAGTCAGTATTCTGATCGTCATCATCAAAATCTGCCGAGATCCCTGACAGATCTCTCACCTCATCAAGCTCAAATGAAAAATCACCATCCATGAACGACTGGATAGCATTTGATGTTTCTTCCAGATATTTATATATGCGACGAACGGTAAGAAGGAATGAATGTACAGAGCTCTCCATTCGCTTTAGAAGATTAATGTTCATAAGACGTTGAATACCAAATTCACGTCCTTTACGGAAATTTTCTGTCTCCGACTCATCCAGGTACTTACTAAGCTTGCTCGGAAGAATGTATGTCGTAGGAGTATATATTGTCAACTGCAACTGTGATAGCAGTTCAAAGACTTCCTTGTAGTTAATTGCATCCTTACGGGTAGTAAGCTTAGGGCGAAGAGAAATAGGTTTATTCCTGTCTGGAAAAGTACCTATATCTGCAGTGTCATAGTATGTCTGGATATGCTTGCGTGATCTTGCAATAGTAACGCTATCGAGAACCTCAAAGAAATCATAATCAAGTCTTGAGAGCAAGTTGTTCGTTGTGCGCTCAGATTCCGGTAGCTTGCACCAGGCGTTATATACTTTTTGTGCCTGCTTGAAAATGACATCGATATCCGATTTTGTATTAAGCTTCTCATTGAATTCAGAAGGCTCATCTCCATATGCCAAAGCAAGCTGGTTTCTGAGGTCATAAAATCTATTATTGACCGGGGTGGCAGAAAGCATCAGAACTTTTGTCTTGACTCCTGGCTTAATAACTCTATTGAGAAGACGCATATATCTATTTTCTTTTTCTCCACCGCGACTATCAGTGCCATTGCCGTTGCGGAAATTATGGCTCTCGTCTATTACGACCAAGTCATAATTTCCCCAGTTAATGCGATCTATCGGCAGACCTATAACAGTATTACCGCGATCTCTTGAAAGGTCTGTATGATAGAGTATGTCATACCGCAGACGATCCGCCGCAAGTGGGTTGTTAATCAGATTCCCCCTGAATGTCATCCAGTTCTCTGACAACTTTTTAGGACAGAGTACCAAGACATTCTTATTTCTGCCTTCATAGTACTTAATAACCGAAAGCGCGGTGAATGTTTTACCAAGCCCAACGCTGTCAGCAAGAATACAACCATTGTATTGCTCAAGCTTATTAATAATTGCCAGCGCAGCGTCTTTCTGGAAATTGAATAATTTGTTCCAAATAACACTATCTTTGAAGCCAGTCGCTTCATTCGGAAGTACATCTTCGGAAATATCTTCTAGGAACTCGTTGAATATGTTGTATAGAGTCATGAAGTATATCAGTTCCGGTGCATTTTCCTGATATACAGTTGAAATCATTTCGATGACATCTTCTGTTACATCAGCAAGTTTATCCTGATCTGCCCACACAGAATCAAACATGCGGAGGAACTCAGAGCTTGCCGGGTTTTCAAGCCTAGTCACCATGTTAGTAAGATTGTTCCCTCTCTCACAGCCTAGATCAACCGTGGTAAAAGAGTTTAGCGGAGAATATACATATGTCTCTTCGTCTCCATCAACAAGGAGGAAATTATTCATACCCTCCTGAGTTACATTAGTTCTGAATTTTACCTTCTCTCGCATCCACTCCGCACATTCTCTTGCAACCGCTCTTTGTTTAAGCTCATTGCGAAGGCGAACCTCAAACTCTGTTCCATACAAGCTCTTCTCCCTCTTTAATCTTGGAATATAGAACTCCTTCCGCTCTTTCTTTGTTTTTTCTGCAACAAATGTTGGCGATGTAAAAATGAATCTCAATTCGTCGCAGGATTCTAGCTGCTCTTTGAGTTCTTGATATGCATATATCGAAAAGCAGGCAGCTGCAATTGAGATTTTGTTACCTTTCTGTATTTTCTTTTCTAAGTCGTCCTTGACAACCTTCGTAGTATTATTGAAAATCTCCATATTATGGTTTCTCTGTTCTACGCCTTGACTTAAGCTTTTCTCTTAAATTACTTCTTTATTAATCCGCTCTTATTATCGACCAATAGTTATACATAGTTATTATACAAGAGCCATTATTCAACATAAAGAATTAAATGAAATATTGTTTCTCAAAGGCCATTTTTCGGGTCATTTGTCAGCTTGAACAATTATTGTAGTTTTACTTAACGCATTGAAAACACTTGCATTACTCCGTTTTCTTATTCTTCTCACTAGAACCTTCCTTTGGGACAGTATTGAAAGCTGGTACCCCATATCCGGCTATTTGCGATGAGCCTCTAACATACGATTGTCGCTTGCAGGCATTCCCGCTATTGCCCTCGATTGTTGTAACTGTCTTGCCATCACATGATTCAACTATACCTGTATGATCCAACACTCCATCGCGCTCAAAGTCAAAGAAGATTATATCTCCGGGTTTCGGTGAATACCCCCTACTTGCCCATCGGTGCCTTACCTTGAACCAGCTTGCTCCATTGCCCACAACTGCATATTTCGGTATGATCCCTGCCTTTATATATCCGCACTGGTCTCCGCACCAGCTGACGAAACAGGCGCACCAGTGCACATGACTATTGAAGCCATACCACTTCCAGAATTTGTTGCCGCCTACATTACCAAGCTGTGCCTGAGCAACTTTCACTATTGCCGTATCTCCGGGGCCTATCTCATAGAAGTCATACGCAAAGTTATTGCCCTCTTCATCACCAACTGTCATAAAAGTCGCACTGAATAGGATCGTGATCACTACAACCATCAGCAGGACCGCTCCTATCGCTAAGTATGTTGTGAGCATTGCCTTTGCATCTTCTGCGATTCTCCTAAATACGCGTTTTGCTCCGTCGGTCGCACGGTTGCCAGTCCTGCTTTCTCGCCTGCTGAATACACTTATGCGAGTACTATTACTCTGCTTTTTCAGCTTGTTTATTGCATATTCTTTCTTCCGCTGCTGTATAAGCCGTTCCTTGCTGCTAACGCCATCAGGCAAATCTGTATTCCCGGCAGTATTCTTTTGTCCGCGCCTTATTAGCAGCCTATTATCTGCAAGCACATTATTCCTTTGCCCTTCGGCATCCTGTATCAATTCACGATCTGCCATCCTGCGGTCATTAATCGCTTTCTCTGCTCTGTTCCTGACGTATTCTTTCGCCCGGTGTTGAAAATATTCATCACTTTCGGTGCCTCCGGTAGCCAAATTGCCTAATTCAGTCGCATTTTGATGAAAATATTCATCGCTTGAAGCTTGTCCCGACTGATATGTTCCCCTGGAATGCTGAATCATTTCAACGCCGGTCCTCATGGCATAACTGCCGGAATCAGTCATTGCCGTCTCCATCACATCAGGTGCATACTCATATTGACCGTCATCCTGATTGAATATCTCCACAAGGTCATCTCTTGTCCTCATCGAGATATCCTTGAATCTGTCTGCCATGAGTCCCGCGCGATCAACAGTTCTGACTATATCCGCAGAATTCTCTTTTATATTTACCTTCACTTAGTTCCCTCCTCTCCTCAGAATCCGGACATTAATAAAGCACCCTTTCAGGTGCGCCCGATGTACCGAAGCGGCATTTGCCGCTTCATTGGATCAATCCTCCTTCCGGAGATATCTGTCTACGAGATCACTGAACCCCTCGTTGTTCCTGGCCACTTCCATGATCCTCCTTTTGAATTCTGCTTCCTCTTCCGGAGTCACACTCCTCTTTCCGGATGTCTGCTCCTGCTTGCGGAAGGCTGCACTCTCATCGATTTTTGTTGTCATGAGTTTGTACAGTTCAGTGTTCTTAGGAAAGTCATTCTCGAATGGAACCAGATTTGAGCCTATCTTCATCAGTCCATGGCCGGCCTCTACGTTGGTTATATAGTTCAGCTGATCCTCAGAGATATTCAGGAGCTTTGCCAGCTCTATCCTGTCCGATGCCGCCTGATTGAGCATTACTATGAACTCAGAGTTGCTGAGCATGGTCCTTGCTGTGTATGACTGCAGCAGATCGCTGACGTTCTGAGTTATGCCTGTGCAGTATGCTCCATACCTTGGAACCCATGCCCATGCTACCGTCTTCCTTCTGATATCTGTACGAGCCAAGTGTCCTGATACCGGTCTCGCCTTTCAGCACCTGCACGCCATCCTTCTGCCAGTCATCATATACGTCAAGGTATTCAGGAAAATATATCTTTAGCCATCGCTGGATCCGGTTGGCTGATGCGTTCAGTTCCTTATTAATCCTGTCCCGGCTCGATATCGCTTCACGCAAATCTGCATAGATTCCTTCAGGGATATATGGGATACCATAATTCCCACCTATTACCAGTTTTGCGATCGTCTTCGGATCTTTCAGATCCGTTTTTGTAGGGCTGTTGTCGTCAAGCTCCTTAGTCTGTTTTACGTGGTAAGGATTGACGGTCACCAGCAATATGCCTCTGTCTTTCAGATGTCCTGCAAGAGGGAACCAATAATGCCCTGTCGGCTCACATCCGACTATGATCTGCATCTTGGCGGCTCTCTGCAGCATATCTGTCATCCATCCATCGAAGAAGTTGAATCCTACGAGGGTATTACTGAATTTAAATACTTTCTTCGAGATTTCTCTGCCTCGCCAGTCAAAGGCTCTGGCAAAATTCATTTCACTTCCTATGTCTACACCGATAACAATGGTATCTTCTGTTATTAGTTCGATTTTCTTGTTCTGTGTTGTATAATCCATTTGAGACCTCCGGTTTGATTAAGTTGTCACATCCGCCAAGATGCTTCTTAATCTTACCGAGAGGTTTCTTTTGATTCAATCGGTGCCTCTATTTAGATGTTACAGGAATGCTTTCGCGATTGGTTATAAAGAAAAAACGACTCGATCATTACGATCAAGCCGCATTTAATAAAGATTCTGAATTATTTTTCTGCCTTTAGTTTCGTTTAAGGCAGAAGAGTTACTCTATACTTGTCAAACGAAATACGACAAACTTCTTCATAAAAACCTTCCATATAGATACCTTAAATACCAAAGACAACAGCAGCTCTGTCAGAGTGAGACTAGTTCTCGGCAGAGCTGCTGTCGTTTATTATGTTCTCGTCGACCTTCTCAATATCAAGAGACAGTTCCTCTGCACGCCGTAAAAGCTGCCGCTGTGTATTTAAGGTTGTGAATGAAGTATCTGCCGGTGCATGCGGCGTTAAAAGCATGGGGGCTATACGTAACATATTCTGCATATGGTATGAGTCAGGAATGAAGATGTCTGCGGAGGAAATGGCAGAATTCGGCACCAGGCTGGCACTTCACGGGATATATAGTCCAGACAACTAATCAGGCATAGTACCATCCCGGATACTATGCCTGATTCTAAATTAGTAGCAGACCTGGAGAGGGGAAGTCTGTCTGCCGTCACATGGAATTGTTTTTATGATACTAATGGTCTTTAGCCTGTTCTTCCAGAGGAAGTTCCAGAAGTTCAGGCTCTTCAAGAAATTTTTTCAGGAGCTGAACCGATTTAGAGCAGTAATACCCGTCAGATATTCTTTCATCTACAGTGAGCCCTATATCCACACTTATCCTCATCTCTGTATTTCCATCAGCATCTGTAAACGGACGCTCTTTGATTTCACCAATGACTATGAAAAGCGATGTAGTCCCCCAGTTGGTCAGATGATGATATCCGGATTTAAGTTTGATCGATCCCAGATTAGCAAGCACCACCGAAGATTGGAACGGATCTGTCTCAATAACCGCCTGCGGCATCCAGCCTCTTCTATCAAGGAATCTCGCTCCGGCCCCAAGGACCTTCTTGAGAGGAAGCGGTGTCCTCTGCAGTATGTCCATACTCTCTGTAGACTTGTCCTTGCCCTCGTTTCTGACATACGAAACCTGTTTGTATATTTCATCATGGATGCTGTCGATATTATCTGTTTCACAGGCGTGTATCACCGCCAGTGCCTCCTCGCCTTCATCCGAGAATATTTTTTTGACAGTGAAAGCAGCAGTTACAGCATATCTTTCATACAGGTTCCCATTAGCTATGAACCGGTTGAGCTGGGGTCTCAGCATAATCGTTTTCAGGACTGCCGTGACCATGACCTGGAAGAAGTTGTATTTGTATGCAGGACCATCAGCATTCTTCTTCTCGAGATACTTCATCACATTGGTCAGATCGATACGTTCTGATATGAATGCCTCGTTATCACATCTGTTCGGATACATAAGAGGCATTATAAAATGCATCGAGTCTATGTCTCTCAGAAGCTTTCCGTCTCTGCGTTCACCCCATTTTAGCTTCATATTATTCCGCCTTCCTTCCCTGGCTTTCCTGCCACAGCCTGTCGGCTACAGGAGCCCAGGTATCTGCATATGTTTTCGTTTTGCCGCAGAGATGCTCAGCACTTTCCGGCGACTGCAGGTCAGTGGAATGAGCTCCTGCCGCATTGACCATTTCTGTCAGTTTTCCCGAATTCTCAAGCATCGGGCATGGCATCAGCATATTGTCATTGAACGGCATATTGTCGTGGTACTGCATGAACATCGGCGACTGCAGAGCTTCAAGAAGAGTCTTCTCACGTATGTTGGAATCTGAGTAATGAACGAATACACATGGATCCACATCGCCGTTGGCATTGATATGAAGATATCTTTTGCCGCCTGCAATGCATCCGCCGACATATTCAGCGTCATTCTGGAAATCCATGGCAAACAGCGGCTTGGTCGCACGGTATTCACGGATCTTTTTGTACATGCCGGTTCTTTGCTCAGGTGTAGGAAGCAGTTCAACGCTTGCATCATTTCCGACCGGCATATAATGGAAGAACCATACGAAATATGCCCCTTCATCGATCATCAGGTCATAGAATTTCTCTGATGAGATCGACTCATAATTCTGGGATGTATAGCAGGCTGAGATACCGAACGGCAGTCTCTTCTCCTTAAGCAGTCTCATCGCTTTTATGACATGGTCGTAAACTCCCGCACCTCTTCTGCTGTCAGTGGCTCCCTCAAAACCTTCAAGAGATATTGCTGGGACAAAGTTCCCGACTCTAAGCATATCGTCAGCGAATTCCTCATCTATCAGGGTCCCGTTTGTAAATGACAGGAAGACGCAGTCATCATGCTTTTCGCAGATTTTTATGAGATCTTTCTTCCTGACAAGAGGTTCTCCGCCGGTGTAAATGTAGAAGTAAACGCCAAGCTCTTTGCCCTGAGTGATGATATCGTCGATCTCATCGTAAGACAGATTCAGTTTGTTGCCATACTCTGCCGCCCAGCAGCCAGTGCAGTGCAGATTGCAGGCACTTGTCGGATCAAGAAGGATCGCCCATGGGATGTTGCAGTTATATTTTTTCCTGTTCTCTTCAAGCACAGGCCACCCGGCCAGATTGGCATTGACGAAGAAATTGACAAGGATCTTTTCAAAAACACTTCTGTCAATATCTGTCAGCATCTTCCGGATCATCTTGTTGTAAGGATCATCCTCGTTCTCAAAGATTTTTCTGAATACTTCTCTCTGCTGTACAAAATCTCCTTTGGAAAACTTATCTGCCCAGCCCATGATAGTCTGCATGCCCTTCTGCGGATCTTCATATAGCTGATCGATCATTTTCCCAAGTCCGTATTTCGCTATTGTCGTTTTGATACTCATATTTCCTCCCATTGACCAATTCATTGTTAACACTTATAATGGGGTTACTGTTGTAATGTTAAAAGGAATTATGAATTAGCTGTATCCAATTGGCAAGTGCATTTCAGTTGACATTTGCGGAGCCTTTACATCTGGAAAGGATTTTGTAATGACAGATCATAAAACAGAACTGGAAAAAAGGAACATAATAAGACTGTCCAACAAGCAGGCCAAGATGGTCACGAAAAGCTGTCTTCAGACTGCGTTGATACAGCTGCTGGATAAAAAAGAGCTCAGCGATATTTCTGTGTCAGAACTGGCACGCAGAGCAGGAGTATCGAGGACAGCTTTTTACTCAAATTATCAGACAGTGGATGATGTGCTGACTGAACTGATAGATCAGGAACTGAAAGAAGTAAACAATTCTATCTGGGAAGCGATCAACAGAGAAGAAGATTTCTTCCCGCCTATAATTCAGAAAATGAAAGACAACTATGATCTGTATTCTCTCCTGATGAAGGCCAACATTGAGAAAACAGCTTTTTTCCAGTTTCGTGATTATATCAAGGATTCTTATCCTGCACTGGACAAGAAAGCATATTATATGATTATCGCTGCAATAGGCTCACTCAGAAGTATTATTATGGAATGGTTCATAAACGGATGCGAAGACTCTGTCGCACTCATCTCGGAAATATGCGACAAGTCGGTTGAAGCAGTCAAAACAGAAATCTTTCCAAAACTGCGAGAATCTTAGTCCCTGTTAAATTATCGAATCACTTCTAAAAGTGAACTATTTCCAATTTGGAACAAGTTCAAAACAATGAAAAACGACTGCATATTTCAACAGCGTCTATGGCGGAGCGTACGAGGCTCGAATTTACACGCTAATCCTCAACACGTTGAAATGAAAGGAGGCCAGCACGCCTATTATCAGCGTACAAATGGCGCGCGGTATTCCGCATTGATCTCGTGTATCTCCTTCTCGCCATCGATATATGGCTGATAAAGAGAAGATAATGTTCCCCCTCCCCGATTGTCACATCCCGAGCAGAATTCACATTCGATGCCGCAGTCTCCCCAAAGTGATTGACGGACGATCTGTTCTCTTTCTTCGCGTGTTGTATCCTTGATAAGAATTGACTTCATAGTGCTACCTCCCAATATTCACCCTTCTTTATTTCAGCATTATGATCTCCTTTCCTTTCATTCGTTTTGTGGCAATAAAACAGCCTGCCCCTTTTGAGAGCAGGCATGTATTGAACTGGCTGAATATTATTTATCTTCTGAATTAATCGACCAGCCTGATAAGAAGGTCATCAACGCTGTCAGTGTATCTGCCTTCTTCTATCAGCTGATTCTTGAGTTCTATCAGCGCCAGAACTATGATCCTGACTTCTTCATAAGTGAATTTATATTTTGGTCTGAACATATTCTCGACCCCCTTTCCGCTAGCCTTAATCACAATGTCTTTACTGTAACTGAAGTTATAAACCAGATGAACCGCACTACTAAAGTTCACTGTCTGTATTATTCTTTTGCAGTTATCTTATTTCTTTTCAATAGGCGAACCCTCCCTTCTGATGGTATTGATTACACCGGTGTTCACCTATGCTTAATATAATTCGCTTTATGCTCAGCCGCAAATGTGCGAAGCTGTCCGATCCGGCAAACCGCTTAATTCCAAGGGTTTACAGCGGTTATGCATAAAAATGCATAAAATGAATAAAGAGTATACACAGAGGCGTGTATTTTTTCCATTGTATGAACTACCTCGCGTGAGAATACATGAATATTGAATGAATAAGGCTGTATAATGCAGTAATTGCAAGGGTTTTAGAAATCTGCCATTTTTTCGGAACTACGCCTGTTGATGTATTTCCTTTGACCAGATGCCCTTTTTGATTTCGGTCCGGACACTAAAAAATGGCGATTTTTGCTAAAATCTGCAAAAACCGCCAAATCCTGAAAGCCTTGATTTTCAAGGGTTTTGAGCGTTACCTGCGTTGTATTTTCGCGACTACCTCGATGTGTGACGTCCACGGGAACTGGTCGACCGGTGTGCACTCTATAAATTCGTAGCCGTTAGCGCTAAGATATTTGATATCACGGGCAAGCGTGCCAGGATCGCATGAGACGTATACAATGCGGTCCGGTGCAGCCTTGACTACTGCTTCGAGCAAAACCTCTTCGCATCCGGCGCGGGGCGGATCAAGGACTGCGACATCAGCGTGTTCTATCGTGATCTCAGGCTTGCGCTCAACTCTTTCATTGACCTCATTCCACTTCCACAGCTTTGCAAGGCCCATCATGCCCGGCAGCTCTTCCTCTGCCTTGCCACATATGTATCTCGTGTTGATTATATTGTTGATGACTGAGTTCCTGTTGGCATCGATGACCGCAGGTTTTACTGATTCGATTCCGATCACCTTTTCTGCCTTGTCTGCCATCCAGATTCCTATTGTTCCGACTCCGCAGTACAGGTCAAGCAGTGTCTCTTTTCCGGTCAGGGCAGCGTACTCCATTGCCTTGTCATACAGCTTCGGCATCTGCTCAGGATTCACCTGATAGAATGACTGCGGACTGATCTCGTAGCTCAGCTCTTTCCCGTCAGAACGCGTCACCTTTTCGGTGATAGTAGGCTTGCCGGCGATAATACGGCACTTTCCCTTATGGATCACAGCAACCGATTCGAGACTGTAAAGAACGGCAGGCTCAAAGTCATCAGCTCCAAGCGTCTCTTCTCCCGTTTCATAGGCAACGCCTTCTTCCAACGCAGCAGGACTCAGACTGTACACAGCAGCGTCGAACATGCCGACCAGCTCGTCGATATCCCTTATCTCCTTGTTCTCGCTTTCAAGGACTACCATAACCTCGCCGGTCCCGAAAGCAGTTTTGACAGTCATCTGCTTTATGCAGGATACACCGGTTCTCCTGAGGAATACCCTCAGCGCATCCGCGCACACCATTGCCGCATCAGTCTGCAGCATGCAGTCCTCTATATCCACCACATAGTGGCTTTTGCCCTTGTTGAAGCCGACCTCGCCGTGAGGGCCTACAGCAAATACCGCCTTGTTGCGGTAGTACTTCAGCGTGTCTGCCCCGATCATGTCGTTGACCTTCGGATCATCAAGGCCGCCGAGCCTTTTCAGCTTGGCACGCACTTGTTCTTTCTTGAGCTTCTTCTGAGCATCATAAGACAGCTCCTGCAGGGAGCATCCGCCGCATTCCCTGAAGTACGGGCACTCCGCCTTGATCCTGTTTTCCGATGGTTCAAGTATATCTGTTACAGATGCCTCGGCAGATGTCTTCTTTGCCTTGGTCACTTTAGCCGAGACTCTGTCCCCCGGCACAGCACTTCCGCTGATGAAAACAGCACAGCCGTCGTATCTTCCGAAGGCTCTGCCGTCATCGAGCATATCTTCAATTTTTATATCTATGATCTGTCCTTTTTCCATTGTTTCCTTTCACTTGCTGTATCACGCTTCCGCGAGAGCCTTGAGCCGGGCAAAACGCTTGCTCACTGCCGGTTTTCCGATTGGCGGATTGAGTGTCTCCCCTATTTCCGCGAGGCTTGCCTCAGGCTTGTAGAGTCTGATGAACGCTACTTCCTTGAGCTGCGAAGGCAGGTGTCTTAATCCGTCGGTCCAGAATACTGAACCTGGGTCTGCCAGCTCGCTGGCAAGCGGCTCCCTGCCGAGCTCGTCCTCAGCGATCTTTCTTATCCAGCCTCTCTGCTCTTCCGCTGCGGACAGCGTCCTGTCCACATTGGCATTGTCGCAGTTGAGCATCCTCTGCACATCGCCGTGCAGGCTCTTGCTTATCCTTATATTCTCAAACTCCAGCACAGCATTGTCCGCTCCCATTATGCCGAGCAGATCACTTATATACTGCGCCTTCTTGATGTACACGATGTAGTTGTCTCCTCGCCTTGAGATGTTGGCAGACAGGTCGACAAATGTCCCGATCAGCTTCTTCAGGTCGTTCGCGCTCTGCTCCTTGTCGAGAACGAACTCGAGATGGTAACTCTTCTTCGGATCGGATATCGTTCCGCAGCTCAGGAACATGCCGCGCAGGTAAGACTTGCGGCAGCATTTTGACTTAACTATCGGCTGATATATCCCGTCGCTGAAGTAGTCATCACCCTCGCGGATCAGCATCATTCCTGTCTCTCTGAGGATATGCATCGACTTCTCGTCCGGACTTATGTTCAGATAGTACCGGTTCTTTCTGCTCCGGGCACCCGGCATCTGTGAGTCGCCTACAGCAAGGCCGGCATTGCTCTTGAAGTATCCGCGGATCAGCTTCTTATAGTGTCTCGCGATAGCCGCATTCTCAGTGGTCGCAACTATCCCCAGCTTGCCCCCGCCGGCGAGCCTTATAGAACTCGAGACCCTAAGAAAGCCGGCGATCTCCGCCAGCATGCAGCATTTCTTCTTATTCTCAAGTCTAGCGAGTTCGCCTTTGACCTCTGATGAAAACGACATCTACTTCCTCTTGTTCTGCAGATCGAGATCCCTGTGATTGACTCTGACCCTCATACCGTCTGCCTTGAATTTCTCCGCAACTGCGTTGGCGATGGCAACAGATCTGTGATGCCCGCCGGTGCAGCCGAATGCGATATTGAGATGGTATTTACCCTCATTTATATATCCCGGGACCATGGCCCTGAGAAGGATATGCACGGAATCGACGAACTGATCCGCCATTCCGTTTCTGAATATATAACTGACAACTTTCTTGTTATTGCCCGTCAGCTTCTTGAGACTCGGTACCCAGTAAGGATTAGGCAGGAACCTGACATCGAACATGACATCCGACTCGCTCGGGATTCCGTATTTGAAACCGAATGAACTGATGTTGATGGCAAAATTCGATGCGCCTCTGCCGCCGAAGAACATCTTGTCGAGCTCCGAGTTCATCTCCGCGACCTTGAGATTGGTCGTATCGAGTACCAGGTCGGCCTTCTTTCTTATCTCTTCAAGCTTCTGTCTTTCTTCCTCTATGACGTCGAGGCTTGCCGCAGCTCCGGTCAGAGGATGGTTGCGCCGAACCTCGTTGTATCTTCTGACGATCTCCTTAGGTGCAGCCTCTATGTACAGCACCGTCAGATCGATCCCCGGTCTTTTGCGAAGATCATCTATCGTCGTTGCCAGCTTTCTGAAAAAGCTACCGCTTCTCAGGTCGGCTACGAATGCGACCTTGTCGATCCTGTTGGTGTCGACGGATGCCATCTCAAGGAAGTTGTCGATCAGTGCAGGCGGCATGTTATCCACACAGTAATATCCCTGATCCTCGAACCAGTTCGCCGCCCGGCTTCTGCCGGCCCCTGACATTCCTGTAATGATTACTACCTTCATGATTATTTCTGTCTGCCCCTCGTATTATCTCTATTTGTTCTCAATATTTACGATCCTGTCCGGTGTTATCCCTGCGGACAGAGCAAGAGCCATGCTCCTGACATATCTTCCGACTTTTTCAGGCTTGTGAGCATCACTGCTGATGACGAACTTTACATCGTATCCGGCAAACACCTTCAGCTCTTCGCAGTCAGGATGCCTGTGCCTTGCGTTGATCTCAACAAGCGTACCCGTCTCCTCACACGCCTTCGCTACAGCATGCGTATCAATATACGCCTTGTCTCCCGGATGTGTCAGGATGCGGATGTTGTTGCTCCTGAGAGCTCTGATTATTCTGTCAGTATTCTGCTTTCTCAGCTTCTCCTTTACACTCTCCGGGCACGGGAATCTGAATGCCAGCCAGTTCTGTATCATGTGGCAGTTAGGCACATAGTGATATCCCGCGTTGACAAAATCAAACAGCTCAAAATCTTCTTCCGATACATCGAGCCCGTTCGGTGTGTCGACGATGTCTGCCTCAACTCCGAGGTAGATCTTGACGCTCGGAAAACGCTTCATGGCCTTGACGATATCGTCCCTGATCTGAGGTATCTTCTTAAGGTCAAGCCCGTAGAAGTCCGTCGGGCCGTGGTCGGTGATCGCGAGTTCGCGCATGCCCCTAAGTGATGCTGCAGCGGCATTCTGGAGCACAGTGCCCTTGCCGTGCAGATAAGGTCCGACCTTCGAATAGACTGTATGCGTATGATAGTCCGCTGTCAGTCTGAAGCTCTTCCTGATTGTTTCTATATCCATAATCTCACCATGCATCCTGCCATCAGACAGGATGTCCTTATGCTGCTACTGAAGGCTGCAGCCTATGAGCCTTACCTCCGGCTCAAGTGTTATGCCGCTGTTTTCATATACAGTTTTGCGTACATGTCTCATCACAGCGAGCACATCCTCAGCTGTCGCACCTCCTGCATTGATGACGAAGCCGGCATGCTTTTCAGAGACCATAGCTCCGCCTATTCTGTATCCTTTGAGGCCCGCTTCATCTATAAGTGCTGCCGCATAGCCGCCGACAGGTCTCTTGAAAGTGCTGCCTGCGCTCGGATAATTGACAGGCTGCTTTGCATTCCTCTTCTCCTGCAGCTCCTTTACCCTGGCTGCTATTTCCTCTCTGTCATCATGTCCGAGACAGAGAAGCGCCGAGAGTACGATCATGCCGCTTTCCTCGACCATGCTGTGCCTGTAGCCGAACTGCATCTCCTCACCGCTGAGTTCGATGATCTCAGAGCCGTCAGGCCTCATGAGTCTTACAGATACGACAAGGTCCTTCATCTCTCCGCCGTAAGCTCCGGCGTTCATGAACACTGCGCCGCCTATGCTGCCGGGTATCCCGCTTGCGAATTCAAATCCCGCAAGGCCGCGCTCTGTAAGAAATGTGCTGACGGACGACAGCAGTTTTGCCGCGCCTGCTCTTACCAGGGTATACTCACCATTTTCTCCGGCATTTTCCTGCTCGACTGATACTGAAGAGAAATCCCCGCCGAGCTTAATGAAGATCCCGGGATATCCCTCGTCTGCAACGAGGAAGTTCGAGCCGTTTCCTATGAGCATGTACTCGAGACCCGGCTCTGCCGCGCATATGCGCAGCACCGCTGCAAGCTCCTCTTCATTTTCCGGTGTGACCAGCGCTCCTGCCGGCCCGCCTATGCGGAATGAAGTGTGCGAGGACATAGGTTCGTTCTCATGGATCAGTTCTTCCGGAACCACCTGTCTTATCTTTTCAAGTGCTGATTTCAGTGCTGTATTCTTATCCATGACATCTGTCATTGTCTGTTGTTCTCCTTATCTGAGGACCTTGCCGGCTGATCTTGTCTGTCAGTGCCGGAAGACCGCTCATTATCGTATATGAATTTTTTCTTGCGTTCAGGGTCTTTGATGGTCTTCCTGAAAGCGTCAAACAGTGATTTCTGTTTTTTCTTGTCATGATCAAGTTCTACTTCATCGTCCTCAAGTCCGTATGGTTCAAGGCTGAAGTAATAAGCCGTCGTCGTATCTTTCTCTTTGTGCTTGAGTCTTGCAGTCGTTATCTTGTCTATGTATCTGTAAATCACGGCGAAGACCGGGACCCCGAGTGCCATGCCCGCAAATCCGAACAGACCGCCGCCTATGAGAACGGACATCAGTACCCAGAAGCTGCTTATGCCGATGGCATTGCCCACGATCTTAGGCCCTATGATATTGCCGTCGATCTGCTGGATTATGAGGATGATGATTATGAAATAAAACGCATATATCGGACGCTCCAGCATCAGGATGAATACCGACGGGATCGCTCCTATGAATGGTCCGAAGAAAGGTATCACATTGGTGATGCCTACGATCACGCTTATCATAAGGGCAAAAGGTATATTGCATATAGTCATCACTATGAAAGTGAGCACGCCTATGATGAAGGAGTCGATAATGCGGCCGACGATGAATCCGATGAAAGTTTCATTTACAATGCTTGCGAACTCATACAGTGCCGCCTTTCGCTTCTGTCCGCATGTTGCATTGACGATCTTACGCATGATCGCAAACAGTCTCTCCTTGTAGTTGAGGAGGTATACCATGATCAGGAGGCCGACGAAGGCATTTGCAACATAACTGACCGCGGTCATTACGCCGTTGGAGATCATTGTAGCTATGCTTACCGCATCACCTGAGAGGATATGCTTCTGCACCCATGTAAGGATCTCACTGTTTCCTGCATTGGCGATGTTATCCACCCATGTGGCAATAAGCGGGAAGTGCGCCAGATGGACTGCACACCAGTCTGACAGGACCTCAAGCCTCTGCGGCATGGTATTGATGAGGTTGATCGCACTCTCAACGACCTGCGGTACTACAAAATATACGAACAGGCCGACGAGACCGACTACTATGACGACACATACGAAGGAAGCAAAAGCTCTCGCAGCGATAAGGATCCTGCGCTTTTCGGCTTTATCCACTTCCCTTTCGGAATCATCGCTGACTATCATAGCTCCGATGGAGAATCCCTTGCGTTTTGCTCCTTTGAGCATTCTCCTGTAGCTTCGCTTGACGCATGCGTTGTAGACCGGGCAGAGTATGAATGCGAAAATGCCTCCTATCAGCACCGGCGCCATAGTCTTGCCAAGCGTCTCGAATCCGACCGAGAAGTGTGTGTTCGTGACCCAGTTGTGGAACATTATCAGAATTGCGCCGCAGATCAGCACTGTGATTCCCGCTCTGAAATACGGACTTTCTCTGAACTTCCTGAACATCCGACTTTAACCTCCGTTATCCTGACGGCAGTCTCTGTACTGCCATATATACCTATCTGAATCATACCACACCGAGGTGGGGGTTTACCACCGCGCACACAGCATTATCTTGTCAAAAGCACTCTCCCTTCCCGGGGAAACGTTGCTGTTTTTCAATAAAAAAGCACAAACCCGTGAAGATTTGCGCCTGTATGTCATTTCTGAAATATCCGTCGCTCTATTTGTCCTTGGATTTTGCCAGAAGTGCTGCTCCGTATGCTCCGGCATATCTTCCGAGAGGCATAGCAGTAACGGTCTTTCCGAGCTTCTTGCTGAGAAGGGATGCGAAGAATTCGTTATTGCTGAATCCGCCGGTGATGATGACAGTATCCTGTATCTCTTTCCTCTGTACAAGAGTAGCGACCTTGAGTGCGACCGAGTCGATGACGCCGGCAGCAAGGTCTTCACGGCTTCTGCCTTCACCCATGTAGTTTATGACTTCGGATTCTGCAAATACTGTACAGAGTGAACTGATGGATATAGGATCACCAATCTCTGCAAGCTCGAACAGCTCCTCGATCGTGAGCCCCAGCCTGTTGGCCATGACCTCGATGAATTTGCCCGTACCTGCAGCGCACTTGTCGTTCATCAGAAAGTCGACCGGCTTGCCTCCGACTACATTGATATACTTGGTATCCTGTCCGCCGATGTCTATGATAGTGCAGTCGCGTCCGATCATTTCATATCCGCCTCTTCCGTGGCAGCTGATCTCAGTGATCACATGATCTGCATAGTCGACGCTGATCCTTCCGTATCCTGTTGCAACGATAGCGGAGTCGTCTATCGCGCCGTATCTCTTCTCAAGGTCCTCCTTGATGATCCCGGCGGTTATCTTGCTGTTCCATCCTGTAGGGAGCACCTCATATACAGGCTCCTTGCCCTCTTCAAGAACGCATACCTTAGATGCAGTTGATCCGATGTCGATTCCGATGTATTTCTTAGCCATATTTGTGCCTCGTGTTATCAAATGTATTGTTCAGTCCGTCGATCGAAAGATAGTTGAGATGATCTGTCTCAGCTATCTCTTTGATCTGTTCTACGTCTTCTCCGTGTATCAGAAGAGAGACTCCGCAGCACACGCTGAGTTCTCTCGGGGTCGGGCTTATCTGCGCATATATCGAGCGCTTCTTGAGCGTGCGGTACATGGCAGTTGCGTCCGTATGATTCTGGAATAAAACGTAATAATGTAAAAAATCTGACATAGCGCAGTTATTGTATCATACCTTTATGATTTTGCGAAACAAAGGGCGGAAGAATATTCCGCCCTTTATTACCTGTTTGTTATCCATTTCAGGACAAGTCATCTTACGGCTCGAAAATTATCCAAGCATCTCGATGAATGCACCGATTCTTGTCTTGAGCTGCTGAGCATCATTGTCAGTGTAGTCTGTCTCGAGACCGAGGAATGGAATTCCCTCTGCCTTGCATCTCTCTTCGAGGCTTCTTCCCTCGATATCGTATGTCTGGCAGAACATGAGGTTGACATCGATAACTCCGTCAGCCTTGTATTCCTTAGCGAGTCTGATAACATCGTCAAATCTTCCTGTGTTAGGAGTGAAGCATGCGCAGTTGATTCCCATGTATCTGTCAGCGATGTGCTGGATCATCTCGTCAACTGTCTTGCCGCTCTCGTCTACCTGGTTCTCGAAGTATCTTGTACCTGTGCAGGTCTCTTCGCATACAACTACGCCGCCGCTTGTCTCGACGAGGTTGTGCATCTTCCAGTTAGGAATAGCCATAGGTGTTCCTGTGATGAGGATCCTCTTCTTTCCTTCAGCAACGTTTACGCCCTCTGCAACTCTCTTGTCGAGCTCGTCGCACAGCTTGTTGACCATTGCTGCGAATCTCTTAGGATCATCATAGTAAGCGATCTGGCTGATCAGCAGTGTATCTGTTCCGGAGATAGGAACGTTGAGGTTCTTTCTCTCATCATACAGTCTCTGCAGTGCAGCTCTCTTAGCGTTGATGGTCTTGATACCCTCAGCGAGCTTTTCAGCTGTTACTTCGTTTCCTGTTTCCTTCTCAACGAGGTCCTTGAGATCCTTGATCTCATCAGCCCACTTGAGATAGTCCTTAGGTCTCTTCATCTGTGGAAGATCCATGATATGCATAGGAACGTCTGTGCCGAGGATCTCATAAGCCTTCTTCTTTCCGTCACAGGTGTTCTCTCCGATATATACGTCAGCGAGTCTGTAGAACGGGCATGTTCTGTCGAATCTTGCTCCGAGCATAGCCTTGATCAGCGGGCATGTGTTGGCAGGAAGATATCTCTCACCGCCAGGTACCCAGAACTGAGATCCTGCGCAGAGGCCTGTAGCGATAGCATCAGCAGCTACGATAACTTCATCAGGTACATAAGCACAGAATGTGCCGAATACCTTGCCGCCGTTCTTTCTGAACTCTACGAGCTCAGCAGGTCTGAGACCGTGAACATCAGCGAGGACCATGTCAAAATAGTCCATGCACTCCGGTCTGTTCTCCTGGGACATAAATACGTCTCCGATTGCTCCCGGAAGTACTGCGCACAGCTGGTCGTGCATCTCGAGGTTCATTCCGAGTTCGCCCCACATTTTCTGATTGTCTGCCATAATTCCTTTCTCCCTTTAATAATAATTTCAACATAAAATTACGCCATAAGGCGCCCCTTACTCCTAAATTTTACTATCCGTCATATACAAGGCAAAATTGATAGATTCTATCGGTATTATGAGCGCTATGCATTTCGCCAATAGTTAACTGCGTTCATATCGATTCATCCAATATGTCCCGTTTTTCCGTACGCAAAAAGGCAGGTGTACAAGCCACCTGCCTGATGCGCGCAATTAATGTGCAGTTTTAGTTTTCTTCCCCGACCTTGACCGTTCTTCTCTTGATCTTCTGCGTAGTTGTCTTCTCAAACGGTTCAGTTCTGAGATATACCTGCTTGATTCTCTTGAAAGTCGGCATATCCTGGTTGATCTTCTCTATGTCGTAGTTTGCGAGCTCCTGTACTTCTTCCCTGCTCAGAGTCTTGATGCTCTCTTCTTCAGGATCGTACACGATGGTCACTACCAGTCTGTAGTCCTCGCCTACTTCCTGGCCGCTGACGACACACTCTGTGACATAAGGGATCTCGTCGATCAGAGCCTCTATCTCCTCAGGATAGATGTTCTTGCCGTTCTTGAGAACTATGACGTTCTTCTTACGTCCGGTAATGAATATGTAGTCATCCTCATCGATCCTTGCAAGGTCTCCGGTGTTGAACCAGCCGTTTACAAATACCTTGGCATTGGCTTCATCGTCATCAAGGTATCCCTTCATGATGTTAGGACCTCTTGCATAGAGTTCTCCGATGCCGTCCTCATCAGGGTCGTTGATCTTGACCTCAACGCCAGGCATTGCATGTCCGACTGAGCCCGGTCTTCTGTAGAAATAGCTCTCAGATGCGATGGTCGGAGCTGTTTCTGTAAGTCCGTAGCCCTGAACTGTGAGGAGACCGAAGTCTGTCGCATACTCAAGTGTCTTGAGATCGAGCGGAGCAGCTCCGCTGATGAGGAATCTCAGCTTGCCGCCGAGTCCGTCTATGACATCCTTGAATATCTTGCGCCTTACATCGATACCCATCTTCATGAGAGCCTTGGATATCTTTCTTCCGGTTTCGAGCTTCTGCAGCTTGCCTTCCTTTTCAGCAGTCTTCAGAACCTTGCCGATAATAGCTTCAATAATCAGCGGTACGCAGAAGAATGCGCTGATGTGATATTCAACCAGTTCCTTCTGTACATACTTGAGTCCGCTGCAGAATACATTGGTGCAGCCATTGCTGAGGAACATCAGTGTGCCTGTGCATCCGAATGCATGGTGAAGCGGCAGGAAGATCATTACAACATCATCTTCATAGATAGGCTCTACCTTACGCATTGCTGCGATGCAGGATGCGATGTTGCGCTGAGTCAGCTGAGCTGCCTTGGCATCAGCACTTGTTCCCGAAGTAAACAGGATGATGTCTACCGCATGCTTGTCGATCACTTTGAATTCACTTCTGTACTTCTCAACAAGCGGTGCGTATTCAGGAAGTCTGTCCTGAGCAAGATCCGACATCGGGATGAGTGTTTCAGCAACGATTCCGTCCATCGCTATGATCTTCTCAAAGTCCATTTTCAGGCTTTCATCATATACGATGGCATCTGCCTTGCATTTTTTGAGCGAGTTGATGATCTCATCCTCCGGCAGACCCTTGTCCAGCGGAACGACAACACCGACATTCACTACGATTCCGTAGTATGCGATCATCCACGGATAAGAGTTAGGTCCGATGACCACGATCCTCTTGCCTTTGAGTCCCTTGCTCAGGAGATATGCTCCGACACTGTCGACATCCTGTCTGAACTTGTGGAAGCTGATCTCCGTCTGGGATTTTCTGTCCTTGCTCTTGTAGATGAAAGCAGTCTTGTCAGCATAATGGTCATCCATGAAATCCAGGATCTCCTTGATGTCCTGAAATTCGATATCATACTTACATTTATACTTTCTCATAAGTTTCTTCCTTTTCCTCTCCAATATTCACAATAGATCCATTCAGTACGCAACAAAACCAGCGACAACATCAGTGTCCTGTGTCTGTACTCATTGCCACGGACACAATATTGCTTACGCCGATAATTGCATTCCCCTCTATGAGAGCAGCATGTATGGAACATACCGCCGTGAATATTGCCTATATTTTACCATTCGTACATGTAATTGACCACACCTTGTGAAGAAATTACCAGTTGTAAAGTTTACAGCCTGCTTTTTCAGCTGATTTCTGCTCATAGAAAAGGGATGGCAGATCGTTCTGCCACCCCTGTCGTTTCACAATTACAGCACGCCTCTACAGGTCTCTGATGAACCATCTGAAGCCGTAAGGCTCGATCCAGTACTCCGACTTAGGACCTTCGCCCGGGATATATTCTCTCTCCGGCTCGATCATGTCCTTCCAGTCAGCAGTCTCGATCTCGGTCCTGCAACTGTGCTCAGAGAAGTTGTAGATTCCGAGCATTTTCTGTCCTTTGTATTCCCTTACGACGCCCAGCACCCTGTCATCGCCCAGATTCACAGGATACATATTTGCATCTGAATGGAATATCTGATTCTCTCTTCTTATGTTGATCAGCCTGGTGATTCCTCCGAAAATCCTTCCGGTAAGTGTCTCCGGATCATTCCGGTGTTCGGCAAGATCCCAGCGGAAGTCTCCCCTATGGAGATTTCTGCTGTCCGCGGCCTTGTCCGGATCCAGATGATACTTGTTGTCATTCAGCATTCCGATCTCATCACCGCTGTACAGTACCGGAATTCCCCTGAGCATCAGCATCCATGCATGGAGCATGAAGTCAGCCGCAACAGCTGTATCAAGAGCATTCGTGTCTCCCGATTCAATAGCCGACTCCACTCCGCAGAGTGATGCTGTCGTGCCGCAGAGCCTTGCATCCGCAAGCGCCTCTGAGTCATTATACAGCTCGCCCCTTGAAGGGCTGCCGGGCCACTTTCCTGTGAACCAGTCATTGAGGTATTTCTTGTGAGGAGCCTGCTGAGTTCCGAACCAGCCCAGATATCCGTAGTCGAGGCCCCAGCCTATGTCATCATGGCATCTCAGATAATTCTGGAACATGCAGTTGTCAGGCAGTATCTCCAGTATCTCAAGCTGGTGTCTCAGCAGTCTGACGTCGCGGGTCGCCAGTGTGTGCCAGATAGTGCACATCGTTGTGACGTTATAGAGCATGTCGCATTCCGGCTTTTCAGGCGTTCCGAAATACGGCACGACTTCCTTAGGTTCCATTACGACTTCGCCAAGCAGCAGTACGCTCGGGCACACGATGCTGCAGGCAAGATTCATCATGCGTACAAGTGTGTGGACCTGAGGCAGATTGCGGCAGTTGGTGCCGAGCTCCTTCCATATATACGGAACGGCATCGAGCCTGATTATATCCACTCCCCGGTTGGCCAGATACAGCATGTTCTCAGTCATGTCGTTGAATACCATCGGGTTGGCATAGTTCAGATCCCACTGGAACGGGTAGAACGATGTCATTACTACCTTGAAGATGTCCTCGAGGTACGTAAAGCTCCCCGGCGCAGTCTCCGGGAATACCTGAGGCATCGTCTTCTCGAATTCATTCGGGATATCCCAGTTGTCATAGAAGAAGTACTTTTCCTGCGCTCCCTTGTCTCCCTTGCGGGCAGCCTTCGCCCATTCATGGTCCTCACTTGTGTGATTCATTACAAAATCAAGGCAAAGCCTTATTCCTCTTCTGTGGCAGGATGCCGCTAGGTCCTCAAGGTCGTCCATCGTGCCGAGGTCAGGTCTTACCTTGCGGAAATCCGAAACAGCATATCCGCCGTCACTTCTTTCATCATCCGGTGAATCAAGAAGAGGCATCAGATGCAGATACTTCACCCCGCATTCTTTCAGATAAGGGAGTTTTTCCTCCACCCCTTTCAGGGTCCCTCCGAACTTCTCCGTATACATCATCATTCCGACCATTTTGTTGGAATGATGGGCTTCAGGATTCTCCAGGCGGCGCTCATCAAGGTTTCTGAGTGTCGCTTTGCGCTCACTGTAAGCCTTTTTCAGCATGCCGAGGAAGAAGTCGAATGCCTTTTCGTCATTATAGATGCTCATATAGAGGCTCCTGAGCTCCTCCATATTTGCATCGAGTCTTTCCCTGAATATGTTTCTTCTCTTAGTCATGTCACTTACCCATTTCTTCCGCTGTCGGCATAGCAGGTATCGCTCCGTGCCTTGAGCATGTGAGCGAAGCTGCTTTGTTGGCGTATGTCAGATAATCTCTGAGTGTCTCAGCATCCAGTCCGCCGAGAAGATCTCCCTTTTCACTGCGGCCGGCTATCTGTGCAAGCATCGCGCCAAGGAACGTGTCCCCTGCTCCGTTCGTATCTGCGACCTTTACTCTGAATCCCGGAACTACCTCTGCGTACTCTCCGTATCTTACGAACACTCCCTGCGAGCCGAGAGTAACGAGAACGAGGCGCGGCCCATACCCGCTCAGTACAAGGCTTCCCTCTTCAAAGTCTTCAGTACCGGTCAGCATCAGCATCTCTTCATCGGATACCTTGAGGATGTCAGCGAGAGGAAGCAGCTTCTTCATCATCGCAACAGCATTTTCCTCCGTATCCCACAGAGCTGCACGGTAGTTCGGATCATAGCTTATGATCACTCCTCTTTCTTTTGCAAAACGCAGTGCCTCTTCGCACGCCTCCCTTGACGGAGAAGTCGTCATCGAAAGAGATCCGGCGTGAAGGATCAGCGGCAGATCGTTCTCAATAACAGAGACAGCCTCCTCTGTCGTCAGCTGTGTATCCGCGCCGGGATTTCTGTAGAAAGAAAACTCCCTTTCTCCCGAAGCGTCGACCGAAACTATAGCCATTGTGGTCGGAACGCTGTCAGATACGAAAAGTCCGTCCGTGTTGACGCCTTCCTTTCTGAGGGTCTCAGCCAGGCTGCGTCCGAAAGAGTCATCTCCGACCTTTCCGATGAATCCTGTATCCGCTCCCAGCCTTGCAGCAGCCACTGAAACATTGGCAGGAGCTCCACCCGGGTATGCGGTAAACCTGCCGTTACCCTGTTCGTCTGTTCCATCCTGAGTCATATCTATGAGCAGTTCGCCCAGAGTTATTATATCTGCCATTTCATCAAGCCTTTCTTGTCTCAGATCGTTGTCTTATGATCATCAGTATCAGTCTTCGTCCCACAGGTCATGCCAGTCTTCTGCGCCTTCCCACAGGAACACCTGGCCCTTCACCAGGCGGTTGCCGCATTCCAGAGCTGATATCGCGGCCATCTCATCCTCACTCAGAGGATCTGTGCCCACGGCACGCAGATTGTTTTCGTAGTGATTTACTGAGAACGGTATAGGAAGTATTCCCCTCTGCAGTGACCACTTTATGCATATCTCAGCAGGATGGCATCCATGTGCCTCAGCGATCTTCTGAAGTGCCGGCTGTTGCATGTCCACAACGTCTTCCGGCGCTATATCCCGTTCAGGTCTCCTCGGAGAGCCGAGCGGCATGTATCCGATAGGGAGTATGCCCTTCTGCTTAAGATAGTCAACCAGCTCAGCCTGTCCGAAGCACGGATGTATCTCGGATTCACAGGCAGCCGGCGGTATGGTCAGCTGCCCGAGAACCGCCTCCAGCTTCTTTATTGTCATATTCGAAATCCCGATATACCGGATAAGGCCCTCTCTGACCAGTGCTTCAAGCTGGCGGTACGTGTCCAGGAATTCTTCAGCCGAAAAAGGTCTCGAATCGGGATTCCTCGCATCGCCGTCACATCCCGGAGCGTGGTAATTAGGGAACGGCCAGTGTATGAACAGCATGTCAAGGTAGCCGCAGCGCAGGTCTTCGATGCTCTTTCTGCAGGATGCTCTGACATCACGGTGCATGTCATTCCACACCTTGCTCATTATGAAGAGTTCCTCTCTCTTCACGGCCCCTTCTTCGAATAGTTTTTCGAATTCGGCTCCTATCTCCTGTTCATTTCCATAGCAGGAAGCACAGTCTATCAGGCGGAATCCGCAGCGGATGCCGCCGGCAACTGCGTGCGCTACATCTTCGGCGCATACGCGATCCGATCCGAAGGTCCCCATGCCTATGCAGGGGATCTTTCCTCCATCAAACAGCGTATATGACGGGATATTTCCGGTACTCATGGATCCTCTCCTATTATTCGTCAGGGAAAACTACAGCTACTTTGCCGCACTTTCCCGAGGCCATCAGTCTGTATGCCTCTGATGCGTCCTTAAGTTCAAAGCGGTGGGTGATCAGCCTGTCCGGATGGATGCCCCAGCGCACAAGATGCTCAACCAGATCCTCCATTCGCCACAGCGAAGTGACCCATGAACCGAATATACTCTTCTGTCCATGCATGAGATCAGGGGAAGGATTGAAAGTAACATCATTGCCTTCACCTACCATGGCATTTCTGCCCCACTCCCTGGTGCAACGTATGGTCAGCGCTCTGGCCTGATTGTTGGCTGAGCAGTCGATCGTACGCTCACAGCCATATCCTCCGGTAACTTCCATTATCTCCGCCTCGCAGCGCTCAGGATCCGAGGAATCGAATATGTGGTCTGCCAGGCCGAGATCTTTAGCCAGCTGCAGGCGGTCCGGATTCACATCACAGCCGATCGTCTCATCGCATCCCATTGCTTTGGCCAGCATGAGCGTGGCAAGTCCGACAGGGCCGAGTCCCGTGACGAGCACGCGGTCATTACCCGAAACACCGATTTTCATGAGCGCTTCATAGCTTGTTCCGAATCCGCAGGCCACCTGAGCGCCGTCTTCGTATGTCAGCTCATCAGGCAAAGCGATAAGATCCTTCTCATCACAGAGGATGTACGGAGCCATGCCGCCGTCTCTCTGCCACCCGTAGGCTGCCCGGTGTTCGCTCTTACACGAGATGAAAAACCCTCTCCTGCAGTCATGGCATACCCCGCATCCTGAAATATGATACACAATGACACGGTCGCCTTTTTTGAACCGCTTGAGGCCCTCGCCCTCTTCGACGATGATGCCGCACGGTTCGTGCCCGGCAATGGTTCCCGGCTGATAACCTTCGGGGCCTTTTCCGACATGTGCCCTGTAAATTGCCCGGATGTCTGAACCGCATATTGTTGACGCCTTGGTCCTGACCAGTACCTGCCCGTGCCCCGGCGTTGGAATATCAAATTCCCTTAACTCTACTGTGCTGTTCCCCGGAAGCACTGCTCCCGTCATTTTCCCTTTCATTTTACGCTCCTGCTCTGCCTCAGTTGTCATATATAAGCTGACGCTGTATCTCCGGTATCAGGTTTGCCGATATTGTGTTAATTTTACTATAATCACAGGTAAAAAAATAGCGGAGTGGATCCGCTATTTTTATGACTTTACAGTCGTCCGTTATTGACTAGAAATCGTAGTCCTTGCACTTAGGTGAATTAGCTGCTACGGACTCAGCATCGTACCAGATCAGGTTGTTGCCTGTCTCCTTGTCGAAGAGCTGGATCAGTCTCGGCTGTGTTGTGAAGTTGAGCTTAGCGCCGATGGATACATCCTGATCAAGATCTACTGTCTGGAGTACCATAACTACGTCGTCTCCGCCGCAGTCTACGTGCAGGTCTACTTCTGATCCGAGCATCTCGGATACTTCTACTTCACCGCTGAGGTTTCCTTCACCGATTCTGATGTGCTGCGGACGGATACCTGCAACGATGTCGCATGGCTGCTGTCCGTTTGCCTTCAGAGCCTTCTGCTGGAAGTCGCTGAGCTTGAACTCTTCGCCCTTGATGTTTGCATAGTATACGCCATCCTTGAGCTCGAGCTTGCAGCCCTCGAAGAAGTTCATTACAGGCATTCCGATGAAGCCTGCTACGAACAGGTTGACCGGACGGTCGAACAGATCCTGTGGTGTACCGATCTGATTTACATAGCCGTCCTTCATGATGACGATACGGTCACCAAGAGTCATAGCCTCAGTCTGGTCATGTGTTACGTACATGAATGTTGTGTTGATACGCTTACGGAGCTTGATGATCTCAGCACGCATCTGGTTACGCAGCTTAGCATCAAGGTTTGACAGAGGCTCGTCCATAAGGAATACCTTAGGGTCACGGACCATGGCACGACCGATAGCTACACGCTGACGCTGTCCGCCGGACAGAGCCTTAGGCTTACGGTCAAGGTACTGTGTGATGTCAAGGATCTCAGCTACCTCACGAACCTTCTTGTCGATTTCATCCGAAGGTGTCTTCTTGAGCTTGAGCGCGAACGCCATGTTGTCATAGACGGACATATGCGGATACAGAGCGTAGTTCTGGAATACCATTGCGATATCTCTGTCCTTTGCGGCGATATCGTTGCACAGCTTTCCGTCGATGTACAGCTCTCCACCGGAGATGTCCTCAAGACCAGCTACCATACGCAGGGATGTGGACTTACCACAGCCGGATGGTCCTACCAGTACGATGAACTCCTTGTCTGCGATGTGCAGGTTGAAGTCATGTACAGCAGTAACGCTGTTGTCATACACCTTCTTCATGTCTTTGATCAATACTTCTGACATATTTCCCGACTCTAACACCCCAGCCTCCGCTAACGAGTGCCTCACAAGTACCCGGTAAAAGAGTAAATGCATTACGACAGGTCTCCACACTGCCGCACCGTGAGCCGAACGGTTTTTTCCTCCTTTTTTTCATGCACGCTGTCCATTAAGTGGAGTGAATCAACGCCATGGTATTGGTGATGTCATAATATCACATGGATACAAGCAATAACATATGGTTTTGTTGAGTTTTTATGTGAAAATGTTTCCGAAAACGTATTAGAATCCATCAAGTTCTCTGAGATCATCCACTGATGAATACTCGTCTTCATTAGGGTCTGCCACAAAGTCTCCGTCCGAATCGACGACCGGAAGGAAAGGCTTGAATACCGGCAGCAGAAGAGTCGCTCCGAGCATGGCCAGAAGGCCGAATCCGCACATGGTCCATATGAAAGCATACAGCGGCATCATCTTCAGGTCGGTGTAAGTCAGCACCAGCGGGAAGATGTCGAAGAACGCGATCACCACGAACCTCAGAGGCTTCTTCGCGATGAAGTACATCGCATTCCTTATGAGGTGCGGTATCGTATCTTCAAAGGCCGCCATGGTCGGGAGCAGATAGAGATACAGGAAGATGACAGCTGCCATTATCGCATATATTGCAAAACGGAGGTGTCTGACAGGCCCGGTCGCCTGAGCGCAGACCTGAAGGTCAACGGTCAGGAATCCCGTAATGAATACGAACACGAGCCAGGATATCGTAGCCTGCCTGAAGTTCGTTTTGAACCCCTTCCAGAATTCCTTGAACGGGTTGACCACTCCGCCGCTTCTCAGCGTTCTGAACATGACATGATACAGCGCAGTCAGACCTGCACCTATCGTAAATACCGGCAGACTGAAGACAACGAACATGAGGTTCGCGCCTATGATTATGCCGAATTTCGTCATGAACCTGCCGAAATAGCTGTCGTTATCCAGAAATCCTCTTACTAACGGATTCATTTTGCTCCTCTCTGCCTTACTTTACCCTGCGGAAGTAAAGCTGCATCGCTGGATAGTCCCCGAATACCATCTCAAATGTATATCCGGCATACATCAGCGCGTCTCCCCTGAACAGGGTCTTCTCGTGCTTGTGGATCTCCTCGGTGTACATCGTCGGGATTCTTGAGAAGTACTTCTCCGACTCATCCGTGAGCTCATATACAGCATCAGGATCGAGGCCCTTGAGTCTGATGTTGATAAGCGCCTGATTCGGCTGGATATTGGTAACTACCACATTGAGCAGTGCCTCGCTGCCGTCTTCTGCAGCGAACTCCCACGCTTCGTACGGTTCCTCGCCGATTTCCGAGAGTCTGTAATACAGACCTCCCTGGATCAGGTCATAGTACTTGTCGAATATCCTGATCTGATCGCGGATCTCTTCCTTCTCTTCATCGCTGAGCTTGGCTGGATCCAGCTCATATCCGAACGTACCGGACATAGCCACTACAGCTCTTGTGTGGATCGGTGTGCTCCTGCCTGTCTGATGGTTAGGCGAAGCGGAAACATGTGATCCCACGGTGCTGACCGGATATCCGAAGGATGTTCCGTACTGGATGTTCAGTCTGTGGATCGGATCCGTGTCGTCAGAACACCAGATTTGCGGTGAATAGCAGAGGATCCCTGCGTCAAAGCGGGCTCCGCCGCCTGAGCATCCCTCTACGAGAACGTCAGGGAAGTTCTCTGTGATGCGGCCCATCAGGTCATACAGACCGAGCATGAACCTGTGCATTGTCTCTCCCTGACGGGCAGCCGGAAGAGCTGCCGAGTATACGTCTGAAAGCGATCTGTTCATATCCCACTTCAGATACTCGATGTTGTTCTCGGAGAGGATCTTCGCCATGCTGTCATATACGTAGTCAACGACTTCCTTCCTTGACAGATCGAGTACCAGCTGGTTCCTTGAACGTGCAGGTTTACGGCCAGGCATCGCGAAGGCCCAGTCAGGATGAGCTCTGTACAGGTCGGAGTCCTCATTGATCATCTCAGGCTCCATCCAGATTCCGAACTTCAGCCCCTTGGCATTTACCTGCTCTACCAGGCTCTTAAGTCCGCACTTTATCTTATTCTCATTTACATACCAGTCACCGAGTCCGGCATTGTCGCTGTTTCTGTCGCCGAACCAGCCGTCATCGAGAACGAGCATCTCGACTCCGATCTTTGCGGCCTCATCAGCAAGCGCGAGCAGAGTCTCGTCGGTGAAGTCAAAATATGATGCTTCCCAGCTGTTGAGAAGTATTGGTCTTCTCGTGAACTGGTACTTTCCTCTGCAGATATTTCTGCGGATGAATTTATGATAGATATGGGAAAGCTCTGTCAGGCCTTCTCCGGAATAAGCCATGATGACTTCAGGTGTCTCGAAGACCTCGCCCGGCATCAGATGCCATTCAAACTGGTCATCATGTATTCCCATTGTGACTCTCGTGCTGTTGATCTGATCTACTTCAGCCTCAGCCTTGAAGCTTCCGGAGTATACGAACATCATGCCGTAGCATCTGCCGTGATCTTCATCGGCCTTGCGGTCGCAGACGATCATGAACGGGTTCTCCTGATGGCTTGATGTGCCGCGTCTTGATTCTACGGACTTTACAAGATGAGTCAGAGGCTCTCTCTCAGTCTGTCTCTCAAGCGCGTGCTTGCCGTGGAAGTGGACCAGGTCCCACTTGCCGAAAGGGATATCCATCGACATTGAGAAAGCTCTGTCCAGAGCGATCTCGCCCTTACCGTTATTGACTACGCGTACGGCTCTTGTGATCACATCTTCATCTTCGAATACTCCGTACAGAAGCTCAAGAGTCAGACCTGTGATCTTGTCATTTACTGTTACTGTCAGCGTCTCTGCATCACCGCTGTAATCGTAGGATGACGGAAGATTGCTGATCTTGTATTTGCCCTTAGTTACCTCGTGTCCGGCATACCTGAAGTCAGCTCCGTAACTGCCGTCTGCATTGCGTGCAGCGATCGCATGTATACGGTAATCTCCTACGCCGTAGCCAGGAAATTCCTGAGGCATTGTATCGAAGGATATCGCTCTGTTCGGAAATACCTCATCCGGATTGCCGGCACAGGCTCTGTCATAGTTGTGGTACAGATACCGGAAATTCTCTTCTCCGATACGCTTGCCGTAATACAGATGCTGAAGGAATCCCTCCGAGGATACCCTCATCTGATAACTTGTATTCTTAGTGTTGATCGTTATGGTGTTGTGTTCTTCATTGAAGAGAATGCTCATATTCTCTGCTCCTTTTTTAAGTTAGATTATCGCCACTCATGTCTGATTCCAGAACAAACCGGGACTGTCTGCTATAGCAGAATTCTCCAGATGACCACATATATAACGATCTCAATAACGATCGCGGCAAGGTAGCCATACATGATCTTTTTCGTTGCGCCGCCTGCCGATGCAATGTGGATCGCCCCGTTCCCCGCAACATAATAGCAGACATCGACTTTGCTGCCAACCTTATATTCAGACGCCCTTTCGGCAGGCACAATGATCTCCGAATGCCTCTCTTCGCCATCGATATTGTATGCAAGAACCACATTCAGAGCCGGCCCTTCTCGCTTCCCGGTATTTTCATGCGTTTTGACCGAGAGAACAGTCGCCGTTGTCTCGTCCTTGTATTCCTTGACGATACGGAAGTATTTCAGGAACCGGGCCGATGTATATATAAGGGCCCAGAATACCAGGAATAAAGTAAGATAGTATAGCATTAGCCGACACTCCTATTTCTCAAAGATAAAGTCCAGGAACAGTTCCACTGAGTCCACGTTCTTAGACAGAGCTCCTATCCCCAGAGTACACGGCTCTGCATAGACGCCGTACTTCGTCACGAGCTTGCTGTCACTTATATCGATACCCACCGGAACAGGATCTGTGCTGTACTCAGTGTCGATCGGAACCGAGTAGACAAAACGGTCTTCGTATTTTGCCTTGATCGCTGCACACTCCTCGCTGTTCAGGTCCTTGAGCCTGCCTGTCCTTCCGAGAGCGGTCAGTGACTCCGTACCTGCGGTGATGCCGTCAAGTACGCCGCCGTCTGCAAATGCGACAAAGGCTTCAAAGTAGCTGTTCCCCGTTACGCCTTTAAGGTAATCAAAATATGATTCGGCATTGAACTCAACGTCTTTTTCCTTAAGGTCAAATTCGGCATATTCCGTGTAGTCCTTCCACAGATCAGACCCGTTTCCGGCGTCCGCATATGTGTTGGTGAACATCATGTAGCACCAGTAGTCACCTGCGTTGGTCCTGTACTGGTGTATCGCAAACGGGACGAACCAGAGTACGAAAATGAGGCCTATGATCCAGAGCTTGTAGTACTCCCAGATATATGCCGTCTTCTTCTTCGTTCCTCTGATCCCGAGGATCTTTTCCTTTTCCGTTTTGGCCCAGTCCCTGAGACGGGTCTTCAGATCACGGTCATCCATTATTTGCCTGTTTTGCCTCTCTGATAAAAAATGAGCTGCATGCTGCAGCTCATTTCAGCAATATACATAATTGCTTATTACAGTTTTCCGCCGGATGTAGCGATACCTTCGACGAACTGCTTCTGGAAGATCACGTAGATGACGATCATCGGGATAACAGCCAGAACAGCTGCGCCCATCATCTGCGGATAGTTGCTTCCATACTGTCCCTGTGCCTTTGCAAGACCGGCTGCCAGTGTAGTTGTCTGTACGCTTGAGCAGACGATCATAGGCCACATCAGGTCTTTGAATGCGAACAGTGCAGTGAAGATACCGAGTGATACCATTGAAGATCTTGTCAGCGGCATCATGATTCTTAAGAATCTCTGGCCGATGTTGCAGCCGTCGATGCTTGCAGCCTCTTCAAGGTCCATAGGAAGTCCCTGATAACCTGTCTTGAGCAGGTAAGTACCGAACGCAGTTACGATACCAGGGAATACAAGTCCTGCCATTGTGTTCAGCCAGCCAAGTCCTGAAACCATCAGATACTGCGGGATGATGAAGATCGTTGACGGGATCATCATCTGAACGAGTATCAGGGAGAACAGGAAGTTCTTACCTGGGAACTTCAGACGTCCGAACGCATATCCTGCCATAGTAGCTGTCAGTACAGCACACAATACACGGAAGAAAATCATCAGCAGAGTGTTCTTGTACAGAACGAGGAAGTTATAGCTCTTCCATACTGTTCCGAATGTCTCCCAGTGCCAGCCGTGCTGCGGGAAGATATAGAACGGGCTTACCGAAATAGCTTCCTGGTTGGTCTTGAGTGCCGTAAGGATCATCCAAGCGAAGGGAACCAGCATGATGAATGCCATGATGATCAGGATGATGTAAATAATAGTCGTATTTACGCGAGCTCTTGTACGTGCGCTTTCCATGAATCGTTCCCTCCTTTCTAGTTATAGAATACAAAACGCTTTTCAGCGCGCTGCATTATGACAGTAACGATCATGATGAATACTACGAGTATCATTACGATAGCTGCGCCATATCCCTTGTTGCCCTGGTTGAATGAGTATTCATAGAATACATATACCGTGGACTGCACCTTGCTCAGAGCCTGATTCGTTCTGTCCATAACCATGAACATAAGGTCGAATATTGTCAGAGCTCCGATAATACGGGTCTGCACGATGAAGAAAGTAGTAGGGCTCAGCAGAGGTACTGTGATGTCGAAGAACTGACGGATGCCTGTAGCACCGTCGATCTCAGCAGCCTCATAGTAGTCTCCCGGAATCTCCTGAAGACCGGATATGAAGAGTACCATGTTGTAACCGATGATTGACCATACCCCGATTATACCAACAGAGATCCATGCGATCTTAGGATCTGAGATCCATCCGATATTAGCATGGAGCACATTGTTGAACAGACCGAACTGCTGGTTATATAGCCATTTCCATACCATCGCTACAGCTGCCGGTGCGCAGACCATAGGCAGGAAGAATACAGTACGGAAGAATGATGTTCCTTTTAATTTTCTGTTCAGGAATACAGCCAGTATGAGAGCGATGATGACTCCGAACGGAACCTCAATGATCGCATACTTGATTGTATTCAGAATAGACTGCAGTACTTCGGATGAAGCGAACGCTTTTGAATAGTTCTCAAGTCCTACAAATGTGTTACCCTTACCAAAGTCGCCTGTCTTGC
Source organism: uncultured Eubacteriales bacterium (assembly GCA_900315485.1). GTDB lineage: Bacteria > Bacillota > Clostridia > Peptostreptococcales > Anaerovoracaceae > Crickella. The sequence continues at coordinate 29,891 of OMZI01000011.1, read as the reverse complement.
AGAACGACTGCCAGACGGTGTCAATAGCCGGATAGAAGTTAAGTACTATCAGGCCTATGATAGTCGGAGCGACAAAGGCATATGCCCAGATCGCTTCATTCTTTTGCTTGGCCGTCATCGGCCTTTTTTCTTTCATAATTTCCTCCTTATTCCTGAAGAATAAAGGACAGCGGGCCATCAGTTGATGGCCCGCCTTTGCTTTTTATTCGAGATAAAATATCTCTATTGCTGCGAACCTGTTCGTATCAGCTGTATTACTTCTCGTTAGCAATAGCGTCACGGATCAGCTTAGCTACGTTGTCGCATGCTGTCTCCATGAGAGCAGCATCGGAAGGATTCTGCCATGCAGGGAGGAAGCCCTGTTCCTGTTCCATAGGGTTCTTCCATACGCCGGAGTTACGTGTGCCCGGACGAGCAAAGAGTGTACCGTCTTCTTCAACCTTTGTGAATGCAGATACGTCCATTCCCTCGAATGCGTTAGCGAACTCGTCGGAGATTCCAGGGATACCAGCCATTGTTACGCCAAGCTGAGCCTGCTTGACCTGAGCATCCTTTGAGCAGAGGTACTCGATGAGGCTTGCTGCAGCATCAGGATTCTTTGTATTAGCTGCTGCTGCCCAGCCAAGTCCGTTGTAGCAAGTCTGTCTTTCTTCCTTCTGGCACTGTCCGTCGCCGTTTCTGTCGCAGTAAGGAATCTGTGCCCATGCATAGTCATCATGGTTCTCAGCTGTGTAGAATGCGTTGATCATCCAGGATCCCTGTGTGATCATAGCAACCTTTCCGGACTGGAACAGTGAATCTGTACCGGACTCGGAAACTACAGCCTGAGGTGTTCCTACTGTGAGCAGCTTACGTACCATTTCCATAGCAGCCTTACCCTCAGCGGAGTCGATAGCTGTATCAGTCTTCTCAGTGTTTACGATGTTAGCGCCGTAAGCATATACGTAGTTGTACCATCCGTCCTGGTCATTGGATGTGTTGAGGGCGAAGCCGTATGTGTCATCAGCAGTCTTCTCTGTGATGGTCTTAGCTGCTTCATACATATCCTCATATGTCCAGTCATCTGTAGGATAGTCAACGCCGGCCTCGTCGAAGAGAGCCTTGTTGTACAGGAGAGCGATTGTATCGTGGTCCTTCGGAAGAGCATATGTCTTTCCGTCGCTCTGGTAGATAGCAGTGATATCAGGATAATACTGTCCGAGATCGATGCCGTCCTTTTCGATGTACTCTGTCAGGTCAAGAAGAACGTCGTTCTCCATGTAGATCTGAGCATAGTCAGAGTGCATCCAGAATACATCAGGGAGTTCTCCGCCGGAAGCGCCTGCCTCAAGCAGTGTCCAGTAGTTGTCCCAGTCGATTACTTCGACCTTGACTTCAGGGTTGCCCTGAGCTGTCCAGTCGTTGCAGATCTCCTGGATACCTTCCTGCTGGTTAGCATCCCAGATGTTGATTGTGATAGCGCCGCTGGCATCGCCGGAACCGGAATCACTTGATCCGCCGCCGCATGCAGCGAACATGCCTACCATTGCTACGCAAAGCATAGCTACAACAAATTTCTTAAACTTCATATTGCCTCCTCTCAGTAACAATTACTTGAGTTTACTATCACAGATTTTACATTTATAGAAGAAAATAATATATGGAAAACTGTTAGATTTTAATAGGATTATGTGAGTTGTTCCGAAAAGGTTTTCGTAAGCAAAAAACGCTCAAAGCCTTGTATTTCCATGGTATTGCCCGCGTTCGCTAATCTGCGTTAACTCTGGTGACGATGCGCGGTACCCGCTTGGTGTGTCATTATACTTCTTTCTGAAGGCTTTCGAGAACGTAAGAGGATCGGTATATCCGACGGATGACGCGATGCTTCCTATAGATTCTTTTGTCTCTCTGAGCATCTGTGCAGCCTTTTCCAGCCTGAAATTGATCAGGAATTCCTGAGGCGACATGTGCATCTCGCGGCTGAATATGTTGGACAGATAGCTCCTGTTAATTCCGACCTTGTCTGCTATCTCAGAGATCTTGACCTTCCTGTCATAATTTGAAGCGATGTACTCCACAGCCATATTCACATATTTGACGTCAGACAGATTGCGCTTCTTCTCATGAGGATTCATCTCTATCATGACTGCAAGAGTATCGTAGAATGCAGCCATCCTTTTGAGCTCGTTGGCCGGAGTCAGGTCGCTGGCTTCAAGTATTCTGTCTATGGAATCGCATACAGGATGTGTGCTGTCAAGCGTTATGACCGGGTTCTCTTTAGTAAAGCCCATCTCCTCCACTATAGCGTCAGCCCTGTATCCGCTGAATCCTATCCAGGAGTATGACCACGGGTCTTCTGCATCAGCCTTGTACAGAGTGACTTCACCCGGGTAGATCAGGAACATCTGCCCTGCAGTAAGTCTGAATTCCCTGTTTCTGAGACTGTATGTGCCGCATCCGGCCTTGACAACATGTATGACGTAGTGCTCCCTGACATAAGGGCCGAAGGTCCACTCAGGCGCGCAGTTCTCCCTGCCGCAGTATGCCAGCGTGACCGGAGTAATAGTCTTCATTGTATATGTCTGCTCGAGATCCTCCAGACAGCTGAAGTTTGCAGATTCAGTATATCCGACAGATTTATTTCTCATAGTCCGTGTCCTTCTGTTTTTTAATATACAAAAAACATCCTGTGTCTGATATTCTATACCAGCCACAGGACATCTGCACGCATTTTTCTTGTTTTTTCTAACATTTTTCCATATTACTTCTCCAGCATCGGTCCGAACAGATGCACATTGAAGTAATCGATCATCGGCCCCATCATGAAGGCGGATATTATTGTTCCGATGCCGACCACGGCAAACAGCCCGTGCGGGTCGGCGCCTGACAGCAGGAACAGTCCGACGCCCAGGATAACGCAGGCAAAGTCCGTCATTATCCTTACGAACTTGAACTTGCCTATGCCCCAGGTACCGGTTATGATCAGCGCGATGGCATCATAGGTGGATACGCCCATGTCTGCCGTGAAGTACAGCGAAGCAGCAATGCAGGCGATGAACACGCCTATGGCCAGGAAGATGATCCTCAGCCACAGAGCCGGATGGGGTGCTGCGGCAGCGATGATATCCACTCCGAACTGGACGATATATCCGAGAAGAAACAGGTTGATCAGTGTGCCGAGGCCTATCTTCTTCCTGTCGAAGACGATGCTGAACAGGAGAAGCACCGCGTTCACTATGACATAAAGTGTTCCGTACTGAATAGGTATAAGCGCGTCAAGTCCGCTCATTAGAGCCTGAAACGGGTCCACTCCGAATATGGCAGACTTGAAGAAGCTTACAGCCACACCGGAAAGCACTACTCCGGTCACGCACATTATCACTCTTTTCCTGAATACACTGTCTTTGTTCACTGTTTTATCTGTCCCCTCTGACTTATACCGGCTTTGTCGCCGATGTTTATCTGATTTATTCCGCAGTCAGTCTTCTGCCGTTCATCCACAGGATGTCCGGTACGAAATCTTCAGTCGAAGCTATGCCCGTATATCCCATGATCGTTGCAAGCTCCTGATTCATTCCGGTGACGTACTTCTTCACGCCTTCCGTTCCCTCAGAAGCAAGGCCCGGCATGATTGCGCGTCCTACCGATACCGCCTTTGCACCGAGAGCCAGCGCCTTATACGCGTCTGCACCAGTATTGATACCGCAGTCGACGAACAGCTCCATTCCGCAGTCTTCGCCGAGTGCTTTTCTGATCTCAGGCAGCACCATAAGAGGCGGGATGGCAAAAGGCATTCTGCCGCGGTGATGGCTTATGACGATTCCCTTTGCTCCTGCTTCAGCGCATTTGACAGCGTCAGATACGCTCAGTACTCCTTTTACGATGAACGGAAGTCCCGACGCTTCAACGTAGCTGCGTATGTCCTCCTTCGTCTGACGCTTCATCGGATAATCGGCTACCACGTCATACTCTCCGTTATCGCCGAATACATGGTCTATGTCCATGCCGACCGCAAAAGCTCCGTTCTTCTCGGCGAAAGCTATCTGGTCCAGCACTTTGTCAGTATCAGCGAACGGCTTGATGATCCTCACCGTCCTTGCGCCTGTAGCGAGAGCATCGGCAAATTCATCATTCTCCATCATGCCGACCCAGTTGACCATGTTCAGCTCCTGAGCCGCTCTGGAATATTCGACCATGGCATTCTCCCGCTCCTTGACGAATGTCCTCAGAAACGAAAAAGCCGGCATCATTATTGGTGTGCTGAATGTCTCTCCGAATATCTCTGTCTGAAGTGATGCCTTCTTCGCATCGATTATGCGTTCCTCTATAAGTATGGAATCCAGATAATGTCTGGTTATCATGCTGGCATCTGCAGGGTTGAAACTACTCTTTTCACTCATAGTGAGATTCTCCTTTCACGGTTGCAATTATACCCCTCTCTGCAGCTATGCTTTTCAATTTACAGTTGAACTGATTATACACAAACATTTGCAAGTTGCATATACATCTTTTCCCCGGCCCGGCATAAAAAACTGACGAAAAAGCACACGGCCTGCTGCCGCAGACCGTGTACTGTGTTCTGTCGTTACGCTGCCTCATTATGCAGAAAGAGTCCTCTCCGTCAGAGGCCGGTTTTTTACTGATAAGCAAATCCGCCGCCTGCGCTCTGTGCAGGCTCAAATATGGACTGTGCCTGCTCGTCAGTAAGGTCGATGCCGAATACATCCTTGTAATAAGTCTTGGCCTCGCTTATTACGTCGATGTCCTCGAACTTTTCAGGATATGCCGTCTTGGCCATCCACAGGAGTGTTACAGGGCAGTCTACACCAGGAGTGTAGCTTCTGTACATTCCGAGAGGCATCTTGTATACGTTCTTGTCCTGTACGGCCTTGACCGGGCTCCAGTCGTAGCCCTCAACGGTGTTGTTGTAGAGGTCATCAGGATAGAACGTGTTGAAATTGGTCATGAAGATAAGGTCAGGATTCCATGAATATACCTGCTCCATGTTTACAGCTACGGAATTGTCCGTGCTGAGCTCCTGTGCAACATTCTTTGCTCCAATGGCATCAGCCCACCACTGGCCGAAGAACTGCTGTCCCGAAGTCAGAAGTGTTGTGTCGCTGTACTGGAAGAGGAAGAATGCGTTTGCTTTCTCTTCATCGGGGATATCCTTGACCCTGTCCTGAACGAGGCTGTACATCTCCTCGGACTTGGTCCTGCAGAGCTCTGCCTTGTCGCTTTCAGGGAACATCTGGCTCAGAAGGTCGATCCAGTTGTTCAGAGTCTCGATGCAGTTGTAATCCCACTTGTTTACTGAAATAGCTACTGCTGCAAATCCCGCATCCCTCAGCTGGTCGCCGAGCTCAGGGCTCGATGCGCTGTAGAATACTACGTCAGGCTCGAGAGCTGCGAGCTCTTCCATGTTGACGTTGGTCCCGTCGATATAGCCTGTCTCAGCGTTGAGGATCTCAGGATAGAGCTGCCCGAGCAGCCCGTTCTGCGCAGCTGTCATGCTCGGTTCAGGCATGCCGACTATCTTGTCCGCTGAATCAAAGAATACAGCGAGAACGCTCGGCAGAGGGAAGATGTCGCATACGGCGATTTTGTCGATCTTGGCAGGCACTTCCACCTGATTGTCCGCGTGGTCTGTCACAGTGATGACATCCGGGCTGGCTGCTTCTTCAGAATCTCCCGAAGATCCGCAGGCAGCAAGTGACATCATGGTCATTGCGAGAGCCAGCATGAGCACTAACAGTTTTGTCGTCTTCTTATTCAGAAAGCTTGCTTTCTTCATAGTCAGAACCTCCTTGAATTAAATTGTTCCGGCCGGCATGCAGCACCGGTCATCCTCGAGTGATAACTTATGTAGATGTAGATAGTAATCAGAACTGATTCAGGATCAGTCCTGGATCCTTGACAAGATCAGGTATGTCATCTCTGTACATCCTGCCCGAGAATGCTTCTGACGGCAGCGGTATGAATTTGGCGCTGTCAGGGCAGATCGGCCTGTACAGAGGGTCCGCGATGATGTATGAAGCCTCTGCCAGTTCAGGGATGATGTCATCCTCATCAGGTGTCATCTTGTCCCACTCTCTGAGTATGCCTTCAGGGCACTCCGTCGCACAGAGGACCTTGGTCTTGTGTCCCGTCTCGAATCTTATGGAATTCGCAAGTGAAAAATTCATGACGCCTTCGCCTATAAGGACAACGATGTTATCCTTGACGACAGGGTCGAGATCATTCGGATGTATTTTGAGCCTTGTAAGTCCGGCTCGCTCGCTCGCCGTTCCGGATGTCCTGAACCTGCGGTATTCCCTTGCGGTCTGGAGGAGCGCATCCTCGAGAAGATCACTCTGTTTAAGCCCGATAGGCAGTCCTATCACGCTCGGTATGGCGAACTTCCTGTACATGGCATTGGCAGCTCCGAGGCCGGTGCCCGATACGACGAGATTGACTTCAGCCTCTGAAGCTCTTCCGATCTCTTCAAGGCTGCTTCCCATCGCGAACCTCGAGCCTACTACGAAGCCTCTGTCCGTGAGCCATTTCTCAATGGACTCCACCTGTCCGTTGACAGAGTAGTCGAGCGGTGTAAGTCCGAGTATGTTCACCTTGTAAGGGACCTCTTCATCTGACTTGTCCACCTCTTCAAGCTTTTCATTGATCCATTCATCGCTCGGGTCGTCTATGAGTTTGGTGACGATACCCTCGAGTGCCATGGATGCACCGTGAACGTATGTGTTCATTCCGGTGGTCGGAAATCCGAATGTCGGTATGCCCGTTCTCTTTTCGATCACTTCTGCGACTGCTTCGAAGTCGAATCCGGTCATCGCCGGTACCGGCGTGCCGGCTATCGCAATGAACTTCGGATGCATCTCCTCCGCCGCTTCGCATATGTCTTCGATCAGTTTCTCATCGTCGCCCATGATGGCTTCCATCTCGCTGATCCCCGAGATGTATACCATGCTGTCCATGTCGTACCAGCGCGGTTCGTCGTGAGTCGTGTAAGTTGAATTGCAGCCTGATGCGTCATGCATTACAGTCATGCCCCCAAGTTCAAAAAGTGCAGAGCAGACTCCCATCACATCAGCTGAGTAAGTAGAAATAATCCTTGCTGTCTGTTTCATTTCCTTCAACCGTCTTTGCTTGAAATCTCCATCCTGTTTATAAACACACAATAATATATTTTTTACCCGGCGCCCCTCTCCTGCCGGTTTACAAACTTATCCGTAAGCCCTATCTTGCGCAGATACCGCATCCGAGGCCCTTGATCTGAACTAGCTCACGCATGTTCTTCTTATTAATGTATGCATCGCGCATGAGTTTCATGGTGTGAGTCACAGCCTCATACCCGAGCATGCCTCCGCCTTCGACGACATTCACAAAGTTGTCCGTGTTCTCAAAGTACGCAGCCTTCTGCCCTATGGCAAGCACTCTGCAGCTGTCTCCGGATCCCGCGCCCGTCTCTGCTGCCGCTTCCGCATTTTCCGTTGCCGCGAACCTCATCGCAGCATGGACTGTCGGATGCAGCATCAGGTCAGGATATTTTTCCCTCAGGATCTCATAGTCCGCCCTGTCCGCCCCCGGGATCCCGTCAAGGTACACCCGGGTCACATTGAACCCGTTTTCAAGCAGCAGTCTTGCAAGACCGAGCGGTCTCGGGCAAAACGTATAATCTATCGTCACCGGAGTGTCTCCGATGAGAGCGAGGGTCTCGTCCAGTTCCTTCCGGATGTCACTTCTTCCCTGCTCACTGATATCTGTTACTGCACGTCTCACAGCAGCCTCACGGTCTGCTGCCTTTGCGGCATCCTCTCCGTCTTCCGCACCACACGTAACAGATACGAGTGTATCCGCGAGTTTTGCCAGCTCCTCATCGATCTCATCTGAGTCGAAGCTGAACTTCATGTAATGATGCTTCCCGCCGAGGCGCTCTTCGAGCATGTCTCCGCCGGCCGCCGCATCAGGATTGTACGATACGTACACTGAGCTCTCCGCCATCTCCTGATACTCATCATAATTCCTGCATGAAGTAATCTCATGCACCTTAAGCCCTGCAGCTCTGAACATCTTCATGATGTCGCTGTCCTGCTGAGTCGGAAGGTCGTTTCCGATTATGGCGACGGCGTCCCTGCTCTGCTTCCTCTCATGGAGCAGTGTGTACAGCCTTGACCTCATCAGCTGGTCAGGTGTAAGGCCGCTCTTTCTCATGATCGGGTTCATGTAGCAGTCGGTGAAGTCTATGTCAGGGAACCTCTCCCTGAGCCTTGCGTATATCATGTCGAGGTCCACGCCCGTGAAGTGATGGACGCAGCTCGTATACACGAGTACCGCAGGAGGCCTCTTCGGCAGTTTTCCTATTATGTCCGCGACGCCCTCGATGACAAGGTCTTCCATGTCCCCGTCGAGGAGGTTGTGCTCTCTTACTGCCACTGTTGAGAACCTGTCCGTAAGCCCCATCTCAGCGGCTGTGAGTATGACGCCCCTGAGGCAGCCCGCCGCACACACGAATATCTCGTGTGCCTCCGGTATGAGCATCCCTGTGTGGACGATGTTCCATGTCCCGCGCGCAGGTGATGAATATTCAAGACCTGATCTGAAAGGTGCCGGGAAGGAAGCATCTGCTATGCGTACACCAGGTATCCTTACCCGGTCCTTGTTTCCGTTTATTCTCTTAAGCATTATTTCTCTGTATCAGTATCATCAGGTCAGCTGCGTTCGATGCCGCAGATCCCGATCAGTTTCTTCGCAAGTGTCCTGTATTCTTCCGCCATGGCGCTCTCAGGGAAAGCCTCTATGACTGTCTTGCCGAGGTCCTCTGCATCAGTGACGGTCTCACTTCTCGTGAGTTCTCCTATGACCTCCGAGCCAATGTCCGATGCGAGTTCAGCCACCTTGGCATCCTCGTCCCTCACGTCCCTGTGATTCAGTATGATGCCTCCGAGGCTTGCGTATCCCCTGTCCTTGAATCCGTCGAGCGCAACAGCGATGTTTGCAGCTGCGTGGATAGCCATGTTCTCGCCGGAGGTGATCACGAATACCTTGTCGGCATATCCGCCTCTCATCGGCATCGAGAATCCGCCGCAGACCACGTCACCGAGGACATCGTAGATGACGACATCCGGCTTGTATGCAGTGTAGGCGCCTTTCTCCTTGAGTTTTTCCAGTGCTGCGATGATGCCTCTGCCTGCGCATCCGAGTCCCGGTGTCGGGCCTCCTGCCTCCACGCAGATGACCCCGCCGTACCCCTCATGCACCATGTCTTCAAGTGCAAAATCATTTTTGTGTTCACGCACGAGCTCGAGTACAGTCGTGATGCTGCCCTTGCCGTGAAGGCTCGACGTCGAATCTGCCTTAGGATCGCATCCTATCTGCATCACCTTGTATCCCATGTCTGCAAGTGCTGCCGAAACATTGGATACTGTGGTCGACTTGCCGATGCCGCCTTTTCCGTATACTGCTATTTTTACCATTCTACCTTATTCTCCTCTTCCCGGTAGTCATGCGGTCCGTTGCCCGGAACCGGCGTGTCACTCTCCGGCATATGTGGTCTTGACACTGATCCCCGGGATCAGGCTCAGCCTGTGGCTGAGCGCGCCGATCTCCGATCCGGCGCCGTCAAGCGTTATATTGATTATGTACAGTCCCCTGCCCCTGTGCGGAAGACCCATCCTTCCGATGAGCAGATGGTTGTATTCATGCAGCAGGCTGTTCACCTTGTCAGCCGTTGCATTGTCTTTCATGATTATTGATACCGATGCGATGCAGCCTTCATCATTCCGGCCGGCAGCATCCGCATTTGCTGCCTCGTGCCCTGTCAGTCCTGCTGCCTCCGACGGCGCTCCCGGTTCAGGTCCTCCCTGACGAGTTTCCGCAATGCTGAGAGGCATTACATTCTTCAGCACGCTTTCTGCAGTCTCAATCTCACCGATGACCGCATTGACCCCGAATGCCCTGCGGATATTATCCTCGGTCACTATCTCAGGCGTGCTGCCCGAGATGCACCCGCCGCCCTTGTTCAGGATCAGCGACCGGTGCGCTCTCTGGAGAGCATGGGCCGGATAATGTGTATTGAACACGCATGCCACCCCGTCAGCCGCGAGGATGGATATAGTATCCAGCACGACCAGCTGATTTCTGAAATCCAGATTGGATTCAGGCTCGTCGAGCACGAGGATCTCCGGCTCCGATGCCATGGCCCTCGCGATCAGCACCATCTGCAGCTCGCCGCCGCTCACTGCATAGCACTGCTTGTCTGCAAGGTCCAGTATCCCGAGCTGCCTCATCACAGCCTCAGCCTTCTCCATGTCTTCAGCAGACGGTGACGAGAATGTCCCGATGCGGCTGCTCCTTCCGAGCAGCACGGTCTGGAATGCTGTGTACGAAGACGCAGCCGACTTCGCCTGCGGCACATACGCCATCCGGCTCCACAGCTTTCTTGCCGGCATGCTGTGTATGTCCTCGCCGTCAAGAAGGCTCCTGCCGCTGTCCCACCGCAGCATGTCCATCATGCAGCGGAGAAGTGTCGTTTTGCCCGCACCGTTAGGGCCGAGCACGGCAAGTATCTCGCCTGCGTTTACTTCAAAATTTATGTTGTCCAGGATCTGCGGACCTCCCCGGTACGCGAATGATCCGTTCTCTACCTTCAGCAATGGACTCATATACGCCACCCTCCGCTTCTTCTCATCAGCATTATGAAGAATGGCGCTCCTATGGTCGCCGTGAATATCGATACAGGTATCTCGGCAGCAGATATGCTCCTCGCGAGCGTGTCAACGGCTATCATGAACACCGCACCCAGGCTGACCGATGAAGGGATCAGCGCGAGATGGTTGCTGCCGAATTTCATCCTGCACATGTGAGGTATCAGGAGGCCTACCCAGCCGACCTGTCCGCACATCGAGACGCAGGATGCTGTTATTGCCGTTGCAGCTATGACTGTCACAGTGCGCAGAGCCTTTATGTTGGTCCCTGATGCCTTCGCCTCATCGTCGGACAGAGGCAGCAGGTTCATCCTCCAGCGGATCAGGAAGAATATCAGTATCCCGGCGATTATGACCGGTGCTCCCAGTGACAGTGTGCGGAAGCTCGCCTTGTCGAGTCCGCCCATCAGCCAGTATGTGATGGCCGGAAGCTGCGACTCCTCGTCCGCAACGTATTTGATGAGTGAAACCAGAGCCGAGAACAGCGAGCCTATCATTATTCCCGACAGGACAATATAGCTCAGTCCGCCCCTGTCCTTGCCAGACCCTGCAAGCCATGTCAGGGTGACGGCAAGTCCGCCCATGGCAAGGCCTATGATCTGCACTCCGACGAGATCGAACCCAAGCAATATGCCGAGCGCGGCCCCGAAGCTCGCTCCGCTCGCCACGCCGAGCGTGTCCGGTGTCGCCAGCGGATTCGCAAACAGACTCTGAAAAGCACAGCCCGACACCGACAGGCCCGCGCCGACCAGCGCCGCCAGCACTATCCTCGGCAGTCTCAGCTGCATGACCGTCTTCTCGATGAGCTGGCTCGATACATGCCCTCCGGCAATCCTTGTTCTGAGGACGTCAAGTACCTCGCCCGGAGATATGCTCATCCTGCCTATCCCGAGGGCGATCAGGGCTGCAATGAAAGGCAGCACTATCAGTATTATTATCCATATGACCGGCAGCTTACCGTCCCGTCTCATTCCTCACCTTTCACAGAATATAAAGCGCCCTTCCCCCTTGTACGGGAGCAGGGCGTTGTATGCGAATATCTGAATGCCCGGCGCAGCATGCGCCTGCATTCAATTGAGAGTACCTGTGCACCGTACTTCAGCCTTACGGTCCGCAGCCATGCACGCGCATGCTCCGCAGAGGTTTCAGCTTCAGGGTGATGACATGTGCAGACTATCCGCCTGCACAACGGTGGGATATCAGGACTTTGCGTAAGTCACCTTTGCGTTGACACCGTCAAGACGGCCGAGCGCACCTGACAGCGAATTGATGCTGTCCATAGGCGCATCTATGGCGATGCTGATGATGTTCAGGTTCTTCTCTCTGTATGGAACGCCCATCCTTCCGAGAATGTATTCCGAGTACTCATGGAGAAGATCGTTCAGCACGTCCACCTGGTCTGCTTTAGTGACGATGATGCTTATCACAGCGACTCTTGTTTCCATCGATATCACTCCTGTATTAACTTGTATGACGGCAGCCATGACGACTATCCGGCGCAAATTATTCTATCACAATGCCGTCACCGGCTTCAATATCCGGCAGGCCGCACTTCGGAACAATATTTTGTTAATTGTACTAAAAATTGTACGATATATTTGTGGAATTCTACAACGCCCGGGTGTATGATGTAACGCAGATTTTGTTCTAGAGAAAGGGGCAAGGGACTTATGAATTTTGTATTTATCTCGCCTAATTTCCCTGACATCTTCTGGCAGTTCTGTGACAGACTCAGCCGCAACGGTGTCACGGTCCTCGGTATCGGTGATGCTCCGTATGACGGGCTCAGAGATGAGCTTAAGTCTGCGCTCACCGAGTACTACAAGGTCGACTCTCTTGAAGACTACGATGCAGTCTTCAGGGCTGTCGCATTCTTTTCATTCAAATACGGCAAGATAGACTGGCTCGAGTCCAATAACGAGCACTGGCTCTCCAATGATGCCCGCCTCAGACGCGACTTCAACATCACTACAGGCGTCCAGCCTGATGAGCTCGCCCTGTGGCAGAGCAAGTCGGCCATGAAGCCTGTCTACAGGGCTGCAGGAATCCCTTCAGCCAGGCAGTGCAAAGTCACGGACCTTGCCGCTGCTCGCGAATTCCTCGATGAAGTCGAAGGCTACCCTCTCTTTGCCAAGCCTGACACAGGCGTAGGCGCAGACGACACCTGGAAAATCGACAACGATGCCCAGCTTGAGGCATTCTTCGTTGAAAAGTCAGACTATCCGTATGTAATGGAAGAATTCATCACCGGCGATGTATATTCCTATGACGCCATCAGCGATTCGAACGGAGACCCTCTGTTTGAGTCTTCATTCATCTGCCCTAATGTGGCCGAGTCAGTTAACAGCGGGCTTGAGGTCCTCTACTACATCACCGACAAGGTCCCTGAACAGCTGCGTGATCTGGGCCGCAAGGCCATCAAGGCATTCAAGGTGAAAAACCGCTTCACGCACTTCGAGTTCTTCCGCCTGACAGAAGACCGCAAGGGTCTGGGCAAAGCAGGAGATTTCGTTGGTCTCGAGGTCAACATGAGACCGGCAGGCGGCTACACGCCTGACATGATCAATTTTGCCCACTCAACAGATGTATATAAACTATGGGCCGACATGGTCTGCTATGACAGCCTGACACAGGCCGGTCAGGGCGTAGACCGCTACTGCGTATTCGCAAGCCGCAAGGACGCATTCACCCACACCCACACGCATAACGAGATTCTCGACAAGTACGGCAGCAGGATAGTCCTCTGCGAGCGCATGCCGGATATCTTCGCGGCTGCCATGGGCAACCAGATGTACACCGCAGTGTGCGACACGATAGAAGAGGCTCGCGAATTTGCCGTCTACGTACTCGATGAGCAGGCCGAGATCGTTACGCCTGCACTATTCAGATAGACTCTCCTTACATAGTGAATCCTGCGGGCATCCCCTATACCCCGCAGGGTTCCGATGCATTAGTGCTTCATTATTCCGTCATCCCGCACATTTCAGAGGCAAAATGACGGAAGTTTTGCCCTCTTCACAGCTCTATTCTTCCGTATTTTCATACCTTTCCGCACCATTACTACGGAAGTTGCACGTGTACCACACTACGGAAATTGCCTATGTAGCGCACCATAAAAGATAACAACATAAAAACAGGATGCTCATGATGGAGCACCCTGTCTATGATCTCTGTAATTCAGTATTTTCCGGAGGTCTACCTCTCAAACACTCTGAGGAACTGCTTTGTTCTCTCTTCCTGCGGATTATCGAACACATCCTTAGGATCGCCCTGCTCGACTACCAGACCGTCTGCCATGAAGAGCACACGGTTGCTGACCGCCTTTGCAAAAGGCATCTCGTGAGTAACGACAACCATCGTCATCTTCTCCTCAGCCAGCTGGCGGATTACCTTGAGGACCTCGCCTGTCAGCTCAGGGTCCAGTGCCGAAGTCGGCTCATCGAAGAAGAGGATCTCCGGCTTCATAGCAAGAGCCCTTGCGATAGCAACTCTCTGCTGCTGTCCGCCCGACAGCTGATACGGATAGGCATTCGCCTTGTCATCGATCCCCATCTTCCGGAGCAGCTCCATTGCGGTCTCCTCCGCCTCTTCCTTGCTTCTGCCCTGGACATGCATCGGTGCATCGATGATGTTCTTGAGGATGCTGTAGTGCGGGAACAGGTTGAACTGCTGGAACACGAGTCCGCAGTAGTTGCGGAACTTGCGCATCTCATTCTGGTGTACATAGACGGCATTGCCGTTCTCATCAGTGTGGGCAGCCTTCTCTCCCATGTATATGATCTCACCGCCGTCGATCGTCTCGAGGAAGGTCGCGCATCTCAGAAGAGTCGATTTGCCCGAACCCGACGGGCCGATGATGCTGACGACTTCACCGCTGTCAACGTTGAAACTTATATCCTTCAGTACTTCGAGCTCTCCGAAGTGCTTTTCAATATTATTCATCTCTAAGATCATTGCCGCACCTCCTACTTGTAGTAATCCATCGACTTCTCGATCCTGACCATGAGGAACTCCACCACGTAGTTAGCCACGAAGTAGAATACGCCTGCGATCAGGAAAGGCATGAACGATGACTGTGAAGCCGAGATCTGCTTGGCCAGCGAGAATACCTCTGCATAGGCAAGCGTGAATGCGAGCGATGTATCCTTGACCAGAGTGATGACCTCGTTGGTCACGGACGGCATTATGATCTTGATGACCTGCGGCAGGATGATGCGCATGAAGGTCTGCGTTTTGGTGTATCCGAGCACCTCTGCAGCCTCATACTGTCCTACCGGGATGGATTCGATACCGCCGCGGTATATTTCGGCAAAATAAGCGGCATAGTTGACGACGAATCCGATGATCAGCGCCGGGAATCTCCAGTTGCCGATGTTCCATCCGAAGAGATAGAACGGGCCGAAATACCACACGAGCAGCTGCAGCATCAGCGGTGTGCCTCTCATGATCGAGATGTAGGCACTTATGAAGCCGCGGATGAACCCGAATCTGGATTTTCTGAGCAGGGCTACGACCATGCCCAGCGGCAGAGAGAAGATAAGCGTGAGGATGAATATCCCCAGCGTCCTTACCATTCCTTCTGACATTGTTGATAGCATTGTTGCAAAAGTCATAAGTTGCTTCTTTCCTGTAGGTTTCTTGTCAGACATGGGCCTTCTGCGGCACATCTGACAGCAAAGACCGTGCCGGCAGGAACGCATCCCGCCGGCACCGGCCGTCGTATCATATTATTTGCGGTCGTCTGCTGATCCGCTCTCTGTCACAGCGGACTACTCTGCAGCGTTGATCATTGAGAGGTTGCTGTAGATCTCTTCGTACTTCTTGCCGATCTCATCCATCTTTCCGTTTTCAGCCAGAGCCTTGAGAGCCTCATTTACCTTGTCACGGAGAACTGTATCGTCTGTGCGGAATCCGATAGCATAGATCTCATCGCAGATGTCGTCGTCGATATACTTGAGTCCTTCGACCTTGGTCATCTGATAGTTGCCTGTTGTCTCGTCGATAGCGATGGCATCGATGGTGCCGGCCTTGAGCTCATTTACAGCGATGGTGTATGTATCAAATGCCATAGGTGTGCCGCCGTCAAATGTCAGAGCGAGCTCCTGGCATCCGCCTTCAGCCTCAGGTGTCTCACACATTTCCTGTGCGGATGTGCTGCCCTGTACTCCAACCTTCTTGCCTTCAAGGTCTGCCTTGCTTGCGATGTCAGATCCCTCAAGAACCATGATCTTGATAGTGTTGATCGAGTAAGGCTCACTCCATGCGAACTTAGGCTCTCTGTCAGGGCTCTTGGTGAATCCTGACCAGATGCAGTCGATGCTGCCCGACTCAAGCTCAGCTTCCTTGGCATCCCAGTTGATAGGAACACCGGTGTAAGTCCAGCCGTAGTATTCACATACAGCCTGTGCCAGCTCTACGTCAAATCCTGTAGTCTCGCCGTCATCTCCGATATATGAATAAGGAGGGAAATCCTT
Organism: uncultured Eubacteriales bacterium; assembly: GCA_900315485.1. Taxonomy (GTDB): domain Bacteria; phylum Bacillota; class Clostridia; order Peptostreptococcales; family Anaerovoracaceae; genus Crickella. Next base: position 13,738 of record OMZI01000011.1, on the reverse strand, counting down.
GTCATAACCGTGCTTGAATTCAAATCCTTCACCGTACTGATCTTCTGTTGCAGCAGCATCACCGGAACCCTCATCTGAGGAAGATCCGCCGCATGCAGCGAACATCGTTACTACCATCATCAGTGAAAGAATAAGTGCTAAATACTTCTTCATTGTTGTCTCCTCTTTCCTGTACACCTTAAGTGCGCCCTGGCGCGATACTGTTGTATTTTAGCACGCTAAAGTGCTGATGTAAAGAAGTATCTTGTCTTATATGTTATACAAAGCCGGCAAGATCAGATGAGCGCTTTCCGCTTCCACCTGCCTGCTTTGTACACGATTGTTGTCAGTGTGGCGCCGATGAGCCATGTGATCAGCAGCGATACGAACATCATGTAGAACTCGCCGTGAGGATTCTCTGCGGACTTTGTCATGCCCGTCATGAGATATGCGAGCGGAACGCGAATAACGACTGTGGTTATCATTGAGAGCCACATCGGAGCCATTGTATCTCCTGCACCTCTCATCACGCCCTGCAGGCACTGTGTGACTTCCATGGCGATATAACCCACGCCGAGGATCATCATCATATGATAGCTCTGCTCTATGAGCGCATCTGTGTCAGTGAACAGAGCCATGAGGTACCTGCCGAACAGAAGTATGAGCAGCGTTATAACAGCCGATGTCGCCATTGCGACCAGCGTGCCCTTCTTCGCTCCGTTCTCTACTCTGTCGAGTCTGCCGGCTCCGATGTTCTGTCCTGCGAACGTAGTCATAGCAGAGCCGAATGAGAATGCCGGCATCATTACGAATCCGTCGATCCTCATTACGATGACGTTGGTAGCGATGCACATCGCGCCAAAACTGTTGGTAAGAGACTGGACTATGACTATGGACAGAGAGAATATTGCCTGAGTCACGCCCGAAGGCAGTCCGAGCCTCAGAAGTTCACGCAGGTATTTGCGGTCAGGCTTGAGGTATGCTGCCTTCATGTCGAAGCTATCAGTCATCCTCCTCAGTTTGAGGAAAGACAGGAATGCGGATATAGCCTGTGCTATCACTGTAGCAAGTGCGACTCCCGGGACTCCCATGCCGACATAAGCCACGAAGAAAATATCCAGTATTATGTTGAGGAATGTAGCAATTATAAGGTACAGCAGTGCTGATACCGAATCACCGAGCCCCCTCAGGATGCCGCCGAGAATATTGTAAAATGCGCAGCCTGCTATTCCGAGGAACAGTATCCTCAGGTAGTCATCGCACCAGTTTATGATCTCATCCGGCGTATTGAGGAGCTTCAGAAGAGGCATGCTTATCAGAGGCGCAAGCGCCATGACGATCAGTGATGAAACGAATGTCATGGTGATGCTGCACCCTATCGACTTGGACAGAGACAGTCTCTGCCTTGCGCCAAAATACTGCGATACCATGATTCCCGCTCCTACAGATATACCTATGAAGAGCACCAGCAGCAGGTTGACGATCGGCCCCGCACTTCCTACAGCAGCAAGTGCGTTGTCTCCGATGTATTTGCCTACGACAATACTGTCGACAGTGTTGTAAAGCTGCTGGAAAACATTGCCGATCAGCATCGGTATCATGAATTTTACTATCTGCCGGACGGGGCTTCCCACCGTCATGTCGACAGGTTCAAATAATTTCTTCCACATCTTATCCTTCGTAGTGTGCGGCTACATCCTTAAGGTAGTCTATGATAGGCAGGTGCTGCGGACATACTCCCTCGCACTGGCCGCATCCGATGCAGTCGCTTGCCTTTCCGAATTTTTCATTCAGTTTCTCGTAATTAGTAAAGTTGATCGTCCAGCCCTTCTCCTCAAGATCTTCTCTCATGTCTTCATTATATATAGAGAAGTACTCAGGGATGCATATCTTCATAGGGCAGCCCTCTGTGCAGTAATGACATGCTGTGCACGGTACCGCGATCTGGCTGTTGATGACATCTGCGACTCTGAAGCAGACTTCCTGCTCCTCTTCCGTGAGCGGCCTGAAGTCTTCCATGTAGCCGAGGTTGTCCTGCATCTGCTCCGTGCTGCTCATTCCTGACAGTACGACCATGACGCCCGGCTGGCTGGCTGCGAATTTTACAGCCCAGCTCGGAACAGACATCTCCGGGTCCAGTTCAGCGAACATCTTCTCTGCCTCTTCAGGCACCTTTGCCAGCGTTCCGCCCTTGACAGGCTCCATAACTATGACCGGCTTGCCATGCTTATTGGCGACTTCCAGTACCTTGCGGCTCTGGATCCACTGCGAATCCCAGTCGAGGTAATTGAGCTGGATCTGCACAAACTCCATCTCAGGATGCTTAGTCAGTATCTCATCCAGGAGCTCCGGTGTATCGTGGAATGAGAATCCGGCATGCTTCACAAGACCCTGCGCCTTCTTGTCCAGGAGCCATCCGAACGCGTCAAACTCCTCATACTTAGGCAGCATTGCAGCCTCGATGCCGTGCAGGAGGTAGTAGTCAAAATATCCTGCGCCCGTCTTCTCAAGCTGTCTTGCGAATACATTGTCCATGTCCTCACGCGAATTGAAGAATCCCGCATGCAGCTTGGTCGCCAGTGTATAGCTCGATCTGTCATAACGCGATGTCAGCACTTCCTTAGCACAGTCCTCGCTTGCGAACCCGTTGTACATCCAGGCTGTGTCAAAATACGTGAATCCCTTCTCCATGAAGAGGTCCATCATCTTCTTTACCTGTTCAATATCGATGTCGGCAGCATCCGCAGGATCATTCTGAGGCAGTCTCATAAGGCCGAATCCGAGTTTCTTTTCCGGTCTGAAGTCCATATCTTTCTCCTCTTTTCTCTCAGTCTCTGCAATGATTATTCCGTTTATGTACAGTCCATGCTTTACGTATGCGGCGTTATCAGAACACATCCGCACATAATCCGCACTATTATACTACAAGGTTTTCTGATGTGCCACATTAAAAAAAATGACACGATCCTCCTCATCAGACCGTGCCATAATCCTTATTCCGTTATTCCTGCGCCTCTTCAGCTCCGGCCCCCCTTTTTGCCCCCTTTTGATCTGCGGTTACTTTTCGCACTTCTCCCACAGACGTTTTACCGCTGCTTCATACGCATCCGGATCCGTCCTGTAGTTCACGGCATGTCCCGCTCCCTCAACGATCAGGAGCTCCTTATCTCCTTCAAAAGCTTCATAGTTCCTGCGGGACATTTCCGTAGGAACAAAGTCATCCTCGCTGCCGTGTACGAAGAGCACCGGAAGATCACAGTTCTTAAGAGACTCGATCGTTGAATAAGAGACGTCTCTTTCTCCTGTCCTGAGAGCGAACTTGACCTTTATCATGAGGTTCAGAAGCTTTCCGTACGGCAGATGCATATTTTTGTGCAGCAGATATGTCCAGATATCCTTAGGCGAAGTGAATCCGCAGTCAGCGATGACACCCTTTACGTTCTCAGGAAGGTCCATGCCCGCTGTCATCATGACCGTTGCAGATCCCATTGAGACGCCGTAGATATATACCGGCAGATCCTGTGATGTCTCCGCGCTGATCCACTTTATCCATTCCAGGCAGTCATATCTTTCAAGAAGTGAAAAACCCATGTATCTGCCTTCGCTTCCGTTCTGCGCACGTTCATCCGCAAGCAGCACATTGCATCCGCTGTCGTGCAGGAAGTCTATGATGTCGCCGAAGTCCTTGAGCCAGCTCCCGTGCCATCCGTGCATGCACACAACATTCCTTACTGCATTTTCACACGGATACCAGTGTCCCAGCAGCTGGGTCCCGTCGAATGAATTCATGAAGACCGTCTTTATTTCCGGATTATCATGATGCTTCATGTTAGTGTCTTCCGGAAATGTGTTCTTGTCCTTCTTCGGAATGTACACCGATGTATAGAGTATATAGTTCGAAACTGTCTCCGCCCCAAGTATGACAGCTGCAGTCGTAAGCCCCCATGCAGCAGCAAGTCTGCGTTTATTCATCTGATATTCCTCCGTATGCATGTCCTATTTCAGTTCCCAGTCAGGACTGTATCTACAATATACCACAAAAAGAGACGCGACCTGCAGTTTTCTGTAGATCGCGTCTGATTCAGTTGATGTCAGGGCTCCGTCACTCGCTTCGCTCGTGCCGCCTCACATCTAGTAAAGCTTTGCTCCTGCAGGGATCCTGTCGTCTACGAGCAGGAGGTTGAGCATCTCTTCACCGTCGTAGTTGTTGACTGCGCTGATGAGCATGCCGTTGGAGTACTGTCCCATCATCTTTCTCGGTGGAAGGTTCACGATCGCAATCGCAGTCTTTCCAACGAGTTCAGCCGGATCGTAGTACTTCTTGATGCCGCTCAGGATGATCCTGTCTTCGCCTGTTCCGTCGTTCAGTGTGAACTTCAGGAGCTTATCGCTCTTAGGAACTTCTTCGCAGTTTTTGATCTTAACAGCTCTGAAATCCGACTTGCTGAAGGTGTCAAAATCGACGAATTCTTCGAACAGCGGCTCAATCTCTACCTTGCTGAAATCGATCTTGACGGTCTCCTTCTTCTGAGCTCCACCCTTGCCTTCCGGCTTCATTACAGGGAGTGTATTTTCACCCTGCCCGTACAATAATTCCGATGCTAACCTACATATCGACCCTCAGTATTGACTAGCGCAGTCCATTTTCAAAAGCTCATTATCGATGATTTTTTGTTCATTCCGAAGCATATGGGGTAGTCCTCGGGGTGATATGGGGTGTGGCCATTAACTGAGCTATAATAGAGATGGCTTTGAGCGGCAAATGTGATAAAAATACTTTAATCTGCTCTACCTTCTAGGAACATCCAAGTGGTAATTCTCCTATCTTCCGCAGAACAGTGTTCCACTCATGAACAGTGTATTTACCTTCATATTCTAGTATTTTTAAGTATATAGCGTCAACAGGCGAGTCTTCCTGTAGCCTAAACGGTGATTTTCTCAGCAAAATCCTGGAATCATAAATGCTAAGTTTCAAGGCAACGCACACAGATATGATCATTTCCCTTGTTGGCAGATAATCATCTGCGTTTTTCAGCCTCCTGATTGTAGTTTCGGACATATTTGCAATGGGAGCTAGGCTTTTGCATGAATATCCGGCTTCATTCATATAGTGTGCCAACAATTCACCAAAGCCAGTTTTTCGATTATCCGTTCTTACTTTTAGTTTTGTTTTCTTTAGAATATCCTCAAGATCTGCGCGTTCTTTATTATCCATATTGTATCCTCACTAAGCTATCTCAATATAACGGTCTCCATCATTATATTGTTAAAAGCGTCTTGATACTAATATGCAAAACTGGGTAATAGCGTTTTTTCTATCATTATTATATATCAGTATCGGCAGTTTCCTATAAGCTTTTATACCAAATAATCCAGTTATAATGGTCACCACCACCAGCTCCTGCTTGTTCGGGTTTGTAAAGCTTTGTCTTTCTCCTCGCTACTCTTTTCATGATCGCGTTTCCCAAGATACTCATCTTCCAGCGCAACCGTAGGATCATACCAGTCAGCCTTCCTCTGTGCCCAATTGATCCACTCAAGTGTGATCTCATCTCCTCCTTTTTCTACCGCTGCCGCAATATATTCTCTTATCTCCGTAGCAATACGATAATCATTCGCTTTGTTCCTTAACGCTATAGTTTTCTTTGCTTCAAGTTCTCTTCTTTCCTGAAGTTCTCTTTTCCTTTTTTCTTCTTCTGCACGTCTCAACTGTTCAGTTTCTCTTTCCTCACGTGCTTTTTTTACACGTTCAGATTCTTCATATAAACAAACCAGTATTTCTCCTAGTCTATCTTCAAGTTTGGTGGACTCACTGTCCTTCAGATACTTGCCGTTTCCGAAAACAATACGAAGCTTTCCATTATATACCTTGTCATATTTCCTTATCTGTGGCTTGCTCGCCCAGCTATACCTTTTGACTTCTTCTTTATACTCCAGTAGTGCCTGTGCTTCCTTTTTTGTCAGTTCATGTGGGACCCTATCCTGCCCCTCAGCCAAATGCACGCTTACATCATCATCCCGGATGTGCATTGACAAGTCGTCATTAACACGACCTCCCAGCTTTTCGATTTCCTTTATTATTGTATTCAGTATAGCAAGCGCACGGGATACCCCATACTCAGACAGTTCCTTAAAGTAGTACGCTGCTTCATTATCTGGCGTGATGCTACGATGATAATTAATGTTTTCCTTTGCAAACTTCTTTTGTTTAGCCTTGAACTCTGCATCTGCCTGTTTATACCGGGTCAGCGTTCTGTTTAAACGCGAGCTATTATTGATTCGTAATTCACTTGCAGAAGCCAGCACTTTGTCCCTCTCTTCTGTATCTAAAAAGTCGAGCCGGCTTTCATCCCAAATTGCAACACTTTTTGGGGTTTCTGCTTTATCAGAAGCGGCAACAGGTTCCTCCGGCAATGCTTCTTTTTTGTCAGGTTTTTTAATTCCCTTATCCAATGACAAGAACAGCACCTTGTCTGGAGGCCCGGTCAACTCCGGTTTTTCTCCGGATACATCTTTACCCATGTTTTTCCTTGTCCAGTAACCCGATGAAGGGACCGGTATATCCTCATCTTTGCATAGTGATCTAAATCTCGAATAGTTTAGATTATACTTTCTGGCAACTCCCGCCAGCGACAGTTCCCATATCTCGTCATACAGCTGCTTTCTGCTTATTTCTTTTCTTTCAATATCCATTTTGACAGATCCTTCCCTTCATATTTCTTATCAGCGTCAGAATACTTTCCAAGCGAAAACGCGAATTCATACAGTTCTAGTTCTGAGGATCCTCGCTTTCGCTTAACAGAAAAACCAGGTCTTTTTTCAGTTCCTCGAACTGCTCTATTATGGTATTAAGACACTTTTCCATGCTCTGGATCTGCACTTCTGTTGTCTTCCCGTATTTATATGCTATGAGACGTTCCCCGATGATGTGATATGACCAGCTTTCGGAATAAGCTCTGTCACGTTCCTCGTTGTGGATCGCAAACCCTACTTACTGCCATGGGTGATACGCCCAAATAATCCGCAGCTATTGCACATGTAACCTTGCTTAGATTTCTGATATCCTCATCTGAATATTTTGACATTTCAACACCTCGTTCCTTCTAATAAAAATAGTAAGATGTGGACTTGCACATCTTACTATACCTTGAACAACAGTAATTATTACCACGCTACAATTTAACTAGTCCTTTTTGTAATACTCTGTATCATAATCTACGGATACCAGTTTCTCTTCACTCCTGTCGTATTTGTAATCGCCCTCAGGCGGAACATCGTATCCTTCGATTATTTCTTCGAAATGTTCCTCAAGAGCATCCTCCGGGTTCTCAAACCCTTCTTCATGATACTCTGTCCAAAAGTCCTCATCGTAGCATTCAATATTATCGTCCGTGATCTCATATTTGAAAGTTACTATACCATTCTCTGCATCAGTTATCTCCCAGCTGATTGATACATACTTACCACGGTCACCCTCAAGTTCAACCACTCCATAGTCGTCGAGTTCAAAAGCTCCATAATCTCCAGAAACCTCCGAATCACTTATAGGACCACTGCAGCCTGGAAGTGCTATAAGAGTAATGAGAATCGCTGCTAGCAATAAGAAGATTCTCTTTTTCATAATTAACCGCCTTTGTTAGATTACCAGTTTTCCTCAGTTTATCGTTTCAGCCAATTTATATTGTTAACTGCTGTGTCATTATACCATATCAAAATGCATCAAATTCAGCCTTGGCATCCTTCTGGTTTTATTCATCTGATAAGACTAATCGATTATGTGGTACTCTCCTGGTGGGAGAGTGGCATAGTATTTATGGATCTTTCCGTCTGGTGAAATATCCATTCTGAAAAACAATGTTTGAAGAGGTGTCTTGTCAATCATGCATATTTCACCCTCATTATAAAGCAAGCTAATAAATACTTTCTGCCCAGTTCCATCCTGTTCTGTATTGCATTCAACAAGATCGACTGCTTTTCCTACTTGAACGAGAGTACACTTATGCCAGTAATTTCGCTCTTTCATAGATTTTGTCCCTGAAATGAGACTGGCAATTACTTCATCCTTTCCCTTATTGCCACCCCAAGTGCAATCATCTGCTAAATCATCAAACAAATCGGAAAAATCGAATCTATCATATGCATCTTTTATTATTTTGAAGTACTGATAACGCAGCCTATTTGCCTCGTCACTTCTGTTTTCAATGGCCTTCATATTTCCTCCTTAAATTACCTGTTCCCTCGTTCATACTCATCTGAACCCCGCATCTCTTCAAGCCATTCTTTGGCTGCCTCCCGAGACAGTTCTTTCAGCTTAAGATACACCTTCCTTATTTCTTGACGGCAAACAGTGATTCGTCCGGTTCCGGCAAGCACTCGACTATTATGTCAAGTGGTCGACCTTCCCCGCTGATGAAGTTTATTCCGCCGCTGCTTTCAATAAGCAATCCTCCCGGATTATAGTGTTTTATTTCCCACATAGAGCCATCACACACCATGTCGTTCCGGTCCGGTTCGCCCCAGCCCTTCACCTTTAGCTGATCGCAAAGCATATCGAAACGTTCCGGAGAAAGCATGCCTGACCGCCGTCTGAGCCTCTTTCTCTTGCTGCCACATTCACTATTGAAATCAAAGGTATTTCCAGGTCTGTGTGTAACGGTTATTCTGTATGATCCGTCACTATAGATCCTCCAGGAAATAGTTTCCCATTCCCAGTCTTCACAGGTATCAAACCACGTCCTGTACTCTTTTGCAGTCAGAAGCAGATACTTGCCTCTTTCTTTGCACCTTTTCAGTATCTCCCAGATTTCTTTGAATTCATCGATACTTAGCGCTTCCCATGGGTGTGTGCTGACTATGCATTTCGTGATTGGGATCCCAGGCATTCCAGGCGCAAATTCTTTTGAATTCACATTTATGTATACCCATTCGCATCCGTAGTTACCATGTTTCCCCCACGAGCGAAAGCCTTCTTCTCTGAGGTAATGCCAAAAGTCTCCTTCATTTGTCTTTAACGAATCATCCTTTACCATAAAGCATGCCGTTCCTGCATTGATTTCACTCATAGAAATATCTCCTTTCTTGAAAGAGTCTTGTACCATCCTAATTGTACTTCATTACACTGTCCCTTTTTAGGGACTTTCAATGAAATATGTGGTGCTCCTGGCCGGATTTGAACCGGCAACTGAAGGATATACTGTCCGTTCCTCTACCTAGTTGGGATACAGGAGCAAATGTACGGTCACGGAAAAGGGAGGACATCTAAGGTGTCCTCCCTATTGCAAAAATGAGCATTATGGAAAGTTTTGATTTAGCTAATTCTCTTCTCCTCGAGATATTTGGCAAGATCATCCATAGCCATATCGCGAAGTTCTTTCGTAACATCCACATAGATGTTCATTGTAGTACTTATATCAGAATGTCCAAGCAATCCCTGAATGACTTTAATATTCATTCCGGATTCGCAGAGGCGAGTTGCGTATGTGTGCCTGAACGAGTGGCAACTGATCCGTGGCAGAAGCAACGGCATTTCGTCACCCTCATGTTTTTCCCACACTTTCTCATTGCAATCCACCATGATTCTTCTGAGCGCCTTGTTTATGACCCCCAGATTCAGAACTTCACCGAATCTGTTACAGAATACGAAGTCCTGATACCCGTCGATGATACTCTTGCAGTACAGACCGCTCTCCTCTTGATTGCGCTTTTCCTCCAGAAATGCCTCTTTGACTGAGTCGAGCATTGGTATTGTTCGAATGCTGCTCGGTGTTTTAGGAGTGTTGATAGCATATGTCTGTTTATGATTCTTGTTATAGAATACCAGTGTATGATTCACATCGATGGTGCCGTTTTCAAGATCCACATCCTTCCAACGTAGACCCGTTACCTCTCCGGCTCTCATACCCGTTCCAAGCATGACTGTGATTATCGGTCTCCAGTGTTTGAACATCTCACTCTCGTCCAGATATGACATAAGCAATCTCTGCTGTTCAACGGTAAGCGCCATCCTTTTGTCGCTGTCGTAATTATGTGACAGCTTGAGTTCCTTGAGCGCATTATCTGAAGGGTTGATGCGGATATAGTTGTCATCAACCGCTATCTGGAGCACCTGATGCAGAACGGTCTGTATATTATCTGCTGTAGACAGCTTTACACCATCTATCTCTATAACACGGTTATAGAAACGCTTTATGTCTGACTTCTTGATACTTGATACCTTCTCCTTCCCAAGCGCCGGGGAAACAAATTGCCTATACATATACTTATAGTTGTTATACGTATTATCCTTCAGTCCTCTTTTAGTATCACACCAGACGTTGAAGAAGTCGTCGAGTTTAGCTGAGTTATTGCTGATCTTGATGCCTGCATGTCGGTCTGATACCAGCTGGTCTTCCAGTTTACGCAGGCCCTCAAGAGTGGATGAATAAAGAGACTGTCTCTTGCCACGGATCTGATACCTGTATTCGTATGTCCCGTCATTACGCTGCCGCTCACCTGTCTTGAGCAGACGGCCTTTGTCATCTTTTCTTTTCGCTGCCATAGCTGCCTCCTTTTCCAGACATCGTTTATACCGAGAACTGTGAATCAAGGAATTCAGCAAAGCGTTCTCTCTTGATGAGCCTGCGCGTGCCATTCCATACCACATATTCACAGTCGTCATCTGATGTAAGAGCACTGAGCTTTGGATATCCCATGTTAAAGTAGATTGAAGCTTCCTGCATGGTCAGCAGGCTCTTCTCCCAGATCGGGCAATCCTTACCATCAACGTGGTACACTCTTGTTTTCCCTTGCTGTTCCATATCCTGGCAAGCATCCTTCTTGGATTCATTCTGCTTCTCTGCAGCTTTGCTGTGCATCTCGCTGATTCTATCGAGCAGTTCATCATATTGCCTGTCGGAAATCAGCCCATCCTCTCTGAGCGAAGAAAGGCATGCTATCTTTATGCTCTGCATGATCGTATTCTCAAAACTGTTATCTGCCATTGTAGTATTCTCCTTATCTTTTCATTTGACTTGTCCTGATCAGTGACACGCTTCCCGTGTCACTGATTAAGCCACTCCCGGAAGCATCCGGCAATCATATGCCTGTGAAATCGGCATCCTTGACTTTTCGCGTTTGTCGTGCTGCCGGCACGATGATCACATCCAGAGCATGATCTGGGCTTTTGCCGACTGGATATATCCCCCGACCAGATCCAGTGTCATGTTCATCTCTATCGAGATGTCCAGAGGGTTCTTATCCTCGACGAAGAACTTCTTTATGATTTCCCTCTCCTTCGGCATCATGGCCTCAAGCGCATCTTCAATATCGCGGTGTCCTGCTCCGCTGATCCATTCATCACCGGCAGGTCCTTCGATCCTTTTGGTCGCCAGCCTCCTGAGAATGGTATCCATGATCGGGGCCATGTCATCATTTTCGCAGTATCTGTATCCTGTCATTCCGTTCATCATTATTACCTTGTCCTTCCCGGAAGATGCGATGCTTTGCTTCGCCTTACTTCCTCTTCGTACTGTTTCAGTTTCTTCCATTCGGTGAAGGTCTTCATCTTTTCCTTTTTCTCTTCCTCCTTCACCTTCTTGTTTTCCTTCGTAGCATTGAGATCGAGTATAGTTTTCAGGCCCCGGTCTACGCGGTTCATTGTCATCAGATCGAGCTGTCCTCTCTTGCCGAGTATCCTGCTTTTGTCTGCAGTCCTGATCTGTTCGGCCAGCACCATCGACTTCTTTTCCAGCCCTATTACTCCGGGCAGATTGATATGATACCTGCTGCCTTTCTTGTCGAGCTGACTGGTTATGAACACGATTATGACTTCAGGCGATCTGTCGTTGAAGTCGTCCGCGCTCACGATCAGCACCGGGCGGTTGCCCTGCTGCTCGGAGCCGGTTATGTCCAGTTCGCCGATGTCATATATCTCACCCCTGCGGAAAACAGCGTTTTCATAATCGTTCATTTCCATGTTTTTCTCCTCTGTGGTCTGCATATCCATATACACAGTTTCCCTGAGAAGGTGTCTGTTTGCAGATCGATATGTATAAAAGCGATGCCTCAGAGGGCGCACTGCTCCCTGCTGCACCGCTTCGTTTATCTTTATCTATCCGCATTTGTCCACCACACCCCCGGATCAGGGAATAAAGCAGGCGTATGCTGGCGAAGCATACTCACGGGGTCACTAACCCCACCGACGATCTATCGGTTTCCCCTCTTTGCCTGGGACGCTATTAACGCACGGACTGAGACTGGGGAAGCGTACCATTATACCCATCCGGTGTCATCGCGCTTGGCAGGGTGCCCCCTGCTTGATCCTTCCGATGTTGTCGCTCGCCTTGCGGGTCATGGCGCATCTCCGGATGGCGCTCTCCTTTTACAGAGCCGGATTAAGAAAGTACTGATGCTGATGATTATCAGCAACTGCTCTACTGTGTATTCAATTTCCCAAGTTCACCACCAGGGAACTGTTAGTCTTCTTTTTTGAGCTGTCTTTGCAGTTGTCTTTGACCTCTGTTCTCTTGGTGTGTCGGTATCATAGCAGATTTGATCACCGTTTTGTTGACTGCGCCAGACCGATTGAAATCGGTCTGGTACAGTCCATTTTCAAAGGCTTTATCTGCCGCCTCCGAGGGTCTTCATGCCCATCCGTTCCAGGACCATGTTCCATTCCGCAACACTCAGTTCTTCTTTGTTTTCGAGTATCTCCAAATACACAGCGTCAATAGGCGCATCGGGCCTGAGCCTGTATGCAGACTTGTGGATCAGATCGAGTGATTCATCGATAGTAAGTCCCATACCTATGCAGGCAGCTATGACCATCTCCCTTGTTGGCTCATACATATCATCACCTTTCATTCTTCTGATTGTTCTGTCGGACAGGCATGATACGTATGACAAAGTCCTGCTTGAAAAGCCTCTTTCCTTCATCAGCCGTTCCATCATCTCTCCGAAATCCTCTTTGGTGCGACCGATCCTGGCAGCATCCTTCTTCTGAGAAAGCATCTTCATGAGTTCTAAGTTGTCAGACATTTTTGTCTCCTTTCTTCATCCGAAGCGGAGACATGTACTGGCATATAATTTGGGTATGGCAAGCCACATGGAGCTCTCGCTTCATATGTGGCCGGCCATACCCAATCGCCCGGCTTGTTATTTACGTTGCCTCTGTGCTGCATTGGGTAAATGCTCTAGAAACTGCAGCCGCAGAAGAGGCAGTTTATTGTCCTGCCCGGGACAATCCCTTTAACAAAAAATGCCGGAGCTGCTTGACCTTGCTTGGGTTTTGAGTGGTCAATTAAGCAACTCCGGCAATTTAGTACCTCGTTATTTCTAACGGGTCATGGGCTCGGTAGCGATCATTTAGTTTTTAAGTTTCGATCAGTCCGCTGAAGCAAGCTGTTCTATCTGCTTCATGAACGTTTCATATCCAATGTGTTTGGTCTGTCTTCCTACTTTTGTCTCAAGGACGATCTTGTCCTTGTCCTTATCGACGAGCAGATCCATGACTCGTTCTTTGTCCTCATTACGTATAGGTTTTCTTTTCATCGTTCTTGTCATCTCCTGTGAATCGCAGTTAGTTGTATCCTCTACTTGTTTGCCGGGGAGATAGTTCCGGCTTCTGATCATTTACAGATCGTTCTTTCCTTTTCATTCATATGTCATCCTCCCAATATTTTCCGGTAGTGTCAAACTACCTCTATTAAAAATATCTCAAACCACTTGTATTTCAGGAGGTTGAGCTCTTTTTGCATAAAAAATGAGCAACACCCCCTTTTCT
>OMZI01000038.1 GCA_900315485.1 uncultured Eubacteriales bacterium | reverse complement strand
CTCCGCGTACACCGTCAGCCATGTTAAGATCCGTACTGTTATCTGTGGAATTCAAGATTCCGGCAGTAACACAATGGGTTTCAGCGCTCAGACAGAATCTATTATCTGTGAGACAGATACTGTACACAGATTCAGTGCATATGCTGCATTATTTTTCTTTTCACTAATTTCCATTACTTCTAAGACCTCCTACATAAGCGTTATTTCCATTTTAATAGGAACATGATCTGATATCTTTTTCCTATATATTTCAAGCTTATTATCCGCCTTATACAATTCTACTGCATCAACCCTAGAGCATTTGATTTTATATTTTGGCGGGTGCAGTTCGTTATAACCAAAATGATCATAATTGCGAGAATAATAGTCTTCATCCACAGCAATTTCCTGATCCTGCAGCTCTGCAATTTCCTCGGTATCCGAGCTGTTTATAGCAAAATTTGCAGGTTGTTTCAGAGTAGTTTTTTCTCTCTGATCAAATATCATTTTATGTCCATTCTTAGTAATGTATTGATATTCTCCCGCAACGATCTGCCATGCACTTCTTATCTTTGGTCCTGTTTTTTGCCTTTCCAGGTAATAGAGTATTTATACTCATCGGAATTGCAGCGATTAATAATAGTCGTCGGATCATCCTCACCATTATGCATCACCCAATAGTGATGACCATCAAGGTATATGTATTTATTAGGATGATTCCAGAAGTACATAGTAATGCCCTTCTCTGTTATATATTTTACCATATGCATGAACTCCTCGTCAGTGCCGGCAGCTCTTCCCCTGACTATATATTCATGAGGTGCTTTGTCTGCATAGGTCTTTGCAAATATCCAGGATTGCTTTTCGATAAAAGCTCTTATCTCATCTATTATCATAAAACTCACTCCAATCCTTCGGTTCTGCCTTGATTCCTTTGGCTTTCAGTTCACGCACCCGATCAATTTCCTTAAGTAGCGCTTCTGAAAGTTCTTTATAAGGATTGGGGAAAGTGGCTATAACGCCGGCATAATCGCCGTTTTCATAAACCTCAATAATTCCCCATTTATTGTATTTGAATTCTATGTCCTTTTGTTTTGCCATCTTAATACCTCTCGTCTATCACTTACAGTATAGCTGACCATAAGTCCAATATTATGGACTTGCTCTCTTCATCATGTTGCATTTTTTGGTGCTCCTGGCCGGATTCGAACCGGTACCTTTAGGATTTGAAATCCTTTTCCTCTACCTTGTTGGGATACAGGAGCATAGATAAAGCTATTTGAAGCACAAAAAATGATGCGCCAGTAAAGCAATCAGTCACACCATTTCTATATATTTTTGACGACAATTGCGGTCATCGTTCCGGCAGCTGAAAGGATTTGAATTCCTTTATATGCATCGTTCCGTCATTTGGTCATTTTTTGCATTTCTCTGAAGCACTTGAAATCACTGCATTACAGCGATTTCAGGGTTCAACCGGGCGCACCAGCATAGTAAAAAGCTGGAGCCCTTGCAATCACTATGTTGCAGGACTCCAGTTTTTCGTTTGACGACAGTTTGACGACAGTTTTCAGATGGCCAAATTGCCGGCATAATCTTCGAATTTTTTCATAGAATCATTGTTCATTCTGCTGAATACATCAGCGTACGTATCGAGCGTAATATGGATATTTGTATGGCCCATCCAGGTCTTGAGGACGACTGCCGGCACACCCGCTTCTATACACCTGGTAGCAAAGATATGTCTTAAAGCATGCTGCCCACGCACCTCTATTCCTGCTTTAACGCAGAGCCTCTTAAAATAGAAATTGACCTGCTGAGTGTTTATAACATCCTTTTTGTTTTTATTCCAAGTATGATTTTCATGACTACACGATATGCTACGAATGTATCAAAGGCGGCATGAAAGAAGGCATTGATACCATGGTCGACATCTCATACCGTATCATCCACACGTTCTACAAAAAAGACGCCCAGGCCAAGCCTGAGCGCGATGATATATACGTGCCGAAGATACATGAGTAAGGATTCAGAGCATCATCTCTACAAATGCATTGATTCTTGTTGCCATCTGCGCCTGATCCGAATCCGAATAGTCTGAAGTCAGTTCAAGATACGGAAGTCCGAGTTCTTCCCTTACGAATTTCCCTATCCTGACTGCCTCTATAGCATAGGTATGGCAGAACTGCAGAACGATTTCAACAACCCCGTCAATACCGAATTCCTCGCACGCCTCTTTGAGTGATACGTATCTTCCCGGATTCGGACTCATGACTGAGCAGTTGGCCTTGAGTGTCTTCTCGGCCATAGCACGGTATGGATCGCCTTCTTCGGCAACCATTTCGCGCATTGTCTTTACTCCGTTGCAGCTGTCAAAAGCAACTATCGATGCGCCGGCATCCTCAAGCGCGTAGAGGATCTTTTCTCTGACTCCCACATTAGGGCATCCTGTGATAAGGATGCGCGGTTTCTTTGACTTGCCTCTGGCCACGCCCTTACCTGTGAGTATTGCACCGTTTCTGAGAGCTTCCTCTTTAATCTCGCGGGCTCTCTCAGCCATCCTGTGAACGGTCGCTCCCTTATCGAACGCAAATCCCGCTCCATCCATCGCTTCGCAGAATTCTCTGATAGAGACAGGGCAGGGTTCGAGCTGTCCCACGCTGTATATCTCAAGCATGTCACGGCGTTCCTCATTATTGCGGCGAATCGCTTCGTGAAGCGCCTCCTCCGTTATCTCAACTCCCAAAGTCCTTTCAATCGCGTCCTTGGCCCTATGCATCTCGTTCGTCCAGAAGTTGACCGCCTCATCGCTGCCGAGACCCTGAGGCAGCTGCATTACGTGTGTAGGCCGCAGCTCACTCAGGAACTCTAACATTTTCTTCTTGCCATCGCAGGTCGTCTCAGCCACTACCATATCGCTGAAGTGGAAATACGGGCATTTGTCCGAAGCCGCCATGCCGTAGCTGGCCTTAACCATCGGGCACAGATTCTGAGGGAGAGTCTTCTCACCCTCCAGTACGCCATCCTGTGATACAGCGCAAAGTGTTGCCTGTACTGCTCCCGCAGCCTCGATCAGTTCCACAGGTGTATATGAACAATATGTCCCTACTACCCGTCTGCCCTCATCTTTGAGCTCTTTCATACGGATGAATCCCGATTTGCGGGCATCTCCGTCACCTGCCATTATAAACATCCTTATCCCTCCGTCATAATCTCACTTCTGAATAAACAAGGGGAGGACATATCAGTCTCCCCCTTACTCAATCCGTTACTTGCAGTACGCATAGCCGGTCACATCTGTTGAAATGAAGTGTGGCCGTTGTCTTTTACCGCCTGATAGAAATGAAAGATGCCCTCTTCCAATGCAGCTCCGATCATCTCCTTCACCTGCTCAAGGTCTTCTGGTGAGAACCTTATGGAAAGCCCGCAGGAGGCCTGAACTGCCCTTGGCGTGGGCATGATCGCATGGTCGATGCCGCGTGCCTTGAATAACCGCTCCGCCTCCATGGTTGCCGCTGTTCTGTCGAATGATACGATGAAATATGCCGGATCCTGCATGTTTTCACTCTGCGATGTTAAGCTGCAATTACAGTGTGATAACCTGGTCTACACCTACTCCGCCGAGTGCCTCATATACGTTAGGGAAGCATCCGATTCCTGCAGGTGCTACGAGCTTGTCATCGATCTCACGCTGGATGCAGCAACGGTCACATCCCATGAGGAGCATTCCTGTCTTCTCGGACAGTGCAGCCAGTCTGGCGCCGATATCATTGCCCTCAACGAGCATGTAGCAGTTATCAAAGAAGAACATCATTCCTACAACGTCTGCATTGTGGATGCCCTTTTCGAGCTGAGGAATAATCATGTTCTCAAGGATCTCTCTTGAATGTTCTGATTCAAACAGGTATGCAACTTTCATTTTCTATTCTCCTTTCGAGATTGTAAATAATTGAATAATAAAGTGAATAATATATCCATAGCGAAGATCTGGTCCCCCGCTTACTGGCAATTATCAGCAGCAGTCTTTCATGTTCTCTCCGTAGAGATCCTTGAATCTGCCTTTCATCATCTTGAAGACGGCATAACCGACCTGTCCGTTTTTCTCTCCGGTGATCATAACTTCAAGATCATCATCCTTGTCTATGTTGATAAACTTGACCTTCTGGTTTTCTCTTGGTGCCGGGACAGGTTCTGTGAAAAAGTAGTCTCTGTTTTCCGAGATCATTGCGATGGTGTGATTCATCTCATCACCTCTGACGATGGCAATCAGATCAGGAGTGCCGTCTGCGTTCACATCGTCC
This sequence comes from uncultured Eubacteriales bacterium, assembly GCA_900315485.1. Taxonomy (GTDB): domain Bacteria; phylum Bacillota; class Clostridia; order Peptostreptococcales; family Anaerovoracaceae; genus Crickella. The sequence continues at coordinate 10,169 of OMZI01000038.1, read as the reverse complement.
GAGAATGCGAGTATTATCTCCTCGTCACTGTTGCCAGCCATGAATCTCTGTACCAGCGGGTCTTCTTCCCCCAGGGCAGCAGCGTAGGTATTACCGCTGTCGCTCTGCTCGGCAGCCTTCCTCCCGAGAATCTCCCTGAGCCCGGCAAGGCCGACAAGTACGATTACCGCAATTACAATGTATATGATTATTTTCTTCATGCTGCTTTCTTCTTAATCCATCTAGCCAGTGCAACACAGGCGTATCCGATCAGGATAAAGGAGCAGATGTACTGCATCCAGTCCGGAAAATCTATTATGAGATTATTCGCGTTGGATATACTGTGAGTCACCGCATCGTAATCGAGAACAGGCTCAAAATCCGGAAGCAGCACATTAGTCAGATATCCTGCAATCTCAGAGATAGCGATGACCGTAACACTGTATATCACCATCGCTCTCCTGCCTATCATCTTGTTGATTGAGATGAGCTCGGCGATGTTGGTAGCGCATCCGGCCATGAGGAATGTTACGGCCACGCCCGGAGCCGCTCCGCTTGCAACAAGAGCCGCAATGAACGGTATGTGGCCGACCGCGCAGACATACATGAGCGCCGCTACTACAGTGATCCCCAGCAGAGATACCATGCCCGGCTCGCCAAGATAGGTCTGAATCCATTCCTGCGGAACGACCGTAAACAGAAGTCCCGCAATGAGCATTCCTGATACCGTATACTTGCTGATGGCAATGGACAGATCCAGAAACGACCACCTCAGACCACCCTTGAGGCGCTTCATGAACGAAGGCTTCTTTGAGACGAGATTGAGCTGCGGCCGTGTATTGTTATACGCAGGAGCGTAGTATAACTCATCTCCGCCCATCATGTTCGCAATAGTACCTATGATGAGCGGTGCCAGAAAGCCAGTAGCAATGTATATGATGGCGATTCTCTTACCCAGCAGCCCGAACGCCAGGATTATTGCTATAGGGTTGATCATCGGAGTCGATGTCATGAATGCCAGTGTCGGTCCGAGAAAAGCTCCTGAATAGTACATGCTGATCCCGAGAGGTATAGTCCCGCAGCTGCATATCGGAATGAACATTCCGCTGATTGTCGTCATCAGGATTCCCTTGACACTCGAAGTACCGAGAGACATCTTGCGCATGCTCTCTACATTAACAAATTCATGAATCAGTCCCGCAATGAAGAAACTCAACACCATCCACACTGAAGCACTGTTGAGCATGCTCATTGCAGAGACTATTACGTCCCGGATAAACTCGATTACAAACATCTTTAAACTGTAAACTGCTATAATCTGCTATGCAGTCTCAATAGCGTGCCTGAAGGCCTCTCTGATTCCGGACTTGCTGAATTCCTTGACTACTTCGGATTCGTTGATGATCATTGTACTCTCGGTGACAGCCCCGTACTTAGGGATGTAATCCATATCCTCTCCTGCGACGTAGACAACTGTCTCCACTTCAGGAAAGTCCGGTGCCATGTTCTTGACCATCTCGGCATAAGTAACGCAGCATGAACAAGCAGTGATGAACTCGATAGATGGATGTTTCATTTCATTCTTCCTTTCTCATCAAATTATTATTAATCTTGATGCTATTCAAACAGCATCAAGACTGTGCTCAGTCCTGTTGAACGCATGCCTCAGAAGCAAAGTAATATGTTCTACGTATTTCTCGAATTCCGGACAGTCTCTGTCATGAGGAGAAGGCAGATCTATCCTGACGTCTTCAAGTATCTCCCCTCTTTCGGCGCTCATGACAAGCACTCTGTCACTCATGAATACAGACTCAGCAACATCGTGAGTGACCATGACCACTGTTATATCAGCAAATCTCACCATCTCATCAAGCTGGTTCTGCATGAGCTCTCTCATCTGAAAATCCACTGCTCCGAGAGGCTCGTCAAGCAGCAGCACCTTGGGCTCACAGGCAAGAGCTCTTGCAACGGCGACACGCTGCTGCATACCTCCGGACAGCTGGATAGGATACTTCTTCTCGTGGCCCTTGAGATGAGCCATGTCAAGGAGGTAGTCCAGTCTTTCTTTCTTCTGTTTATCGCTCAGATCAGTGAATCTCAGTCCGTATGAAATATTCTTCTCTACTGTCATCCACGGGAAAAGCGCATAATTCTGGAACACATATCCCTTGGAAACGCTCGGTCCCCTGATAACGTCCCCATCAAGGACTATGCTCCCCTCTGTCGGCATCTGAAAGCCGCCTATCATCGAGAGCAGCGTGGTCTTGCCGCATCCCGACGGCCCCAGAAGTGATACGAATTCTCCCTTCTCAACAGTGAAGGACAGATTCTCGAGAACGACATGAGGCTGCTCTTCACCGAACACCTTAGTCAGATTATTAACCTCTAACAACGCCATCTCTGAACCTCCATCCCGTGAGTTTTCTGTCAAGAAGCAGGATCAGCCTGTCTATGGCAAATCCCACTATTGCCGACATCAGCATCAGAGCATACAGCCTGGATGTCTGCAGCCTCTCCTGTGCCTCTATCATCAGGTAGCCGAATCCCGCACTGGTCGCAATAAACTCAGCGCAGATTACGCTCATCCAGCCGGCACCTACAGCCAGTCTCACTCCGGTTAGAAAATCAGGCAGCGCCCCTGGGATTATCACATCTCTGAATATTGCAAATGTATTGGCTCCCATGCTTCTTGCGGCATTGATATAGTTCTCGTCTATACCTGCAATGCCTGCAATTGTATTAATGGTCAGCGGGAACACGGCACTCATGAAGATGAGAAATACCGTCGGGCCCTCGCCCAGACCGAACCATACGATCGAAAGCGGAACCCATGCCATGATCGGCACCTGACGTATAGAGTTGACGACAGGTGACAGCGCCTTGAGGATCTTAGGGGAATAGCCCATGGCCAGTCCCAGGATAGTTCCCACGATAACTGCGTACAATGTCCCGGTCAGGACTCTTCTCATGGTGATCCAGAGATTGCGCATCACTCTGGTGTTAAGCCATGATTCAAAGAATGTTTTTATTGTCTCAAGAAAATCCGGAAGAATCAGAGGCTTTCCGATAGCCCGTGCTGCAAGCGCCCAGCAGACGCACAGCACTACTATCACAAGAATGCCGATGAAGTTGTCCCCCGTTATCTTCACAGTTCGATTTTTCCGAATGTTACGCCCATTTCCTGCCATAACGGCAATACCTCCATGCCTGCCTCCCCATGCTCTTCTTCAAGATATGAGTTGAGCAGGTCTTTCAATTCATCTGTGTCCCTTAGTGAATCAACTACTTCGTTGTAATGCTCCGCAAAACTGATGAACCGCTCATCATCCGCAAGGTCCTTTCTTATGACCATGACCGCGGATGGCTGTCCTTCAGACAGCTTCTCGAACGGATATCCCAGAGCAAGTGCCGTAAGTGCATCCAGCACGACAGCGTCTACAGCATCTGTTTCAAGTGCATATGATAGGCCTGACGCGTACATCTGCTTGAGTTCGGGCCCGTCACCGTATTTATCACGGAGAAGATCTATCTGGTTGACACGGTTATTCATATAACCGATTGACGCCGGGATCTCCGATGTGCCCGCCTTTCTGACGACCAGGTTTGCATCATACACAACTGTACCGACTACCATATAGTCCTTGCCCCCTTCCGGCAGGAACTTTACGGCATCGGGACATACGACTGCAACGTCTACATCCCCCGTGGAAAGGGCAAATTGCGAATTGGATCCGCAGCAGTCACCTACCTGCTGTGCATCAATATCCGCCTGCTCTGCCTGTGTGCAGGATGCTACAGTCTTTTTCACAAGTATGCCCGCGGTATCATTACCGCAGGCAATAATAATCTTGTCATCTGCACGATGCGAACCTTCGGTGCAAGATACGCATGAGCAGACTGTCAACAGGATGATAAGTCCGTAAATAATCCTATTCTTTCTTCTCAAACTCTGAATATTCCGGAACATCCTCTGGATTGACACCGTCTATAGCGTATGCTTTTTCCTTATATTCTTCAAAGCTGATATCCTCAGGGAATACCGGCTCGATGTTGGTGGCGATGAACTCGTTGAAGTCCTTAGCTCCGCAATTCTCGAAGAAGCTCAGATCGATAAAGTCATCGAGATCAAGAGTGTTGATATCATCGCGTACACCGAGTTTCTGCATTTCCTTGAGCTGGTTGTCCATATATTCTCTGTTCAGATCCCATCTGATTGTACGTCCCTCTTCACAGAACTTTCTCCAGTAAGTCTTGAGGGCTACTTCGATAGGAACGTTGTAGTATGCGGAGAATACCTCGGCAGCATAGTATGGGTGCTCATACATGAACTGTACGCACAGTGTGTGCGCAAGCAGCATTCTCTCAGCAAGTGCAGGATGTGCATCCGCAAAATTACGGTTCATGATGACCTTGCAGCATGTTCCGTGACCATCCGGACGGTCAGTGTCCTGACGAATCATGATCTTGCCGACATCAGCATACTCAGCCATGGATGCCCATGGGTCGCAGCAGATGTATCCGTCAAGCTCGCCGGACTGCATTGCCAGGAACTCATCGGAATCCTTCATATCGAAGGTCTCATACTTGGAAGCATCCAGAGGGATATCGAGTTCTCTGGCCCACTCTGCCCAGTTCATATTGGTTGTCTCCGGGTCTGTTCCGATGGAGATCTTCTTGCCTATAAGATCGGAAGGCTCTTTAATGTCCTTGGTAACTACAAGGTATTCACTTCCTCCGGTATGGTTCTCGCAAGCATAGAACAGCGGAACATTGTTCTGGACAGCACTAAGTGTTGTTGTCCATCCGACATATCCCATATCCATCTGGCCCGCAGCCATGGCTTCAGGAACGTTACCGTTACCGGTAACCTTGACTTTCATGCCGAGAGCCTCGTAAATTCCCGTATAGTCTCCTATAGCAGCTGCCGCCATGTGGTCACAGTTGTAGTATCCGAGATTGATCTCATAGTTCTTGTCATCATCCGAAAGATCAGCCAGATCATATTCCGATACCATCTTCTCGACGATCTCGTTGATCTCCTGAGGGCCGTCACTGTAAGGTGTTACCGCAAGCTCGTTGACATCCGAGCTGGCTGAGCTGTCTCCGGATCCGCTGTCTCCGCCGCCGCAGGCCGTCATAGCGAAGACCATCATCACAGCCAGCGAAAGACATAACCATTTGCGTAATTCTTTCATAGCAGAATTCCTCCCTGTAGCAAATAATCAGTAAAAATAGCGTAAAGTATTGTAAATCAGTGAATAATACTCTATTAATTCTACAATTTCGGATTATGAGGTTCTAATTGAGAAGAACTATGCTGTTAGTTGTGCTTATATATTATTTTTATAAACAAATAAAAACTGCAGCCCGGCACGCCGGGTTACAGCTTTCACGCTATCTTTTACTGATTATTCACTAGTGTTGTTATACACGTTTTAAAACGATAATGCACCAGTCATAAGTATGGGATTTTCAAAAAACCTGCCATCTACATGTCCATGTCCGGGATCTTAGGGACTATGAAATTCTTCTGAGACACCGCAACGGCAAGTCTTGTTCTGTTTGCGTATCCTGTCTTGTGGAGGATGTTGGAAACATGCCACTTGACCGTGCTGAGGCTTATGGCGAGTCTGTCTCCTATTTCCTCGTACTCATACCCCTCGACGATCAGTCTCAGGACCTTGACCTCAGTTCCGGTCAGTTCCTTGCTCGATACCGCACCAATCTGCACTTCCGGAGTCTCGTCGGGAAAAACTTGTTTCCCATTCAATGTGCCATTTATGACCTCAGCCAGGCTGGAGGATCCGGCGTCTTTATACCACATGCTGTCTGCACCGGCTTTTCTGGCACGCCTGAGGTAATCCGCATCCAGCATTGAAGTCACAAGTATGATCTTAACTGTCCTGTCGAAGCTCCTGATCCTCTCGGCAGCATCGATCCCATCGAACCGGCCGCCCGTATATATGTCCATTATCACGAGATCCGCTTTCCGACGCTCGCATGCTGTTACTGCGAGTTCAGCATCGGTAATGGACGGCAGCAGCTCAATGTTCTCCATCCCTCCGATCTCACGCTCAAGATATTCTCTGTGCAGGCGCTGGTCCTCAACTATCAATGTCCTGATCACCTTAATTCACTCCTTCTCTGAATTCAGTATTTTAACTCTGCAGCAGGTCTGCATCGTGTGTGGGGACAACGATCCTCAGGCTAAATTCCGGCTGAGAGATGATCTCCATCCTGCCTCCCAGCCTGGCGACCCTGCTCATCAGGTTGCTGAGTCCCCCACCCGGCGTTATCTCTCCGCCAGGTGCTTTGCCGTTATTAGTAATGGTGAGAACGGTGTCTCCGTCCTCATTCTCAATGACCGCCCGCATCTCTGTTGCTCCTGCGTGCTTGACGCAATTGGTCAGTCCTGTGTGCAGGGCTGTCAGGATGACTTCTTCCGTATCCTTTTCTCCCGGCATGTCGCCCGTTAACTCAAATCTGACACCGAGTGCCTCTGCATCATGTGCGAAGTCTCCTATCGAGCCGTTTATGCTGTAACTGTTGTTGCCCGCGTCCATCATTTCCGCAGACCTCCTCCAGACTCTTATCGCCTCAGCATAGTCACCTTCGGGAAGATTTTGCTCCAGGATCCTGTGCACGGCGGTAATCCCGGCGCCCATGGCATCGTGGAGTCTTGTCTGGAATGCCAGTATCTCCTCTTCTCTGGCCAGCTTGTACGCATTTTCATTGAGGTACCTGAGCTGGTCAGACATCTTGCGAAGGTCTTCCGTCTGTCTTTCCAGTTCGGACTTCTTCTCCTGCAGATCAGTTATGTCAAACAGAAATACCCCTGTATACTCCTCGCCTGCCTCTGTCGTAAGCGGCATCTCGCTGTATGAATAAGTACTGTTGTCAGGCAGTGTAACGATAAGCCCGGATGACTTATGAGCCGGTTCTTCATTTTCCCGGTCATTCGTATATTTCGATAATACTTTCCTGAGTTCGTCTATACTCTGAAAATCCGATCCGCTCAGCATTATCCCGAGCCTGAGCATCATCCTGTTGGACAGACGCGGCAGACCGTTCCTGTCGAAATAGCATATGCCGACAGGTATATTGTCAATGGCTTCCCTTACAGCAGTCATTGTGACTGTGGATCGTCTGAGTCTGACCCTCTGCACGATCACTGCCGCTGCAAATGTTATTAGCACCGCAAGCATAAACAGGACAGCCCAGAGAGGTGCCGCGACCCTCCACTGGCCGGTTCTGAATGAGTAAAAGTGGCACTGCGCCAGCACTGTTGTCAGTGCGATACATGCGAAAGATATCAGGCAGTTAAGAGTACACGACAGACGCGGTCTTCTGTCAGCAAAGCTGTGTATAGTTATGTATAAGAGGCATATAGAGACCGCAAAATAAGCGACTACTACAGCAAATCTTACACCATAGCCATATGTGTAAAACGCATTCATACTATGGTGCCCCCTTCATCCAAGTCATCAATCTCCGTTGCGACCCTTACCGGCTCCGGGGATCCGTCTCCGAGCTCGCACTCTATGATCACGCGTATTACTGCATCGTGATTGCCTATTTTGATAAAAATGAGCGTGGCTTCATCCAGCACACTCTCTACGGTCTGTTCAAACAGATCATAGATCCTTATCGCCGAGTCTACCCTGATTCCTCCCGGGATCCTTATGTCACTCCAGCACTCGATTCCGAGAAGCCTGATATTGTTCATCGATTCCTCAATGCACATTCTCAGTTCTTCTGTCGGTATGATGCCGCTCTTCTCTCCGTGGAATATCAGGTTGCCCTTGCGTTTGATATATGCAGCAATGACCGCAGACTCTGCAAGCACCTTTCTTCTCTCTGATTCAGAGGCCGGCGAATCGTATCTCCTCAGCAGCTCGTGCATCTTTCTGTTCTGTGATGCTGTCTGCTTCTGAAGCGTATCATACAGACGGTTCTGCTCCTGTGTGTGGCGAAGCCTGCTTACTGTTCTGTAGCTGTGTTCAGCCAGATAATTACCTTCTGCGATCTCACGCCTGTTATTCTCGAGGTCTTCGATAATGTCAGCAAGTTCTGTGACGTCTTCCTCCCACACGGCATAGCCTGCCCGAAGCGGATACTTCTGCAGCACCATATTGCGTCCGTACTGGGTTTTGCCCTCAGCGGCAGCTATGAGATCAGGTCTTGGTATGTCTTCGGCCTGCGCGGTCTTATAACATATGTTCAGTTCATCATCGAGTATGAGCATACCGACAGGAGATGACCGGAACAGTTCCTCATAGCCTGTATTGGACGGTATCATGCCCGACTGTATGCAGCTTTCCAGAATCGCAATAACAGACACGCACAGAAAAGGTGTGTAGTCGCCAAACACCCATTTCCAAGAGCGGTAGTCGATCATCATAAAAGCAAAATAAGCTCCGACGATCAGGAATATGAATATAGGCAGGACAGCAATACGCCGGCTGTGCGGCTGCCGGCAGCGCATAGAGATAATCACCACTGCTCCGACAGTAAGCAGGACTATCCAGCCTACAGCCAACCAGTAAATGACAGTATGAGAGTACCAGCTCTCGAGCATATCGATTGTCCCTTTCGGACGGAACACCTTATAATGGAAGTCATTGGATGCAATGACAGCTGAAAAAGCGACTGAGACGGCTGTTACTGCCCATGAGCTCTTCGGCAGTCTGTAGTCCTCGCCCTTTCTGGTATACATCGCTGCAAAAAGCATGAATGTCGGTATCATGATGATAGGAATGTAGCACCCATACCATATAGTTCTTGAAATAACTCCCTGGTGTATCAGAAAATACTGTCTGACAGCAGTAACTGAGAACCAGAACACGATCAGGCAGTCGATTAGCACAAGGTACGTTTTCAGCTGTCTGTTCACAATGCGTTTGCTGACAGATATTCCCCATGCAATGAACAGGCTCAGATAAATGGTCACTCGAACAGGCTTGAGGATCATATTGTACTCATTCCCCAATCCGAAATGCTTCTGATGCCTGCACAGTTCTGCTATAAGAATAAGAGCCGTTATCATGCAGAAGATTTTAATATTTCTCTTACTGTTTTCAGTTCTGTCCATCTCCGACCTGCTGATACTGCTCCGACAGGCGTTTTATCACGGAACGCATCTGCTCCACTACGCTGCCCGGGCCTACCACCTTTATGTCCCTGTTTTGAGACACCTTATTATAGCACACGATTGATATCCGGCGAATCTGCTCTATCCCGGGTCGGTAGTGTCAACTTTCATTCACACCATTTCTATAAATATTTGACCACAATTGCGTTCCTCGTTCCGACGTTTGAAAGGATTTGAATTCCCCGGTGTGCATCGTTCCGACTTTTGGCCGTTTTTTGCGAATCTCTGAACCGCTTGATTTTACTGCATTTCAGGGTTTTTATAGTTCAACCGCGCGCACCAGCAAAGTAAATCGCTGAAACCCTTGCAATTACTGCATCACAGGGTTTCAGTTTTTCATTTGACGACAGTTTTGACGACAGTTTGACGACAGTTTTTGTCGCACATTTTTGTCCTCTGGAAACGCAGCTCGCACCTGCGAAAAGTCGTAGGTACCTTGCAAATACTGCGTTTCAGGATCTATGCAAATGTGCGATTTTCGAAGAAAAAACGCCTCAAATGCCTTGAAAACGCTGACGACAATTTTGTAAGTCTGTACACGTTCTCAATGGGTCTGTATGGGTTTTCGGAGGATTTACGAAAACTGCATTTCCCATCAGATGTTGATTTTACGGCATCTCCTTGAAACTTCAATCCACGCCTACCCATCGGGTAGCGAAAACCCCGGTTTCAACCTGATACAACTTCGCCAAATCACAGTCCAGCATTACTTGCTTATCTCTGATTGTATATATCAGATTTCTTTCTCTTTATTATCCAATGCAAAAGGAGACCGCGCATATGCGTTCAGTCCCCCGTTCCCTTCAGAAGTATACCACAGTTAAGCCCTTTCAGTTTTGCAGCACAGGATTTCATTTTTTATACGGCAGATCGGGTGGATGAATTTGCTATTCTCAGAGAAATAAATATAATATTTTTTCTCACGTGATGTGATTTTTGAAAAGCCGGAATCGTATCCTATATGTAAGCGTTAAAACAAACGGATCCCGGGTCCGTATCATATATACAGAGGAGCAGACAGCTTTGCAGAACAGAGAAA
>OMZI01000002.1 GCA_900315485.1 uncultured Eubacteriales bacterium | reverse complement strand
AACAGCGTCTGCTTTCCCCAAAAACAACCAGCAACATTTCTGTTACTGGTTGCCATAATCTTTTGATTTTTCACTGTCCTCTTGACGGGTAGCAGTTCAAGGCTGCGGGGTTTTGCATATGCGTGCATATTGAGTAGTCCGCTGAATACCTATTTTGCGAGGATCAGTTCAGGCAGTGTGGCCTCAAAGTCCACACCGTACCAAGGCTTGTCAGGATTATGCATCGTGACTTCGATCGTGCGTGCGGTATATTCCGCAGCTATCCTCATCGCATCCTGCCAGCTCTTTCCTCTCATCATTTCACCGACGCAGGTGCTTGAGAAGAGGTCTCCTGTTCCGTGGAATGACGCATTGATCTTGTCGTTCTGATACAGATAATAGTCGCCTGTCTCAGTGTCCAGTCCCATGACGCCTGTCTTTCCCGGCTCGAGTGAAACGCCTGTCAGCACGTTGATGCGTGCTCCGAGCTCAGCCAGTCTTCCGAGCATCTTCTTGATATACTCTTCATCGTGGTCCTTCTCTTCCCTGTACTCCATGTCTGTCATGAAGGCAGCCTCTGTGATGTTAGGCACGATGATGTCCGCAGCTCCGCAGAGCTCTGCATTCTTCTTCGCATAGGCCATGTCAAATGCAGGATACAGCTTGCCGTTGTCTGCCATTACAGGGTCTACGAATACGAGGGTATTCTCGCCTCTGAACTGAGTGAACAGCTCCTTCATCTGGTCGATCTGCTCAGGTGTCCCGAGATATCCTGTGTAGATAGCATCGAACTTCACATCCTCACTCAGCCAGTGCTGTGTGATAGGCTCGATCTGGTCTGAAAGATCCTTAACTGTGAAATTCTTGAACATCGTATGTGTCGAAAGTACTGCGGTCGGCAGTATGACAGCCTCTGAGCCAAGCGCTGAGATCACCGGCAGAGCTATGGTGATGGAGCACTTTCCGAGGCATGATATATCCTGTATGGTCAAAACTCTTTTCATTCTGGATTCCTCTTTTCTCAGTATAATAATAACCTTTTACTATCTTAAGCCTTGCGCATGAACGTAACAATATACAATTCCGTGCTATTTTTATTTCAAGATTGCACAGCATCCGGCACTTTAATGTGTTAATATAGGTGCATGGATTTTGATTACATAGTTGCTGACCCTACGGGGAACATTACAGTCCTGATAACATCACCGTATACGCCGGAGACCCGTCAGGACATGATACAGGAAGCTTTTGACAGAGAACCCTCCTGCGAGCAGGTCGGTTTTCTGATGTCTGATTCAGACTCAGATACAGGGCTTGAGATGATGGGTTACGAGTTCTGCGGCAACGCGACTCTTTCTGCAGCGGCATGGCACGCAGGCACTCACGGCCTTGAGCAGGGCTGTGATGCTGTCATCACGGTGGAATCATCTGGAGCCGATGAGCTCCTGAATGTACATGTCAGAAGGCTTGAAGAGGACCCTGAAGCCGCTTCAGATGTTCTTTTCGGCGGCTCGTACTTCGAGGGAACAGTCGGGATGCCTGTTCCTGCACTCAGCACGTACAGAGGCTACCCTCTCATCTCATTCGAGGGCATATCCCACCTTCTCGTACCTGCTGATGACTTCAGCATACCTCATGCAGAAAAGGCAGTGCAGGAATATGCGCGCGAGCTCGAGGTCTCAGCTCTGGGTCTCATGCTGTGTCCTGACTATGATGCCCTGACATCCACGCAGCCTGATGAGGACTCTGTCAGCATCAGACCGCTTGTATATGTTCCCGATCAGGAAACGCTTTTCTGGGAGCACGGCTGTGCTACAGGAAGTACTGCAGCAGGCTGGTACCGCTACATGACGGGCGGCAGCTCACATACGGAAATAAAACAGCCCGGAGGCATCATCCGTGTGGATGTCACCGGCGGGCAGCCAATGCTTACTGGTAAAGTCATATTCAGATCCGGCCGCTGACCGGATCTTTTTTTATTAATGATCTGCCTCAACGGGCTCCAGAAGTCCCATTTCCTCAAGTATCATCCTGGTGTCCTCTGCACCGGTGTTGATGATTCCAGTGCCTCCCATCTTCTCCCATGCCATTATGTTCGCAGGCAGGTCATCTATGAGGATGCAGTCCCTGCCGGTGCAGTAGTCCGGCTTATCTTCCTTATAGACGATATTGACAACAACATCTTTTGAGAGCATCCTGCGCACCCAGTTTATCTTGTCCTGGCCGGCAGTTGTGATCCCCCTTTTCGGCTTCGGGATGCCGCTCAGAATCTCGCACCTGCTGCCATACCTTGCATACAGGTCATCGAACAGCTTTTTGGCTCCCGGCATCAGCTCCAGCTTGTCATAGAAGTGACCTACTTCCTTGATCCTGACCCACATCTCATCGTCAAAATTATATGCAGGGTCGTCCTCATGTGAGAATGCATCCATTCCGCACAGTTCATGAACTCCCCTGTCAAAGTCCGCCATAACACCGTCGAGATCAAAGAAAATCTTCTTAACTTTCACTATTCTGTATTTCCCTTCTTCAATTGATTTATATCTTCGTCCGCTCCGCATGATCCCAGTATAAGAGGTCTCAGCACCTTTGCGATCATCTGCGGATCGAGAGGCTTCGCAATGTGACCGTCCATTCCGGCATCCATCGCATCCTGTATGTCTTCTGCAAAAGCATTCGCAGTCACAGCGATGACCGGCACCGCAGCGAGGTCCGGATCTTCAAGCGACCTTATCATCCTGGTTGCCTCATACCCGTTCATTACAGGCATCTGGACATCCATCAGCACTGCGTTGTAGTAGCCCGGCTCGGATGCCATGAGCATCTCCACTGCCTCTTTTCCGTTGCAGGCAGTCTCAACGCAGAATCCCATGTTGCTGAGTATCATAACAGCTATCTCGCGGTTGACCTCAACATCCTCAGCAAGCAGGACTCTCATTCCGCCAGCACACCTGCAGTCCTGATTATCCAGTCTGATGGATTCAGTCTCAGGAGAGGCGCCCGTATCTGCTGCTGCCATCGGGATGCGCACAGTGAACGTGCTCCCCTTATCCTTCTCGGTCTCGACTTCGATGCTGCCGTTCATCATCTCCACGATACTGCGGGTTATGGCGAGCCCGAGACCTGTGCCCTGTATGCTGCTGACAGTGGAAGTGCGCTCACGCTCGAATGATTCGAACACTCTGGCAGCAAATTCTTCAGACATGCCTATACCGTTGTCTTCGACAGTCAGTATATATTCAGATACTGACCTGTCACCGGACACAGGCTTTTTCTGCTTCAGTACCACGGCTACCCTGCCGCCTTCCGGAGTGAACTTGAACGCATTGCTGACAAGGTTCATGAGCACCCGGCTGAACCTCACCCTGTCGCACATGACATATCTGTCTTCAACACCGGACGTATCGACTGAAAATGCGATATTCTTCGTTTTCATCTGATCGGTGAAAACAGTGTCCACATCATCGAATATCTGTATTATATCCACAGGCTGCTCATCAAGATGCATCCTGCCGCTCTCTATCCTGCTCATCTCAAGGATATCGTTTATGAGGTCGAGAAGATGCTTGCCGGAGATGCCTATCTTATGAACATACGTCCTTACCTGTTCTTCAGTCGTATCCTCCTCTTCCGCAAGAGATGCGTATCCTATGATGGCGTTCAGCGGAGTCCTTATATCATGCGACATGTTGGACAGGAAAACAGTCTTGGACTTGCTGGCCTTTTCAGCTGCCTGCAGATCGACCCTCAGTGACTCTGTACTGCGGACCTTCTCAGCCAGATCGCTTATTATCCTGAATATGGCAAGCACGAAAACACTGCCGCCGAAGAGTATTCCCGCCATCACGATATCCGGTCTGCCGAAGATCCCTACAGCCAGATACCCCGCAAGAAACAGCACAAGCAAAGTGATAGGTACATACAGTCCGCGGACTTCTTTTCCGACTTTCCACTCCCGTACAATGTACCTCTCTAATCTCACATACAGGAATATGTTGATCACCATGATCAGACTTCCTGCCATTATCAATGCCCGTACTAAGTAGTCTGTATTCATGTCTGATAACATTTTACCACAACCATACACTTTTTTTGTGCTATAATACTCATATCCGGTCTGTTAGCTCAGCTGGGAGAGCGCATGGGTCACAACCATGATGTCGTGGGTTCGAGCCCCACATAGACCACCAAGAGGAGCTTTCGGCTCCTCTTTTTTTCAGAGCAGCTGCGTACGAGCCGTAAGAGGAGCTCCAAAAGAGCCTGCAGACAACTCCTGCAGGCTCTTCTGTTATTTATCCGATGTACTTATAAGGAACTTCAGCTCGTATTCGTCCTTTACAGGATAGCAGTACTCCTGTGCTGTCTGCGGTCCGCAGATGCCGGTGCCTATTCCCTGCTGGAATGCTGAGATCGTAACGTATGTGCCCGTAGTCACCTCGTCCTCTCTGTGCTTCATGCTGAGAAGTTCTGTGTCGCTGTATCTCTTGATACCGAGCTCAAATGCCCTGCCTGCAGCTGTGAATGTCAGGGTCTTCTTCCCGTTGCTCACGCTTGCCCATCTGCAGTCCATCCTGTTTCCGCTCTCCTGCGGCTTGATGTTAGGCTCTGTCATGTCCTTGACTCTGCAGCTGACCTCTTCTATCTGGGTCTGATCCTTCATATCAGCATATGACTCGCCGTTTCTGCCGAGATATCTTACTCTGTCATAGGATGAGTCCAGTCTGAACGCCTTTCCGAATCTCGGAAGATTGCCCCTTCCCTTAGTGCACTTAAGTCTGCTTGTTACGAGAATCCCTTCTGGGACGGCCTCATACGTATCTGTGCATGTGAACGCATGTCTCCTCGTTGTTATCCTGGACTTTATGACAGCTTTTCCGTCGGTCTTCTCCACAGAAGTGATCTCCTCCTTCTGCTCCGAGAATTCCTTCATGCTGTTCTTCGCACCGTAAAGAATGAAATCATTGTCCGTAGGCGCACGGAAGATTATGGTGTAAGGCTCTCCCGGCCTTACAGGGATCCCGCCCAGAATGACCTCAGGAGCATCGCCGGTATCCGCAGCAGCTTCTACTATGTCTGCTCCGTCCGAGCCGATGAACTTCGAAAGCTGCACGGTGCCTGTTCCCGCAGGCACTCCCGGTATCCTCTCCTCGAAAACCAGCTGCTCGCGGCTGACCTCACGGCCTGTAGCCTTCTCTGTGGTGATGATGTCAAGGAGGCAGTCCCTTCCGGCCTGCCTTGCACCGGCCCTGTGACCGCTCTCATCGAGATCTACCGTAACCTTCCCGAGCGGTTTCACATCAGGAACGAGAGTCTCCTCATGGCCGTCGCTCCATTTCAGTTTCATCTCATACTCGCTGCCGTCAGTGAATGACTTCGTATTGAATATCTCAAAGAGGTTCCTGCCGAAATGTCTGACCCTCAGAGGCCTGTATATGAATTTTGCGATCCTTGCTCCGGTCGAGGGCGTCCTGTCAGGATAGAACATGCCGTCCACGCAGAAGTTGCCGTCATGTTCCCATTCGCCGTGATCTCCGCCGTATGTATAGCTGCCGTCCTCATGCAGAACTGCATGGTCGACCATCTCCCATACGCAGCCTCCGAACAGGCTGTCATGAGTATATATCTCTTTCCAGTACGCCTCCATGTCTCCCGGTCCCACGCCCATTGCATGAGCATATTCACACAGGAAATACGGCCTGTCGCACATTTCTCTGATCTTATAGGTCTTCTCGCCTATCTCATGTACTCTCTCCACAGGAGGATACATCTCACTTGCTACGTCATATGCCTTTCTTCTGCAGTGAACGGCGCTCTCGTAGTGGACAGGAAGTGAAGAGCGGCTCTTGAGATAGCCGTACATTTTGTCCGTGTTATTGTATCCGCCCGCCTCGTTTCCAAGGCTCCACATCACGATGGATGTGTGCAGCTTGTCCCTCTGATACAGATGCTCAGCCCTGTCAAGATAGTGTGCCTCCCACTTCGGATCGTGGCTGATCGTATTGTATGTAGCCGGGAGCTGCATGGAGAAGGTTCCGTGTGTTTCAATATCCGCCTCGTCAACTATGTAGATGCCGATCTCATCGCACACCTCAAGAAGATACGGATCCGGCGGATAATGCGAAGTCCTTACTGTATCTATGTTGTACTCCTTGCAGATGAGCATATCGCGCTCGATCTCCTCAGGAGTCATTGTGTATCCGTTTACAGAACTTGTGTCGTGATGGTTGACACCGTGAAGCTTGACCTTCCTTCCGTTGATCAGGAAGATGTCACCTTCGATCGTTACTGTGCGGAATCCGGCCCTCTCATGTATGCACTCACCTGCTGTCTCGTAATAGATATCGTAGAGAACAGGCTTCTCGGCGTTCCACTCTGTCACATCGAGCCCCTCAAAGACTGCCTCAGCAGTATTATCCTCCGACCTGACCGTCTTTGTAACCTCTATGCCGTGGCCCTTAAGAGTAAATGTCACCTCATTGTCAGCATACATCTCGGCCTTCAGCCTGGCAGTATATCCGTCAGAAGTCTTTTCACAGGCAAAATCAATATCCCTGATGCCGTCTCTGTCCTCGATCCTCAGCAGCACATCGCGGAATATGCCGTTGTTGCGGAACATGTCCTGACATTCAAGATACGTGCCGTTGCACCACCTGCGCACTACGACCACGAGCTCGTTTTCACCCTCGTGAATGAGATGTGATACATAGAATTCCGCTGTATTGTGAGCTCCTTCGGTATATCCTGCAAATCTCCCGTTGACATAGATGTCAGCACAGCTGGCTACACCAAGAAAGCTCAGAATATGCTTTTTTGACAGGTCTTCAGCAGTGAAGAACGTCCTGTAGATACCTGCAAAATTGTATTCCTCGCCCGGATCCGTCCATCTCGGTCTGGTACCCTTATCTGCGCCGGTCCAGCAGAATGTCCTGCCCACCTTCTCAGTCTCAGGGATCTTCGGCGGATCGAACGGGAACTGATATCTCGTGTTGACATAGAAAGGCTTATCGTAGCCTCTGAACTGCCAGCATGACGGCACATCGATTTTGTCAAAATCGGTGTTGTCCGTATCAAGGACATCAGGAATTTCCGCAGGAAGCGGATAGAATCTGAAATCCCAGTCGCCGTTCAGGCATTTTACCATAGGTGAGCTGTATCTCTTGGCCTTACCGGAAGCCGCATCGGAAGATGCCCTGTCCGGATAAGGGATGAAATAGCTTCTCGGCTGCAGCTCATTGATGCTGATCGTATCAAAACTGCAGTAGTTGGTCTTGTTGATCCTGTATTTCAAGTTATATCTCCTTACATATGATATCGACGGCCTGATCCTTCTCCCCTGTCAGATCAGTATACCGAATCCTTCCATATCTGGAAGCTCTCGTCTCCGAGGACCCTTACTCTCGGAAGTTTTACCGGGTCCATACCCTTTCTTACTCTGTCATATTCCACCGTGAATGCACAGGCAATGCCCTGCTCGCGAACGGCATCAAGCATATCCTCAGTATAGTCTCCGTACGGATAAGCCATCGCGTCATTGGTCCCTGTAAGCTCTGCTGCCTTAGTGAGGTCGGCCTTGATCTCATCCTTGCTCATCGCTGCCATAATGCCCTTATGACCGTCAACAAGCGGATCCACCTTCTGATGCATCGCATACGTATGGCTTTCAAAATCTATGAGCGGGGACGCGTACTCCCTGATTTTCTCAGCTCCGTCGTTTTTCTCCCATCCGATCATGAAGGATGTTGCCGGTATGTTGTATTTTTCCAGTACAGGAATACCGTACTTCAGGAATGCTTCTTTTCCGTCATCGAATGTGAGGACAGTGCATGTCGCCGGCAGAGATATCTCATCATCGACCCATGCTCTGAGTTCCTTCCATCCCGGATAGTAGAAGTCATTCTCCTGAAGGAATGCAAGATGCTCCTCGAGGGTCGTATCGAGTATCCAGTTGCCGTCGAGGTCTTCAGGAACATCGTCAGCCGTATATACCCAGTGATACATCATTACAGGCACGTTTGAGGCCTTGTCCCCGAAATCCTCCTCACTCAGCACCTGTACAGTCCTCTCAGCTGCTGCGGAATCCCCGTCGTTTTTCGCCTTGTATGTTACCTTGTATTCTCCCGGCTTTGAAGTGTCGACCTTGCCCTTTATGACGATATCGCTTTCAGGAATGGCCCCGCTTCTCCTGTCTATGGCAAAAGCCCCGTTCTCAATATACGGGTCGCCCACGAGGACCTTCTGTACAGACGATCCCTTGAGTCCGATGACTATGTTCTCAGAGGCAGCCTCAGCATCAGCATCGTTCTCTTCTGTCTGCTCTGCCGGTGCGGCGGCATCCTGCGGTTTCTCATCCCTGCTGTTTCTTGCATGGACCGAGCACGCAATGATTGCGATCATTATGAGCACAAGAATGAGGCCGAGCAGGATAAAGGCTCTCAGCCTTTTACGTCTCCGCCTCTTCTGTCTCCTCATCTGCTGCTTTCTCTTTTCAAGGCTTGCAGCAGCTGCGGCTTTTCTGAGTTCTTCGTTTCTGTCTGTCTGCATCTGCTATGATCCGACCTTTCAGCAGTCCCCGGTCCCCTTTTTTATCTGGTTTCTGTGATCAGTTCCTTCTGGCCTTATCATCTCTCACCCACAGGACTCTCTCAAGTTTCTCGGTGTTGCTGCGTCTCGGCAGGAAGAGAGGTACATACTCTACGATCAGGTTGGAGGTTTCAAGTCCGAACCATCTTGCCGGGCTTCCGGCGATCCTTCTGATAAAATACTTGGTATGTATGAACAGATTGTCACTTGCGGAAATGTCTCCCTCAAGCGGCATCCTCTTTCTGAGCATGCAGAACTTGAATGACCCGACTTCGGAAGGTCCGTATATCGAGTGCTTCTTGTTCTGTTTTGGCAGTTCTCCGGTCGCAAGCAGGTCATGCACTATCTGCCTCAGATAGACATTTACGGCCTGTTTTACCTTGAATCCCAGGTTCAGATTAACGCGGAATATGTAATCCGTACCGAAGGTCTCGACCTCATACTCTCTCTGGAACGGACTGTTGGTCGTATTGACGCTGATGAACCAGTACGCATCCGCCTTCTTAGGCTCCTTATCGAGGATAGAGTACAGGATATCTCTGTCGATCTCCTCAAAATCCGCTCCCTTTGCTATATATACAAGATTATTGGAGCAGAGCGGGATATCTTCATCTTCCTGAAGGCCTTTGATCGTATCGAGATAATCCCGCATCGGCAGCTTGACACTCTGCATGCGTTCGAGCTGGGTACCGCGGTACCAGCTGAGCATCACGAAGAGAATGGCAAGTGAAAGTATAACAGCTACATAGCCTCCTACAGCGAACTTGCCCAGGCTGGATATGAAGAAGACTCCTTCCAGAGCGAAAAATGTGATCGCGAAAAGGATCGCACCGAACACCCTTCTGTGAACTATGCCGATGTATACCGTGAACATAATCGTCATCATCAGCATGCTGATGGTGATCGCGAGTCCGTATGCGTTCTCCATGCGTGATCCGCTGCGGAAATACAGAATGACGGCTATGCACAGGAACCACAGTATCTTATTGATTATAGGAACGTATATCTGTCCCTTGGTATCCGACGGGTATCTCACGTTGAGATGCGGCATCAGGTCAAGGCTTGCTGCCTCGTGAACGAGAGTATAGCTGCCGCTTATGAGAGCCTGGCTCGCGATGATAGCCGCAAGTGCACTCAGTATGATAGCTACCGGTCTCATGCCTGCAGGGAGCATCATATAGAACGGATTGATCTCTTCTATTGCCGTCATCTCAGCATTAGTGCTGTTTCTGATGATCCATACGCACTGACCCATGTAGTTCAGGATCAGGCAGATCTTGACGAACGGCCAGCTGATCAAGATATTCTCTCTGCCGACATGGCCCATATCCGTATACAGGGCCTCCGCACCTGTCGTACAGAGGAATACACTTCCGAGTATCATGAGTCCTGCCTTGTTGCCCGGGCTGAAGAGCACCCTGACAGCATACAGCGGATTGAGAGCTCTTATTATGCTCAGATCGCCAAGTGACAGCCAGATCCCTGTTATCCCCAGGAACAGGAACCATATCATCATTACAGGTCCGAACAGTTTGCCTATCGCGCTCGTGCCGTTTCTCTGGATGACGAAAAGCGCGCAGACTATTGCTATCGTGATCAGAAGTACGAGGTGCTGCCCGTCTCCCAGGATACGGTTCATCACGCTGATGCTCCTGAGACCTTCGACCGCAGTAGTAACGGTCACGGCCGGTGTCAGAACACCGTCGGCGAGCATCGTGGCTCCCCCTATCATCGTCGGGATGATAAGCCATTTTCCGCATTCACTGACAAGACTGTACAGGGCGAATATACCGCCCTCACCGTGGTTGTCTGCACGCAGCGCTATGAGCACATGCTTGACTGTTGTCAGGAGCGTGATAGTCCATATGACAAGTGATAATGAGCCGACTATAAAGGTCTCGTCAACGTTGGCAAGGCCTCCGTTTCCCTCGACGATCGACTTCATTACGTACATAGGAGATGTTCCTATATCTCCGTAGACGATGCCTATCGTCACAAGGAACATTCCCACGCTAAAGCGTCCCTTGCGGGTTTCAATTTCCTGCATACCAATACCTCATTTATCCGGCTTTCCCACAGCCGGATATACTCAAAACCTTATCTGCTATTATAGCACCCGGTTCAGCTGTGTTCTACCTTGACATGAACTTTCTCGCTGCAGCTATCCCGATCTTATACGGCAGCGGTCTGAGGTCTCTGTCTGCCTTCTTCAGCATTGCTCTTATACGGATGTGCTGCGGGCAGTGCTGTTCGCACTTGCCGCATCCGATGCACTGTGATGCAAAGGCCGGATCCTTCTGCATCCCTATGTTGCGGGCGTATTCGAATCTCACAGGATTCTTCTTTCCCTCTATGTACATAAGGTTCCAGTTGTAGAATGTCCCCGGGATATCCACGCCATGAGGGCAAGGCATGCAGTACCTGCAGCCCGTGCATCCCACCTGTTCCTTCTCTTTTATTATCCTTTTCACTTTGTCTATGAGAGCCCTGTCAGCGTCAGTGAAGCTTCCGGCCTCTGCTTCTGATGCGATACGGATGTTCTCCCTGACCATTTCTTCAGAGTTCATACCCGACAGCACGCACATGATCTCCGGCTGATCCCACAGCCATCGGAGGCCAAGTTCAGCTGCTGTGTATCCTGTGCCTGAATTGAGAAGTTCCTGTTTTGCCCTTACAGGAAGATTGACAAGCTTGCCGCCTCTCAACGGCTCCATGATGACTACAGGCACACCCTTATCACCTGCCGCCTGAACACCTCTTCTTCCAGCCTGACTGTGCTCATCGAGATAGTTGTACTGTACCTGGCAGAAGTCCCAGTCATATGCGTTGAGTATCTTAATAAAGCTGTCAGTGTTACCGTGATATGAGAACCCGATATTCCTGATGCTGCCATCCGCCTTGCGGTCAGCTATCCACTGCTCTATGCCCAGGGCTTTGAGCTTTTCCCACTCTGAATAGTCTGTGAACATGTGCATCAGGTAGTAGTCGACGTGATCAGTCCTCAGGCGTGTCAGCTCTTCAGCAAAAGTCTTCTCTATCGCCTTCATGGACCTCAGCATGTACTGAGGCAGCTTGGTCGCGATGTTCACCTTGTCGCGGCAGTTATTCTCATCGAGGATCCTGCCGAGGCATTCCTCGCTTCCCGGATATATATAGGCAGTGTCAAAATAGTTGACTCCCTTTTCTATTGCAAGAAGTACTTCCTTCTCAGCCTTGTCATAATCGATACCGGCACCCTTTTTCGTGAATCTCATGCAGCCGTACCCGAGCTGGGAGATCTCATTTCCGTATCTGTCTTTTCTGTACTTCATATCGTTTCCTCTCTAATGCCCCCAACACCTTCAGGCAATTATTGTTCTTATCAGTTGTATTTACTATTTGTGAGAACAGTTATTGCATAAGTAATTGACAATGATATTATAACAAAAGCAGAAACATAAAGACATCGGTCATGTCAGCAAAGTAAACACTGTATTCTGACAATAGAACCAGTAAGTTGCAAGGAGAAGCGAAAAATGAAATCTGTACACGGATATATGCACGGGATCAACCTCGGAGGCTGGTTCTCACAGTGCGAACATACATCTGAACACTACGACACATTCATATGCAGAGATGACATCAGACGCATCAGCGAATGGGGCTTTGACCACCTCCGCCTTCCGGTCGACTATGATCTTGTTGAAGATGCTGAAGGGAGCTATTTCCCGGACGGTTTTGACAGGATACAGCAGGTCATAGACTGGTGCGGAGAATACGGTCTCAACATGGTCCTCGACCTTCACAAGACTTACGGATTCAGCTTTGACGACAGCGAAGAAGAGTCAGGATTCTTTGAGAATGCGGCATATCAGGAGCGGTTCTTTCGCCTGTGGGAGCAGTTCGCTCTCAGGTTCGGAAAGCATTCAGACCGTGTCGCTTTCGAGCTTCTCAATGAGGTTACAGACAAGGAGTACAGCGATAAGTGGAATGAGATCGCAGCTGAATGCATACGCCGCATCAGGGAAATCGCAGGTGATATAAAGATCCTCATCGGCGGGTATTACAACAACAGCATCGAAGCCCTGAAGGACCTTGATCCGCCGTATGATGAGAATATCATTTACAACTTCCACTGCTATGAGCCGCTCATTTTCACACATCAGGGCGCGTACTGGATCAGCAGCATGGATACATCATTCCGCATGCCTATAGACATGACTTATGGTGAATACGAAGAGAGAGCGGAAAAGCAGCTTCAGCACTACTTTGTTAGCCTCGACGGCTTTGACCGCGATAAGAAATTCGGGCCTGAGTTCTTCGAGGAGCTTATAGCCGAAGCTGTTCAGACCGCAGAGGAAAGAAACGTTCCGCTGTACTGCGGTGAATTCGGTGTCATCGACCTCGCATCGCCTGAGGATACACTTGAGTGGTACAGGATGATCTGCTCAGTATTCGATAAGCACGGCATCGGACGGGCAGCATGGAGCTACAAGGCGATGGATTTCGGCTTCACAGACGGGCGCCTTGAAGGTGTTATCGATGAAATTGTCAGACTTGTGTAATTTAGACAATATTATCTCACATCTGTCTATATGAGAATCCGCCGCGATGCTCTAATATACAAGGTGCGTATACATACTATTTCTGAATGACGGAGATAATGCAATGGCAATCATTTTCAATAAAGAAAAGAAGACCTTTTCACTTCATACTGCGAAGACGACCTATCAGCTCAAGATAGGCAATCTTGATTATGTGAACCACCTGTATTACGGTGCGACGATCAGGGATGATGACCTTTCATATCTGATCCGCCGCTACGACCGCGGATTCTCGGGCAATCCGTATGATTCACTTAAGGAGCGCACCTTCTCACTGGATGCGCAGCCACAGGAGTTCACCACTCAGCAGCAGGGCGATTTCCGCATCAGCTCTATCGAAGTACAGAATTCAGACGGGAGCTTCTCCTTCAACGGAAGATACCGCTCCCACTCTATATACAAGGGACCGTTCACACTGGAAGGGCTCCCTGTCCCTTTCGCGACTGAGAATGACACAGTCGATACACTCGAGCTGGTCATTGAGGACAGCATCACGAACATACAGGTCACACTGCTCTACTCTGTATTTGAGGAAGCAGACATCATAATGCGTGCAGCAAGAGTACACAATGCCGGCAAAGATACTGTTCATCTCAAGAGGATAATGTCTGTGTGCATGGACTATATGAACGGGAGCGGCATGGACCTCATCTCCCTTCCGGGAAGATACGGCCAGGAGCGTCAGGTAGAGCGCCAGCCGCTGACTCATCATGTCCACAAGATCCGCAGCGGACGCGGCATCTCTTCTCACCAGCAGAATCCTTTCGTCGCACTCGCAGAGAGCGAGGCCAATGAGGACTACGGATCATGCTACGGTTTTGCCCTGATGTACTCTGGCAGCTTCGTTGCGGAAGCGGAACTCGACCAGTATGACCAGTGCCGTCTCGTGATGGGCATCAATGACAGACAGTTCAGCTATGCTGTCAGGCCGGGCGAAGACTTCGACACGCCTGCTGTCCTGATGACATACACTCACAAGGGCCTCACAGGCATGAGCCGCAGGTACCACGACTTCTTCAGAAACAACCTTAACAGAAGTAAGTTCATAAAGGACGTACGCCGTCCTGTTCTTATCAATACATGGGAAGCTGCATTCTTTGACTTTGACGATAAGAAACTCGTAGAGATAGCAAAGTCAGCCAGAGACATGGGAGTCGAAATGGTAGTCATGGATGACGGCTGGTTCGGCAAGCGCGATGACGACAACTCAGGTCTCGGTGACTGGTATGTCAATGAGAATAAGATAAAGTGCGGCCTTCACGAGCTCGTAAGGCAGATCAATGACCTCGGGATGAAGTTCGGCATCTGGTTCGAGCCTGAGATGGTATCCGAGGACTCTGACCTCTTCAGGGCTCATCCTGACTGGGTTATGGCTATCCCGGGAAGACATGCTGTAAGGAGCCGCAACCAGCTCGTTCTCGATGTTGGCAGAAAGGAAGTCCAGGATTATCTGATCAGCAGTGTCAACAGCATTCTGGACAGCGCGAACATCTATTATGTAAAGTGGGACATAAACCGCGCGATCACTGACCTGTGGTCCAATGCTCTTGCAGGCGAGGATCAGGGTGAAGTGTCACACCGCTACGTTCTCGGACTCTACCGCATAATGGATGGAATCATAAAGACTCACCCTGACATCATGTTCGAGGGCTGCGCAGGAGGCGGCGGAAGGCTTGACCCTGCAATGCTCACATATTTTGTCCAGTACTGGAGTTCAGACAATACCAAGCCTCTTGACAACCTCAAGCTCCACTACGGCTCATCATTCCTCTACCCTGTCTGCACCATGGGTGCACATGTTTCGGAGGCAAGCCCGATGGTCCCTATAGAGACCAAGGCCGCTATTGCCATGTGCGGTACTTTCGGGTACGAGCTGGATGCGACCAAACTGAAAAAGAAAGAGATCCGCACCTGCAAGAAGATGAGTGATCTCTATCATAAGTATTACGATCTTAATTTTTTCGGCGACTACTACAGGCTCTCCGATCCTTTCACACCGGTCAACCTCGTTGCATGGGAGACTGTTGCGAAGGATAAGAGCGAAGCACTGGTGACCGTAGTCACTGTCCGGCTGACCGTAAACGGCCCGCAGGAATACATAAAGTGCAAGGGACTCGACCGTGACAGACATTACAGAGTGGAAGGCGACGGCGAAGGCCACATCATGAGCGGAATGGCTCTGATGCACGCCGGCATCCCTGTCCCTCGCGAAGTGCCTGAGTTCACATCATTCCTGTATCACCTTAAAGCTGTCGACCGGTGATATCCCGATCGTCATCTCTTCTAGTACATCAAGCAGCATTCTTACTGTATCAAGCGATGTCAGCATAGTAACATTATTCTCTGCTGCACATCTTCTTATTGCCACTCCGTCACCGTAATGATTAGATGTCATTACGGTGCGGGTGTTGACCACATAGCTGACATATCCTGCACGTATGTCATCCAGAATCTCACTGCTCCCTTCGCTCGGCTTGCGCAGTCTGCTTGTTCTTATGCCGTTCTCTTTCAGTTTTGCCGCAGTGGATTCAGTAGCCTTTATATTGAAACCCATATCATAGAACCGTTTTATCAGAGGAACAGCCTCGTCTTTATCTTCATCGGCTATACTTGCTATTACCGTTCCGTATTTAGGCAGAGACAGTCCTGAAGCCGTCAGAGCCTTGAATGCAGCCCTGTGCAGTATGCCATCATATCCGATCGCTTCTCCTGTTGATTTCATCTCAGGTGACAGATAAGCGTCCATGCCTCTCAGCTTGGAGAATGAAAATGCCGGGACCTTGACATAGCTCCGTTTCTTTTCTTCAGGATACCTTCTGAAAATGCCCTGCTCCTGCAGAGACAGTCCAAGCATGGCAAGTGTTCCTATGTCCGCAAGGCTCCAGCCGCTCGCTTTTGAAATGAACGGCACACTTCTTGATGATCTCGGATTAAGCTCTATGATATATACCTTCCCGCTGCTGTCCACTATGAACTGTATGTTGAACAGCCCTACTATGCCTGTTGCCGTGCCAAGCTTCCAGGTATAGTCAAGGATCACTTTCCTGACCTCTTCCGTCAGATTAACAGGAGGATATATGCTTATTGAATCTCCCGAATGAACTCCTGTCCTCTCAACCATCTCCATGATGCCCGGAACGAATACTCTCCGTCCGTCGCAGACAGCATCCACTTCGACTTCCCTTCCGCGTATATAACGGTCCACCAGAACAGGCTTGTCTTCATCGATCCTTACCGCGTTCAGCAGGTACTCTCTTAAGGACTCCTCAGAAGTGACGATCTGCATCGCCCTGCCTCCGAGTACAAAGCTCGGCCTGACAAGCACAGGATATCCGATTTCGGCGGCAGCTGTCACCCCTTCTTCAATACTGGTGACGGCTCTGCCCTCAGGCTGCGGGATCCCGAGAGATTCCAGCACCTTCTCAAACAATTCACGGTTTTCCGCCCTGTCAATTGCCTTACTGTCAGTACCCAGCATTCTTACTCCGCGCTCTTCAAGAGAAGCCGCGAGATTTACGGCAGTCTGCCCGCCCAGAGTTGCTATCACTCCATAAGGCTTTTCAAGATCCACTATGTTCATTACGTCCTCTGTGGTCAGAGGCTCAAAGTACAGCTTGTCCGAGCAGGTATAGTCGGTCGAGACCGTTTCCGGATTATTATTTATGATTATCGCTTCGAACCCGGCCTCGCGTATGGTCCTTACAGCATGGACGGTTGAATAGTCGAATTCCACGCCCTGGCCTATGCGTATAGGGCCGGAGCCCAGTACTATGATCTTATCCCTGTCTGAAACGCGGGACTCATTTTCTTCTTCGTAAGTTGAATAAAAATACGGTACATAGCTCTCAAATTCCGATGCGCACGTGTCAATCATCTTGTAGACAGGGGCCATGCCGGCTTTCATTCTGAACTCTGCGATCTCCTTTTCCGTCATGCTCCAGAGCCGGCCCGCTTCCCGGTCCGAGAACCCCATTTTCTTGGCTTCTCTGAGTATGTCTGTGTCGCCGGGATGCTCTCTGAGCACACTTTCCATCCTGACTATGTTTCGTATCTTATATATGAAAAACCTGTCTATCGCAGTTTTTTCATGTATCATATCCGGCAGTATCCCGCGCCTCAGAAGCTCCGCGACAGCATATATCCTGTCATCGGTCCCGGTCTTTATGTATTCAAGCAGATCGCCGTCCGGTACACTGCTGAATTTCTCCAGTTGAATGTGGCTGGCGCCTGTTTCAAGCGACCTTATCCCCTTGAGAAGGCTTTCCTCAAATGTCCTTCCTATGCTCATCACTTCCCCTGTCGCCTTCATCTGCGTGGAAAGTGAGTTGCTGGCATCCGCGAATTTATCGAATGGGAATCTTGGCAGTTTTGTAACCACATAATCGAGCGCGGGCTCAAATGCCGCCGGTGTGTTGGCAAGCTGTATTTCATCCAGATTCATTCCGATGCCTATTTTCGCGGAAACTCTTGCTATAGGATATCCGCTAGCCTTCGATGCCAGGGCAGAAGATCTTGAAACGCGCGGATTGACCTCTATCAGGTAATACTGCGGCGAGAGCGGATCAAGAGCAAACTGCACGTTGCATCCGCCCTCTATCTCAAGGGCACGGATCACCCTGAGCGCGCTGTCCCTCAGCATCTGGTACTCCCTGTTGGTGAGTGTCTGTGACGGGCATACAACGATCGAGTCCCCTGTATGTATGCCTACCGGGTCCAGATTTTCCATGTTGCAGACTGTGATGGCCGTATCATTGCTGTCACGCATCACCTCATATTCGATCTCCTTGAACCCCTTGACGCTCTTTTCTATCAGTACCTGTCCGACAGGTGAAAGTTCAAGAGCGTTTCTGATCATCTGTGACAGTTCATTCTCATCGTCAGCAAAACCTCCACCCGTACCGCCAAGGGTGAACGCAGGTCTGAGCACGACAGGATACCCGATCTTTGCCGCGGTGCGCAGAGCCTCTTCAGGAGAAGAAACTGTTTCCGAAGGCAGCACAGGTTCACCCAGTCTCTCGCACAGTCTTTTGAATTCATCCCGGTCTTCTGCCATTTCAATTGAACTACTGCGTGTTCCGAGCAGTTCGACACGGCACTCCCTGAGAACGCCTTTTTTCTCAAGCTGCATCGCCAGATTGAGCCCTGTCTGTCCGCCTATTCCCGGCAGTATGGCATCAGGCCTTTCAAATCTGATTATTCTGGCAATGTATTCCAGAGTCAGAGGCTCCATATATACCTTGTCCGCTATGGAAGTATCCGTCATTATGGTCGCGGGATTGGAATTGCAGAGTATGACCTCATAGCCTTCCTCTTTGAGTGCAAGGCAGGCCTGTGTCCCTGCGTAGTCAAATTCCGCCGCCTGCCCGATCACTATCGGGCCTGAGCCTATGACCAGTATTCTCTTTAAATCGGTTCTTTTAGGCATTTTTTCTTCCTTCTTCCATGAGATCGATGAAGCGGTCGAAGAGATATCCGCTGTCCTGCGGCCCCGGCGCGCTTTCAGGGTGATACTGAACACTGAACACTCTGTCTTTCCTGCACTTCATGCCTTCAATGGTGTTGTCGAGGATATTTACATGAGTTACTGTAAGTGGTGTACCGGCAAGGCTCTCACCATCAACTGCGTAGGAATGATTCTGTGATGTTATTTCTATTTTGCCTGTTTCAATATTCTTTACAGGATGATTCCCGCCGCGGTGGCCGAACTTGAGCTTGTAAGTTTTCGCTCCATAGGCGAGTGCAATTATCTGATGCCCCAGGCATATGCCGAATAACGGCCTGCATCCAATCAGTCTGCGGACAGTCCCTATCGTTTCCTGAACGTCCTCAGGATCTCCGGGACCGTTCGAAATGAATATGCCGTCAGGATCAAGTTTCAATATCTCCTCCGGATCTGTATTCCAGGGAACAACTGTGACTCTGCAGCCTTTTCTGTTTAGCGACCTAACAATGTTCCTCTTCATTCCGCAGTCAATGGCCACGACATGGTATTTTTCTTCCTGAGGAGCTGATACCCACGGAGTACGGCAGCTGACTCTGGATACAGAGTCATGCGGGACCCCAGTATTCTCAATTATCTTCAGTCCCTCTTCCCGGGTCACATCCGGAGAAGATATAAGTACCTTCCGGCTGCCCCTGTCCCTGATCGATCTTCCGATCATTCTCGTATCCACTCCATATATTCCGGCAATACCGAATCGCATCATTACATCTCCGAGAGTCTCACTGCTCCTGTAACATGACGGCTCATCATTATACTCGCGGACTATGAGAGCACCGATCGACGGAACCTCTGTCTCATAATCGTCGTCCGCCATTCCGTAGTTGCCGATCAGCGGATAAGTCATCACTACAGCCTGATCAGTGTACGAAGGATCGGATATTATTTCCTGATAACCTGCCATCGATGTATTGAATACTATTTCAAGGACCTTATCCCGGTCTGATCCGAACCCGTACCCATAGTATTCCTCGCCGCTTTCGAGGATGATCTTTCTTGTATAGTCACTCATCTGTTTCCTCCGCCATTTCTGACAGACGGCGCTCAAAACGGTCCCTGCTGATCCCGCCTGAAACATCTGTCGGATACTCACCTGTAAAGCATGCGCTGCAGTATCCCTTATGTCCGCAAAGCTCTCCGAGTCTGTCTGCAGGAAGATATCCGAGCGATTCCGCGCCTATGATAGAAGCGATCTCGTCTATGCTGTATCTGCATGCTATAAGATTTTCCTGTGAATCTATATCTGTTCCGTAGTAACACGGATACATAAACGGCGGCGCAGATATCCTTATGTGTATCTCTGAGGCTCCTGCCTCTCTCAGAAGTCCTGAAATGCGGCCCATGGTGGTTCCTCGCACGATAGAGTCATCGACCAGCACTACCCTTTTGCCCCTTACTGCCTCTTCTATCACGGAAAGCTTTATCCTGACCTTGTCGTGTCTTCCGCCCGGCTCTATGAATGTTCTGCCGATATATTTGTTCTTGATCAAGCCTATCCCGTACGGTATCCCCGATTCTTTACTGAATCCGAGCGCGGCATCAAGGCCCGAATCCGGCACTCCTATCACTATGTCTGCTTCAGTTGGATGGGTCTGGGCAAGGATGCGGCCTGCATTTTCACGGGCTTTATGAACCGGAACTCCCTCTATCACTGAATCAGGACGTGCAAAATAAATGTACTCAAAGATGCACAGCTTTTCAGGCTGTGTTCCGCAGTGTCTTCGTCTGAACTCGATGCCTTTCCTGCTGAAAATGATTATCTCTCCGGGTTCAACATCTCTGATGTATTCTGCTCCTGCAGCTGCGAGGGCGCAGGTTTCCGAAGCGACAACGTATATACCATCTTCTGTCACTCCGAAGCACAGAGGCCTGAATCCGTGAGGATCTCTCGCACAGATAAGTTTCTGCGGAGACATGATGATAAGGCTGTAAGCGCCTTCTATTGTGTCCATAGCCCTGTCGACAGCTTCTTCTATTGACCCGGAGCGGAGCCGTTCTCTGGTAACGATATATGCAATAGTCTCCGTATCCGTAGACGTATGGAATATCGCTCCGGACATCTCAAGTTCAGACCGGAGCTGCGCCGCGTTTGAAAGGTTTCCGTTGTGTGCTACGGCCATGCGTCCTTTCTGGTGGTTCACTTCTATCGGCTGGCAGTTGCGTCTGCTGGCTGCTCCTGTAGTTCCGTATCTTGTATGTCCGACCGCCATTCTGCCCTGCGGTATCTTACGCATGACGTCCTCAGTAAAAACATCCCCTACAAGCCCCAGGTCCTTGTGTGAAAAGAAAACCCCGTCATCGTTTACAACGATCCCGCAGCTCTCCTGACCTCTGTGCTGAAGTGCATACAGGCCATAGTATGAAATGCCTGCAACATCAGCAGGATGATCCGAATACACGCCGAACACTCCACATTCCTCATGAATACTCAATGCTGCACCCCCTATTCCATCAGATATGACCAGACCATCCCCGCATGCATCACAGCCAGTTCAGTCACAACATCCTCCTCCGGAAGGAATGCCGGATTGTGAAGAGGCAAAGCGCAGCCTGCCCCGATGTGGTAGAAGGAACCGTGCGCTTTGTCCAGGAAGCAGCCGAAATCCTCGCTTATCATGACCGGCTCTTCTATAATGTGCACTTTCTCCTCTCCGAACATCCCGCAGGCAGCCCTGAATGCAAGGTCTGTCATGCTTTTATCATTTACAACGCCCGGATGACTGTGTATATAGTCTATGTCTGCTGCAGTTCCGGTCCTGTCTGCTATAGCCTGCACGGTATTCCTGAACTCCTCTTCCATTCTGCGCCGTGTTTCAGGGCCGAGCGTGCGTATTATTCCCTCGAATACCGCTTCACCCGGCATTATGTTGCCTGCCGTTCCTGACTGCATCCTTCCTACAGTCAGAATGCACTTATCAGAAGTTATCTTCGACGGCAGTTCAAGAAGCGCTGTTACCATTTCCGCTGCAGCTGCCAGAGCGTCAATGCCCTTCTCTCTTACTGCGCCGTGAGATGCCAGTCCGGTTACTTCAACCTTGAACATATCCGATGCAGCATAGAATATTCCGTAGCGTATACCAATATGGCCTGCCGGCAGATCGGGGCTGACATGCGCACCGAAGACAGCATCCACTCCATCCATGCAGCCTTCTCTGATCATTCTGTCAGCACCTCCGCGCCCCTCTTCATCAGGCTGCAGCAGGAATATTACATTCCCTTTCAGTTCGTTTCTGTGCTCTGCCAGTATTCTGGCAGCTCCGAGCACTGCTGCTGTGTGAACATCATGGCCGCACGCATGCATCACACCTCTGACTTCCGATGCGAACTCTGCCCCTGTCATCTCGGTCAGCGGAAGAGCATCCATATCTGCTCTGAGCGCAGCCGTCCTGACCGGCCCGTTCTCCGGGTCTCCGGCACCGCACTTCAGTTCTCCGACAACAGCCGTGTCAAGTATCCGTCTGGTCGCTATCCCGAGTCCGTTCAGGTATTTTTCTGCAAGCTCAGCCGTACAGTATTCATGATTTCCCATCTCAGGATGCCTGTGTATGGTCATCCTTAATCCCTTTATCTCCTCTGCGAATCTCTCCGCATCGCTTCTGATCATCTGTATCATAATAATTCTCCGGTGAATACGGTCACTGCCGGTCCTGTCATAATGCATCTGCCCGTGTCTATGTCGCACTCTATCTCAAGATCTCCGCCCCTGAGATGCACAAGCACTTTGCACGCCAGTTTTCCTGCAAAGCATCCGGCGGCCACTGCTGCTGTTGCTCCCGTGCCGCACGCATACGTCTCTCCCGATCCTCTTTCCCAGACCCGGAAGGAGATCTCCTCCGGGCTGATCATCTCTACGAACTCTGCATTGACCCCGTCAGGGAATCTTCCTGAGCTTTCTATTTCAGGTCCGATGATCTCAAGCGGGATCCGGCTGAGCAGCGTGCAGTCCCCGCCTCCGCCGGAAGTATCTTCATCAGTAATTCCGCTCAGAGCAGGATTATCATCAAGGAAGAATACCGCATGCGGATTGCCTGTACTGACTGCTGTAAAACAGAGGTCAATTCCGCCGGCCGCAATGTTCTCAGGCTCAGCAGCTACTTCAGCTATGCCCATGTCAACGGATGCAGCTGCGGCCTTGCCGTCTTTTATATCGAGCCTGATTTCTCTGAGGCCGGCTTTTGTATCTATCAGGACATCCTTTCTCTCCGGCGGGACCATCCCGTTGTCATATATATACTTGGCAACACATCTGATCCCGTTGCCGCACATTTTCCCTTCGGATCCGTCACGGTTGAACATATGCATGAAAGCATCAGCCCTGTCTGACGGTTCTATGAGGATAAGCCCGTCGCTCCCTATGCCGTATCTTCTGTCCGAGAGCTTTACAGCCAGGTCTGAAGGGTCCTGCACGTTCTCTTCAAAACAGTTGACATATATATAGTCATTTCCGCATCCCTGCATTTTGGTAAACTTCATTTCTTTACGCTCCCCGTTCCGGCTGCCTGTTGCCGTTTTCATAGATCTGCTGACACTATTGTTCCGGCTGTGTATCATTCAGCCTTTGCAGCATCCTCTGTGTCCGCACTATTTTGCTCATTTTTCCCGGATTGTTATCAGGAAGCTCTCAAGACGGTCGAGGCCCTTCTTTAAATCATCCATGCTGCAGCAGTATGAGATCCTTATGTGATCATCTGAGCCGAACGCCGCACCCGGCGTGACAGCAACAGCTCCCTCCCGGACAAGTCTCTCAGCAAATTCAAACGAACCCATGCCATATTTCCTGATCGAAG
Organism: uncultured Eubacteriales bacterium; assembly: GCA_900315485.1. Lineage (GTDB taxonomy): Bacteria > Bacillota > Clostridia > Peptostreptococcales > Anaerovoracaceae > Crickella. Next base: position 81,091 of record OMZI01000002.1, on the reverse strand, counting down.
GGAAAACATAAAATGCGCCTTCCGGGGTCTCTGTCTCAAGGCCCATATCCCTTAGCCTGTCTGTCACATAGTCTCTCCGCCTTCTGTATTCTTCAGTCATATATGAAGTATCTGTATCCAGTGCAGTGATGCAGGCCTTCTGCATGATTGACGGAGTTGAGACAACATCGAACTGGTGCACCAGCTCGAGTCTCTCTTTTACGGATGCGTCAGCCATCAGGTAGCCCATCCTCCATCCTGTCATCGCGTAAGGCTTGGAGAAGCTCTGCACAGCAAGGATCTGTTCCCTGATGTCGCGGTATTCCGCGAAACTGTGATACCCGAAGCCGTAGTACAGTGACCTGTACACATCATCACATAAGACGAAAACATTTCTTCCCTTTACAGCTTCATATACCGTTCTCAGGCTCTCTTCGTCATATACGCAGCCGGTCGGATTGTTAGGAGAGTTGAGGATCACCGCCTTCGTTCTGCTGCTTATCAGGGGCTCAAGATCATCTTTTCTTATCTGAAACCCTGCTCCTGATGTATTCATCGGGACACATACTCCCCTGCAGAGGTTCACTATCTGCTCATACAGAACAAATGCCGGCACCGGAATGATCACCTCATCACCCGGATCCAGTATTCCGAGAAGCGATACGAACAGTGCCTCAGTTGCGCCTGCAGTAACGATTATCTCATCTGCACTGTACTCAAGGCCTTTAGTTTTCTCGAACGCTGAGATGCGCTCTCGCAGGATCCTGCTTCCGTTATTCTCTATATAATGTGTGTCACCTGCAGCGACTGATGCGCTGACTTCGCAGCTTATCACCTCAGGCGTATCAAAATCCGGCTCGCCGAGAGTAAGTCTTACACACCCGGGAACAGATGCAGCCAGCCTGGAGAACTCTCTTATTGCACTCCTCTTCAGACTGTAGACTGCCTGATTCATGTGTTCATGAACTGCCATTCTGACCTCCACCCTACAGATTCCTAAGTCCCTGCTCAAGCGCCGTTTTCATCGATGTCTTATCATCCTTGGCCTTGATGATTCTGGCCGGGCATCCCGCAGCGACCATTCCCGGCGGAACATCCGCTGTCACTATCGCTCCTGCTGCCACTACAGCACCCTTTCCTATCCTTACGCCTTCTATCACGACAGCGTTTGCTCCTACGAGCACATCATCTTCTACGACAACTGGGACTGCAGAAGCCGGTTCAACTACACCTGCGAGGACTGCTCCGGCGCCTATGTGGCAGTTTCTGCCTACCTCTGCTCTTCCGCCGACAACAGCCCCCATGTCTATCATCGATCCCTCGCCGATGACAGCACCTATATTGATGACTGCGCCCATCATTATCACGGCATTATCGCCTATTTCTACCTGCTCTCTTATGAAGGCTCCGGGCTCTATTCTCGCATGCAGGTTCTTGGTATCCAGCAGATGGAGCGCACTGTTGCGGCAGTCATTTTCTATTACGATGTCCTCGATCCTGTCGCTGTTTTTCCTCACTATCTCTTCAAGCTCATTCCAGTCGCCGAACACTATCTTGTCTCCTGCGCCGAAAACCCTTGCAGTACCATAGTCTACCGGTGCCTTTTCCCTGACGTACATCCTTACAGGCGTCTTCTTCTCTGCATCCCTTATAAGCTGAATGATCTCCTGTGCATCCATGGTCCCTTTCCCCTTATATCTATCATTAAAAAACATATTAAAATTTTCTCACAGAGCGGTCTTTTTCTGTCATACCAATATCGTCTGCGTTGCCATACCGATTGCATATCGAATGGATCAGTGATATAAAGCCTCGAAAAAAGCGCATGTTAAAAGGACAGCTCCATGTGAAGCTGTCCGCCGTGCTGCACCTAATGCCAGGATGCTCTCTTCTGTCAGTATATGCGGAAAGCGAACTTCCCTGCTTTTTCTTCTATGTCTGCGACTGCAAGGATGCTCTTCGGGTCGTTAGCTGTCTCAAGCATTGCAAAGTCCGCAGGCAGTATGAATGACTTGTTGAAATTCAGCGCGCCGATGATCTGCTCTGCGATGATGTCCCCGCCGGAATAGCCCGATACGATCACGGCATACACCCTCTTGTCCGAGAAATCATGTGACCGGAACAGTGAAGTAAGCCTGTTGACGAAGGCCGTCAGATTGGCGCTGAGTGCGTCATTGTAATTAGGGCATATGAGGACAACAGCATCTGCCTCGAGAAGCGCCGGATACACCTGGTCCGTGATTATCCCTCCGTAGAAGCACGTTCCCTGCTCGCCGAAATGCAGACATGCCTCATAGCTGCATCCGCGGCAGTCGTAGATCTGACCGTTCTGCAGAGATATCTCAGTTATCTCCGCGCGGCTGTACAGATGCTTTTTCACCATGTCCCACAGAAGAAGTGTATTGGATGTCCTGCGTGTGCTGGCATGAAGAGCCAGAAGCTTTATCTTCCCGCCTGCTTCCGGCAGTTCGAAGTCCAGGACCTTATCGACAAGCGAGCGGACCTGCGCACTGTATATATCTTCCGGCTCTCTACCGGATATGGTGCTGAGCACATGGAAGTTCCCGAGAGATCCTGTCGCCTCCACAAGCGGCTTCCCCGGGAAGGTGCATCCGCACATGTTTGCAGAGAATGCAAAGCGCCTCGCGATTGCTTTGGTATAGAACTCTCCCCCTCCGTCGACTATTATCCCTCCGACAGATCCTTCAAGGCAGTCAGGGTGTCCGCGCAGGTGCTCAAGCAGGCGGTAGTACTCGATATTGACCCCCGCTTCCGACAGAGCCACGGCAAACAGTATCCTTTCAGACGAGATGTCCCTGTCCTCAAATTCACTGACATGGCTGTATATTACGACATCGATGCCGCGCTCTTTCAGTACATCAAGATACGGCAGCAGCATGCCGTCGAGTCTTGACGCCCTGTCCTCTGAATCACATGCAGGCTTTATTACGATGAGCCTGCGGTTTTCTGCTGAATTAATATTGTCTCTGTTAATATTGTCTCTGCTGCAGGTCCCCTCACCTGATATCGCAGAGCCTGATGTATGAATCTCTGATCCTCTCATATAATTTATCCGGAAGCTCCGGATCCTCGTAGTCCCAATTATCCCCGTTAAATCTGCTCCTGATCCCCAAGAAGGATCCTCTGTTCTCATCCCCAAGATACAGTGAGCCGTAGTTCCACTCTCCCCTGAGTGTAAGTAGTATCGATATCGCCGCCGACGACATCGCCGGTGCGATATACGGCTTGAAGCCGAGCTCTCTCACCTCAAGATTGGCCCCCGTTGCCAGCTCTGTAAGTTCGCGTGACAGCTCATCATCATAGTTCTCAATGCTGTTGGCGATGACCAGGTCCTGCCCGTGCGGACCGAAAGCTCTGCCTTCTGAAAGATATGAGCTGAATCTCTCGTCTCTTTCAGCGTAATATGCAGCCCGCGCGTTCATGACTCCGAGACCGTACCCCCGCAGCTGCCACGGCTTCAGGCCCGATGCATCGAGAAATGCTACGCAGAGGTTGTCCACAGGATCACTCACCACAGCGATCAGCCCCCTGAACTCTGCCGCACGCGCCAGTCCGGCATAGTGCTCTATGATTCCTCTGTTTGCATCCAGCTGCGCCATCCTGACATCGAAGTCCGGATCTTTCTCTTTTCCGAGGTCCGGCACACCCTTGCTGGCGCAGAATATGAAGACGTCGGTATCGAAGAGTTCCTCTTCAGTCACTATCCTCACGGGAGGCAGATGTGGCTCACCGTCCGGAAATCTTATCTGGTTGATCTCGCGTACAAGCCTCTCGCAGTTCTCAGGCCTTATGTCACAGATGCCTATCTCAGATATGACATCCGCACCCATCAGCCTCAGTCCTATGAGCATCGTGGTCCCTACATCACCGAGCGCCAGGATATTGACCCGGTGCTTTTCCCCCGGGCGTATGGGGTGTCCTGCCAGTGATACGGGTGCGTCCACCCCGATCTCATTTACCAGTTCTTTTATTCTGTGCATATATACTCCTGATTATTATTGATTTTGCTGATGCATGATCTTTAAGAATTAATAATCAATTCTTTATATGATCGATTATTTCATATCGTCTGCACGGAGCGTCATCATGCTGAATATTACCACTCTGCAATTCTGCAGACAGTTCCGGCAGAATGATTCAGTGAAGATTTCTACTTATCCCGTGACAGGTGCAGCCTCTTCGCGCGCTTTATGTCGCTCTCTATATACACGCTCGGTGCCGCGTTCTCATCATACAGGAGCCCGTCTCCGTAATCCGGACGGCGCGGATTTGTGATGACAGCACCAAGCCTTCCGAGAGTCAGCTGCTTTTCAAACTCCGCCTGATATTCCTGCTCGATGACCTTCATTATGTCCCTCGCATTCTCAAGGCATGTCATCGAGTACCTGTACACCTTCTCGGAGTCCCTTCCGCCGACAAAGCTGTAGGATGTGTACGGCATTATGATATTGATCGATGCGTTCCTGTCTCCTGACTCAAAGCTGTCTCCCCCGATGAACGGATAGCAGTCTCTCTCGTTGAGCCACATGGTTATGACAGGGATGAAGTATGCCCCGTCCACAGCCCTGCGGCTGACAGCCATCTCGTCTCTTGCGTTGCCCGTCAGCAGGCCGACTATGACCTTCCTGACATTCACATCATTCTCTCTCAGGATAGGGTCTATCCTTTTCATCCTCTGGCCGGAGTGGAGAAGGTCGTCTATGAGGATCACATCTCTGTTGAAAGATTTAAGCGTCCTGACCTGATCCTCAAGCTCTGCATAACCGCGGGACTCCCTTATCGTAAAGTCCCGGATCGACTCACTTATGAACTTCTCTGTCCTGAGAGCCTTGGTGACAGTATTCGGTACGACGACATCAGAAAGAGCCTTTCCGAACGGCACCGCCATATAAGGGCCCCTCCTTTTTGCCGGGTCTGGCACTGACGGCACCATGTTCTCCTTCGCGGCCATCTCAATGATCTTGCTGTAGACAGCGCTGGTATTGAAGGAAAGTATCAGCTTGCCCGGATACAGCTCGCAGAATGTCTTAAGAAGGTTGTTGTGGGCATCATCCACTGCCTTCATGACCCTCGGATTCTTGTTCAGCGGTGCCTTGATCACCGTCTCGACATCGCGGAACAGCACCACCGGTGCAGTTATATCTACCGCATAAACAGGATTGTCATGATCTTCTGATATGTTGACAAAGCCCTGTCTTCTGAGGACTTCCGTCACGTTCTGGCTGAGGCCTGCAGGGTCTGCCGGATGATAGACGACATATCCGTAGTCCTTTGCAAGCATGTCAGTCAGTATCTCGGTGAGAAGTATCTGCCCGAGGTTGGATATATCGCGGCTGCGTTCGAAGTAGAAGGCATTTATGATGCCTATCGAGCCGTTCGCGCTCCTTCTGATGCTGCGCGTGACATCGGTGTCCCCGAATTCAAAGAGAAGGTCCTTTCTGTCTATCCTCCGTCCTGATGCAAAAGCGCATACTCCGGAGCGTTTAGTTCCTGTCCTCTCGATATATATCGTCCTGACGCGCGGACGCTCAAGAACAGTCATGAGAGAGTCAAAGTCATATCCCCTTCCTGTCAGTTCGTCCCTGAGGCTTCTTATCCTCCTGCAGTTACTGTGCTCATATCCCGAGATGTGTATATCTCTTGCCTGAAGCTCATGCTTATATGCCGGCTCTCTTATGTAGAAATTGTTCTCGTATATGTAGTTCTGTACGACCGGATCAATAAGAGATGTTATGTCTCTTCCGAGGTCGATGTTTTCTCTGATCCTTGTCGAACTTATATCTTCATAGAATTTTCCGAGCCTGAGGTTTATGACTTTGCCCCTGACCGGATATGCTTCATCCTCACCGCGGTCTGTCTGCCTTGCCTCACGCGCGAACACGATGTGATTGAAGGTGTGTATCGAGTTCTTCTGAGGTCCGGCCTTGTAGCTCGAAGCGTTTCTTACGACATCCGATCCGACTGCTATATACAGGTCCCTGCCTTCAAACAGGCTGCGCAGCCTGCCGAGATCTTCAGGATTGGCAATGTTTACAGGAACATCATCCGGGAATATGTACATGTCCGTCTCTGCGGCTATGGACATCGCCAGGATCTCCTTTCGCAGCATGTGCGGGAGGGTCTTCTTGGACCACGAGAATTCATCGATCGCAAGGTACACCTCATAGCCCATGTCGCGTATCGTGCAGGCTATAGCCTTGTGGCCGAGGCTGAACGGGTCGAAAGTGCCCGGGAAGAAAGCCGCTTTCTGCCTGCATTCAAGTCCGAACGGCCCCTCTTCAGCTATATATTCCGAGATGAATCTGTATATACCCCTGAGAGCTGCTGCATTATTGCAGAACTCCATCGCGTCCTTCTCGGAATCCGTATCCGGGATGAGCGTAAGTATCCTCTTGCCTGTAAGCGCCAGTATCATGCGTTTTTCATCATCTGATGCCGCACCGCTCACGAAGACCCGCTCTGCAAGTGTCCGGAAAGCTTCCTGCGAGACGGCGTCCCTGTAGTGGGCAACGCCCTTCATAAGAAGACCGGAAAGACGTTTTACAAGTTCTTCACACCTTTCCTCTGTCCCTCTCCTGCGGTATTCACTGAAGTGCTCAAGCATTATCGAGACTGTCATGAGCGATGCCGAGGCCGTATTGATATTGCCTGAGCTTATATGGCTCTCGAGATTGCCTGTGACTTCGTCGATCTCCTTGTCCGGCATCAGCAGGATCATCCTGCCGAGATACTCAGGTATGAGCCTTGCGAACTGGTAGTCCTCAATATCCAGTCCGTTGTACAGTTCGACCATGATCTCATTGCACTGATCCGCAGGCATCTTCCTTATGAGTTTAAGAAGCGCCTCCCCGGCCTCCCGTCTTACCGTGACCGTCTCGCTGACCTTTATGAGGTTCACAAAGTGTGCCGCGATATGCATCCTGACATTTCTGTCGGATGATCCCGCGATGTCAGTCATGTACCGTATGTTTGCAGTTTTGCGTGTCCACGAGGTCTGGAATTTGAGGTCATCAAGGAACATTGCCGAGAGAGCTGCATCCCTTTCCTCAGCAGACTGCACGGCAGCCTCGCCGCCGTCATCGATCCCCATCAGCCTGAGTCTTGCCGCGCGGATGCTACCGTCCTCATCACCGCTGAACTTTTCCCTCACATCAAGGGCCAGGAGATCTGTGCTGTCTGAGTATTTTCCCGTAACATTGCATGCATATCCCGAGGCCTTTTCCCTGAAACTGTCAGTACACGTATCCTCATCGACCGCAAGGGCTGAGTTCAGGACGGCCATCGTCATCCGCTCAGTCCTGCCGGTATCTTCAAACAGCTTCTCAAGCACTTCATAGTATCTCGGTAGGAACTGCTTTGCACAGCTTGAGAGCGCTGTACTTACATAGAAATCCATGCTCTGGATTATCCAGTTCCTGTGCCTCTCGGTCAGCCTTGAAGACGGACTCAGCATCTTATGAAGATACATCTCGAACATCTCGAGATTGGTCGTGGTCTCATCCAGCTTAGGTATGTCCTCAGGCAGCTCCTTTCTGTAGCTCTGTCTGAACGTTGCTGTCATCTGCCCCATCTGGCGCGCCGACTGCTCCCTGACATCGCTCTCCCTGTTCATCAGCTGGTCGTAGAGGAATCTGAGAGTTAGGGCCTTCTGCTCTTCGGTCATGTATGTGGAATACTCACCGAGAATGGTTATATATGTACGGAGATTCCTCCAGTCAGCCTCGCCGCGGGCATCCTCGATGAGGCGTGCAAAATCCGCTTTATTATTGAAATAGTGCATGAGGCGTATGTTGTGCCCCACGGATTTCATTTTGAGCTGTGTGATTATATCGTCGCCCTGGATGAGTGACATCTCCCTTCTTACGCGTACAGGCTTGTCCTTGCGGTATCCCGTGCCTTCTGCAGGCAGAGCCGTAATGACTCCGTCCTCAAGGGCAAAATCCGAAGGCAGGTCAGTCACAGCGCCGAGCTCGATCATGTAGTCTTCAAAGTCTTTGAGCCGCGCATATACCTTTTCATATCTGTGCTTCTTGGCATCGTCGACATTGTCAAGCTTGCTGAGGATGACATCAAAGGCCTGCTCAAGTGTATAGAAGTGTATTATCTCTTTGCCGTCTTCTCTCGTGCTCTTGACCCTGAAGTCAGCATAGATGAGAAGAAGCGACTCTGCCGAGAGATTCTCAAACTCAAGATCCCAGGTCGAATGGTTGGCTGCAATGTGAGCTATCTCAGGCATGCCGTTCTCTGTCATGCAGTAGTCTGTATAGTAGTAATGAAGGTACGGGACCCTTCTCTCCTCGCTCTTGCGGCAGCCGTATTTGCCTATGTCATGGCTTGCAGCAGCGGCAGATGCGAGTGCGACATCAACAGGGATGCCCGCATCGCGGAGCTGCCTTGCCATGTATGTCGCGACATAATGCACTCCGGAAATGTGTCCGAGGGTATTGAAGGGCGTGACCTCTGTTCCGAGGCGCATGAATTCATATATGAAATTGATCCGGACCAGTCTGTGCATCCTTATATATTCAGATGCGCACCCCTCTGACTGCGCCTCGCTGTCTGATAGAAGAGTCATGTCCAGAGTCGGGTCGAACCTGCAGGCTTTGCGTTCATATGTGAAAACAGCCCTGAGGAGCGTAAGTGCCGTGATGCGGCCGGTCCTGAATTCTTCGGAATCATCCGGCAGTTCCAGATGCGGGAAAATGGTGCCGCGGACATGCATATAACAATGAAGAGCCCATCCCTCCTGAGGGATACGGCTCATCTCTTCAAGGCATACTGCGCCCGCTTTAAGAATATTTCCGGCGCTTATGCGGCCGTTCTGATCTGAATAAGACAGGATCATATCCGCAAGATAACGGATGTCTGAAGACCTTTCCTGCACCCTGCTTCTGCTGATCCCGCATGTGGAAAGATATGCTCTGTCCGTAAGAGCAGATATAATTTCTCTGTAAAGTTGCTCCCCTCTGTCCATAATACCCCCTTTTGTCCTGACACATTATACACCATGCGGGAATTCCGGTCACGAAAAAAGCCTTTTATCCGCACAAATCAGGGCAATTATTATATAATTAACAAAACAGGCAGAAGGTTCTCTTCAGACAAAGGAGGTCCGGTATCGTGAAATACAGAAAATATATCCCGCTTTTCGCTGTACTTGTCATCAGTGTATGCATATCTGCAGCCTGCAGTCAGCAGTCTGAACAGAGTACGGACACCGGCTATACTATCGACAACATCAGAAACTATGTCGTCGGCATCGATGAGAAGATGGATCTGGAACAGGGCGGAAAGAAGACGATCACAAACTTTGACAATGCTGCGACCACCCCTGCCCTGCAGCCTGTCGCGGATGCCGTGGATGAGGAACTTAAGAAATACGGTTCTATCGGCAGAGGTTATTCGCCTAAATCGAACCACTCGACCGAGCTCTACAATAATACCAGGGACAAGGTCCTCGAGTTTCTGGGTGCTGACCCTGAAACATACACCGTCTTCTATGTCAACAATACGACAGACGGTCTGAACAAGCTCGCAACCGCTCTTATAGAAGATAAGAGCGATGTCGTCCTTGCTACACGTATGGAACACCACTCCAACGATCTTCCATGGCGTGAGAATGCCACCACCATCTATGCCGAGGTGGATGATCAGGGACGCGTCATGTATGACGAAATAGAAAAACAGCTGCAGAACAACAAGGTCAAATACGTCACAGTAACGGCTGCGTCCAATGTTACCGGCTATGTCACCGATGTCCACAGGGTAGCAAAGCTCGCCCACAAGTACGGTGCAAAGATAATCGTTGACGGAGCTCAGATCGTTGCACACAGGAAGTTCTCGATGACAAGCGATGATCCTTCTGAGAATATAGACTTCTTCGTATTCTCTGCACACAAGATGTACTCACCTTACGGCGGAGGTGCTGTTGTAGGCCTGACTGAGGATCTTATGCAGCACATGCCTAAATTCTACGGCGGCGGTACTATCAACATCGTAGGAGATGACTGGGTCGAATATACAGATGCTCCGAAGAGCTATGAGGCGGGCTCCCCAAACTATCCTGGAGTAGTAGGTCTCGGAAAGGCCATAGATATACTGCAGGAAGTCGGATTCGATAATATAGAAGCTCACGAGAAAGCCCTGAATCAGAGACTTGTTGACGGCCTTCTCAAGATGGACAACATCATAATATACGGAGACTCGAAGGATCTCAGCGACCGCGTAGGAGTCGTATCCTTCAATTTCAGCGATGCGAACTCCGGCCTTATCGCTGAGGCGCTGTCCAATCACTACGGCGTAGCGACCAGGCGCGGCGCATTCTGCGCGAATCCATACGTCTGGAGACTGTACGGACTGACTGAAGAGCAGGTACGCAGCTTTATCGAATGCTCAGATATAAACACACCTGGCATGATCCGTGTCAGCTTCGGTATCTACAATACCGAGGAAGAAGTCGACTACCTGCTGAAGGTACTGCCTAAGGCAGTCCAGGAAGCCAAGAAGACCAATGAAAAGAACATGGGTCTGGCTAATCCGGAATACTGATCCTGCAGCAGTACAGTCTGACTGTTATTCCGGGTCTGATTCTGTAACACCAAAGGCCGCAGCCCTTGATTTACAAGGTGCTGCGGCCTTTTTGTGCGTTTGTGTACTGCTTATGCTATTCCATCTCCACTGTCCCCGGCGGTTTGCTCGTCAGGTCGTAGAATACTCTGTTGACGTGGTCGACCTCGTTTACGATCCTGGTCATGACCCTCTGCAGGACATCCCAAGGTATCTCTGCAGCAGTTGCTGTCATGAAGTCGGATGTGATGACTGCTCTCAGAGCGATAGCATAGTCATAAGTCCTGAAGTCTCCCATGACTCCGACTGTCTGCATATTTGTTAGAGCAGCATAATACTGGCTTATCTCCCCTGCCAGACCTGCCTTATCTATCTCTTCTCTGTATATCGCGTCTGCATCCTGGACTATCTTCACCTTATCCGCAGTGACCTCGCCGATGATCCTGACTCCGAGTCCCGGGCCCGGGAACGGCTGCCTTGTAACAAGGTATTCAGGCAGGCCGAGCTCTCTTCCGAGCTGCCTTACCTCGTCCTTGAAGAGCATCCTGAGAGGCTCGATGATCTCCTTGAAGTCTACGTAGTCAGGAAGCCCGCCGACGTTGTGGTGGGACTTTATGACAGCTGACTTTCCGAGACCGCTCTCAATGATGTCAGGATATATCGTGCCCTGAGCGAGATAATCAACAGCACCGATCTTCTTCGATTCCTCCTCGAATACTCTTATGAACTCCTCACCGATGATCTTGCGTTTTCTTTCAGGCTCAGTAACACCTGCCAGCTTAGCGTAGTATCTCTCTGCAGCATTGACCCTGATGAAATTGAGGTCGAACTTGCCCTCTTTTCCGAATATGGACTCTACCTCGTCTGCCTCGTTCTTTCTCATCAGACCGTGGTCAACGAATACGCATGTCAGCTGAGGTCCGATGGCCTTCGCGAGCAAAGCGGCAACTACGGATGAATCGACACCTCCCGACAGTGCGAGGAGGACTTTGCCGTCACCGACCTTCTCTCTGATTGCAGCTATCTGTGTCTCTGCATATGAGTCCATCTTCCAGTCCTGAGCACATTTGCAGACATCGAGCACAAAGTCTCTTATGAACTCTGCGCCGTGCTGTGTGTGATTGACCTCAGGATGGAACTGCACCGCATAGAATCCCCTGCTGCGGTCTTCCATTGCGGCTACAGGACAGTCATCGGTATGTGCCGTGACTGTGAATCCTGCAGGCGGCTCGCTTATGTAATCCGTATGGCTCATCCAGCATACATTGGTGTCGTCTGCTGTCCTGAGGATGCCGTCCTTTCCTGTCACGGTGACCTCTGTACGTCCGTATTCACTTGTAGGCGCGGACTCGATCTTACCGCCCAGGCGGTAAGCCATGAGCTGGGCTCCGTAGCAGATGCCAAGAACAGGCACACCGAGTTCAAATATTCCGTCATCTATCGACGGTGCTCCCTCTCCGTATGCACTCTGCGGTCCGCCTGTGAAGATGATGCCCTTAGGGTCGAATTCCTTTATGTCTTCCAGAGTCACCGACTCAAAGCCTTTGATCTCCGAGTACACACCGCTTTCTCTTACTCTTCTCGCGATCAGCTGATTGTACTGTCCGCCGAAGTCTATTATAAGGATCCTGTTTGCAGCCATATGCTTCCTTTCGTATGGTTCTGTGGTTTCATGGTTCTGCAGCGCACGGCTTTATCAACAGCCGGCACTTATTGCTTTGCTGGGAAAATTTTACTCTACAGTGACCGATTTCGCAAGGTTTCTCGGCTTGTCCACATCAAGCCCCTTTGCAACACTGAGGTAGTATCCGAGAAGCTGCAGCGGGATGACCGCAAGGCTTCCAGCAAAATGTTCATCAGTCCTCGGCACATATATCGTAAAGTTTACGGAGTCCTCAACGCTGTAGTTGCCGTTGATCGTTATGCCCATGAGGTAAGCCCCTCTCGCCTTGCACTCTGCCATGTTGCTGACAGTCTTCTCAAGGAGCTCGCCCTGGGTAAGAACTCCGATGACAAGTATCCCGTTCTCAATAAGACTGATAGTGCCGTGCTTGAGTTCCCCTGCCGCATAAGCCTCACTGTGTATATAGCTTATCTCCTTCATTTTGAGACTGCCCTCGAGGCTTATGGCATAGTCGAGCCCGCGCCCTATGAAGAATACATCATGAGCGTTGGAATACTTAGATGCAAACCACTGTATCCTCTCCTTGTTCTCAAGGATGCGTTCTATCTTGTCCGGAATGGACTGCAGCTCTTCAATATAATAACTGTAGTCACTGCCGTCCAGCCTGCCCTTTGCAGAGGCAACAGCCAGTGCAAGAGCATACATCGCCGCAAGCTGCGAGCTGTACGCCTTGGTGGTAGCCACTGCTATTTCAGGCCCTGCAAGAGTGTACAGCACATTGTCCGCCTCTCTCGCGATAGTTGAGCCCACTACATTTACGACAGCGAGAGTCCTCAGGCCGTGTTCCTTAGCCGCTCTGATGGCAGCAAGAGTGTCTGCAGTCTCACCTGACTGGGATATGACGACAACAAGGGCATCCTTATCTATGATCATCTTCTTATACCTGAATTCGGACGCCAGCTCTGCTCTTACAGGTATCTCTGCAAGGTCCTCAATCACATACTGGCCAACCATTCCCGCATGCCATGCCGAGCCGCATGCAGCGATCCTGACTTCACTGATGCCTGCAAGTATCTCTTCTGTGAGCCCGGCTGAAGACAGATCGATCCTGCCGTCCTTTATCATGCCTGCAAGGGTGTCCCTGACTGCCTTAGGCTGCTCATGGATCTCCTTGATCATGAAGTGCTCGTATCCGCCCTTCTCAGCTGCCTCAGCGTCCCAGGATATGTGAGTGCTCTGCATCTCCACTTCATCGCCGTTCAGGTCGAAGAAGTGAGCCTCGCCCGGCAGCAGCCTCACAGACTGCAGGTTATCTATGTAATAGATGTCGCGAGTATACTTAAGAACAGCCGGCACATCGGATGCCAGGAAGGTCTCGCCGTCTGCGACGCCTATCACCATCGGGCTGTCCTTTCTGGCAGCATATATCTCGCCGGGGTAATCTTTGAACATTAGTGCCAGCGCGTATGACCCGCGTACACGCACCATCATTCTGTTTATGGCATCGATAGGTCCGATCTTGTACTTCTTGTAATAGTAATCGACAAGCTTGATGGCGACCTCTGTATCTGTCGTGCTGTAGAAAGTGTACCCGTTGCCAAGAAGCTTGCTTCTCAGCTCTTCATAGTTCTCTATGATGCCGTTGTGCACGCCTACTACATCAGACTCGACAGGTCCCGAAGCAGACCCTGTAGCATTGCCGCTGACATGAGGGTGAGCATTGGTCTGAGACGGCTCACCATGTGTGGCCCATCTCGTATGGCCTATCCCGCAGTTCCCGGGCAAAGTTCTCCCGTTATCTGTCTTTTCTGCAAGATTTCTGAGCTTGCCGGTGGATTTTACGACCTCTGCAAGCGAAGAGCCGTCGCGTACTGCCAGACCGGCTGAATCATATCCCCTGTATTCAAGCTTTGAAAGACCGTCAAGCAGCACAGGCGCCGCCTGCTGCCTTCCTGTAAATCCTACTATTCCGCACATATATCTTTTCCTCCGGTCCTTTTGATTCTTTACTATTATTGATTATTGCTATTTTACCATCCGGTCCTTATCCTCTGCCAGCTCTCCTGCAGCCCTGATGAGCTCCCTGAATACCGGGTGGGCCTTGTTAGGTCTGCTCTTGAACTCAGGGTGATACTGCACACCCACATGGAATCTGTTCTCAGGCAAAGCGACTGATTCGACCAGCCTTCCGTCAGGCGATGTACCTGCGATCTGCATGCCCGCAGCAGTGAATTCATCGCGGAACTCATTGTTGAACTCATAGCGGTGTCTGTGTCTTTCGCTTATGTTCAGGCATCCGTATATCTTCTCCAGAAGAGAGCCTTCAGCAATCGAGCACGGATAAGCACCGAGTCTCATCGTGCCTCCCTTAGGAATGTCCCCGTACTGATCAGGCATGAAGTCGATCACCTTGTGCATGCTGCATTCATCAAACTCTCCCGAGTTCGCATCCTCATATCCGAGAACATTACGCGCAAATTCTATGACTGCGATCTGCATGCCGAGGCATATGCCGAAGTACGGTATGTCGTTCCTTCTCGCATATCCTGCAGCTCTTATCATGCCTTCTATGCCGCGGTCGCCGAAGCCGCCCGGCACCAGGATGCCGTCCGCATCACCGAGTATATCATCCTCAGTTTCTGCGGTGATATCCTCCGCCTCTATCCACCTTATGTCCACAGTGCACCCCGTCTCAAATCCTCCGTGGCGGAGAGCTTCGGCCACGGACAGATATGCATCATGCAGCTTTATATACTTGCCGACCATAGCGATAGTGACTTTGCGTCCCCCGGCTTTGATCCTCTCCACCATCTCCTTCCAGTCTTCCATATCGCACGGTCCCGCGTCGATTCCGAGCTCGCGGCAGACTATCCATGAAAAATGTGCTTTCTCAAGCATCAGCGGGGCTTCATAGAGCACCGGGAGAGTTATATTCTCGATCACGCAGTCTCTCTTGACATTGCAGAAGAGGGATATCTTGTCGTAAATCTCTTCATCAATATGTCTGTCCGATCTCATTATTATGATATCCGGCGAGATGCCCATGTTCTGAAGCTCTCTTACGGAATGCTGCGTCGGCTTGGACTTGTGTTCCCCTGATCCGGTAATGTATGGCACGAGTGTGACATGTATGAACAGGCAGTTGGCCTTGCCTTTTTCGATGCTCACCTGCCTTGCAGCTTCAAGGAAAGGCTGGCTCTCTATGTCGCCGACAGTTCCTCCTATCTCGGTTATTATGACATCACTGTCACTCTCCCTGCCTACACTGTATATGAACTCCTTAATCTCATTTGTGATGTGAGGGATGACCTGAACAGTGCTGCCGAGGTATTCTCCCTTGCGCTCCTTGTTCAGCACGTTCCAGTACACTTTGCCTGTGGTAAGGTTTGAGAACCTGTTCAGGTTCTCATCTATGAATCTCTCATAATGTCCGAGGTCAAGGTCCGTCTCCGCTCCGTCCTCAGTCACGAACACCTCGCCGTGCTGGAAAGGACTCATGGTTCCCGGGTCTACGTTGATATACGGGTCCAGCTTCTGCGCAGCTACCCTGATTCCCCTGGCCTTGAGCAGTCTGCCGAGGGATGCGGCAGTGATGCCTTTCCCCAGTCCCGATACAACGCCTCCCGTCACGAAGATATACTTTTTGTCCATCATCCTCACCTCCGTTTTTTCTGACAACATATACACTATTCAGCCATCCCTATTTTTTCCTTACTTCAGGACCACAGGGAGGACCAATTCTGCAGTAAATTCCTCTTTCACCTGCGCCTCAGGACCACAACCAGGACCAATTTTGCAGCAAATCATCCTTTTAACCTCACCTTAGGACCACCGTCAGGACCAATTTAGCTGCAAAGCATCCTTTTAACCTCGCCTTAGGACCAGCCAGGACCACGGAGCAACTGCACTTACTAAAAACGCAATCAGGGAGTCTGCGAACAGATTCCCTGATACTGATACCTATATCCCGCTGTCTCCGTAGTTGGAGAGTACTCTTGCTGACGGGTCGTCAACATCGCAGCCTTCCCATGCCTTATTAGGCATCCAGAAGTCTGTAATCATTTCCGCCTGTCCCGGGTAGTACTTTTCGAATATCTCCCTGTACAGGAGCGATTCCTTTGTGAACGGCCTTGCATGTTCATATTTCATGCAGCCTGCCTCAAACTCTTTATCCGCGTACTGCGTCTCTGCGTACTCCTTGAGGTCATCGACCATTGAGTGGCCGACAGCATCTGAGAATGCCGCCTTCTCTCTCCAGAGTATCTCATCAGGCAGGTAGTCTCCTTCGAAGGCTTTCCTCAGCAGGTACTTGCCCTTGCCGTATGTGTTCACCTTGAGCGCAGGGTCTATCGACATTACGTACTGAACGAAGTCGAGATCGCCGAACGGCACTCTTCCCTCAAGGCTGTTGCCGGATATGCATCTGTCAGCCCTCAGAACATCATACATGTGCAGTTCGCGTATGCGCTTGCAGGCCTCCTCCTGGAATGCCTCTGGCGATGGTGCAAAATCCGTATACTTGTAGCCGAACAGCTCATCGGATATCTCGCCTGTCAGCAGCACCCTGATGTCAGTCTGTTCATGTATCGCTTTGCACACTAGGTACATGCCTATCGATGCTCTTATAGTAGTGATGTCATATGTCCCCAGCAGATATATGACATAGTCCAGTGCTTCAAGCACGTCCTGCCTGCTTATGATGACTTCGGTGTGATCACTGCCGATATATTCAGCGACTTTCTTCGCATACTTAAGGTCGATAGCATCGACATCCATGCCTATGGCAAAAGTCCTTATAGGCTCAGCCGACTCTCTCGCAGCGATCGAGCATACGAGAGATGAGTCGAGGCCGCCTGAGAGGAGAAAACCGACCCTGGCATCAGACACCAGGCGCTTGCTGACCCCTTTCGTCAGCAGTGCATTTATGTTACCGCAGATATCTTCAAGACTCCCTGTGACATATCCATCGACTGATGTCATGTCACGGTATCCAGTAAATTCCCCCTTCTGCCAGTAACACCCCGGCGGAAACGGCATAACCTTGCTGCATATTCCCAGCAGACTCTTAGGTTCGCTGGCAAAAGCTATGCATCCTTCCCTGTCGTAACCGTAATAAAGCGGTCTGATGCCGATTGGATCTCTTGCCGCTATATATTCATCCGTCCTGCCATCATATATGACGCAGGCGAATTCAGCGTCCAGCATTCTGAACATGTCTGTGCCGTGCTCAAACCACAGCGGCAGCAGCAGTTCGCAGTCCGAACCGGATCTGAAGGTGTAACCCTTCTTCTCCAGTTCCTCTTTCATTTTTTCAAATCCATAAAGCTCGCCGTTGCAGACAACGCTGCAGCAATCCTTTATAAACGGCTGCATGCCTTCCGGCGTCAGTCCCATTATGGACAGTCTGTGAAAGCCCATGATGCCCTTCGGGCAGCTGACCGGGATATCTGTCTCTGATGAGGAGACCATCTCCATGCGGTCAATGCTTATGATCCTGGTATCATCCGGGCCTCTGTATTTTGTAAGTGCGAAAGCCTCTTCAAATTCCGGTATTGTCGTGAGGCTTCCCGTTGTTGTCATTATCGTACACATGCTTAGCCTCCTTATTTCTCTCCGAACATGAGAAGTCCGTAGTTAGGAAGCGGCCAGTATTTCTTCGAGGTCACAGCCTCAGCTGCGTCGCTGTCCTTTCTGAGCTGTGCCATTGCAGGCAGAAGGCTGTCACGTATCACACCTGCATCCGAGCAGTAATCCTCTCCGCTGAGAGATTCGAGTACAGATACCATGGCATCGACATCTTCGTATATGCGGTCAGTCTGCTGCGACAGGAATCTGACCGTTTTCGCCTCGAACCTGCATTCAAGGTCAGGTATAAGGCGTCTCTTGTCCGATGCGTTTCTTGCCAGCTCTGCGGAGTAGCTTTCGATCGCCGGCGCGATGCGTTTTACCGCCATGGACCTCATAGTCTTCGCCTCGATGCAGATGGTCTTGCAGTAGTTCTCAAGCATTACCTCGCACCTTGACTCAAGCTCCGTCCTGGAGAAGACTCCCTGGGCTGTGAGCATGGCGACGTTCTTCTCATCTGTAAGATGAGGCACGCAGTCTGCAGTCGTCCTGTAGTTGGAGAGTCCCCTTCTTTCCGCCTCTTCGATCCACTCATCCGTATATCCGTCGCCGTTGAATATGATCCTTCCGTGATCTCTCAGAGTCTCCCTTACAAGGTCATATACGTCTCTGGCCACATCCTCTGTTCCCTCGAGACGGCCTGCAAAATACTCAAGCGAATCTGCGACTGCGCTGTTTATGATGACATTCGGGAACGCTATGCTGCTCATCGAGCCCGGCATCCTGAATTCAAACTTGTTGCCGGTGAAGGCAAAAGGCGAAGTCCTGTTCCTGTCGGTATTGTCTCTGCTGAATCCCGGGAGCACTGCTGTTCCGAGCTTCATCAGGACTTCTTCATGCTTCTCATAAGGCTCATCCTCCTCGATAGACTTAAGTACTTCAGTCAGCTCATCCCCGAGGAAAATGGATATGACAGCCGGAGGAGCCTCGTTTGCTCCGAGTCTGTGGTCATTGCTTGCAGAAGCTACAGATATCCTGAGAAGATCCTGATACTCATCCACCGCTCTTATGACTGCGCAGAGGAAGAGCAGGAACTGTGCATTGTCATGAGGAGTATCTCCCGGAGACAGCAGGTTGCCGCCCTTGTCTGTCGAGAGCGACCAGTTGTTGTGCTTGCCGCTTCCGTTCACGCCGTCAAAAGGCTTCTCATGCAGCAGAGCTACGAACCCGTGGCTTTCCGCGACCTTCTTGATCATCTCCATGACAAGCTGGTTCTGATCGGTCGTAACGTTTACCTTGGAATATATGCAGGCCAGCTCGTGCTGTGATGGAGCTACCTCATTGTGTTCAGTCTTGGCATATACCCCGAGCTTCCACAGCTCATCATTCAGTTCCTCCATGAATCTTGTGATCTCAGGCTTTATCGGTCCGAAATAGTGATCATCAAGTTCCTGCCCTTTGGGAGGCATGACTCCGAACAGAGTCCTTCCCGTGAATCTGAGGTCCGGTCTCTTTTCATACAGCTCCAGCGGCACCAGGAAGTACTCCTGCTCCGCTCCTGCAACTGCATCCACCCTCTTCACCGAATCATTACCGATGATGTGAAGCACCCTCAGAGCCTGCCTGTTCAGAGCATCCATCGATCTCAGGAGCGAGGTCTTCTCATCGAGAGCCTCCCCGCTGTATGAACAGAAAGCTGTAGGTATGCAAAGCGTTTTGCCCTTTATGAAAGCGTATGATGTAGGATCCCATGCGGTATATCCTCTTGCCTCGAAAGTAGCCCTGAGGCCTCCCGATGGGAATGATGATGCATCCGGCTCACCCTTGATGAGTTCCTTGCCGGAAAAGTCCATGATGACCCCTCCGTCAGGCGATCCCTGGATAAAACTGTCATGCTTCTCAGCGGTGACTCCGTTCAGAGGCTGGAACCA
This sequence comes from uncultured Eubacteriales bacterium, assembly GCA_900315485.1. Classification (GTDB taxonomy): domain Bacteria; phylum Bacillota; class Clostridia; order Peptostreptococcales; family Anaerovoracaceae; genus Crickella. Next base: position 61,405 of record OMZI01000002.1, on the reverse strand, counting down.
GTGTGTGAAGTGTGTGGCTCCCTTGGACACCGCCCAGTTCTTCATGGCCTGAGCAACAGCATTAGCTACTTCCGGATTCAGGGAATTACCCTGATTTATTGTCTTCTTCATAGCGTGATAGACATCAGCCGAGAGCATCGACCTCATGACCTTGTCGTCAAAAACCATTGATCCGAAATATTCAGATACTGTACTCATTCCAGTCACCCCTTTCTGTTTGCAGACATTTGTCTGCAGATCAAAGTAAAAACATATTTCAAAAATAAACCCTGAGGTCTCTCAAATAAAATACGTATATCATAGGCCATATCATATCTTCTGCATATGAAAAGAGAGGACCATCCATACCGCAGTCCTCTCTTTTTCCACAAGCATTACTCCGCTTCGGGCTCTGCTATCATCCCCTTTACGAAGTCAATAAACCTCTCCTCGATAGTCGGAAGCGGATGCCCCTTCCGCCACACGAACAGATACTCCAATTTTTTATCTTTACCTGCTATCTCCTTGTACACAAGCGACTCGTTAGGGATGTACGCTGTCCTTGGATATATACTGAGGCCGACCTGCCTTCCGGCGAGTGCCGCAGCATCAAGATAGCTGTCCATCTCGCAGACTATCTTAGGCTCAGCTCCTATCCCGCGGAACCATTTATATATGGTATCGATCAGAGCCCTTCTGCTCGGAACGATAAGATTTTCCCCGACAAGGTCCTTGATCCTCACCTTCCTGCCGTTATCTGCAGCGAGAGGGTGTTCCTTGCTCATGATGACCGTCATTTTCTCCTCGCCAACGTGGAAGCTGTGCAGCAGGGAATTGTCACACGGAGATGTGATCACTGCCAGGCTCACTATGCCGCTTCTGAGTTTTTCCAGCAGATCATCAGTGCTTCCGTCGAGTATTCTGAATCTGACGTTCGGATGCATCTTTATGAAGCCTGCAAACCACTCTGCCGCGATATCCGGAGCCATACCCTCGACGAGACCGATAGCTATAGTCCCTCTCATGCCTTCACCCATCGAAAGTATCTCGGCCTGCGTCCTGTCTGCAAGGCTCAGGATATCCTTGGCTCTTCTGTACAGGAGCTGTCCTGATTCGGTCAGCTTGAGCCGTCTCTTGCCCCTTATGAAGAGTACTGTGTCGAGTTCAGACTCAAGGTTCTTGATCTGAGCACTGAGCGGAGGCTGGCTCATGTGCAGCTTTTCCGCGGCTCTTGTTATATTCAGTTCCTCAGCTACAGTAACAAAGTACTGAAGAGTCCTGAGTTCCATAATGACCCTCCGTTTCAAATCACTCCGGAGACACTAAATTTCTACGATCCAGTCTCCCATCTCATCAGGCAGCTTTCCTGTCTGCATACCGTAGAGGCTGTCATACAGGCGCTGGCTGACATCTCCGACGACCTCGTTGTTGATAGGATAATCCTTGTCCTTGTATACGAGAACTCCGATTGGCGAGATGACGCATGCCGTTCCTGTTGCCCACGCTTCTTCGAGTGTGCCGTTCTCAGCAGCCTCGAATACCTCAGCGAGCTCGATGCGGCGCTCCTCTACCTCGTATCCCCACTTCTTCAGCAGCTTAATGACGCTGTCGCGGGTAACGCCCGGCAGGATGGATCCTGTCAGTTCAGGAGTTACGATCTTGCCGTTTATCTTGAAGAAAGCGTTGGATGTCCCTACTTCCTCTACATAGCGGTGCTCCTTGGAATCGAGCCACAGGACTTCCTCGCAGCCGTGGTCATGCGCCTTGTACGAAGCGATCATTCCGGATGCGTAGTTGCCTGCAGTCTTGGCAGCACCTGTACCGCCTACAGCAGCGCGGATGTAGTTCTCCTCAACGAGGATGCGGCTTCCGTGCAGCTTGCTCTCATTTCCTGCATAGTAAGCGCCTACTGCACACAGGATGATGATGAAGAGATACTTCTTGGCCGGAAGTACGGAAAAGCTGACCTCAGGCGAAACGATGAACGGTCTTATGTACAGCGATGTTCCCGGATCAGTCGGAGTCCAGTCCTCATCGACCTTGACTATCGCTTTGACAGCAGCAAGGAAAAGCTCCTCATCCATCGGAGGGATGCACATACGCTCATTAGTGTTGTTGAGGCGCTTTGCATTCATGTCCGGTCTGAACAGGTTGAGTGTTCCCTTAGGGTTGCGGTAAGCCTTGAGACCCTCAAACATCAGCTGGCCGTAATGCAGTGAGGTCGAACCCGGATCGAGGCTGATCGGTCCGTAAGGCACTATCCTTCCGTCATGCCAGCCCTGGCCCTCATCATACTCCATGATGAACATGTGGTCAGTGAAATACTTGCCGAATCCGAGAGTCTTGCAGTCAGTCGGTTTTTCTTTAGGTGTTGTTGTTCTTGTTACCGGAAAATTATAATCCATCTCAATCCCTCCATCGTGTTATTTTCTTTTGCTAATCCTTCTAATGAGGAATCTTTTCCCGCAATTATATAACAAAAGCGCCTGCATTATGAATACGGGCGCCATATGTATATCTTATTGGTTATCATACTTTTTGCGTATGATAACTGTCCAAAAGCTGAATGCTGCCGGCCCATCAGATCACAGATTGATCTCTGCAGACTCTTCCTCTACGCCTTCAATCAGCGGAGCGACCTTTGCAAGGAACTGCTCTACCTGCTGCGGGCATCTTCCGATGTACAGCTCAGGTCTCAGGATGTCCCTGATCTCATCAGAGCTGAGCTGGAATGCCTCTTCCTTCATCAGTCTGTCCATCAGGTCGCATTCCTCACCGTTCTTCATCTTAGCGGTCGCTTCCATCGAGCATCTGCGGATGACTTCATGCAGCTCCTGTCTGTCGCCGCCGCGCTTTACAGCCTCCATCAGAAGGTTCTCTGTAGCCATGAACGGCAGGAACTCGCGGAGAGTCTTCTCCACTATCTTCTCGTTGACGTGGATACCGTCGGTCACGTTCTGAGCCAGGCGGATGATAGCATCAGCACACAGGAATCCTTCCGGCATCGAGATACGTCTGTTGGCAGAGTCATCAAGTGTTCTCTCCATCCACTGCACCGAGGCAGTCATAGGAGCGTTCGCAGCGTCTGCCATCAGATATCTTGCCAGAGAGCATATCCTCTCGCATCTCATCGGGTTGCGCTTGTAAGCCATTGCTGACGAACCGATCTGGTTCTTCGCAAAAGGCTCCTCGACCTGTCTGTCATGCTGCAGCAGGCGGATGTCGTTCGCCATGCGGTAGCAGCTCTGTGCGACTGATGACAGCGCATTCAGGATCCTGCTGTCGACCTTTCTCGGATAAGTCTGGCCGCATACGTCAAAGCACTCAGTGAATCCGAAGTCTGCCGCGATTCCGCGGTTCATCTCGTCGATCTTCGCCTCATCTCCCTCGAAGAGGTCCATGAAGCTTGCCTCAGTGCCAGTGGTGCCGCGGCATCCGAGGAACTTGATGTTCTCAAGGGCAAAATCGATTTCCCCTATATCCGAAACGAAGTCCTGCATCCACAGTGTCGCCCTCTTTCCGATGGTCACCGGCTGTGCAGGCTGGTAGTGCGTATATCCGAGAGCCGGCATCGCTTTGTACTCGTCAGCGAATTTTGCGAGGTTTGCGATGACCTTGAGAAGCTCTGCGCGGATGTACTTGAGAGCATCCCTGTATATTACGAGATCTGCGTTGTCTGTGACATAGCAGCTTGTTGCTCCGAGGTGGATGATCCCGGCAGCCGACGGAGCGACTTTGCCGTATGCATATACATGAGCCATTACGTCATGACGCACTTCCTTCTCTCTGAGTCTTACTACTTCATAATCTATATCCGTTATATGCGCCTCGAGTTCTGCTACCTGATCTTCAGTGATCGGAAGGCCCAGCTTCATCTCCTGCTTTGCAAGAGAGACCCACAGACGTCTCCATGTCTGGTACCTTGTATCTGATGAAAAGAGTCCGAGCATGTAGTCAGATGCATATCTTGAGGACAGCGGGGATTCGTACTTGTTTGTCATATGTTTTCTCCTGATCGTTTATATAACTAAACTGCAGTGCAGCGGTCATATGCTGTACTGCAGCCAGTGATGTTTCTTATCTTATAACAATGCTTTCTCTCTCAGCTCCTACAGAGATATATGTGACCGGGCAGCCTGTCGCCTTCTCGATCATCGTGATGTAGTTCTGAGCTGCTTCAGGCAGATCTTCCCACTTGCGGGCTCCGGAGATATCGCAGTTCCAGCCGTCCACATATTCAACGTGTGCTTCTGCCTTATCCAGCAGTGCCGGGAACGGGAATCTGTCAGTCTTCTCACCGTTCACAACATATGCGGTGATGACCGGGATCCTGTCGAGGTAGCTGAGTACGTCCATCTTGGTGACTGCGAGGCCTGTAGCTGCCTGCATCTCGGTTCCGTACTTGGTAGCGACGAGGTCAAGCGGTGCCACACGGCGCGGTCTTCCTGTCTTTGCGCCGTATTCAGCGCCTGCCTCACGGAGCTTTTCAGCTTCCTCTCCGTCCATCTCTCCTACGAAAGGACCTTCGCCTACGCATGTCGAGTATGCCTTGACTACGCCGATGATCTCATCGACACTGGCGGAAGGGATACCTGATCCGATCGGAGCGTATTTTGCAAGAGTGTTTGAAGATGTCGTGTACGGGCAGATACCGAAATCGAGGTCTCTGAGTGCTCCGAGCTGTGCCTCGAAGAGTATTTTCTTTCCCTGCTCCTGAGCTTCCTTCAGAAGAAGTCCTGTGTCACATACGTACGGCTTGATCTTCTCGCAGTAGTCTTCGATCCAGTCTTCCATCATCTCCATGGTATACGGTTCAGCACCGTATACACCTGTCAGTGTGAGGTTCTTCCACTCGAGCAGGTCTTTGATATGAGCACGCAGCTCATCAGGGAAGAACAGCTCTCCTGCGAGTACTGTCTTCTTCTGATACTTGTCTGAATAGAACGGAGCTATGCCCTGTTTGGTGGATCCGTAGTTCTTGTCTGCAAGACGCGCCTCTTCAAGGCCGTCGAGTTCTCTGTGCCATGGCATCAGGAGGGATGCTCTGTCGCTTATCTTAAGAGCGTCAGGCGTGATCTCAACGCCTTTGGCCGCTACTTCCTGCATCTCCTTCCAGAGGTTTTCAGGATCGAGCGCAACTCCGTTTCCGAGGATGTTCAGCACGCCGTCTCTGAATACTCCTGACGGAAGAAGGTGAAGAGCGAATTTGCCCTTGTCATTTATTACGGTATGACCTGCATTTCCGCCGCCCTGAAATCTGACTACAACATCATAGTCCTCAGTCAGAAGGTCGACCATGCGGCCCTTACCTTCATCTCCCCAGTTGATACCTACTACTGCGCAATTACCCATTTTGTCTCCTTTTTATTTCATATTCTCCTCAAGGCGGCTCATGATCTCGTTATATGCCTCTTCAACGCCACCGAGGTCCCTGCGGAATCTGTCCTTGTCAAGCTTTTCCTTGGTCTCGCTGTCCCACAGGCGGCATGTGTCCGGGCTGATCTCATCTGCCAGAACGATAGTGCCGTCGGAGAGTCTTCCGAACTCGAGCTTGAAGTCAACGAGGATCACTCCGCATTTTCTCCAGAGATCGGAGAGGATTTCGTTGACGCCGAATGCGTACTTTTCTATGAGCTTTATCTCCTCTTCAGTCGCAAGGCCGAGTGCCAGTGCGTGATAAGTGTTGAGGAGCGGATCGCCGAGGTCGTCATTCTTGTAAGAGAATTCCACTGTCGGGGATTCAAACACCACGCCTTCCTCTACTCCGTAATGCTTGGAGAAGGATCCTGCTGCGATGTTTCTTACGATCACCTCGAGCGGAACGATGGAAACCTTCTTTACAACTGTGTCCCTGTCGTTCAGTTCTTCAACATAGTGAGTCGGGATTCCCTTGGTCTCCAGATACTTCATGAGCATGTTGGACATTCTGTTGTTTATAACGCCTTTGCCCTGAATGGTCCCCTTCTTGAGGCCGTTGAAAGCTGTAGCATCATCCTTGTATGATACTATCAGCAGCTCAGGATCTTCTGTGCTGAATACCTTTTTGGCCTTACCTTCGTATAACTGCTCACCTTTGGTCATTGTCCCTGTACCTCCCTTTTTGTACTGTCTGTGTTATGTCTCAGTTTTTCAACCAGATAATTATACATTTTTTATACGCCGTGCTTCAACAAAAACAAGGCCGGATACCTGTTATCCGGCCTGGGAATCATCTTTTTCATCTGTTTTTCCGAACTTTCGGAAGCTGATAACCACCATTGATACTGACATTATGAATGCCAGCGCGTCGGATATAGGGCTTGCGGCGAGTATGCCGTCTATACCCATGAACTTCGGGAGTATCACCAGAAGCGGGATAAGAAACAGCCCCTGCCTTGAAAGTGATACCAGCAGTCCCTGTCTGTGGTTGCCTGTAGCCGAGAAATAATTGATGGAGACCGGCTGTATGTTCTGGAAGAACACCAGCATCATGAATACCCTGAGGTACTTCTCCGCGAACTCATAATACAGGTCGCTCCCTGTCCCGAATATGGATATGATCTGTCTCGGGAAGAACTGGAAGGCAAAGAAGAAAATGACGCCTATCAGGAAGGCTGCAGTGAACGCCCTCCAGTATGCTCCTTTTACGCGGTCATACTTCCCTGCTCCGAGGTTGAACCCCCATACAGGCTGGCACCCCTGGGCTATTCCGACGGCAAAGGAGACCATTATCATGCTGGTCTTCTGCGCTACGCCTGAAACAGCAAGCGGGATATCCGGGCCGTATACCGACATGGCTCCGTAAGTCGAGAGCATGTTGTTCAGTACTATGTTGGTGCACATCATCAGCATGTGGTTGCAGAAATTCGGTATGCCTGCCTCCATGCTGCCGATAAGATGCCTGATGCTTATGCCCAGCTCCCTGACTGAAAGCCTGAAGGCTCTGAACTTAGGATAGTACAGCGCCGCGATGAGGCAGCTCACCATCTGCGACAGTACTGTCGCTGCAGCAGCGCCCTCTATGCCCATGCCGAGAGGATACATGAACAGCCAGTCAAGGAATATATTCAGTATCGCGCCCGTTACAGTGCATATCATCGAATATCTCGGGCTGCCGTCAGCTCTTATGATAGATGATGATGTATGGGCAAACATCTGGAAAGGCAGTCCGCAGGCTGTTATCGACAGGTAGGATACCGCATACGGGAATACATTTCCTCCCGCATCAGCACCGCACAGCACAACGATGCTGTTCCTGAAGAGGAATACGAGTATCCCTGTAATGATCCCTGCTATTGCAACGCCGGTCAGCCCGTTGTGGACATACCGCCTTGCCTCTTCCTCATCACCTGCGCCGAGGTTGATGCTGAAGTTGGCTGCTGTGCCTATCCCGAACAGCATGCTTATGCCTGTCGTAAGGGTGACTGTAGGAAAAGCGACATTGGTCGCTGCGTTTCCGAGCATTCCGACAACATGGCCAATAAAAATCTGGTCGGTGATATTGTATGCCGCACCAACCAGCATGCTTATCACCGACGGTATCGCGTAAGCCGCGATCAGAGGGATCAGCGGCGCTGATCCCAGAGGATTATCCTGTTGCCTTTTATACTGCCCTGCCATCAGATTCAGCTAATGTTCCTTCCGCAGCAGTTTTTATACTTCTTGCCGCTTCCGCACGGACACGGCTCGTTTCTTCCTATCTTGACACGCTTTACAGGCGCATTCTTTCTGTCTGATCCCGCAGTTCTGTTTTTTTCCGCCATGATGGCTGTCATCTCGTACCAGTCATGACCGCGGTTGTCTCTGGTGCGGCACTCCCTGCTCATGTCCATATAGAGCTCGATGAACTTCACCTCAGCTTCATCCGAAGGGAACTTCATCTTTTCACCGTCTTCGATGTCTCCTACGAGGAACATATCGACCGCATCGTTGACTCTTACCCTGTCATTGACAGCCTGGTACAGCCTTGCCATTTTGAGCTCTGCAGCATCAGGGCCGCATCCGAAGGTCTCATCTATGAAGTCCTTCAGTTTTGCATGAGACTCGCGGCTTATGAGGCAGCCTCTCTCATACAGCTCCTCGACTTCCTCCTTAGACGGGATGTAGAAAGGTGTATCACCCTGCATCTGCAGGAGGTACCTGTAGTAATCATCCTTTTCGTATCCGTTAAGGACAAGCTGCCCGTCCCTCTCAGTGAACCACTGGTAGAAGACAGGTGTGGCTGCAAACAGCTCCTTCACCTCATCCATCTCAGCGTGAGGATATCTCAGCGCAAACAGGTCCTTAAGAACATCCCATGTCATGACTCCGTACAGGTAATTGCCGGCCTCAATACACTTGTACATCCAGTTGCGCTTGCGCCATTTCAGAGTCAGCTCATCTGACCATATCTCTCTGTATGCATCACGGATCTCAGCAGGGATGATCACCTTGTCACCGTCGACTTCTGCAAGACCGTCCTCTGCCAGCAGCTGTGCCAGCATTTTGTCTGTCTCAACTGTAAGTATGGCGCCTGCAGGCCTGTCCAGCATGAACCTGAACATCTGCATCTCGGTTTCGCCAAGGGCGGTCAGTTTTTCCTCAAGTAATGTATTATCCATCAATAATCGTTCTCCCTGACTTGTTTACTGTTCACAGGACACTGCCCTGTTCCTCCGGCATGGCATCATTACTCTGCCTTCCGGTTTTCTTCTTCCAGCCTGACTGCGAGTGCGGAGTCATCTGTGAAGTACATATCAACGCCGAGGTCTATTGCGTTCTTGATCTCTTCTTCTGTGTTAAGAGTCCATGCGCTGAACTTCTTTCCGCTGTCGTTTGCTGCCTTCAGGTTATCTGCGTTCATGATGTCAGAAGGAACGCAGATTATGTCTGCAAACGAATACCCGAGCCCTGCATTGAACGTACCCTGATCACTGCAAAGGTATATCTTGGTCATGTCAGGAAGCTCCTCCTCAACGGCATTGAGTGCCTTAGGCAGGAACGACGCTGCCACGACATTTTCCTCATTCCCGTACTCCTTTACAGTCTTAACCAGAGCCTCAGCATTTCTCGGGGCATTATACTTTATATCCACGATATATGTGACGGAGTCTCCGTACTTGTCGAACAGGTCTGTCAGCTTCAGTACCTTGTTTCCTGATCTTGTAGTCAGTGAGTCTATCTGGCTGTCAGACATCCCGGAGAAGTATCCGTCATACCCCGTCATAGGTTTTGACTCATCCTCATGTGCCACATAAACAGTCCCGTCTGCAGACACGACCATATCCGCTTCGATATACTTCGCACCCGCTTCCACAGCCTTATCGTATGCAGCAAATGAGAGCTCATCATCACCGGCTGAGCCCCTGTGTGCGATCACATGTGATCCGGCTGCGTTCTGTGCTGCCTTCTCCTCCTGCTCTGCCGTTTCTTCAGCTGCCTCCGCAGCCGCCTTGTCTGCTTCTTCAGCCGCGGCGGCTTCTTTCTGCCTTGCTTCAGCCCTGCTGTGTGCGCTGCTGATTATGTAGAATACCGCCAGCACGCACAGTAAGAGCATAAGGAGTATGATGATGATTCTTTTCCTGTTTCTTCTTTTCTTACGGTTACCGTTCATTTTGTGATTTAGCTTCTGCTTTATTCTTATAACCTGAAAAATGGATTTGATAAACGATTACTTGCCCTGCTCTGCCTTGATCGCCTCGATCTTCGAGAGGATCATCTTCTCGTTATAGAGGAAGAACAGGCACGCTCCGATGACACATGTAACGAATGCGACTGCAGCTGTAGCACGGTAACTTGCAGGTGTACCCGATACTGTGATGGATGTGAATACTACCATGGCAAGTGCCTGCCCCATCTTGAATGCGAATGTACGTGCAGCGAAGAACATTCCGCTGCGGTCCTCGCCTGTCTCAAGGCGGCTGAGTTCAGCAACGTCAGCAACGCAGGCCTGCGGCAGGATGCCGAGGATGGCCATCGGTACAGCTGCGCATACCGCTACTATGAAGCCCCAGTACAGACCCTTTCCGCACAGGAAAGTGATCAGGAATACTACAGCATATCCGAAGAATCCCGTTATGATCAGCTTCTTCTTGCCCAGCTTAGGTGCGAGCTTGTTGACTGCAGGATACAGGAGCACGCTTATGAATGTCATGGTAGCTGTCAGTACGAATGTCCATGTATCCTCGATTCCCATCAGCTTGGTCTCATAGAACGCAAGTCCTGTCTGGAACAGAGTCAGCGCGAAGAAATATATCACATCACTGTATACAAAACGACGGAACTGTCCGTTTTTGAATGTCTTGAGAAGTGATGAGAACGCAGGTGTTTCGCTCGGCTTCGAATCGATGTACTCCCTCTCCTTGATATACAGCGAAGGAACAAGCATCGCGATGCACGCGATCGTTGCAAGAATGGCAACTGCCATGCGTACTGAACCGGCCTGTCCGAATGCTCCCTGCAGTGCTCCCGCTACATTAGGAAGCATGAAGGATATGGACTGACCTGCGATGAATGTGAACGAAATGTATGTTGAAACGTTGATACGGTGTTCCTGTGTATCTCCAAGCTCTGCGATGAGAGCGTTGTAAGGAGTACAGAAAATTGTCATGAACAGATAGAAGATTATAAGGAGCGCGAAGAGCACCACATCGTTGACTACAACGTTTCCTGTCTGCGGCAGTGTGAACAGCCCTATCGTTACAAGAGCAAAAGGAACTGCTATCGTCCTCATAAACGGAATACGGCGTCCGCCCTTATAGTTTGAACGGTCTGACCAGCCGGCAATGAGCGGGTCTGTGATCGCGTCGAAGACACGGCCTACCGCCATTACGAGACCGAAGAGAGTCAGCTTGAACAGGATCGGATGCTGGGTGATCCCTGCAGCAAAGATTCCGGTGTTAGGATTCTGTGCATCAGGGCTGCCTGTATAGTAATACACCATCCAGTTGGTAACGATGCCTGAGAGCAGGCTCCAGCCGAACTGTCCAACGGCAAAGATCCACAGCAGCTTATTGGTGATAGGTTTCTTCTGCATTTGAAATATACTCCTTTTGTTTTTCCCGGTAACGTTGATCCCCGGGTCCCCTTTATACCCTACCTGTCTACTATACCCAAAAATGGCCGTTCTTCATACTTTAATTTTCTCTATGAATACAGGATAATCCTGCCTGTCAGAGAATATGCTGACTCTCATCTTCATGTTTATATTTTCAGTGACTTGAAGTAGCCGAGATATTCTGCGTTCTTATCGAACATCTCCTGTACCATGTCGTGTATCTCCTGCATGCTGCATACGCTCGCTGTTAGAGGATCCTGCAGAACTGCCTGGAAAACGAGGTCAGGATCGCCGGTAATAGCTGCCTGGACCGCCATCTCCTCAAGCTTTGCGGAATGTCCCACGAGAGCGCTGATCTGAGGCGGCAGAGTATATACTCCATTGACATGGATTCCGTCCTTGTCTGCCGTTACAGGAACTTCAACACATGCCCCCTCATCTATATTTGTTACATATCCCAGATTCCTGAGGTTAGCGTTGAAAGGAGCCGAAGTATGGTCACCGAAGATCGCATTGAATATGTACGAAGCGTACTCCTCTCCCCTGTCAAGGTCTGTCCTTGCCTTGGTTTCAAGCCACTCCTTATACTCATTCTCCCATGTATCCTCGCGGTCGAGGTATTCGTTCAGGATGAATGCATATGCGCCCGGATTCCAGCCCGTGCCGTGGGTGCAGTATTTCTCGATGAGATCAGGTCTCTTCCTGAACCACGGGTTGTACTCTGAATTGTGTCCGGATGACTCTGTCGGATAGAACTTCAGGTGACGGAACATCTCGTTTCTCACCTGCTCCTCATTGGCTACCTCCGGTCTCTTTATAGCTTCAAATAGAGCCGGATACATGTCCTGTCCGTCATGGGTCAGGTCAAGGTAAAACGCCTGATGGTTGATGCCGACACATGTGTATTCAAGCTCCTCAGGTGCGATCCCCATCCATCTTGCGAGCATTGCTGCTGTTCCCTGAACGCTGTGGCAGAGACCTGTCACGCTGACATCCGTCTGCGCCTGAAGATAGCTGCAGAGCATCGCCATAGGATTGGTGTAGTTGAGTACTACAGCATCCGGGCACAGCTTCTCAATATCTCTTATGATCTCGAGCATGAGAGGTGCCGTTCTGAGGAAACGGAAAATGCCCGACGGTCCTCTTGTATCTCCGACGCATATGTCCACACCGTACTTCTTAGGGATCTCGATGTCGTATCTCCATACATCCACGCCGCCCTGCAGTACTGTTATGAGCACTCCGTCAGCTCCCGGGAGAGCCTCTGTTCTGTCTGTATAAGCTGTCACGACAGCATTGTGTCCCCCTGCAGAGATGACAGTCTCAGCAGCCTGTTTTGCGTATCCGAGGCGCTTTTCGTCGATATCCACAAGAGCGATCTCGCAGTCATCGAATGCCGGGAATGTCATTATGTCTCTTACGAGGTTGCGGGTGAATACCAGCGAGCCTGCTCCTATAAATACTATTTTTCTCATGTTCCGGATATCCTTTCTGTCTGATATATGCAGATATTACCACATGAAGCACCTGTTACAGGAAGAAAAACGCCGGAACAGCATGATATGCATCTTTCCGGCGCATGTTTTCTATTACTTGAGTCTTGCAAGGACCTCTTTGAGGTATTCCCAGTTCTTTCTTGTCGACTCTATATTCAGCCTCTCTCCAGGTGTATGTACATTCAGCATCTCAGGTCCGAATGTGACTATGTCGAAATCAGGGTTCTTGCCCATCAGGATGCCTCCTTCGAGTCCGGCATGGATGACACTTACCTCAGGATCGCTTCCGAACATATCTCTGTATGTCTCCTCCATTACAGCTCTCAGTTCGGATTCCGGATTGTAAGGCCATGCAGGATAAGCAGACTGCACCACGACATGACCGCCTACGATCTCGCTCCAGAGACCCAGCCTGTGTACCATCTCATCCCTCTTGCTCTCGATGGAGCTTCTTACCTGATATGTTACATCAACTGAATCATTATCTGTGACTGCGATGCCGGTGTTGAGTGAGCTCTCTACTGCACCCGGTACATTGCGCTCCATGGCCTGTACTCCGTCGATGGCTCCGTACATATACCAGATAACATTTACAGTGCACTCCCAGTTGAATACATCGTATGTATCTTCTTCTCCGATCTCAGCCTCGATGACCATATCAGGCTCACTGCCCTGATACTCTGAACGCATTACCTCAACAAGGTCATTGAGTCTTGAAACAAAGTTCTCAGCCCTGTCAGCGCTCATGACGACTTCCGCAGTGCAGTACTGGGCAATTACGTTAGCCGCATTTCCGCCGTTTACCGACATCAGAGAGAAGTCTATCTTCTTGCTCAGATCATACAGCAGACGACCCATATCCTTGATAGCGTTGCCTCTCTGTCTCTGGATATCGTTTCCGGAGTGCCCGCCGAGATAGCCATGAGCCCTGATGGTCACTTTTGCACCGTTTCTCTCTCTTCTGGATACAGGGATAACTACATCGCATACAGTTCCGCCTGCGCATCCGACATTGAGAACACCGTCAAGTTCTCCGTCGATGTTGAATATCTTCCTGCCCTTGAGCATCGATACATCGAGTGCCTCAGCACCGCCCATACCGATCTCCTCATCTATTGTGAAGACCGCTTCGATCGGAGGATGCGGGATATCATCACTTGCAAGAACTGTCATGGCATATGCGAGAGCTATACCGTCGTCACCGCCGAGGGTCGTATTTCTTGCACCGACGTATCCGTCCTCGATGAACAGATCGAGAGGATCGGTATCGAAATCATGATCGGAATCAGGTGTTTTGCTTGCCACCATGTCCATATGGCCCTGAAGGATGACAGGTTCGCTGTTTTCATATCCTTCTGTTCCCGGCTTATAGATGATGACATTGCCTACATGGTCCTGTACATACTCAAGGCCGTGCTTCTTGGCAAATTCAACACAGAAATCGCTGATCTTCTCATCTCTGAATGTCCTCCTCGGGATCATTGACAGAGCTTCAAAGTTTTCAAATACTTCCTTTGGTTCAAGATTGCTTAATACACCCATTTTATCTGATTCTCTCCTTTTTTTATTTCAGCATTAAAGCCGTCCCTTAAGGCGGCCCCCCTTGCCGGTACACTAACTATACCACAAAAAGAGCCGTCCGGCTGAACGGCTCTCTGGTAAATCATATTATTTTCGATGCTGCGCCTACATCTTTCCGCTGATGTCGCTGCCACTGCAGCATCCTCCATCTCTGTCACAGCATACGGGTCTGAACAGTATTTAGCGCACAACAGGCAGTTCATTTTGCGTCCTGACAGTGCTATTATATCTGTGATACACATATATCTGGAGGGACTGGATGAAACTGGCAGCTTTAATACTGTTTATACTGATGTATGTTCTTATGATCGCAGCGCCTAAGTACAGGCCGTACATAGCGCTTGTGACCGCTGTGGCCTTTCTTGCTGCAGGTATACTGCCTGTTTCAATGCTGGCATCTGTCATCAACTGGAACGTCTTACTGATGATCGCCGGAACAATGGTCATCGTCTATTACTTTATTGATTCGGGGATGCCCGCCCTTCTGGCAGACATTCTGCTGTCAAAGTCTGAAAATGCGATGTGGGTAACCATCCGCATGTCTCTTTTTGCCGGTATCATATCCGCATTTATAGATAATGTTTCCACCGTCCTGATCGTTGCACCTATCGCTCTGGCCATATGCAGGAAACTCAGGATCAACCCTGTCGGAATGATTCTTTCCGTTTCAGTGTCGTCCAACCTGCAGGGTGCTGCAACTCTTGTCGGCGATACGACTTCGATCATGCTCGGAGACTATGCAGGCATGAACTTCATGGACTTTTTCTGGATGAACGGCCGCCCGGGTATCTTTTTCGCAGTAGAGCTCGGAGCACTTGCCACCATACCTGTCATGTTCATCCTCTTCCGCAATTTTAAAGAAAAAATCACTTCAGTCGAAATGACTGAAGTGCATGATTATCTCCCGACCGCTATGCTGATCCTGATGGTCGGCGCGCTCATTACAGCATCTTTTATCCCGGATACACCGTCTATCACTAACGGCGTCATATGCTGCACACTGGCAGTCATCACGATAATCATTGATACTATCAGAGACGGCAATACAGAGGACACCATCGCTTCGGTAATGACTCTCGACTTCGGTACTCTCGGTCTCCTTACGGGGCTTTTCGTCGTTATCGGCGGGCTTACCAATACAGGTATCATCAATGACTTTGCAGACCTCATAGTCAAAGCAGGAGGAAACGATAAATTCCTGCTGTACACGATCATAGTCTGGGGTTCAGTCCTCATATCCGCATTCGTGGATAACATTCCGTATGTTGCGACGATGCTTCCGGTCCTGACCGCTGTTACTTCTACACTCGGTATAGAACCGTATCTTCTGTACTTCGGACTTCTGTCCGGTGCGACCCTCGGCGGCAACATCACACCTATAGGTGCCTCAGCAAATATCGCAGCTGTAGGTCTGCTTGAAAGCGAAGGCTACCAGGTATCGTTCAAAGATTTCATGCGCATAGGTGTTCCGTACACCCTCGTTGCAGTCATTGCCGGATATATCTTCATCTGGCTGGTATGGTCATAACGCTTTATATTTTTCGGTGTTTTCACGGTATCCCTTGTTCAGTACTATATGTCCGCCTTCTACAAGAACCGCCTTTTCATGTTCTTCCTTCGGCTTTAATTTCTTGTATCTGGTCAGCTTGTATATCTCCTTGAGAAGCCAGCGGACATTCTTTTTGATTTCTTCTTCTTCATCCGGCATCCATCTGAACATTTTCGTCTCGATCGCATCAGCTTTATTACGGGCAGTCACAGCCCAGAAGAATACTGCAAGAGCCAGAAGGATGAATGCCAGAGCAACCATGGCAAGCCTGCCGTCAGTCTCCTGCGACCCTGCTTTGACTGCACCGGCGATCACATCCAGCGACATATTCTTTTTTCCGGCCGTCTTTGTATACTCAGTGGCAACTTTCGTGAACTGTTTGATGACATCGTTAAGCGAATCAAAGCCGAATAAAGCAATGAGCAATCCGAGGATCACCCGGTTTGTGCCCTTGTTCCTGTACTTATCTATCTTCTTTCTGATCTTGCGGTCCTCTTCAAGAGTATGTTTTTCCCATTCCTTAGAAGTCATTTTTTCCTCACAATCACTGTTATGTATGAATTATCAGCCTCTGTTCATCGTCGAGCTTGATGCTCTCGTGGTCCTTGAAGTATTCCTCCAGCAGGTTCGGCGCTTTGGTGGCAACTTCGATAGGTCTTCCGTTCTTCTCTATCTCCTCGCTAGGGAGATCCAGGAAATCTCCGATATTATCGAAGAAGAACTTCTGCATGACGACGGTGAACATATCCTCGTCTCCGACTTCTTTCCCGTTCATCTTAAGTGATATGACCTGGTGATTCTTCCGGTCAAACTCGCAGCAGAATCCTTTTGAGAACTGGAACCATTCATTATGCTCGCTGTCCAGGAATGAGTCTTCCCGGAGCATGAATGTCACGATATGCCTGAGCTGTTTGCCTGTCAGTCTGAAACCGAACGCAGGCTCCGCGAACGGGAATATCTCAAGGAAATCCCTGACCGTGACTGCAGGTCCAAGCGATGTCTTGCGTATGCTTCCTGAGCCGATGAGAACAAGATCCGCACCGATCTGATCGCGCATGCATTCCGCCAGGAGGTTTCCGAGTTCGGTCTCCATGTTGCGCTTCGGATGTGTATAAGCGCGCGGAAATCTTGTAAGGATGCGTCCGTACTTCTCGTCCGTATAATCCTTGTACTCGCTGACGACCTTCTCCAGAGCTTCATCACGCGGGCAATTCTCTTCTGTGATCGGGATGCACTGCCATGTATATGAATCTATGCAGTTTTTGTCAGTATCGACCATTATATCGAAACGTCCGATCTGATCTGTGCCGACAGCCGCCTGTACGATCGGGATCCCCGCCACAACGCAAGGCTCTTCGAGGAGCGTATGGCTGTGTCCACCGATAATAATATCTATTCCGCATGCCGGGTCGAGTGCCTCGGCAAGTTTCTTGTCCTCTTCAATACCGATATGTGTGAGCAAAACGGTCAAATCAACATCCTCAGTGCGGTATGCATCGCAGATTTTGCTGATCTCAGATACTGCATCCTGTATATCTATCAGGGTGCCGACAACCCCTTCGCTCTTTGTGTTCTTCAGCACTTCCTCGGTAAGTATGCCTATGAACATCACACGCATTCCATCGATTTCCTTGATGAAGTGAGAGTTGAACAGACGGGTGCCGACGTATTTGATATACATGTTGGCATTGATGATCGGGAATGACGCGCACTTCTCGATGAACAGCATGTGCGCCAGCCCATAATCTGCCTCATGATTTCCGATCGTCACAACATCAGGTGCGAGCATGTTCATGATTTCGATCGTCGAGAGCCCCTGAAACTCGCTGTCGATCAGCGAGCCGCGGAACATGTCACCGGAGATAGAATAGATAACATTCTTCTCCTCGTTCCGGACCTTGTTTATATAGCCGGACAGGCGCGAAACGCCGCCGATGAGTTTCTCGTCAACCTTCTCTGCAAGGAAGTCCCCGTGAAGGTCGTTGGAGTGCAGCAATGTAAGTTTTTTCAGGTTCTTCATTATATATTTCTCCCCTGGTTATTTCTGTATTGAATCAAACCAATAAGGTCTGTTTCAGCCATCCGGCAATGGCATCAATGATCTTATCTTCGATAGCATCCGGAAGCAGGCCTTCATCCTTTTCCGGATCCGTCATATGCGGTATCTTAACGTTTCCGGTATCTTCCCTGACCACTATATCACTTAATGTGAGATACAGCCCGGCTTTACGAAGGCCGTCCGAAAGTGTTGAAATGATCTTAGGCTTAACATAGTCGGAGGACAAAAGCTTTATCACGTCTTTCTCGATCGTCCCCGGATCAGTGAACAGGAAAGCAAGTTTTGCCACGCCTCCGATAATGCCGGTCAGCGCAGGGGAATCAGTGAGCTGTGTGCTGTCTGTCTTCACCTGCACCGCATGCAGTGTTATCTTTGGGCCCGGCCTATCTTCAACATATATGGTACCGATCATAACCGCGTCCCCGCCAAGATAATCATGCAGCGCCTTGTTCACAGAGCTAACGATCGAATCCTGCATTTTTTCGACCATCCATACTATGATCTGATCACGTGTATCTGTATCCAGAAAACCAACAAGCTTATTTACCACCGGAACAAGATCATCTCCGAGCCGTATTATCAGTTTCTCAAGCTCGGCCGGATTCTTACTTGATCTTAATTCCTGTGTTAGCTGCGGTATCAGGCTCTCGAAACATTTCTCGTAATTGATCTCCTGAACGTCAAAACTGATTTTTATCATATCCCCCTCCGGCATTTCATATGCCATTCTCCGTACATTGTTCTGTCGTTAATGATAGCACAAAAGGCAGTGGCACCTTGCAAGTCCAGGTGCTGCGGCCTTCTTTTGTTTGTTATTCTCTCTCAACTGATATTCTTCAGCCCAGGTCGCCTAAAAATATCTGTCTATCACTTCATCAATAGCTTTCATCTGCTTATGTTTCGGTCTGCGGATGAGTTTGCCTCTTGCCATTACCATTGATACATTTCTGAGTGCGTTCAGATCGTCCAGCGGATTCTCCCTGACAACTATCATGTCAGCACATTTACCGGCTTCGATCGTGCCGGTCTCCATATCTATGCCGGCGATGGCCGCATTGCCTGCAGTGGCCCTGTAAAGTGTCTCCTGCGCTGACCTTCCTATGTATCTGCTGAAGAAATACAGTTCTCTCCAGAAGTTGTAATGTGTTACGAACGGGCAGCTCACATCGCTTCCGAGGCCTACAGGGATATCATTCTCTATGCAGGTTTTTGCGCAGTCAATTATCCCTTCAAGGACTACGCTGCCGTTCTTCTTCGCGATCTCCGTAGCGTGACTCTCTTCGAGAGTAAACATCGCATATGGTATCGCAGGCGATAAAGTGCAGATATCTGCTGCCTTTCTCTCTTTGAACAGTCTGATCGTCTCATCTGTAAGCTTTGCCCCATGCTCGATCGTATCAACACCGTTCTCAAGCGCAACTCTGACACCTTCCGTGCTCTCCACATGAGCTGCAACAGCATATCCGAGACTGTGTGCCTCTTCGCACGCGGCTCTTACGATCTCAGGTGACATCTTCAGAGCACCCGGCATGCCCTCCTCGTCTGAATCCATTACGCCTCCGGTGATCATCAGCTTGATAAGATCTGGTCTGGTATCAGATATCTGACGGACGAGCGCCCTTGCTTCTTCGGGTGAGCTGACGGCCGTTGCGATCGATCCGGCAAAATGTCCTCCGGGAACTGACACTCCGGTATTCGATGCTATGATGCGCGGTCCTGTCATTTTGCCTTCGTTGATAAGATCTCTGACCTGCGCGTCAAAATCCAGCACGCCGCCGACAGTCCTGATCGTTGTTACTCCGCTCATCAGCTCGGTCCTGGCATATCCTGCTACCATCTGCTTGACCGCTGCTCTGATCAGTTTGTTTCCGGTAAGCAGCTTATACAGTTTGTCGTAATCCTTCGGCTTGCTGTCTGCCCTGGGAGGTTTGCCGCTGAGAGCAAGATGTACGTGCATGTCGATCAGTCCCGGCAGCAGATAAGCGCCCTTAAGATCAACTATCTCATATCCCTGCAGATCCTTAAGTTCAGAAACGATCCCTGCTATGCGGTCCCCGTCTGTCAGTACGGCCTTGCCTGAAACAGGCTGCATGTCCTTGCTGCCATCGAGGATTATACCATTAACAAATGCATACTTCATGTCGCTTACCCCCTTCAGTCGCTACGATTCAAGCAGCTTTCTGATCAGTGTCTGCCCCCACAGAGCCGGCGAAGCCGTTATGATTGATGAAACCACTCTATCGGAGGAGCTTAGCCTCCGGAGATCAATGGTTTCATCCTTACGGCGAAGCCGTTATGATTGATGAAACCATTATAACAAACTCCCTGCTCGTTATACATCTTATACTCCACACAACAAAATAACGGCTATTGTCTGACTGCCTTCAGGACGTTCCGGAAAAAACATCATTTTGACATCATCAAAAAAGGAACCGTTGAAATTTCAACGGTTCCTCGCATTTTAGTTCCAAAGCCTTTGTTATGCCCACGCAGCCATTATACCTGCGAATACTACTGATACTACTGATACCGAAACCATTCCTGCGATAATCATCTTAGGTACGAGATGTTTCTTGAGCATTTCGACTTCTTCTTCGCTTTCACCAACAGCGTTGGCAACTTCTGTAGGAACTATGAGTGTTCCCGGGAATCCGAAAAGTGCAGTTACGCCAAGTGCAAATGACATGTACCAACTCTCTCCAAGAAGCTTTCCAACAAGGATAGCAACGATTGCACAGATCGCAAGTCCGACTGCGAAGATGATCACGAGAGGTCCAATCATTGATACAAGCTGTGATGGTGTTGTATTTGCAAGAGAATCGAATACGTTGGTCAGTACGGCTCCGATTACGAATGTGAATCCATTAGCCTTTGTCAGTGAGCCTTCATCAAGGAATCCGATTGCACGGAAGATTACACCGAGGATCAGGCAGATAACAAGCATGTTGACCTTGCCTGCTGTAAGACCGGAAAGCCACTGTGCGATGCAAGCTACGATGGCGAGCTTTGCGATCATGAAATTAGGTCCGTTATATTTCTCCGGTACCTGTGGGAGAATTGTCTTCTTTGCAGCATTTCCATCAGCAACTGCTGAATCATCAAGCATCTTAAGTGATCCATCTCTGAAAGCGGATCTGAGTCTGAGTGCTTCTTTCTTGCAGAGGAATGAAGCGATAGGGAATCCGATGACGCCCTGCATTACCAGTACGATTGAACCAAATACGATTACATTTTCTCCGGCATCCTTGAGCGCTTCTGACATTACGAGGAATGCTACGACTCCGCCGCCTACGATAGGAGCAGCCATGAGTGCCATTGCTTTCTCAACGACCAGGCCGCCAATGAAGTAAACTCCGAGGCAGATTGCAATTGTGGAAGCGAGAACGAGCACAACTGTTTTCCACTCAGCAAGGAGTTCCTTGACTTTGATGGTGGTTCCCATGTGCACGAGAAGCAGTCCTACTGTTACCGCGGCAAAAGGCTGGAGCTGTGAGTCTGCGAAAATTGTTCCCGGAAGTCCGTTCCAGAATCCTATAGCGAATACTACGGATGCAACGAACAGCATTGATATGATTGCCTTGGTCTTGGTTGCTATCATATCACCTGCAGCATAGACTACCATGATGATTGTAAGTGCGACTAACCCGTTCATGATACTTTCCTTTCTCTCTTGTTAGCTTAAGGTATTAATTATTAGTGGAGGTTATTTATGCTATCGGCCGAATTGGCCGTTCATAACTTTGTTATTATTCGCTGTGATTTCTGAGCCACTCTGTTGCAAGATGGCAATGGGCGGCTACGCCGTATGGAAGTCCGTTTTCGTCAATACGCATCTTAGGGTTATGCATTGAGTACTCATATCCATCTGACGGATCTCCGAATCCTATATTCGCCCAGAATGTCGGAACGTATTCACATACATTTGCGAAGTCCTCGGAACCTGCAACCGCCGGCACTATCTGAACTTTATCCATTACATCGAGTGCATACTCATGCATTTCCGCGGCCATTTCCTCGTTGTTGTAGACCGGTGCTACTCCGACAACGAATTCTGTCTCGGCTTCTGCTCTCCAGGCGCTTGCGATTCCTGATGCCAGTTCAGGGACTCTTTTACGCATATACTCTCTTGCTTCTGAGGTAAAGGTTCTGAAGCTCATCGTAATGGTAGCCTCATCAGGAATGATGTTTGCTCTTGCTCCGCCTTCTATCTTGCCAATACACATGATGACATCATCGTTGTACTTGGTCTCCATTATCGGCATCTGCTGAAGTGCAGTGACAATATTCGATGCTATTGCTACTGCATTGATTCCCAGATAAGCTGATGCTCCATGAGCAGATCTGCCTTTGACCTTGATATTGATCTCATCTGCAGAAGCCATTATCCTGCCCACAGCATGATTCATAGTTCCTGCGTGATAGTCATATGGCCCAAGCGGACCAACATTGACATGAAACCCCATTGCTGCATCCACATGAGGATTTTCAAGGATTCCCTCTTCGATCATTCTTCTTGATCCTGCAAGAAGTTCTTCGGCAGGCTGGAACATGAACTTGACTGTTCCCTTGAGCTCACACTCATGTGTCTTGAGGAGTTTTGCTGCTCCAAGCAGCATCGTTGTATGCGCGTCATGACCACATGAGTGGCACACCCCGTCTTTCTCGCTGCTGAACGGAAGTCCAGTGTCCTCTTGTTGAGGAAGCGCATCCATGTCCGCTCTGAGCATGATCACCGGGCTGCCGCTGCCAACTGTGCAGGTAAGACCTCCGCCGATTTTGACAGGGTTATATCCGTAAGATTCCAGCTGGGTAGCAACAAATTCGATTGTTTCCGGCAGATCGAATCCCAGTTCAGGTCTTCTGTGAATGTGCCTTCTGTTGGCGATGAGTTCATCCTTCATTGCCATTGCTTCTTCGAGATAATGGTTCATGGGGGTCTCCTCTTGATAAGCTGAGTAAGCAAATTCCATTAGTTTTCTGTAACTCAACTTTATCGTCAGCCGAATCAAAACGGAAATGCTTGCTCTTCATACGCTTATAAAGCAAAATAATAACCACCTGAAAAA
Source organism: uncultured Eubacteriales bacterium (assembly GCA_900315485.1). GTDB lineage: Bacteria > Bacillota > Clostridia > Peptostreptococcales > Anaerovoracaceae > Crickella. The sequence continues at coordinate 38,661 of OMZI01000002.1, read as the reverse complement.
CCTGGGTGGTTGGCAAGCAAACTTTTTCATATATAATTGTAATAACACGATTAGTTATGCAGATTATGGATGGTTGTTTATGGAGATCAGACAGATATATTACGTATTGGAAGTAGCAAAACAAAAGAGCTTTTCCGGTGCGGCCAAAGCGCTTTATGTGACCCAGCCGGCTATATCCCATCAGATCAATGCACTGGAAGAAGAGCTGCAGGTCAAGCTTTTCAGGAGGGATACTCACAGTGTTTCACTGACTTCAGATGGTGAGAAATTCTGCGAATATGCACAGAAAATCGTGGATTCGGTCGATGATCTTTTCCAGGCATTTGACCTTGAGCGTTCAGATGAAAAGCCAGTTCTTAGAGTCGGAGTGTATCCTTTCTATGGCAAGTCTCCGTTAAGACAAATCCTCGCCTCATTCTTTGCAACAAACAGCAACGTGATGGGAAACATCAAGGCAGTCGATAACTATGCTGCTTACGATATGCTTAGAAATGGCGATCTCGACTTTGCAATCATAAAATGCAGGCGCGATAATATGCCGGATTTCGATTACACCGAAATCGATGATGAAAGACTATATGCTGTAATAAGCAGGAAAAGAACCGGAGTTAATGCTAATATAATGATCCTTTCGGATCTAGGCAATTACCCTCTACTTACAGGTGAAAAGGATTCTCATTTCTACATAGAAATGAAGAAGCTATATAGCGAAAACAACATTCCTTTCAATGTTTCTTTCATGAATACTTCTGAAACCAGTCTGATGCAGGACATGGTGCGCGATGATGTTGGTATAATCCTTGCGACTGAAAGCACTGCACGGAGTCTGGAAGACTCAGAAATCACAGCTCTTCCTATTGAGCCAAAGCAGGAACTTGTTACTCTTATCATCTATCCTAACAAGAAGAAACTCCGCGGCGCATATCTGGCATTCCGCAACTACGTTACAGACGCCTACAAAATGTCCCCGGAATCCGATACGATAATCGAGTAGATGAAATCAACCTTTTTGAAGAATGGACAGTCTATCTTATGTTTCATCAGATGAGAAATGTGCGAATCACTGCACATTCCGGGCATGAAAAAACGCCGAAGTGCTTTCCAATGTAGCACTCCGGCGTATACTTTTATTCGAACTCTTCAGATGTAGCCATAATTTGTGATGACTCATCCGATTTTACAACGGTTTTACTAACTACTTTTATCTTATTTAACATATTCACCAAAGCTTCAAGGATTTTAAGTATCAAGTTGGTATCACAGGGTTTTGGCTGTCACTGCTTCTCTTAATACATCAAGTCTTCTGTTGAACATTGACCACCAGTCGATGTCTGGCAGATAGCGCCTTCAAGCGAATCATATGCTGTGAAAGCCTTGTTAAAGTCCATCAGCGGATGTAAACCCATTATCTTATTGGTGCGGTTATCTACCCAGACACCCCAATTGCCCCAGTGACGATCTGTATTGCCAATCAGATAGTCTATGATATTCATTGAGTAATATGCATATGCATCTTTAGTAAGAATCATCCTTGAATAATCCTGGTCATGATTCTGAGCATATATCTGTACATACTCCATGGATACGATACTTCTCTCGATAGATGTGATGATCTCACCGGAACTGACATCAACACCTTTATATTGTTCAGGTAAATACCGCACATGATCTATTGTAAAGCAATCCATTATTTTGCTGGCAAGAAGTTCAGCGTCAACGTCTCTTCTGTCTCCGTCCTTGAGAAGGAAAAATTGTAATTCATCCTTCACAGAAGTAATTGAAAAAACAACAAAGTTATAGCACCTCTGTTGCATTGGCTGAACATATTAGTCTCGTTGGTGTTTTTCCATTCGCCTGTGTCAATATCCGGCATCCGGATCGATCAAGTTGATCAGCGGCTTTCCTTCTGCATATCTTTTCAGATTCTCGCAGAAATAATCTACCGTCTTGTCAACTGAATATTCCAGTCCCATATCGCCAGAGCAATGAGGTGTGATGACACAGTTCTTTGCCGTCCACAGCGGATGCTCCGGAGGCAGTGGCTCCGGATTAACTACATCCAATGCCGCACCGGCTATTTTTTCCTCATTCAGTGAGTTGATGAGTGCATCCTGATCTATTGTTGTGCCTCTGCCTACATTAATCAGGAACGCGGTTTCCGGTATCATCGCGATTTTTTCGGCATCCATTATCCCCCGGGTCTCCGGCGTATCAGGCAGGCAAAGCACAATCACGTCTGCATCCTGTATCCGGCTTCCAAATTCATGCATCTGATACACATTGCTAAATGGCTTCTTATTCTTTCCGCTTCTGCTGAATCCTATAACATTTGCAGCACCAAGATTTCTGAACTTCTCAGCAGCAGTCATTCCCAGGTTTCCTGTTCCGATAATAGCTACATTGCTGCCTGCTATTGAGCGGATGGAAAGATCGTGTTTCCATTGTTTGCTGCTGACTATTCTGTTATATTCCGGCATCCTCCTCATAAGCATAAGCGTAACCATTATAATGTGCTCTGAAATCGCTCTCCCAAACGCACCCGAGCTGTTGGTCAGCAAGATGGTTCTGTCAGTAAATAATCCTGTCTTTATATAATTATCTACTCCTGCACTATCAGTATGACACCATCTGAGGTTCTTCATCTGATTAAGTAATGCAGGGCTTGTACAATATGCGACTTCAACGTCTGATACCTTTCCATCCGCTTCATCAGCACTCTCATAGAAACTGATTGTGTAGCCATATTTTTCGCATGTGTCCTGGATTTTTAGTATATTATTTTCGCTCGAATAGCATGAAATACAACAAGCCTTGATCATTATAATTCTCCCCTCTGATTTGTAATAATTATAAAAAGAATTCTTCCTTCTGAAGCGGCTTTTCCATTAATCTGAAATTGGATGAGCCAATTCTTTTCATCTGACGGTCTAACATAATTCGCACCTTATTTGTATCATCCTCCGGAAAAGGAATATGTACCAGAAGCACTTCATCAGGTTTCATGATTTCTTTAATAAATCTCCTCCCCTTGAACAGAGCTCCCCAGGGATAGTTCAGAACTGCTATGTCTATTTTTCCAATTGTTAATAGTATCTCTTCAAGTTCAGCTGAGGCAGTTTCACAATCACCGGGAACAAGGATTCTGATACCATCCTTTTCGATTACAAACCCATACAGTACAGGCTCAGACGATGAATCGCCTGAGTGCGGCAGCCGGAAACATAATATCCGGAACCCGGAAATTCTGAATTCTTCATAATCATCTGTCAGAAGAATCTGCGAATTAAAAACCTTTTCCGGAATTATGCAAGGTATCTTTCTGTCAGATATGAATTTTGCTGTCATGTCCTCGGAAAAATGATCGGGATGACAGTGCGAATACAGCAATACAGATGGGTTGTTCACTTCATCGGAAGTACAGATCGTATTGAATATCTCATCATTTACAGGCGAATACTTCCCAGGGCTGCCATGATGAAGTGCATCGATGAAAAGTACTGATTCATTGATATCAATGATGAGTCCCGCATTTGCTGTAAGTGTCAGTGTGCATTTTCTTTCCATTTTGAATGTTTCCTTGTGGATTTACATTGTTTTAACGTGTTACACAGCTTCACGCTCTGTTTCTGCAGATGGAATAAGCCATACAGCCAGAATAAGACCTGCAGCTGCAGTAGCTGTCATTACCGTAAATGCAGCATGGACACCATGAATATCTATTGACCCCGATGATGACAGTTCTTCAGCTATCAGAACGATCACAGCCGAAAAGAGTGCTCCGGCCATAAGCCTGAGAGAGTTAAGTAAAGCCATGGCGTGAGGTTTACAGCTAAGAGGCAATGATCTGACAGCCAAAGTTGTGCATGCGGTAATCAGCAATGCGATACCGATACTTCTCAGCATGTAAAACAGTGTGACAGGAAACACTCCAGTGCTTTCTGTGAATAAAATATAACCGCCACAGCCTGCAGCTAAGGTAATCAGCCCTGCAATGATAACTATCCTGCTTCCCGCACGGTCAGTTATTTTCCCGCTGACAGGACTTATTAAAGCAATCAGTGCTGATCCCGGAACCATTATAGCACCTGACAATGTCGCGCTATGCCCTGATACAGTCTGGATGTAAAGCGGAACAAGAATGCTGCTTGCCATCATAAGTACATATGCTATACAGATTATTGACGTTCCAAGGGACATACTTCGGTATTTCAAAAGTTCCACTCTGAGGATCGGCTTAACGCTCATCTTTTGCCTTCTTACAAATAATGTAAGTACAGCTATACCTGCAATAAACATGATATAAGTATACATTGACCGGAAACTTGTTTTCTTAAGCTGATCAACGCCAAGCATGAACAATGTGAAACCTGATGCATACAGAAACAATGACCATAATTCTACTTGTTCCGGATGAGGTTCCTTAAGGCTCCTCAAAGTAAATGATCCTGCAATAGTCGCTAATACTGCCAATACAAACAGAGTAAGAAAAATACTTCTCCATCCAAAGCTGTCAATAAGGATCCCGGCTGCAGCAGGGGCAATGGCCGGAGCCGCTCCTACAACAACACCCGTTAATCCCATCGCTTCACCTTGCCTTTCAGGTGGATAAATATGCAGTAATGACATCTGCATCATGGGTGTAAGCATACCGGCACCACATGCCTGTATTATTCTGGAAACCAGAAGTACTGAAAATGTCGGTGCCAGAAAGGCTCCCAGACAACCTGCGCCAAACAGAAAGAGAGCTGTCAGTTCAAGTCTGGGCACACTGTATTTGCTGAACAATACAGCACTTATGCAAGTAATAACACCCATTACAAGGGTATATCCAGTAGTCAGCCATTGTCCGGTAATAGCATCAACTGAAAAATCTTTCATAATTGATGGCAAAGCAGAAGTCAGCAGGTTCTGGCTGAAAGAACTTGTGAAAGCTGCTGTCATCATAACAATTACCATTATTCTGTCTTTGTTTGATATCATGTTTAGTAATTAATGACAAAAGGCTGTCATTCCAGAATTGCTTACAAGCATTTGCGGGCTGACAGTCTTTTGTCATTTGATTTAATCACAATTGGGAATTACATAAATCTATTGTCCTACTGCGAACAGTGTAAATGTTGGCCAGTATGTAACCAGGATCAGTGTAAGCAGACCAATAGCCAGGAACGGCAGACAGGCCTTAAACGAAGATCCCATTGAAGTATTACCCAGCTTGGTTCCAAGCAGGAGCGAAACTCCTACAGGCGGTGTGATACATCCGAGGTATGTATTGACAGCAACCATGATTCCGAACTGTATCAGATTAATATTGTACGACTGTACCAAAGCTAACATCAGTGGAACCATCATTACTATAATAGATGTACCGTCCATCAGGCATCCGAGGATCAGGAAGATGATGTTGATGACAATAAGAACGATCACCTTGCTGTTGGTAATGCTGCTCATAATATGCATGAACTCCTGTGGAAGCTGAGCTGAAATTACTACAAACGATGAAGCTTTTGACATTCCTACAAGGATCATGCATGTCGATACAGCAATAGCTGACTTGTACATTACATTCAGGAATGATTTGAAGTTCATTGATTTGTAAACAAACAGTGTTACAACAATAGCGTAAACACATGAGATAGCTGCTGCTTCATTGACTGTGGTAATGCCGGAAAAGATAAGTCCGAGAACAATTACCGGCAGCAGAAGTGCCCAGATCGACTCTTTGATCGTATGGCCTACCACTTTGGCACTCTTCCTCTCATATTTAGGAAGATTATGCTTCTTGCCATACCACAGTGCGTATATCAGGAATCCGCCTCCGCAGAACAGCGCGCTTGAAATCGTAGCGATAAACAGTTTCTGTACTGAAACATCAGTAAGGCTTGCGTAGATGATCAGCGGAATAGCCGGAGGTACAAGAGGACCAAGCAGTGATGCACAGGATGACAATGCTACCGCATAGTCTTTATCATACCCCTCCTTTTCCATAGCAGGTATCATCATGCCGCCGATTGCTGCTACGCACGCTACAGCTGAGCCTGTAATTGCTCCGAAGAATGCAGATGCAACAATTGTTATTGCACCGAGTGCACCTCGTACTGTTCCAAGCAAAGCATTAGCTACATCGATGAGTTTCTGAGTGATCCCTTTTGCCATCAGATTTCCTGCAAGGATGAAAAGCGGTATTGACAGCAGTGATACTGAATTCAGTCCGAGAAATACTTTCTGAGGAAGAGCCTCGAGAGGAAATCCTCCTGCCATCATTGCGATCATTGTTCCTGCACAGATAGCCATATAAATCGGAAGTCCAAAGAATGCCAGTATAACAAGCACAAGGAAAACTATAAATCCTGCGTTCATTCTTCTCCTCCTTCCTCTTCACCAGGGATTGCCGGCAATACGCCATTATTCTTAAATCCTATGATGTTTCTGAAAAAGCTTTCAATCGTAAACATTATCATCATTACCGCTCCAAGCGGGAACATCAGATATACATGTTTGACTTTGAGAAATGGCATAGTAATCGAAACCGCATTCGATATTCCCATCAGTTTAATTGAGTAAATAAGGAATACAACCATAATCACTATGCTGACTATTGCCCAGAATGCTGTAACAAGGCACCTTGTCTTGTCTGAAAACAGTCTGACAATAACGTCTACCTGAAGATGTTCTGCATGACGCGTGGCTATTCCAAGGCCACACATGATCACGGCTATGCTGAGGTACAGAGCAAGCTCCTCACACCATGGCTGAGGGTCATTGAAGACATACCTCATAACACTCTGGAAGAACAGTATCAGTACTATCGCTGCCATGCATATTATGAATATTACTCTGAAAACCTTTATCAAACCGTTCAATAGTTTTGAGTATGAATTAAGTACTTTCATAAGCCCTTCCTTATCTGTAATTACTTGTCAGCGTCTATAATTGCCTGATAGTACTCAACAAGATCCGGATAATTATTCTCAACAAATCCATCAAGTGTCGCCTTCCATTCATCAGCATCTACTTCTATGATCTCGCATCCTGCATCAACAAACTGCTGCTTGGAGTTAGCTGCATTAGTTTCGTACTCTTCCTCTGCCTTCTGTGCAGCAACCTTAGCTCCATCAAGAATTACCTGCTGGTATTCTGCAGGGAGGCTGTTGAAAAAGCCTGAGTCCATCATCATTGCTGCCATTGAATATACGTGATTCGTTTCGGTGACATACTTGCAGATATCCTGCATTGAGAGACCTGCGCTTGACGGATATGAGTTACCCTGGCCGATTACTGTTCCCTGCTGTACAGCTGTAAAGATCTCTGCGCCTGAGAGTGGTGTAGGGGAAGCTCCGATTGTTTCCCAGGTCTTCAGATATACATCGATTGTCGGTACTCTGAGTTTCTGTCCTTTGATATCAGCAGGATGCTCAACTCTCTTGGTTGTAGTGAGGATTCTTACACCCTGGAGCGCTGATCCGACGATTTTGATTCCACTTGCTGCTTCAATATCATCGAATATCTTCTGCCCTATTTCTCCCTGCCATACCTTATTGAAGTGATCCACACTGTTGAACATGTAAGGCATAGCTTCGATATTTGCTATAGGGGTAATCGAAGACAGGTTGGACAGTGAATCAAAGACGATATCGCAGGTTCTGACCGGAAGGCCTTCGATACAGTCCGCTGTAACACCAAGCTGCGATGACGGGTAAAGTTCAACTGTTACCTTGCCGTCTGTATTCTCAGAAACATAATTTGCAAATGCTTCTGCGCCGGCATAAACATGGTCATTAGTATTAACAGACATATGCATCTTAAGTGTATATGTTTCGTCTTCGCTTGCTCCGTCGGATCCTCCGCAGGATGTCAGAGCTATCGCAGTACTGATTGTCATACACATCACGAGTAAGAGTGCGAAAAACTTCTTGGTTCCCTTCTTCATAGTTATTCCTCCATTGTTTATTAGCATTAATCAAAGTAATAACATTTTTTTTATGGTTCAAACAGGACTTTAAGACTCTTCCCGCTTTCCATCATTTCAAAGGCTTCTTCAAAATCATCAAGTTTGTATACGTGGCTTATACATCCCGATACATCCATACCTGACTTCAGCAGTCCATTCATAACCTTCCATGTATGGAAAATCTGTCTTCCGCTGATGCCATGCATATTGACCCCTTTGTAGAATGTTTCGGTAAAATTGAATGTTACATCCTTCGAAGGAAGTGCGATTGGGATGATATCGCCGCCAGGTCTGACATACTCCGTGGCATTTCTGATTGCTCCCGGATTGCCTGAGCACTCTATTACAATGTCCGGTCCAAGTCCTTCGAATTCATTCTTGATTTCTCTGACTATGTCGACTTCAATCGGATTTATGACCCTGTCAGCTCCGACATTCTCTGCAGCTTTGGCTCTTCCTTCATTGATTTCGACAGATACGACTTTTGATGCTCCGGCTTTCTTGAATACTGCAACAGCCATAAGTCCGATCGGGCCAGCGCCCTGTATGACGACACTCTTGCCGGCAACATTGACTAGCGTTGCTGCGTAGACGGCTGTTCCAAGCGGCTCCATGATCGCTGCCGCTTTATCCGGAATCGCATCATCGACAGGATATGCTACAGCTTCCGGGATCGTCAGATACTCTGCAAAGCATCCGTCAAAGGTTATTCCAATTCCATTGGTGATGAGGCAAAGGTTCTGTTTATTGTCTCTGCACATTGGGCACTTACCGCATGGTACATGGCTGTCTGCGCTGACACGTCTTCCCTTCCAGGATTCATCAACTTTGTCCCCGACATCTACTACAGTTCCTACAAACTCATGTCCGATCGTCACAGGGGGCTTGATCCTTGCTTCTGCAAAAGGAGCCCACTGTTTGATGTGAATGTCAGTACCGCATATCGCTGCATATTTGACCTTGATCAGCAGCTCACCTTCTCCCGGAACAGGAATCTCTTTTTCCTGTAATTCCAGATTTCCGGGGCCAGGTGCAGTTTTAACGATGCATTTCATGTTCTTTTCTCCTTAATTATTAGTCGCTCGTTACTTTTCTACTCTGACTTCCATTTTGTCCTCATAGTATTTGACTAATGCTGCCTGATCTTCATCAATATGGCCGTTGTCATTTGCCCAGTCCATTACATTCAGCACTACATCTGTCAGAGGAAGATCGACCCCGAGCTTATGCGCATAATGCTTGGCATTAATAATGTCCTTCCTGTGTACAGCGATCCTTGCACCCGGCTCATAGTCCCTTGCTAACATCTTAGGTATCTTGTTTTCATAACACGGACCGGCCAGAAAGCCTGTTCTCGTTGCCTCAAATGTTTTCTCAAGGTCTATGCCTGCCTTGGCAGCAAATGCATATGCTTCTGCATATGCTGTCAGAAGGATGCCTCCGATGATATTATTGACAAGCTTAGTCACATCACCGCTTGCGCTCTCACCCGTGTACACAGGATTTCCCATGCACTCAAGTACCGGCTTGATTTCATTAAAGACCTCTTCATCTCCACCGACCATGATCGCGAGTGTGCCTGCAATAGCTGCAGGATTGCCCCCGCTGATAGGAGCATCGATCAGATGGAATCCTGCAAGCTCAGATTCTTCATACAGTTCATGAACGATGTCCGGAGCTGTAGATGACATATCGATAATGATACTTCCTTTCTGTCCGATTTCCAAAGCTCTTCTGACAGACTCACAGATGATTTTATGAGTAGGAAGGATCTGGATGATAACGCTGCATGTTCTGTAGATATCATCCGCAGATTCTGCAACGGTACCTCCATTCTTCGCAAATTCAGTTCTGCTTTTCTCTACAGGGTCATATCCTATAATCTCGCAGCCTGACTTTTTTACCAGATTGACAGCCATCGGCAATCCCATGACTCCCATTCCGAGAAAACCTATTTTCTTCATATCAGTCCTTCTTTCCCTGTTTCTCAGTCGGGTAAAACAGCGGCAGATTGAATACCGGATCCAATTTGCGTCCCATTTTAATTCCGTCGAATTCGATGATTATGATATCTGTTGTCGCAAATACCCTGTTTCCGTAATTCATGTGACCGGAAAACGTATTCCCCTTCTTGTCAGCTACCGCATAATGAATGTGCAGTGACGGAGCACCTTCATCATCCTCGCAGATTATTCCGGAAATACCTATCAGCTCAGTGACATCTTCCCATTCAACAGGATTCTGATATGCGTATTCTCCCGGCCTGTCCGGAAGTTCTTCCGGATCGAAGTAGCTTACGGATTCCAGACTCCCAAGTCCTGTAGCAATCACTCCACTGGTGATATTGTTATCATGTACAAACTTTTCTAGCATTGTCAGGATATCTTCATGCGGCTGTATCTTGACTGCAAAAATGTTTGTCAAAGTACCCTTTGCGCTAACCATATCCGGGTAAACCTCCTTACTTATGAACTGCACGTCCCAGTGCATCAAGGCAAGCCTCTCTGATCGATTCTGACACAGCCGGATGCGGATAAATCGTATTTTCAACATCCTCAAGTACGGATTCAAGAGTAAGCAGCTGTGCAAACAGTGTTACAAGTTCAGAAGCTCCATGTCCGACCATATGCATTCCCAGTATTTCGTGGTTTTTCTTCTCTGAAACTACCTTTACAAAACCTGTCTGCTTGCCCATTGCGATAGACTTTCCATTGCCTGCAAGGTTAAACATTCCGCATACGACATCGTAACCAGCTTCCTTAGCCTCAGCTTCAGTCAGTCCGCATGACGAGATTTCTGGATCAACGAATACTACCTTTGGAACATTTGCGAAGTCAGCTGTTCTGTCAGCACCGTTCATGTTTTCGACTGCAATGACAGCTCCTTCTGAAGCAGCGTGCGCAAGTGCCGTAACTCCTGTCACGTCTCCGGCAGCATATACTCCTTTTACTGAAGTACGCATATGATCATCTACACATACGAATCCATGATCCATCTTAAGACCGAACTGTTCAGCATCTAGTCCGGCAGTCTGGGCCTTACGGCCTGTAGAAATGAGAACGTACTCTGCCTCTACCTCTACAGTGTCTCCGTCCTTCTCGCATACGACTTTTCTGGCAGTATCCTTATCCTCTATGCTGCACACTTTCGTTTCTGTGAGAACATTGATTCCTTCTGCCAGAAACTGCTTTTCGATAAAGGCTGCGCATGATTCTTCCATATTCCCAAGAAGATGCGGCAGCATCTCTATCACAGTGACTTTGCTTCCAAAGGCATTCAGGATATTTGCAAATTCGCAGCCTATCACTCCGCCGCCAACGATGGCAATGCTTTCTGGAAGCTTTTCCAGTCTCATGAGTTCTGTGCTGTCTATGACGTTCTTACCATCAGTTCCCGGAATCGGAGGAACTGCATTGATACTTCCGGTGCATATGAGAACATTCTGTCCTTCAAACACATCACCGGTTTCTTTATCCTTTACAGTGTGTGCTCCGCAGAAGCTGACATCTGCTTTGATGACATCTACCTTGTTCTTCCTGAGAAGCAGTTTAACTCCGCCGACCAGCTGGTTTACTACGTCATCTTTTCTTGAAATCACTTTAGAATAGTCGATTCCGCTGATGGAAGCATTAACGCCGTATCTGCCGGCATCCTGTGCTTCTTTAGCGACCTCAGCGCTCTGGAACATAGCTTTGGTCGGAATACATCCGATATTGAGGCACGTTCCTCCAACGGATGCTTTTTCAACAAGACCTACTTTCATTCCGAGCTGTGCTGCTCTGATCGCACCTACGTATCCGCCAGGTCCGCCTCCGATAATTAACAGGTCATATGTTTTTTTCACAACTCCACCTCCTTTAAATCAGCATCAGTTCAGGATGCTCAAGATAAAGCTGAAGATCGCTCAGAATCCTTCCCTGTTCAAGTCCGTCGAATACTCTGTGGTCGAATACGAACATAACATGCATTTTCTTTCTGACGACTATCTCTCCATCACGCATCTCAAGTCTGTCAAGCGTGCGTCCGAAAGCGAAAAGACCAACCTGAGGAGCATTAGCTATTGGTGAACCATGGTCGATAGGATACATTCCTACATTACTGATTGTGAAATAACCTCCTGACTGCTCACCCGGCTTAAGTTCTCCGTTTCTGGCTCTGACAGCAACATCTCTGAGAGCTGTGCTGAGTTCCGATAATGTCTTGAGTTCACAGTTCTTTACAACCGGGATCGCAAGGCCTGATTCCGCTCCGACAGCAATATTGATGTTGACATGCGGATATGATGTCACTACCTCTCCATCGAATGTTGCGTTCAGCAAAGGATGCTTTGCAAGAACCTTGACCGCAGCCATGACCAGTAAGTCATTGATCGTGATCTTGATTCCGATTTTTTCTTTCTGAGCAACAAGTTTAGCTCTGAGTTCAAACAGATCTGTGACATCCATCTCCGTGCTTGAAGATGCCTGTACCATTGTTGAAATACTGTTTCTCAGATTGTTTGCAATTGCCTTTCTTGCTCCACTCATCGGAATCAGAACAGGCTCCTCTGATGGTGCAGATGCTTCTCTGCCCTTTGCTGCCGCAACAGGAGCAACTGCTGCCTTCTGAGAATAATCTGTGACATCCTTTGCAACGATCCTTCCGTTCGGACCGGTTCCATTTACGTCATGCAGATCAATGCCTTCATTGGAAGCGATTTTACGAGCAAGACCAGTTGCCTTTACTCTTGCTCCGCTTGCTTTTGTCTCTGAAACAGTTTCTGACGGCTTTGCCACTTCCTCTTGTTTCGTCTCCGTATCTTCAGCTGTCTCTGATGATGCAGCTGAAGATGGAGCCGATATTAGGAGTGTATTGTATTCTTCCATATTCTCAGCGATCACAGCTACAGGGTCTCCCACTTTTATAGTGTCTCCCGGTTCGGTGAGAATATGAATGATTCCGGATTCAGGACATTCACAGTCGATTACTGTCTTTTCATTTTCATAGCTCAGAACGATATCGCCTTTATTAACAGTGTCGCCTTCATTAACAAACCATTCTGAAATAGTACCTTCTACCATAGTCAGACCGGCTTTAGGCATATTGAATTTGAAACTCATTATGTAATTCTCCCTTCGCGGTTTAAAGTGTTGATTTGACTGCGTCAATTATTCTCTGTGTATCAGGTATCGAAGTAAGCTCAAGCCCGACATTATACGGAAGAGGAACATCAAGTGCGGCTACTCTGACGATTGGTCCGTCAAGTTCATCGTATAATTCTTCCTGAATCATAGCTGCCCACTCGGCTCCAAGTCCGCCGGTCTTGTTACTCTCTTCAACAATTACTACGCGATGAGTCTTTCTGATCGAATCAAATGCAGTATCTTTGTCAAACGGAACAACAGTACGAGGGTCGATAACCTCTACATCAATGCCTTCTGCAGCAAGCTTCTCAGCTGCTTCGAGTGCTCTTTTGACCATCAGGCCTACGGCAATCACGGTCACATCTTTACCCGATTTCTTGACATCTGCCTTTCCGATAGGGATCAGGTATTCTTCATCAGGAATCTCTTCTTTGATCTGATACAACTGTTTGTGTTCAAAGAACAGCACCGGATTGTCGCTCCTTATCGCACTCTTGAGAAGACCTTTTGCATCATAAGCAGTCGAAGGGCTTATGATAGTCAGTCCAGGTGAATGCATAAAGATCGATTCCACACAGTTTGAGTGTTCAGCACCTGCGCCGAAAGCCGATCCTGCTGCAGCCCTCATCACGATAGGAACTTTATACTGAGGTCCATGCAGGTATCTGAATTTAGCGGCTGTCTGGAATACTTCATTGAATGCGACCAGCATGAAGTCTGAATACATAAGTTCAATGCAAGGTCTCAGCCCACCCAATGCAGCTCCAATTCCTACGCCTACAATTGAGTCCTCTGATACAGGTGTGTTTTTGACTCTGTCAGACCCGAACTGATCAAGCAATCCTCTTGTGGCGCCGAAGATTCCTCCAAACTGTGCAACGTCTTCTCCGAAAACCACCACGTTATTATCTCTTTCCATCTCCTCCTTAAGAGCTGCGTTTACTGCCTGTACATATGTAGTCTTCATCTCGATCCTCCTATCTGTAATATTCTTCCGCATAGAGACAATCATATATCTCAGCAGGATCTGGCTGTGGAGCTTCTTCTGAGAACTTGATACCGGCCTCGATTTCTTCGCAAACCTCTTTACGGAGTTGCTCTATTTCTTCCTCTGTAATTACTTTGTTATCCAGCAAATATGTCTCGAATTTCTTAACGCAGTCCTTTTTCTTCCATTCTTCTGCGACCTTCGGGTCTCTGTATCTGGCCATATCGCCCTCAAAGTGGCCTCTCCAGCGATACACTTTGGTCTCAAGAACAGCAGGCCCGTTACCGGCTCTTACATAATCGCTGAGTTCCTTTGCTGCCTCGTAAACAGCAAGTACATCAGTACCGTCGACTACTTTGGCCGGCATTCCGTATGCTGATGCTCTGTCAGCACCTGGGTTAGGAACGCTTACACACTCTTCTGCCGATGTTGAAATCGAAAACTGGTTGTTATTAACAACAAACAGGATAGGCAATTTCCATACTGCTGCCCAGTTCATGGATTCATGTACGGTTCCACGGCTCGTAGTTCCATCACCATAGATGCAGATCACGATATTTCCAGGGCTCTTCATCTTGAGTGCATATGCAACACCTGTAGCAACCGGAATTGTTCCTCCCAGTGCACCGACCAGGCCGATAACACCCTTATCCTTATCTGCAATGTGGTTTATTCCTCCCTTGCCGTCAGAGTTGCCTCCCTTTTTGCCGAGAATCTCACAGAAGATATGATTGTAACTTATTCCCACATCATGGTATGCGCTTACGTTTCTATGTGTGAACTTATACTGATCACCTTCTTTGCCAACGGCCAGTACCCCAGTGTATGAAGCTTCTTCACCTTGTCCACTGTGGATATGGCCAGGAATCCATCCCTGTGCATAGAGCTCAACAAGACGCTCCTCAAGAATTCTGTCGGCAGCCAGATTGCGATATAGTTTCATCAGAAAATCTTTGGAATATGCCATTATCTCCTCCTATTATTCGACTAAATCTGCTATAATTTTTAAAGTTGTATGAGGGATCAGGATGGTAATCACCTGTCTGTTCCCAGCCCCAATTTACTTCGGTTTCATACTGCATTCAATTTTCAAAATCTTTCGATTTATTTGAAAAAGAACAGATTTGGGCAAAATGTTTTGTTTTTATGACAAACAAATGAGGGGGGGTGTCTGTAATGAGCATTTCGACCAGAGAAAAAAGCAATATATTGCGCACAAAAAAAGCATTCTACGATGCTTTTCTGGATCTTATGGAGAATAATTCCTTTGAAAGTATTTCCGCTACATCAATTATCAAGAAATCCGGATACAGCAGGTCAGCTTTCTATGCATACTTTTACAGTAAGTATGATCTTGTAGAGAAATATATTATCAATGAAGCCGGCGCGTTGGTTGAAGCGTTATGTACTGAATTGTCGTCAACGGAAGAATACACATACGAAGATGATATATTCTATCCGGGGCTTTTTATGTTTGAGCATGTCCTGGAAAATCGCAGATTCTATCAGAATCTCATACACGATAAAATAACCGGATACAACATCGATATGCTTGCCAAGAAGTTTGCCACAGCAACTCAGGCGCTTCTTGTGCTTAACTATCCGGACGATATCAAGCAGAAACTCGACATGGATCTATACTGCTTTATTACAGCAGATTCTTACATATCTTTCATAAAATTCTGGGACAAAAACAATTACAGCTATACGCCTGAAGAGCTTGCACGCAAGATGATGTACAATTTTGTCAGAACGAAAAAAATAAACGGGGTTTCTATGAAGAAACTCCCGCCTGACTTCAATCTATCAAGCCTCTTGTTATAAATGTACAATTACAAAAATGAAATATTCGGTCCCATCAAAGAAAAAACGCCGAAGTGCTAAAAATGTTGCACTCCGGCGTCTGCGGATTTTTGAGGTTATTTCAGTATCAAATTAGTATCACAGGTTTTTGGACGATCGCTGAAACGCAGTGATTTCAACGGGTCCAGCAATCTGGCTTTCCACTCTGCACTCTATCGGAGGAGCTCAGCCTCCGGAGATCAAGCATTTCTTCATTACGCCAACGGCGTTATGAACATAGAAATGCTTATTCAAATTCTTCAGATGTAGCCATTGTAACCGACCCAGGACCTACAAATACAGCGTTCTCTGCACACTCTTTCTTCTATTTTTATCATTTCCATGGGCTCTTTGGTTTTTTAGTATCAAAATAGTATCACACTCATTTCTGTAAATACTAGCAAATAGGAATCATAGTCTTCTTATCTTTGTTATAAGTCTGAATCAGTCTACATGTCATTCTCTTCGGATTCATAGTAGTAATTAGCCAGCTTGATTGCTAAGTCGATGCTAAGAACAGCTTTCAAAGCATGCTCTTTATCTCCATAATTCAGTTGAATCCCATGACAAATCTTATTTCGGCAAGCATGCTTATCTTTATCATTATCAGATGTAAAGACAATGTTATAGAGATAATCAACTGCTGCTTTCCAGTACAGAAGACCTGAATCAACATCTGCCAGCATACAGAGCAATAATTGTTTTTCAGGAGCGCGTTTATCCCCAGATACAATCTTATTTTCTGTTCCCGTGTTTAATTCTTTACCATCGTTATATGATTGATAAAGAAGTCTTATCCCCCTAACGTTTGGTTCCTTTCCATCTTCAAGTAATCCATTGTATGAGCTACTTATGATTCCAGCAATCTGGCACATCAAAATAGACGTGCACCCATAATAATAGCCTTGATTATATAATTGAATAGCTTCCAGCAGAATGCGCATCCTATCGTCCTCAATAAATGCATAATCATTCCACTGGTTTGAAATCGTTTCTATACCTACACGATCAATGTAAGCGGTGATTGCTTCCGTTAAGGCTTCAGGTTCCAATTCTTCAGTATCGATAAATGGATCCATTGCCGACCTTAGTTCCTCGTTATCAATCAAGAACAACGGCCAGTCAGCTCTACAGTATAGAGAGAGATATTTGTACCGTTTAAATGCATCAATTAGCCCAGGTGGGATTTCTATTTTAGGTATTTCGATATGCGGAATATTTATTGGTGGAATCTTAGGGATTAGCTCACTGTAAATCGTAGCTAAACGACTACTCAATTGTGTCGCAACTTGCAAACTAGGTGTTAAAGCGTTAATGGACTCTGCAAAAGCAGTATAGCTTTCACGAAGCATATTATTAGCCGACTTAGATACAAGAGTCGACCTAGTTATTCTTTCAATGGCCTCTTTCTGTTGCTTTTGTAGTCTTTTATAGTAAGAAGCGTTAATTGATGCAGCACCTTTTAAAGCTTTGTTGCTGTTGATCGCATCCTTTAACTTATCTTGGCTCAATCTTATGGTATTAATATCGTTATTATTCATAGTACTTTTCTCTCAATGATTACAAATGATTCTGATATATATTGATTAATCTATTATTATGATACCATCGTCATCAATGAATAATATCAATATTATTAAGCCTGCTAATGGCTCAATGAAAATAGAGCGGTTATGAATTTATATTTCACAACCGCTCCCTGAGGAAAATAAGATGATGTTAGGGATCAGTTAAAATAGCCGCTCAGAGCTCACTTTATTTCACCATAGTGAGCTCACCTTATAAAACCACATCATAGCTTGCTGTTATCAGGGAATTATCCGATGCGTATGCTGATGTAAAGGCCGAAGCTACGTAAGTGGTGCATATGCAGCCTTTATAACAGCATACGCATCGGATACAATGCCTAATTCAGCAAGGCACATTTTAATCAGGGGTACTACCTTGCCTTTTCGCGTTGTCTGTCTCTGTCAATGATCTCGAGGTTCTCTCTTACATGTCCGGAGCGCTCCTGTATCTGATGACACACCTTAAACTCTCTCCTTAGGTCTCTGATCTCACTAGTCCTATCAAACATCTCCTGTCTGGCTTGATCGATCTCAGCCTGAGGCAGGATGCGCCTGGTCTTGTTCTTAAGTTCTGTTCTTTCCGCTGCTGCATCGGAGAGTCTCTGCTCGATTCGCTCCATAAGCAGCGAAAGATCCTCGTCAGTGTTCACATGGTATTTTGACAGCAGCTTTGCCTGCTCAGAGTACTGATCACACTTCAGAAGATCTTCCTTCAGGACAATATGAAGTTTTGTCGGGTTCTGCCGGTACTTCGGAAGGTATCCGAGTTCATAGCAGTATCTCAGGTAAAGCTTCTCAAGTCCGGTCCTGCCCATGATGCGATCGATGCGCCTTCGAAGGTTGTACTGATTCGGGATGCGATAGCTCTGTCTGATTCTCTCTGTCCTTACAGATGGATCATTATCGTAGATGCGTCGCTCGATACTTTCCCGCGTATAATCTTCTCCAAGCTGATGGATACGTATTGCCTTCTTCCAGCCCGGCGGAGTGATAGTCCAGTACTTGCGCTGCGGATCAAAGCGATAGCTGTAACCGCGCTTGCGAAGTTCATATTTGAATTCCTCTATCGTCAGGCTAAGAGCTACAGCTTCGTCGATAGCCTGTCTGGCCACATTGTATCTGGTCGGCATTCCTGCATGTTCCATTTTGTAGAGATAAGTTCCGACCCGCTTACCTTTCGGCTCCTTGATCACCGACAGACCATGTTCAAGACATATTCGGTCAGAAGTATCCCGAAGCTGCTTGTACATGTCTCTGCAGTCATGAAATTTCTTGCCGTCAATGAACGATACTGAATTGATCACGATATGATTATGAACGCACTTTGTGTTCACATGAGTTGCCACAACGATCTGAAATCTCTTGCCCCACATCTCCTTTGCCAGCTCCACTCCGATCGCATGAGCTTCATCGGGAGTGACCTCACCTTCTTTGAAGCTCTGATAAGCATGGAAGGCAACGATGCCATCAGTTTTACCAAATCTCAGCTTGACAGTATCGAACTGATCTCGGGCACACTCGACTGTACAGTTGATTCCCGATGTGTAATATAGCTTCTCGGTCTTATCTTCGTTTGCTGCATAGGCAATAACGTCAGCAAGAGCCTGCTGCTCTGACTCAGTGAATTGTCTCTGAGTCTTTTCAGGATTTGCAACATAGGTAAGTGGCGAACCGGCCTTGCCTTTGATCTTCCAGATTTTTGTTACCGCCATTACTCTTCCCTCCGCTTCGGTCTCAGGAACTCCATCTCAATTGCATTCTGGATGAGCCTCCACTTCTTTGCTTCACTCATAACAGCTATCATGTCGACTGAATTTTCTGTTTTCATCGCAACATCATCTATTTTGTCAGCCAGTTCACGGATCAGGTCCATCACTTTATAGAATCTCTCGTCAGGAGCCTGGACCGGTACATAGCCGGCGATCAACTGCCTTATGAAAGCCGACTCGGTCAGGCATGCCGCTTCAGCTTTCCTGCGAAGGTCCTCCGCCTCAGCTTCACTAAGTCTTATGTGTTTCTCTTTACCTTTCTTCATCGCACCTCAAAACTCTCCTCTCATTGATTATCTTGTCAGCGCCACAGTGTGGACACAGCTGTTATTCTTCGGGCAGTCAGGGGTCTGGGGGCTTGCCACCAGGGTCGCAGGAGTGGTTGTGTCCACGGATGCAGTGCTTGCTAAAATAGTGCAGACGTGCTTAGCGGCGTTTGCTGCCTTTTCCGGGCTTCAGCCTATCTCTCATAATCCTGCTCTTTCTCTGCTTTTCGCGGATCAAATCTGATCACCTCAATTCCCTTTTCAGTCCGGTAAATCTTCTCCGGAAGCTCATATTTCTTCCTGAATTCTTCTTCAAGATCTGGCGGCATCGACAGGAATTTCTCGCTCTCCACAGGTGCATAGCAAAGAAAAAACGGGCCTGCGATTATATCCATCACATGTCCGTCTTCATCAACTATTGCCCTGCTTGGAGGCATTTGGCTGAGTTTACCTTCCTCATTGCACACCAGGATCACGTTCTCATACCTCGGATCTGTCTCCGAATAGAACGGATCATATGGCTCGATAAGACCACCGACAAGCTCCTGCATCGACTCAAGATCATCTTCGATTTCGACAATTTCTGCGACCTCACCAGGCCTGCAAACTATCACCCTGAGCATCTCTTTTTCATCATTTTCTGTCATTGAAATCACGCTCCTTCCTATTTTTTGCAAAGAAAAATGACTCGACCATTGAAATCTGATCAAGTCATGTAAAGTTCATTTTCACTTTAGTTTCGTTTAAAGAAGAAGAGTTAATCTATACTTGTCAAACGAAACAGACAAAACTTTTCTTCATAATAAACCTTCCATATAAATACCTAAAATACCAATGACAAATAATAGCCCTGTAGGATAGATTTGAGTCCTGCCGGGCTATTGTTGTACTAATGATATTTGTTATTCTCTCTTTTGCTTTTCCTCTGTCTATATCTATACTTTATTTCTTCAACTAGTTTATATATACCTAGGGCAATTGCTGCAAAGACAATTGCGACTATTATTGATACAACCTCTATAGTGTTTTCTGAATCCATCGGAACAGGTGCCGGTATGGAAATAATTCCATTGAATAAAGGTCCAACAAGGAACAGCGAGATAAAGAATGTAAGCCCGGCGACCTTCACCTCAGGCTCCGCCCCAGCGAAACTGAGGTGTAGAATAATTCCAATAAACCCAAATATTAGTATTGCTATAATGATCATAGTGTTTCCTATGCAAATTCATCTGATCTTATGAACGGTTCTATCTCATCTGGTTCATAGTCGTCTTCTTCATCTGCTTGTGCAAAATATGCTTCCAACTCTGCATCGGAGATATCTTCATTTCCATAGTAGTCCGACTCGTTTTCTGCATAGAAATCTGGTTCTGCGTTTTCATATCCGTCATCGTTATAGTAGAGGTTCCATGCTTCAGCGGTATTTAGCTCATAGGTATTGTGGTATTCCAGCCTCTCGATTTCATCATATCCCTCATCATATTCATCCATTGATGGCTCTGCAAAGAATAAAGTATCCAGCTTCATATTGCAAAGCTCTTTCAATGGTGTTCCTGTCTTTTCTGATTCATTCTGCAGAGCAAGGATAGCATCTACGCTGAAGCCATAACTTACTCTCAAATTCTCCAGTTCAAGGAACTCATTATATTTTTCTTTGCTAAATGTGTTCATTTCGGTATTGATGTTCAGACTGCGTGCTTTGCGTCGTTCTTGTGAAAGAGAATCTCTTAGCGTAGTGTTCTCATCTATGAGAGCCATCAGCTCTTTAAGAAATCTATTATTTGATTCTGCATCCTGCTCTTCTTTGATCATATCAGCATGTTCTGAAACTATCTGTCTGAGGTATACTGGCTCTGGACATTCGAACCCGGCTTCTCGTATTTTCCTTGGCGATCTATGCTGACTATCATAAGTTATCATAGCTTTTCTTAAGCTGGTGAGCTCATAGTTGTATTTCTCGGATACCTTTTCCAAAGTAACCCCGGAAGCAAAATCCGCCAAAGCATGGCAAACTTTTCTTTCAACAATATATTGTCTCAAAGTTCTCTGATTCTCATTTATGATTTGAAAATACTCTGCTGATGCTCTCTCATCGAGCACAAAACTTCTCTTGACTAGTTCAGCTAAATCATCCTTCTCTATTTGGATATTAGCTTCGATCATGTCCAGCATTTCGTCGTAATCATGCAGCCTCATTGCCGCTCCTCCTATGCCGCTTTCCTCTGCTTCTTTATAGTTTTTCTAAGTACGGTAATACCGCATTCTTTTTCGATATACGGAATATAAGTCATCAATTTGTCCATCGTATGATGGATGGCCCAGTCTGATCTACCGATACCATGGTTTATTGCCTTTTCCAGATGAACTCCATCTCGATAGAAGCACTCAACACTTTTCCATCTGTTTTGTGAAAACAGATAGTATTCATTTCCACTTGCACTCAGATAAAAATCATGCCTTTTGTCTTTTGTTATGCAGTATACTTTTGCCATATCACTTACCTCCGTTTCTCTGTGGTAATGATATAGTCTCATTTTTCTTGTCATCCCGACACTGCAAAACCTGTGCATATTTTGCAAGGTTATATGTGAATTCAAGTCGTATAACATCTTGTTAATCTACATATCAAGCAAAGATAGCTGTCGTTCTTTTAATGATTCTACTTTTCGGATTGTGATTTTATCTCCAGCACTTTCATCAACATATCCGCAGAGCAAAGGTGAATCAGGATCATAAAGATGACACTGACTTATGACTCTTTCCCTATTAAAATTTGCGTAGCAATATTTACATCCATTTTTACAAGTATTGTAGGCTCCAACTTCGACACTTTCCATGCAACCACATTCTGGTCTCTGGTTCTTATCTTTACCGCCTTTGAGTGGACATCCTAATAGTTCTTCTATAAGGCTTTTATCAATGCAATGACCGTGATTAACTCCTGCTGATGCCAAGTCTATTGCCTCAGCGCATGATTCAATCTGCAAACCTCTCTCATGTGCAATTCCTGCAAGTCTGGCTGCTATTTCCAGCATCTCTTCATCGCCAGTATTTTCAATCATTAGTCCTGCAGTATTCCTCTGTGTTTTGGCATACAAATCAACAAAACTGATTACTACCTTTTCAGTATAATCTTTAAGCGCATCTGCGATTTTTGTAAAAGCTCTATAGTGATACTCTTTTGTGTATTTTCTATTTATGAGAATCGGATCATATCTCCAAATAGTACGCTTTTTTCCAATTCTTTCCGAGAGTTCCTTAAATGCGGGTATGAGCTCTTTGTTTTTATCCGGAAGCCCTGGCTCGACGTCTTTCCCGTATCCTGTAAGTGTGATTTGGAAGTAATACTGATAATCTTTCAGATCATCCAGCTTATCAAGCATATTGATTGGATTCTTGGTCCAGAAAACTATGCAGTCAACTATTTCCGGTGATAGATCTATCTTGCTTATTTGATGAGCATTCATCGGATTTTTAACATATAAATACTTGTCCTTGATTCGATTAATGAACCAATCAGAATAGTAATTCGGTATATCCGTTCTTCTACTTACACTAAGAATCATATCTTTCCTTTTCTTACAAATTCATAAATAGAATAATTCTCAAAACTTCTCCTTAGTATTGGATATCTACCAGAGAGCCTTTTTACTTCATTTATGTCGATCTCAACTGGATAGATGTATCCGTTATTTCGATTTTTTATAGGAACATCCTCTCCCTTTTTTTCAATTTTCCTGTTCAAGCAGAATCCAGATGCAATGATTCTGTCAGATGCGATTTTCAACAAATGCTCATCATTTCGCATACTTGAACCTGCATATGTTATTTTTGATGTAAGGAGATAAAACCTTCTATTAGAATTCTCACCTAACGCATCTATTACTCTTTGAAAATCCAAATGGTCTGCATAAATGTCTCCGATAGATTTTGGAAAAATGATAACATCATAATCAATCTTATCCTTCTCCAAAAGGAATTTTCCAGCCTTGTCATTGACAAATTTCAGGCTTTTAAACGTTGTAACTTTAGGGATGTATTTGCTTTCCCAGCTTACAATGTCTACGCCATAATACCTAACAGCAATATCTCTGTTTGCTGTATAAATTGCCCTATGCAATGACCACGCATCTACCATGGATCCACATCCAAGTGAAGCAACCCTCAGATCTTCAACTTCAGGTACCATATTTAGAAATTCCTTAAACATTTGAAGATACTCATAGGAATAGGCATACATATACCTAGCGGTATAACATGCTTCATGCCATCTGTCCTCATATTCATATGGATAGTCAGGTTTTACTAAAGGTGTTCGTCCCGCGGCATCGAAAGAATACAATTGATTAACGGCATTATTAATCGCCAAATAAACTGATGTTGAATCAGGATCTACCTTTAATTTTTCCAATTCTTCTATTTTCATTTTCCTTAAGTAGTAAACTGTAACAATTACCCAATCACTTATATAAGCCACCTATTATTATCATAATTTGATTGTAGCACACCAGCTATTATCAACGCTGCGAAAGTTCCTATTCCCGGAACAAGATTTATGAGCCCCAGCCAGCCACTCTTATTAGCATCATGAAAGCGTCTTATCTCAATATTGATCCAATAAACTAATAGTACAAGATACACAAATTGTGCTATCTCAGTACCAACCAGCAGTCCTATAACCATATTCGATAACATAGCTATCAGGAATGAAACACCTACATTGATCCAGTAATTTTTAATCGTGTAAGGTATCTTCATTTCTTTGCCTCCATTTCCTGTTATTGCAAATAGTGTTTGCTCCAATTCTAAGTTTAATATACATATAAGAATCGAACTCAAACATTGCAAAATGTGAGCAAAAAATGCATAGTAATTGGAAGCTTTGTTACAGTGACTGCCGAGGATTATTTGCTCAGCAGTCACAAACTTGATTAATATCGAGAAGCCATTTTTAAGTATTTCTGTTTAATAATGTGATTAAGATAATCGTTGCAGTCTTTACCAAACGAAGGTGGTTCATCTCTGATAACGTATTTCCCTTCCAGCTGTGCCGCTATAGCTGATGCTGCACTCCTGCCGGCGTAATCGTTATCCAGATGAAAGGCAATCGTATTTATTTGCGTTTGTTTTTGCGTCATGTTTTCAAGCGCAATTGGCAGCTTCAATCGATTACTGTTCGTGCTTGGAGCATATATGCCCCCAAGAGACAGCATTGGTTCTGCTCTCCACTCACCTGTCCTCATCTTCATTAGTGTAGCAAATGATAGTAAATCTATCGCGCTCTCGAACACATGAAGTATGCTGCCGTTACTGTTGATCCTGAAAGCATAGCGCTTATCAGACCCTGATGCATCTCCCATTAACCGCTCACCGGTTGTTGCTCTATAGAATGCGTATGCTGCTTTGCCCGTCTCATCATATCCCACAAATATGCAATTATGATATGGCAATGATTCATAGAGCAGGCCTTCATCGATACATTCTTCGACTATTTCTTTGTCGATCCCTCTTCCAGTAAGATAACTTATAACCTCAAGATTGGTCTCAGATTTTTCTGGCAGCAGGAGTTTTCTTTCCTTATTTGAATCAGGATTATTCCATCTCGTCGAATGATTGATCGAAGGCTCTTCCTCTGAGAGGATTTCCATAGCTTCCATGAAGTGCAAGCCCTTTACTTTGATCAGATAATCAAGGGCTGAGTGTCCCCCAAAGCCCCTGCTCCACC
Organism: uncultured Eubacteriales bacterium; assembly: GCA_900315485.1. Lineage (GTDB taxonomy): Bacteria > Bacillota > Clostridia > Peptostreptococcales > Anaerovoracaceae > Crickella. Next base: position 13,432 of record OMZI01000002.1, on the reverse strand, counting down.
AGTACCACTTGCCATTAGATGCATTGACCTTGAGACTGTCGTGCGTTCGTGTGCAGTAGGTATTTCCGCTCACATGAACCAGTTCAGTCGGCTCATATGACTGAAGATATGTCATGAGATCTATCGATCTTGCTTTCTGTATTTGTTCCTCAGTATAGAATCCCATGATCATCACCTCTCTTTCTGTTTATCGTATATAAAAACTGCAGACATCACTGCCTGCAGCTGCACTTACAACTCTTATTTCGATTGATTATTTGATTCCTTTGTACTCCCAGGTGACCGTATCGATCAGCAGGAATTCCTGTGTTCCGATCGGGTCTCCTGTTCTGTATGTTGAGAAAAGATCACAGGATATGACATTTCCGATTCGATCGATTTTCTCTACTGGAGTGTGCCCCACTACCTGGAGGATATCCGATTCCCTGTACATCTTCTCATAATAGTACTGTGGCCTGGACCATAACGGCGATGCATCATCCCACATCTCATTTCTTCCTAGCAGGTTGACCTTCTCTATTACTGCATCAGTGTCGTCATAATCCATATCGTTGGCATAGTACTTCACAAATGCGTGAGTGAGACCTCCATGAAGGAATATCACATCATCTATCCTGTGAATAAATGCCATCTGGCTCCTGTCCGGAAGCTCTCTTCTCAGTGCGCTCAGCTTAGCATTAACAACAGGGATAGCCATCGATGAAAAGCCACTTTCATACTGTAGCCATTCATACGACATGTCATGATTGCCGTAGCTCCAGAGTGTATCCGGAAATGTTTTCTGGAACTGTATGGCTGAATCAAATGTGTTCTCATACAGTCCGAGATTGTATTCCTGTCCCCAGTCATCAGGTATGTCCATGAGGCAAATCGCCTTCTCTGCAGCGCCTGATTTCATGATTTCAGACGCTCTATCAAACATCCACGGCTTAAGGTGGACGTCAGGTATTACCAACACTTTCAAATCTATTCTCCTTTCGATGTCAGCTATTCAACGTAATGTATCCTGCTCTCATCGAATCTGTTCTGCTGCTTTTTTTCCTCCGCCGGGTAGCCATATGGGAATATGGCAAATGCTCTAAGGTTATCCGGTATATCAAGTATCCCTTCTACAGCTTTCATGCGATCTTCAAGCGGCGCGATACCGAGCCACACTCCGCCAAGTCCCTGAGCATCGGTCTCAAGCCATAGATTCTCCATCGCTATGGACATATCTATATTAGCATAAGCCGGCAAGCTGCAGTCTTTTCTGTATACGGAAACGATAGCTACAGGAGCATTCTTTGTCATACCCGCATAAGGGCTTACCTTCGACAGAGCCTCCAGCTTTTCCTTATCTGTGACTATATAAAACTCCCACGGCTGCTGATTGGCTGCAGAAGGAGCTTGCATCGCTGCTCTGAGTATCGCCTCAGTCTTCTCCTTTTCGACTGGTTTATCCTGATATTTTCTTATGCTAACTCTTGTATATATGTTGTTCATTGCTGTCCTCCGTACCATTCTCAGTTCATCTATATCAATACAGTTCTCGAAACTGTTATCTTTCACACCTTCAATGCACTTCTCAAGATCCAACCAAAGAACGTCGACGACTTCCTCTTCCTGAAGAGTAAACTCATTCTCATCCGGATCCAGCCACATCATGAATACTCTTGTATACTGTCTGTCATGATAAGGTTTCCCGAAGAATTCATCATCCCAGACAATGTATTTATCCCCGCAATATATGAGGTCCGATTCTTCTGCCATTATTCCAAGTTCTTCACTGAGTTCACGTATAGCAGATTCCCTGAAATCATCTCCTGCCGGTATGTGCCCGGCACTTGAGATATCATAGCAGCCCGGGAATGACTTAGTCAGGGCTCTTTTCTGAAGAAGGATCTCTGTATTTCCTGCTTTCTTTCTGAGAAGCCACAGATGGGAAGTCCTGTGTCTTACTCCTTCAAGATGAGCTGTTTCGCGGTCTACTGTATTCCCTGTCGGCTCACCATATTCATTTACTACGTCAAATATTTCCAATTGTCAGCACCTACATCCCTGTCCTGTATAATTCGATCACATTAATGACCGGCTCCTCGTATGGATGGACTTCTTTTATGGCAGTGATTGTCTCATCAAGACGACTGCCGCTTATAGTGACTTCCACCTTCAGTTCCTCTTCTTCGCTGATTTTTCCTTCCTCTCCAATGAATGGATCAGTCCCGGTAAGAGGTCTCCATGTTCCTATGACCCTGCTGTATGACAGACAGCAGTCATAATTACCAATATGTCCTGCATCTACACTCTGAAGAGCTTTTCTCAGATCTGTAAAATGTGTTTCAGGAATGAATATCTCAAGCTTGAAGTATCTGTTTTCCATGTTAGTCACCTTCGTAATGTATTGTGGCATCTTTGCAGATTCTACCACATATGATGCCACGTTGTTTGAACGAAAAGAGAACTATTATCTCTCGTATGGATTTCTTTCGGCTCTGGCCTTCTGCTTGTTCAGCATTCTCTGTCCGAGTGCCTTCACGAGTTTCTCGCTCTGCTCCTCCGTGAGGGTGATACCTCTTGTCATTTTTCTGTGATCAGGCGACCAAGACCTTATGTCGATTTTAGGATCGCCTCCGTTCCAGGCAACCATGTTGCACTCAAGAGTCCAGTCATTCTTCGGCCTGTCAAGTGCTCCTATTCTTTCAGTTATCTCAAATGTGATTTCGCCATTATTATTTCTGTTGTTTCCTGTCATATGTTTCTCCCTTCTTATCTTTCCCATTCTCTGTGTGCCGGTCTCAGTCTGTCTAACTCGCCTTCGGCCCTGAAGCTGTAGATGCCGCTGTTCCCTGAGCCTACTATCACATGATCCAGGAACCTGACGCCGATTACATCGCACGCTTCCATTAGTCGCTTTGTTACATCTCGATCCTCCTGACTTGGGACCAGTTCCGCACGGTCTGCGCCAGGATGATTGTGGATAAAAAGGCAGGCTGCAGCTGACGACAACACAGCGGCTTTCATTATTTCTCTCGGACTTACCATAGCTGAATCCAGGGTCCCGATGCTGCATATATTGAAGTTGATCGGCTGTCCGTTTGTCTTGAGATTCAGTACCGCAAATACCTCTCTGTCATATGTTGCAAGATCTTTCGCTATGACCCTGACTGCATCCTCAGGGGAAGCTATCTTCTCCGTACTGTAAAGCGATGGTTCCTTGACCAGCCTTACATTGACCACTTTAAGTTCATTCGAATTAGCCGTCTTCCTGCCCATCGGCCACCTCCTCCAGATTTACCGATAGAATGGTCCCTTCCGGAAGCTGATCAACGAGTTCTCTCAGTTGCTTGAGATCAACAGCTTCAGTATCCTTCGTTTTCATATGTCTCGGTTCGTATTCCAGCTCCTTCGGTTCTACCATCATCTGCATTGCGTTTTACCTCCTTCTTATCCGGTTTTGTATCAGAGCCTCCCATGATGAATGCATATGTGTTATGACCCTTGATCGCCTTCTGAAGTGCGAGGATCCCTCCTACTTCTTCTGTTGTAAAGCCATTGTCAAAAGCTACCTGCATGTCTATGGCACTCACCTTCTTCTCTGTGTCAAAGCCCTTCTTCCCGAGCTTGTCCAGCAGTTTCTGTATCGATTTCTCCATCTGTCTCCTCCGTTTCTTCTTTCTTTCCTAGTATCTCCAGCATGCAGTATCCGCAGAACGGTGCGAGTATATTGCGGTATCTGCAATTTTCAGGGCACATAGTCCTCATTCCAGGCGGCCTTGGTATTGGCTTCAATCAAAGCACCTGCAATCATCAAGCAGTTCACTGCCGTAAGCTGTGAATGTGTACCAGTAGGTATGATCGAACTTGTCGTCGTTGAATACTCCTACCTTGATGATTCCCTTCTCTACGAGCTTATTGACTGAGTGCCGCACCATGTCCTCCGTCAGAAAAGGTATGTGAACTGTGATCATCTTCTGAGTGCACTTGACCCAAAAGTATCCGTGTCTGTATGTCGTTTCATCGCTGGTTGCCTGCAGACCTCTTATAAAATCTGCAATTACTGCTTCTCTGAGGCCGCAGACCTGTGCAATATCCATGTTGAACTTTCTCTCGTTGTAGTTCATTTCCCTGTTTCCCTCCTACAGTCTCAAAACAAAATGGAGCGGCTACCTGTTTGATAGTCGCCCCACATCCGTTATTCTCTATTGCTTGTTGCCATTATCAGACAAACATTTCAGCATCCTCTTTGGCCTGTCTGCGTCTTTCCGCATATTCTCTGATCACGAAGAAAAGCATCCCACTGAACGCTGCAGTAAACAGCCCGACATAAAGCCAGATGAGTGTGTTGTCACCAGTCTTCGGACCACCGAACGGGATCCTTACTGTCTGCTTTCCGTCCTTGATGTCCTTATGCTCGCCTACGAGCTTCTCACCAGGTGTGCCATCGTCATTAGTCACGACATAATAGCACTCCTCGAATGCCACAATCTTATGTCCTGAGAGTTTGTCATAATTGTCGATGCTGAGATTGACGGTTACAGTACCTGATGTTGTTCCCTCTGTCACATTCAGAAGTGTCTCTCCTTCTGATCCTTCAATCTTCTTTCCGGTCTCCTTATCTACGAGCCATCCTCTCATGAAGTACTGTCCCGGGATGAGGTTCTCGAATGAAACGGTATCTTCGACAGCCTTGTCTACAAGTGCAGCCTTAGTTCCGATCTTCGGGATCTTTACAGACTGCGGAACATCGTTTATGTCCATATGAACAGCGACAGGGATCCTGTCAACTGTGCACTCCTCGAATGCGACCACTGTATCTCCCCTGAGGTCGATGCCATTGAATACGAACTCGATCTGGACTGTTCCGTCTTTCTTTTCAGGTGTAAATGTTTTGGATGCAGTGACGGCTTCACCGTTTACCTTCACAGGCTTGCCTGTTCTCTGGTTCATCAGAGTACCGTTCATGGTATACTGCTTGCCCGGAATTAGGTTGTGGTATTCAACTACATCATTGATCCTTACAGTCTCACCGCCATATGCGATATGATCACCTGTGGCAACATCAGTAGCTGTCGTCTTGATTTCAGGAACATACATCGTCTGGTCCTCATCATCAGGCTCCTCATGCTTATTTATCTCGATATTGTTGATGAGAAGTGTCTCATATACGACAAGATCATGATTTGCAAGCTCTGTGGCATCGAATGTGAATTCGACGTCTACAGTTCCGTCAGCAGTCTTCGGAGTGAATTTCTTAGTCGCTGAGATATCCGTCAGCTTTCCGGTCGTCTTATCGAAGATAGTTCCTCTTATCTCATACTCACTGTTTGGTGAGAGATTCTCAAACTTGACAGTGTCTACGATAGTGACATTCCTGGCTGCAAGGATATTATGGCTCTTCGAAGCCTTGTCGAGAGCTGTAGTAGATACGATGCCGCCATAATGGATCGACTGCTCTTCATCACCAATCTCCGCATGCTTCTGGAGCTCGACCGGTGTCTCTTCATCATGCACCTTACTTCTTCTGTAAAGTGTCTCGAATACTACTGCAACGGTGTCTGTAGTGAACCTTGAAGAATCGACTGTGAACTCAACATCCACTTCCATCTCATCGCCGGTAGCAGTGAATGGCTCGGATGCTGCAGTCACAGGATTTCCTTCAGCGTCGGTAAACGCTTCTCCGGTTGCCTTATCCATCATGACACCCTTGATGACGTACTCTCTGCCCTCATAGAGTCCGGTCACTTTGACCTTATCCACGATAGTCGAGTACTCAGCAAACACTCCCTGATGTGAATGAGTTGCATCATCAAGTGCTGTAGTACCGACCGTGATTGGCTTATTCTTCATCTCAACTGTGTTTGCGATAACATTCTCTTTGATCTCGAACTCTATATCCTCGGCTACATCATAGCCATACGGAGCTGTGATCTCACGAAGTGTATATTTGCCGTCAGGAAGTGCCCATACGATGTGTTCTTCAGAAGTCGATGTCCACTCCTCAACCACCTGTCCATCAGTATTGATGATCTGGAGCTTGGCACCAGGAAGTTCTTTGCCTGTAGCTGCATCAGTCTTCCTGATGTGAGTCTCATGCGACCAGTCGTTTGAAGTTACTGTGTAATTGAAGATCTCTGTACTCTCATTCTCAGCTCTTGTTCTGAAAAGATGCATTCCATCGCCGTAATCGCCTGTAATGGTCTTGGTTACGGCCTGACCATCTTTTCTGTAGCCACAGATAACTTCGATCTTGCCGAACTTGACCTCTTCGGTCTTACCATCCTTGAGGATATATTTATCGATCACATAACCAGGAGATGCTTTTACTTCCTTGACATAGTATGTTCCGGGTTCAAGGTCGTCACCTATGGCTTCAGGCCTGCCTGCCATCCTCTTGGTGAGGTAAGCTTCACCTTTTTCGTCTGTAGTGATAGTTCCGACGATCTCAGGCTTCTCTGTCTCATCGTTATCGAAGTAGACTTCATACTTAGCACCGGCAAGTGAACCGAAATCGCTCTTTCTCTCATTGCTTGCCTGCCCCTTTGCTACGGATGTCTGTGATTCGGCATCCTGCTTTTTTATACCGATAGTCACATGCTGTGGCTTATTCGGGACATTGACCTTTGTGATTATCTGTCCGTCAGCCGATGCATCCTCTGTATAGATGCTTGCAGCTGCTCCGTTTGCAGGCTGATAAACTTTGCCGTGATATACCTTCTCGAAAAGCGAAAGACCTGTAGGTGACTCAGTTTCCTCAATCGTGTAGAAGCCGCATGGAAGGATACGGCTGCCGCCTTCAGTCAGGAACTCATCACCGCTGACTGGATCATCACTGTCCCAGTCAAATCCTGCCATGATCACGGTCGGATCGTCTGTAGGCATCTTTCTCGTCTTGAATGTCCACTGACGCACTGGTGTCTTACCCGAAAGATCAACTGTTGCCGGATCTATATCGTTCTCATCGGCATAAGGCACAGTCACATCATAGTACTTGATAGTGAACTCAGCATTGACAAGACGCTTCCAGCCCTTTGCTCCGGTAGGATCGAATTTGAAAACCTTGAGTCCGGGATCCTTATATGCCGGCTCTTCTGTGGAAGTGACTTCATAAGGTTTCTCCTCATGTGCTTCTGTGAGTGTGAAGCTGTAAGTCTTAGGATCCTTCTTGAAACCCTTTGCGGCTTTGGTCTCCTTGACCCAGTAAGCACCCATATCCACTCTTACGGGTGAAGTCTGTCCGAGAACGTCAGTCTTAAAGACCACTTCCTTTCCTGCGATATCTTTTGCGACCTTGGTGCAAGCGCTGTCACAGTACATAGTGTACTCAGCGCCCTTGAGTGTGTAGTTATTAGAGAACTGCAGATAGTCAACGTCCGTAGCTGCTGCTTTCTTGATTACTTTGACCTGCGGGGTCACATTCGGTTCTTCTACGGTCATGTCTTCCTGTACAGTTCCGATTCCCGCAAGCTTGTAACCCTTAGGACAGCTGATCTCCTTGACGTAGAATTCTGTGCCGTCGAGTTTCTTCAGAGTGATGGTCTGGCTTGTTCCGCTGTGACCCGTCGAATCAGCAGTTATAGTGAGAAGAGCGTTGTTTCCTTTAACATCTGTTGCCTTCTTGGTACATGCCTCATCCGTATAGATCTGAAACTGAGCGCCGCCGACGTTGTAGTTCTCAGGGTGATTGTAATGCGGCTGCGTATCCACCTTCTTAACCGATACATCGATCTGCGGAGCATGAGAGAGTGTTGTAGTGCCGGCCATCGTCTGGGTAGCAACATGGAAGTTACTCAGTTCTCCGTAGGATACGTTATGACGGTCTCTCGGATAGAAGGTGACATCATAAGTGACTTTGCCCTTCTTGCTGTCGACCTTTACGACCTTGGCAACATAGGAGAACTTGGCACCCTTGAGAGCCAGTGCTTTGGACTTTCCGGAGATACATGCGGTACCGATCACCTTGCCCTTGAGTTTTCCTGTGGTGCACTTGATATCTGCATGAGAAGGACCAGGACCCCAGTTGTACTTCCAGGATACACAGACAGCTGATCCGGTGAACTTGTCGCCCTTCTTGATAGATGAATGGACTTCAGGATCGCCATTGCCATAGTATTTACCTTCATCGTCTTCAGCAGTGATGAAGCTGTATGAAACTGTAGTATTCGAATCATCAGGATCTCCATCGATCGTCTCTCCGATGTCCTCCGGAGTATCCGTCACCTTGACATATACAGTACACTCGCCTGTCGTACCTACTGTTGCAAGCTTGCCCGGCTGGCTGACTGTCACGATTGTCTTCGCATTATCCAGATCATTTCCGACACCGATGTTCAAACACTTGCCTTCAACGCCTTTGAAGATGATGTCAGAGTTGGCATTCAGTGTCATGGTATCGTTGTTGTTGATGGTGATGTCGTAGTCGACGATTACGTCTCCGGTTTCAGGATCCCTGCTGAAGGATGATTCGCTTACGCCTTCGATCCATGCTTCGAGCTTATCTGCTCCATCAAAAACGAACTTTACTTCCTGGCCGCCCTCCGGAAGATCAGTCTGCTCGTCTGTTTCAATACCGGTCCCGTCATCCTCTTCGGCTGGATCAGTAGCATCATTTGCTGCAGCCTTTAACGGTGGAGCTGCAGTCTTTCCGGATGATTCAGTATTATCTGCTTTCTGCGCTGCTTCCGGCTCTTCGGCTGCTTCAGAAACAGCCTTTTCTGCAATTTCCGTCACAGCTTTTTCTGCATTGGGGGCAGGTTCCTGTGAGGGTTGTGTCTCAGTTCCTTCCTGCTTTTCTTCTGTGATCTGCTGAGCCGGTTCTGCTTCAGTGCCCTCTGCTGCATAGGCAAGCAGTGGCATGGATGAAGCCAGCATGCAGAACACAAGAAGGATCGCAAAAAGCCTTGTCTTTATTCGTTCTTTGCACATATTGGTTTTTCTCCTTTCTCCTAAATGCACATGAATGCGAGGATGATCACAGGCAGGCTGAGGACTATGCAGATCCCCGTCAGGATCCAGCTGAGCCTGTTGGCTGCTTTCTCGCTGAGATAGAGCTGCACTCCTGTCTCATCAGTGCACATGATCACTTCGTCATTCGGTTTGTTGTCTTTGGTTTTCGTCATATGCCGTCCTTTCCGAGCACGCAAAAAAGCGCCCGTTCATTTCTGATACGGACGCCGAATTTGCTTAGCTCTTATTATTTAATATATTAACTATACTTACTCTATTATTCTTTTCTTCGGGTAGTAACTGGTAGTACTAGAGGAGGGGTTACAGGGGAGGAGATTGGCAAACGTATCCACAATACAAATCATTGCTACTGCATGTGGTACAAGTTACCTCGCATCATCTCTTGTCCGCTGCTTCTCTCTATGTCTGCCATAGAATTCCATAGCCGCAGCTACATAATCCTCCCGCTTCGACATGGGAAGATCCGGAGGGAACAGCTTACTGAAGCGCTCTCCTCTGAGTACCAAGCGCTCCTTCTGATTTGGCTTCACCTCCATCACGATCCGCTCCATAGCCTCAGGTGTGAGCACTCCTTCTTCAGAAAGCCGCCTAAGCCTGATAGCCTGGGCATGTGACGGAGTGCAGTCCTCCAGATCCATGATTTCCCATAGCTGTCCCTGCTGAAGCCTTGGAATATATGACAGTTCCACAGCAGGTCTGAGCGCTATCTTGCCCTCATCAACCATATCCAGGAGCTCAGGAATAAGTTCAGTGAGGCGGATATATTTCCTTACTTGTTCATGGCTTTCTCCAACTTGCTCACTCAATAATTCACGGCTTGTCTTCCCCTCAAAATTCTGCAACACTGTTGCAGAATTATTGGCTGGCCTTCCAGGCAATCTTTTCATAGCCTCAAGTCTCATCTTATATGCAAAGGCCTTCTCTGATGGGAGGATTGTGGTTCTTTGGAAATTAGACTCTGTCATCAGGATAGTTGCTTCATCCTTCGACAACTCTACTATCTCACACCGCAGTGTGTCCATGCCTATGAGTTCGCAAGCACGTTTTCTCCTGTGTCCGGAGATAAGCTCATATCGCCCATCATCTTTTTTCCTGACCATACAAGGAGTTATAACCCCCTGTGTCCTGATGCTTTCGACCAGATTCTGCATATCCTCATCGTCCCTGACCTTGAATGGATGATCCGGGAATGGATCTATCTCATCAATAGGGATCTCATATATGCGTTTCAGCTTAGCATCGTCTCTCTCTTCCTGCGATGAGAACAGCTCATCGAGCGATGGCAGTCTCATCTCTACGCTTTTCTCGTTCGCCAAGTCTCATCACCTCTTTCGTTAATGCATCATATGCTTTTGCTGGTTTGGAATCACGGTCATATTCATAGATACTTTGACCGACCTTGGATGCTTCAGCTGCCTTGACCGCAACAGGTATCTGTGTATCGAAAATCCTGATCTGCATCCCGTACTTTGTTCTGATAGTATCTATGACTTCCTTTGCAAGGTTAGTGCGATTATCTACCAAAGTCATGACTATGCCACCGATCTGAAGTTTATCGTTTGTATGGTTCCTGACCATATCTATACTCCTCATCAGCTGCGTCATGCCCTTAGCCGGCAGGAATTGAGCCTGTACCGGTATGATAACTGAGTCTGCTGCAGTGAGTGCATTGATAGTGATCATGCCGAGCGACGGCATACAGTCTATAAGGATATAGTCATAATCTTTCTTCACATCCCTCAGGAGATTAGAGAGGATCTTTTCTCTGCTCATAGCATTTACAAGTTGAGTCTCCATTGAAGAAAGATCCAGGTTGGACGGTATTAGATCTATCCCCTCAGGATGGTGGATTATCGAATCCTGCACTACCGGCTTATATTCCTGAGTTGCCAGATACATCAGTCTTCCGAGTGACTTCTCAAGCGTATCACCGTTCCATCCGAGACTGGATGTTAGGTCGCTTTGCGGATCCGCATCGACGAGCAGAACTCTCTTTCCCTGCCTTGCTAATCCGACACCTAGATTCAGGGTCGTTGTTGTTTTACCGACACCACCCTTCTGATTACATATAGCTATTGTTTTCGTCATCAGTTCGTCACCTCCAGCGGAAACTGGATCAGATTTCTTCTTTTCTTTTCGTAGTAGTTCCTGAACATCTCATCGATCCTGCACCAGTCAAATATTTCGGTATCCAGCATTTCATCCTGAAAGAACATATATACAGTGTCATCGTACTTTTTACATAATCTGAGAGCGTTCAGGTCCTCTGAAGCACCAACCATTCCATTAACCAGGAATATGGCCTGCAGCATTGAGACCATCGTCTCACCATCACTGTCCTCAAGTTTTCTGGCCAGTTCCTTTGCAACACTCGGGCTTGTCTGAATCAGCACCTTGTCAAGCTTCAATGCCGTCATAGCTGCGAGCTGACTGGCAATATCATAAATAAGCTGAAATTCCGGCTGGAGCGGAATCTTTTTATCAAGGAGCACCGATATGTCCGGAACAGATATTGCTTCAACATCATTATCCAGTTCATCCGGTTCAGCATAGAACTCATCCTGTTTCAGTTTTGCCATTTCCTGTTCCTTTTCCTTAGCAACATCATCTTTGGTTTTAATAGTCTTTCTCATAATATGGTCCTTTCTCCGGATATCTCCGGCTGCAATATAAAAGCCCCGCACTCCATTGTGCAGAGCCATGTATATCAGCCGAAACTGAAAGGAGCAAACTAATCAACGAACTTAACAAGAAGGTCATCTACCGCATCTGTGTATCTGCCTTCTGCGATCAGCTGGTTCTTAAGCTCTACAAGAGCCATAACTATGATTCTTATTTCGTCATAACTGAATTTATACTTAGGCCTGAACATTGCTGTGCACCTCCTTGACTTCTTTATGGTCCTAGTTTATCTTATGAGACATCAATTGAGAATTATGCGAATTCTCCCGGATCTCACGCATATTTCAACAACGAAAAAACGCCGAAGTGCTTGGAAAATGTAGCACTCCGGCGTCTGAAGATTTTTGGTTGATTTTTAGTATCAAATTAGTATCACGGGATTTTGGCCGATCGCTGAAACGCAGTGATTTCAACGGGTTCAGCAATGTGGCTTTCCAGATTCAACTATTCCAGCTCGAGTCTCCATAAAGAAATCCGCGTGATTTGTGTAGCGCATACGCTACTTTTTCTCGATTTTATCACGCATTTGGATCACATTAATTTATATCGCACTCAAAGTGTACTCAAAATGTACTCACGGCTGTTCTTAGTTCAGACTGTTTCGCGGCTGGTGTACCCAATTTGTACCCACTGGCTTCTATGCCTGAATCAGTCGTCTTATCAGTCCCCTTGCGCGAAGTCAATATTGATCATGCCTGATCTCCCAATGTCCGTGATTTCCGCTTCCAACGTAATGTAATTCATCCATTTCGTTAATTATCCTTTGAAGAGAACGGAGACTGATTGATAACTTTTCCGCCATTTCTTTCCGGGTAATTCTGTTATTTGACTTCACCATTGATAGAATGCTGGATTCATAGGATTCTCTTATTTTTTTCTTCGTCGTGAGTGCCACCGTGAGGGACATTGGCACTCACGCCTGTCCCCCAGCTTTCTCCGCAGTGCCGGTGGAATCTTACCGTGAATCCATAATCGTCTCCGCGATATTCCGCTTTGCAGCCGACTTTATTCCTTTTAATACGATCTTCTTCCACAGCTCATCCGCGGAACGAACTGTACCGGAATTCTGTCCGTTACAGAATAACTTTTGTCTGTTTTCATCCGATCCAGATACTCCACCGCTTTTTCCGCGCGCAAAAACACATCCTGCCGTACAGAAGATAACTGCGGCATGACATTTCTGCACAGCTCCATGTCGTCAAATCCCACAACCCAGATATCCTCCGGGACGCGTACCCCCGCGTGCATCAGAAAGTACATGATTTCAACCGCATAATAATCCGATGCGGCAAACACTGAATCATAATCCCGAAATACCGGTAAGATATCCCGATAATGTGCCTGTCTTTCTTTTTTACTCATAGGTACTTCCAGAAAATCCACTTTTCTTCCATACCCGGAGCAAAGCCCCTCATATCTGTCGAAATCCGGTTTCAGCCGATTGTCCGCTATAAATAATATCTTCTCTCTGCCGTTTTCTCTGAAAAACGCACCTACCTGCCTTCCTCCGTCATAATCATCCAGCATCAGGTTGCAGATGTTTCTGTCATTCTGGAAAAAACCGTCAAATACAACAAACGGTATCCTGATGCGGTCACGAAGTTTCTGATACTCATCTTCGCAGAACCCCATGATGACCATTCCATCCATATTCCACATGGATGCGAAGGGGACAATATCCATAATGTCACTTGTCTTCTTCAGCATGAAAAAATAGCCATGGCTTTCCAGTGCGTCCGATAACGCATTGACCGCGCTGCTGATGTACGGGTCTTCCAGAACATGTCCTTCATATTTCGGATGATTA
>OMZI01000048.1 GCA_900315485.1 uncultured Eubacteriales bacterium | reverse complement strand
AGACCGCATTGACATTCTAAGGTTTGGAGGATTTCTGGTCAAACGCATAGCGTTCACGGAACCCCGCGTCTAACGCGGGGTTTTCTGATAACAAAAAAGAACGGGCTCATCGCCCGTTCTTCATTATGTCATTTATGACTTACAAGCATAAACTACTTGTTTGCTGCCTCCATCTGAGCAGCTACCTCAGCAGCGAAGTCCTCTTCCTTCTTCTCGATTCCCTCGCCTACCTCGAATCTTACGACCTTAGCCAGCTTCAGGCTGCTGTCAACAGTCTTCAGGTACTGAGCAACAGTCTGCTTTCCGTCCTCTGCTCTTACGTAAACCTGATCAAGCAGGCAGATCTCCTTGAGCTGCTTGGAGATACGTCCGTCAACGAGACCCTTGAAGATCTTGTTCTCGGAGATTTCCATCTTAGCAGCGATAGCGAGACCGGCAAGTCTTGTCTTTGCTTCATCTGAAAGGAAGTTAGGCAGATAGTTGAAGTTGAAGCTCTTGTCAGCCTTCTTCTCAGCCAGGATGTCAAGGTCAGCCTGATCCCATACGTCAGCAACCTTGTCAAGAAGGCCGTTGAGGATCGGCTTTGGCAGTGAGAACGGATCGTTCAGAGCGCTCTCAAGAGTGATCTTTCCGAGGTTGGCAAGCTCAGCCTCAGAGATCTCGTCTCTGCTTACATACTGAGGGTTCATTGCAGCTACCTGCATTGCAACGTTCTTCAGTGCTTCTCTGTTAGCGTCAGTGTCATTTCCTTCAGCAGCTACGATAACGCCGATGTTTCCGCCGCCGTGGATATATGAAGCCATAACATTTCCGGCAACCTTCTCGATTCTTCTGACGTTCATGTTCTCGCCGATCTTAGCGATGAGTGCTGTCAGTGCTTCGCCGATTGTCTGGTTGTCGTCGAAAGCCATAGCCTTGAAAGCTTCGATATCATTGCTCTCTGCGTTGAGTGCCAGCTGAGCCAGCTTCTCTACGAATCCGATGAACTCGTCGTTCTTTGCAACGAAGTCTGTCTCGGAGTTAACTTCTACGATAGCAGCTGCCTTCTTGTCTGCTGAGAAAGTAGTTCTTACAAGACCCATAGCAGCGATTCTGCCGGCCTTCTTAGCAGCCTTGGAGAGTCCCTTTTCTCTCAGGATCTCTACAGCTCTGTCCATATCTCCATCAGCCTCTACAAGAGCCTTCTTGCAGTCCATCATTCCTGCAGCGGTCATGTCACGAAGCTCTTTTACCATCTTTGCAGTTACAGCCATATTTTCCTCCTTAAGTATGACTATATCGATGCCCCTTTAATGCAAAGGGGCACCGATTATCGAAAATCCTAAAATATTATTCCTCGTCTGCAGCTTCCTCGGCCTCTGCCTCAGCCTCAGCCGGTGCAGCCTCTGCAGCCTCTGCAAAGCTCTCGCCCTGCTTAGCCTCGATGATAGCGTCAGCCATTGTGCTTGTGATCAGCTTTACGGCTCTGATAGCATCATCGTTAGCCGGGATAACGTAATCAACGTCATCAGGGTCGCAGTTTGTATCAACGATACCTACTACAGGGATACCGAGGATCTTAGCTTCCTTGACAGCGATTCTTTCCTTCTTAGGGTCAACTACGAAGATTGCGCCAGGCATTCCCTTCATGTCCTTGATTCCGCCGAGGTACTTCTCGAGCTTGTCAGCCTCAGCAACCATCTTCAGTGCTTCCTTCTTAGCATACTTGTTGATAGTGCCGTCTTCCTGCATTGCTCTGATCTCAGCGAGTCTCTCGATTCTCTTGCTGATTGTCTTGTGGTTGGTGAGCATTCCGCCGAGCCATCTCTCGTTTACGAAATACATTCCGCATCTCTCAGCTTCATCTCTGATTGCAGCCTGAGCCTGCTTCTTGGTTCCTACGAAGAGAACCGGCTTGCCGCTTGCTCCGACCTGTCTCATGAAATCATAAGCATCGTCGATCAGACCGAGTGTCTGCTGAAGGTCGATGATATAGATTCCGTTTCTCTCTGTGAAGATGTAAGGAGCCATCTTAGGGTTCCATCTTCTTGTCTGATGTCCGAAATGGACGCCTGCTTCGAGCAGCTGTTTCATTGTTACTACTGACATTTTATAACCTCCGGTTAAACTTACTTCCACCGTGACTTACTGCCTTCAACCCCGCTGTTTGCAAGGGCACCGCGGCTGTTCACAGTGTGACAAATATTGAACTGTGCGCAAAGGCACTCGTATATTATACATATGCGAGTGCCCCATTTCAAGTACTATTTCTATTCAGTTTTTTCAGGTCAGAGCCTTGTTCTTTTCAGGGCAAAATCCCGTTTATTTTCAGTGCAAAATTCTCTTCTTTTTCAGTCCGGGATCCTATTCTGCGAGCAGTCCGTCCAGTGTCTCTCTGTACTTCGCCACATTGGCGCCGACGATTGGATCTCCGACGAGGTTTCCTTCACTGTCCACGAAGTATGTCGTAGGAGTTCCCGGTGCGGCCAACTGACTGTTTGAGCCGTCCCAGGCCTTGAGATTCAGATAGGTCACGCCTGTATCCTTCACAATGTCGTGCGCATCTGCAAGCTTGGAATCATCCGCTTCAGTAACATCCACGACGAGTCCCACAACAGCAGCTCCCTTATCTGCGTATTCCTTGCTGATCACCTCGATCTCCGGCATCTCTTCAACGCATGGGCCGCAGTAAGTTCCCCAGATATTTATCATGGTGATCTTGTTCTTAGCGAAAAGGTCCTTCGAATCAACAGCGTTTCCGTCCAGATCGGTCGTCTGGAAAGAGATGCTGCTTCCGGCAGTCTGTGCGGACTGATCACCGGATCCCGACGACCCGCTTCCGCCGCCGCAGCCTGTCATTGCAAATATCATGCTGAACGTCAGCAGTAATGCCAGAACAGTTTTCTTCTTCATATATATTGTCCTCTCTACACATTTATCATCCGGACATTTTATCCTTATGCCCTAAGCCTCTTCAGCAGGCCTGACTTCCTGCTCCGGCAGCTGTACCGGCCCCGGTCCTATATTCATCGACAGCGCATGCATCGGACATGCATGGATGCACTCACGGCACCTTATGCACTCGTTGCTGTTAGGCGTCTTGTGCGGATCGACATTCATTTTGCATGTCTTTGCGCAGATACCGCAGTCCACGCATTTCTCCTTGTCCACGCGCATGCGGATCAGGCTCACCTTCTGGAAGAGCCCGTAGAAAGCTCCCAAAGGGCAGATGTATTTGCAGAACGGCCTGTAGATGAAGATCGATGCTGCGATGCACAGCAAAAGCAGCAGGAACTTCCATCTGAAGAGCCAGCCCAGAGCCCCTCTCATCATGCTGTTGAGAAGGACCAGCGGTATCCCGCCTTCCAGCGTTCCGACCGGGCAGATGTACTTGCAGAAGAACGGCTCTCCCACTCCGTATTTGCTTCTGTAGAAGAACGGCAGCAGAAATACCATGACGAAGAGCATCACGTATTTCAGATAGCGCAGAGGCCTGTCGATCTTCTCCGGCACTGTCAGTTTAGGTGTCGGGATCTTGTACAGCAGCTCCTGTATAAGACCGAAAAGGCAGAGCCATGCGCAGATGAATCTTCCGATGAAGAGCCCGATGATGGCGAGGTAACCGATCACGTAGGCTCCGATGCCTCTGTGTCTGTTGTCGAATATGGCCTGCAGCGATCCTATCGGGCACGAACCCAGTGCTCCCGGGCAGGAGTAGCAGTTCATTCCCGGGACGCAGACCTGCTTGAGCTTTCCCTGATAGATCACAGGGTCTCCCGGCAGGAATCCCTTGATGTATGCGTTGGAAAGGATCCCCCAGCCTGCCTGGACAGCCTTGCGCAGTCCGGCGGCTTTCTTCGCTTTTATCTTCTGCTCATTCTTATCCAAGGCCTATACACTCCATGCATATATTGATGGCTTTGGCCAGCACCACTGCGACCTCACCGCGATAAATGCCGAACGCGCACAGCGCTATCGCCATCGGGATAAGTGCTATGGTTACCTTAAGAGGCACTTCACGTTTCATATCACCCTCACCTCTCTGAATCTGCAAACTCTTTATCCTAAAGGTTAATTTTAACATAAGTCAGCAAGAATTCCCCCCATCCTCTTTAGGTGGCGGGATGAATTGCAAAAAATAAAAAACCAACAAAGAACAGTTGTTTGCAAAAATGCTTCGTGGTATAATAAGGCATCCAATAAAAAGGTCTTATCCGGCCGGACCAGGTACAGGTATGAATGTGCAAGGATGCTAATAGGTGTCCTTGCATTTTTTGTTAGATCAGATGCGTGGAGAGTATACCATGAACAGAGCGATGCGATTCCGTATAGAACCGAATAAGGAGCAGAAAGAGTTGTTTGCAAAGACATTCGGCTGCTGCAGATTCCTGTACAACAGGATGCTTTCTGACCGGCTGCTGAGCGACCTGACTGGAGAGTCTATGGAGATCCGGCCAGCGGCATATAAGAAGGACTATCCGTGGCTTAGGGAAGTGGATTCACTTGCTCTATGCAATGTGCAGCTTGATCTGGAAAGAGCGTTCCGTGACTACAGAAAAGTACCCGGCAGAGGCAGACCGGGATACAAGAGCAAACATCACAGCCGCAGGAGCTATAAGACCAATTTCGTGAGGGGAAATATCCGCATCGAGGGAAATAAGATAAGACTCCCCAAGGCAGGGATGGTCAGGATAAGGATACACAGAGAGATCCCTGAAGGATGGACACTGAAGAATGTCACCGTCGTGAAAGAACCGAGCGGCAAACACTATGCCTCTCTTCTCTATGAAATACCTGAAAGTGAAAGCCAAGCAGAAGGTGCGCAGAGAGAAAAGAGATACCTTGGCATAGATTATGCAATGGACGGACTTGCAGTGATGTCAGACGGGACAAGAGCAGAGTATCCGAAATACTTCAGGCAGGCAGAGGAGAAACTGGCAAGAGAGCAGAGGAAGCTCTCGCACTGCGAGAAAGGCAGCCGCAATTATGCAAAGCAGAAACGCAAAGTGGCGGTCATCCATGAGAAGGTCAGGAACCAGAGAAAAGACTTCCTGCACAAGATGAGCCGAAGGCTCGCAGACGGGTATGATGTTATCGGTGTCGAAGACATCGACATGAGAGCGATGAGCCAGAGCCTGCATTTCGGCAAAAGTGTTTCTGACAATGGCTTCGGGATGCTGCGGACAATGCTTGCATATAAGCTGGAAGAGCGAGGCAAAGAACTTGTGAAGGTAGACAGGTTCTATCCATCCAGCAAGAGATGCAGCAGATGCGGAAGGATCAAAGAAAAACTGACCCTCAGTGATCGCATCTACCGATGTGAATGCGGTAACGAACTGGACAGGGACGTGAACGCTGCGATAAACATCAGGCTGGAAACAATGAGACTGAAAGCCTCATGACAAAAGTAAACTTATATCTAAAAGAGGAACCGTGGGGCACACGGGGATAGCTCGTTGATACTCAGTTCGTTGGAACTGTTGAGCGAGAAGCCCCCACTTCTACAAGTGGTGGGAGTATGTCACTTCACTACAGTATTTCTTTCAATCCCTGCAGAATTACCTAAACACAACTTAGGTTGTCTGAAAATGACCGCATGGTCACTGTTAAAAATGCATTCATGTCGTGCACTTAGCGGCACAGCAGCCGGTACGCAGGATAGGATTCCGAACATATCGCGCCCCGCTCCTTGCCAACGTTCGGCTTTGCGCTGCACCTTCGCCCTAATGGTCTTATTTTGCCCCGAATACTTTTCATGTTTTTATTTTTGCAATTGAGGACCTCTCACAGCCGTACTAAAATTGACATGTAAATTAAAGGAGAAGGTGTTTTTGTCAATACCTTCTCTGCTTTATTTCCGGAGAGGCTGGGGAGCCGTCCGGAAAGGCAGCTCTCAGAGCGTATATTTTTGGAAAGAAGGTATTTTATGGAAAAGTTCTTCAAACTTCAGGAGCACGGAACTGATGTAAGGACTGAGATGATCGCAGGTGCTACCACGTTCCTGTCGATGGTCTACATCCTCGCAGTCAACCCGAGCATCCTCTCCGCTTGCGGCATGGACAGCGCGTCCGTCTTCACTGCAACAGCAGTATCCGCAGCATTCGCTACACTCTGCATGGCATTCCTTGCCAACTACCCTGTAGCACTCGCATCCGGCATGGGACTCAATGCTTATTTTGCATTCACCGTATGCCCGATGGTAGGTACTGACAAGCCTTGGGAAGTAGCACTTGCAGCAGTACTCTGCGAAGGTATCATTTTCATCCTGCTCTCGTTCACCAACTTCAGAGAGTCTCTTGTCAATGACATCCCGCAGAACCTCAAGTCCTCGATCTCCGTTGGTATCGGTCTCTTCATCGCTATCATCGGACTCAAGAACTCCGGCGCTGTAAGCGTTACAACTGAGAACGGCATCGCACTCGGAAACCTCGGTGACGCAGGCATCTGTCTCTCACTCGTAGGTATCCTCGTGATCGCTTTCCTTGCACACAAGGGAGCTAAGGGCGCTATCTTCTACGGAATCCTGATCACATGGGTTCTCGGAATGATCGCTCAGGCTATCGGCTGGTATGTACCGGATCCTGAAGCAGGCGTATACAGCGTATATCCTAACTTCGCAATCAGCGGCGTCAAGATGGACTACTTCTTCGCATTCGACTTCGAATGGATCGGAGCTCACCTCCTTGACTTCGTAGTAATCGTATTCTCCTTCCTGTATGTAGACATCTTCGATACAGTCGGAACACTCATCGGAGTAGCTGCCAAGGCTGACCTCCTCGACGAGGACGGCAATCTGCCTAACGCAAAGCAGGCTCTCCTCTCCGACGCTATCGGAACATGCGTTGGTGCTATCTGCGGAACATCCACAGTTACATCCTTCGTTGAGTCTTCAGCAGGCGCTGCAGCAGGCGGCAAGACAGGACTGACTTCCGTAACAACCGGAATCCTCTTCCTCGTCTCCCTGATCCTGTCACCGCTCTTCCTCTCCGTACCGGGCTTCGCAACAACACCTGCTCTGGTATACGTAGGATACCTGATGATGACACAGATCAAGAACGTACAGTTCGAAGGCGTACCGATGTCCGACGTCATCTCCGCATTCCTTGCTATCATCATGATGCCATTCACATCATCCATCGCAAACGGAATCATGTTCGGAATCATCTCCTACCTCGTACTCAGAACACTCGAGGGTAAGGCTAAGGACGTTAAGCCTGTAATGTGGATCTCCGGAGTGCTCTTCGTACTCTACATGATCGTAGGCTAATAGACCTCATATCAATACAAACCAAAATGCGGAACCGCTGTGCGATTCCGCATTTTTCATTGTAGCTTCAGCGTGATTAAACCACCGGCTATGCCGGTGAGAAGTAAGGGCTTTAGCTTCAAGAATAATACCTCCAATGCTAACATGAGAGTGGCTACCAACCGTATCTCAGAGCAAAGGAGGTAATAAACGATGAGTAAAAA
>OMZI01000015.1 GCA_900315485.1 uncultured Eubacteriales bacterium | reverse complement strand
AGCATTTTCAAGGCTTTCCGCTGCTTGCGCAAAAATAGCCCGCCGACAGGCGGGTAAGTTAAGAGGCTGCCACACTTTTTATTGTGCGACAGCCCCTTTATAATCGGTCCGTCTCCGGATTGTATCCGTAAGACCGGTCCGGGTTATGCGATTATGCAAGTACGATCTTCTTGAATTTCTTCTTGCCCTTCTGAAGTACGAGCTCTCCGTCCTTGAAGCAGTCAAGTGTTACAGCAAACTTCTTGTCTGTGATCTGCTCGCCGTTGATCCTTGCTCCGCCGCCCTGGATGGTTCTGTAAGCCTCGGATGTCGATGGCTCGAGTCCTGCCTCCTTGAGGAGTGCTGCAAGGCCCATGCCTTCGCCTTCGAACTTAGCCTTTTCCATCTCAACTGACGGCATATCCTCGGATACTCCGCCGCCTGCGAAGATCTGACGGCTTGTCTCGAGAGCCTGTTTTGCCTTCTCCTCACCGTGAACCAGCTTGGTTACTTCGTAAGCGAGGATCTCTTTAGCCTCGTTGATAGCGGATCCCTCAAGCGCAGAGAGTCTGTTGACTTCGCTCATTGGCAGGAATGTCAGCATTCTCAGGCACTTGTTGACGTCTGCGTCAGCAACGTTTCTCCAGTACTGGAAGAAATCGTATACCGGGCATTTTCTCTCATCGAGCCAAAGTGCGCCCTTGGCGGTCTTGCCCATCTTCTTGCCTTCGCTGGTTGTCAGCAGCGATACTGTAAGTCCGAATACTTCCTTGCCGCAAGCCTTTCTTGTCAGGTCTACTCCGGCGATGATGTTGGACCACTGGTCGTTGCCGCCGAACTGTGCCTTGAGGTCAAAGTCGCGGGCCATTACGTAGAAGTCGTATGCCTGCAGCAGCATGTACGAGAACTCGAAGAACGAGAGTCCTGTGTCTCTGTCCATTCTGCTCTTGAAGCAGTCAGCTCTCAGCATGGTGTTGACGTTGAAGTGTCTGCCGATCTCTCTTGCGAACTCGGTGAACTTGCAAGGTCTGATCCACTCAGCGTTGTTGACGCTGACAGCATATCCAGGCTTAGGCTCTCTGTTCTGGTGACCAGGCTTGTATACACCCTCATTGCCTTCGTATTTCCACTCGTCGTCAAAATCGATGAACTTATCAAAGAGCTTCTTGAACTGCCTGCAGTTCTCATCGATCGTGTCTATTGTCATGACCTGACGCATGTCGCTTCTGCCTGAAGGGTCGCCGATCTCGCCGGTTCCGCCGCCGAGCAGGAAAACAGGAGTGTGGCCGTACTTCTGCATATACATCATGGTGATCATCGGAATGAAGTGTCCAACGTGCAGGCAGTCTGCAGTCGGGTCAAATCCGATATAGAACTTGATCTTTTCCTTGCCGAGCAGCTCTCTCAGAGCTTCGCCATTGGTGGTCTGCTCGATCAGTCCTCTTTCCATCAGGACGTCATATACATTGGTGTGCTCACTGACATTGTCAGGAATTAAATTCTTCATCAGTACTTCTCCCTTTCCTTTTAGCTTTCTTATCAAAACAGCCCCGCAGCCTGCGCTGCGGAGCCGGAATCAACATCTCTGATCGATTCTTATGCGGTCGCAGCAAAACTATGCTTCAATAGAAGCTCCGTCGTAATAATAGATAGCTGCAACGAGTCTGTGTGTATTCATCAGGATTCTCCTTTGAACCGATACATTGAAAATATACCACCTGTTCAGGTTTCTGTCAATTGCAAACAGGCACCCCCGAATACCCGGGAGACGCTTCTGATGTACGCCGCCTACCTGGTGAAGTAAGGCGCGTACCTGGCCGCGAGTCTTACTGACTCGATCATGCTGACTGCGCCCGCGATTCCCTTGCCTGCGATGTCGAATGCTGTTCCGTGGTCTACGGAAGTACGCAGGATAGGCATGCTGTTTGTGATAGCGATGGTGCGGTCAAAATCAAGTGTCTTGGTTGCGATGTGTCCCTGATCGTGATACAGCGACAGTACCGAGTTGTATCTGCCGAGTGCAGCCTGGTGGAATACCGAGTCAGCCGGAACAGGTCCCTTGACGTCGAATCCTCTTGCCTGCAGCTCTTCAACAGCCGGTGCGATCTCGTTGACCTCCTCCCAGCCGAACAGTCCGTGCTCGCCTGAATGCGGATTGAGTCCTGCAACAGCCATAGTGCCCTCGGTCACTCCCAGTCTTCTGAGAGCCTCAGTACATCTCTCAACATAGTCGATGACTCTGTCCTTGGTGATCATGTCGAGCATGTCGCGAAGTGATACGTGTCTTGTCAGGAAGAACACTCTCATTCCGTTGGTCTCGAACATTGTAAGCGGGTCATTGGTTCCTGTGAGCTCAGCGAAAATCTCGGTATGTCCGATGAAGTTGATCTCAGCAGCGCGGAGAGCTTCCTTGTTGATAGGAGCTGTCGCTACTGCATCAGCCTTGCCGTCCATTGTAATCTGGATGCTCTTCTCGATATATTCGAAAGCAGCCTTACCGCACATTGCGCTGACCTTGCCGTATTCGAACTTGTCCATGTCGATGTTATCTAAGTCGATCATGTTGAGAACGCCTTCGCTGTAGTCACCGTCAGCCGGTTCCTCTACGCAGTTGACCTTAAGATCAACACCTGTCACCCCGATCGCCTGCTTTACGATCTTCGCATCACCGAGAACGATGCAGTTTGCCTCGGCAAAGAGGTCCTTGTCTGCGATGGTCTTTACGACGATCTCAGGGCCGATGCCTGCAGGGTCTCCGAGCGTGACCGCTATAAGTGGTTTCTTCATCATTATTACCTCCGTTTATGTATCTCGTTTTCACGTCCCGTGTCAGCAGTCCGTCTTATGCAAAACTCCGGATGTCCCGGCTATTTTGCCATAAGTACCTCAACTGCTGCCTTAAGTGTCTCTTCGTCGCCTACGTTGCCCGGGAAGATAACATAAGGTGTGCCCGGGAATGTGCTCTCCTCGCCTGTGCGCCATACAGGAACGCCCGGCTGGATCTGTCCGAGAGCGTATGCCTTCTTGACAGCAAGAGCCTTGGTTCCTATATCACTTGATGTGATGCCTCCCTTGGCGATTACGAATGCAGGTGTTACAGACAGCTTGCCTACGAGAGACTGTACAGCGTCAGAGATCTTAACAGACAACTTGAGGTCGTCTTCCTTGTTTCCTGTGTCTGCAGTGATGAGAGCTCTTGTTGTGTAGCAGCATACTGTTTTGCCTGCACGGAGATATTCCTCTTCGAGGGCGAGACATCTCCCGACTTCCTTCTCGAATGCCTCTGGGTCCTTGACCAGTGTAGCGTCGAGCTCTACGAATTCGATGTCCTTCATCGTCTTGAGTCTCTCGACCTGAGCTGTTGTCTTTGCGGTGTGCGAACCTACTACGATGACTCCGCCGTTGTCTGACTCGAGTGTTACCATCTGCTCTCTTGTCAGAAGAGGCTGGTCAGGGTTTCCGCAGATGACCTTGATGGTGGATGCTGCGGTACGGAAGAGGAAGTTCTTGCCTGCTTTCATTGCGCGGTAGAGTGCAGTGCAGAACACCTTTACATCCGGATAGTCGACAGCATTGACGATGACCTTGTTGAAGTCCTTTACAGCCATGAGCTGCTCAGTGATCTTGTCAATATCCATGTTGTGGATGTCCTCAAGGGAGATGCATATGACGTCTTCCTTCTTGAATTCGCCCTTGGTCTTCTCCTCGACATACTCAGGGAGTGTCGGGGAAGTGTATCCGAAAGTCTTGTCTCTTGCGAACTCTGTCTCGTTGGCAGGAACGAGCTCATCACCGTACTTGACATAGTGGATGTTGTTCATCGTGAACCTGCCGCCCTCCTTGAAGAAGGAGCAGAGGATCTCTCCGTCGATCTTCTTGTCGGTATTCTTCTCGATCTCTTCCCTGAGGATCCTGGTCTCAAGAGGGAAATGTCCGCGAAGTGTACTGTCGCTTCTGCACATCAGGATGTAGTCGATGCCTGTTTCCTTTGAGACTTCATTGACTACTGCAGCGATCTCTCTGTGGACCCTGGTCGTATGCTCTTCGGTAAATCCTCTGGAATTGGTCATGAGGAAGAAAAGCTTGTTCTCTCCGCGGAATCCATCGAGTACGCTTTCCTTGCTCCAGTCTGTATAGACGATCAGATCATGAGTAGTCTGGATGCCTGTCGGGTCGTCATCGAGTACGACGATCTTCTTGTCATTGGCATCGATCTCTGCCTGCAGCAGCTCGTCGATTTTCTTCTCGTCGATTGGTTTGAAACTCTTAAGTAATTCAGCGCTGATTCTCATTATTGATTCTCCTGTCTCATGGAAAACATATTCCTGTTCCGCTTATTCGTTATATATGCGTACAGCAACGGATACCCTGCAGTTTATCCTGCTCACGTCCCCGGAACCGCAGCATATCATTTATGCGGTTTCTGCGGAATGTTCACAGTACAAACTGCAGGGTACCCATTATTACAACTAAAGCATTCTAAAAGATGCCTGCCCCCGGTGACACATTATGCGTTTACTACGTTGGCTGGTGTGCCGTCCATATAGGCTTTGATGTTGTCGGCTGTGGTCTGCATGATCCTCTCTCTGGCTTCCCTGGTCGCCCATGAGATATGTGGTGTGATTATGCAGTTCTTAGCCTTCAGGAGAACGTTGTCTGCCTTGATAGGCTCGGTCGATACGACGTCGAGTGCTGCTGCTGCGACTTTGCCGCTCTCGAGTGCATCGTAGAGATCCTGCTCAACTACAAGCGGTCCGCGGCTGTTGTTGATAAGAACTACGCCGTCCTTCATCTTCGCGATGTTGTCCTTGTTGATGATGCCTTCTGTTGCAGGGAACAGCGGGCAGTGCAGGAAGATGAAATCTGACTTTGCAAGCAGCTCATCAAGTTCAACATACTCAGCTACTGCTCTGCCGGCATCGTGCTGATGCGCATCGAATGCCAGGACATTCATGTTCATTGCCTTCAGGATCTTGGCAGTGTTTGTTCCGATCCTTCCGAGACCGATGATGCCGGCTGTTTTGCCCGATACCTCGATCATTGGATAGTGCCAGTAGCACCAGTCAGGATTAGCTGCCCACTCACCGGCGAAAACCGAGTCACTGTGGTGTCCGATATGCGAGCATACCTCCATGAGGAGGCTGACAGCAAACTGGCTGACATTGTCTGTTCCGTATACTGGAACGTTCATTACAGGAATGCCCTTCTCTTTAGCATATTCGTAGTCAACTACGTTATATCCCGTAGCAAGAACAGCGATCGCTTTGAGGTTAGGACACTTGTCCATTGTCTCTTTGCTTATAGGTGTCTTGTTAATTACAGCGACCTCTGCATCGCCAATCCTCTCAGCAATCAGTGGTGATTCTTCATATGCTGTGCGGTCATATACGGTTACTTCCCCGAGCTCCTCAAGCGGTCCCCAGCTGATGTCGCCCGGATTCTCTGTATATCCGTCCAAAACTACTATTTTCATTGTGCTTCTCCTTAATATGTGGCCCCTCTTTACCCTTAGTTAATGTAAAATATTCGCATCCCGCATTGTGCGCGATGTGATTGATTGCGCAAAAAAAGCAGCTCAACAGGCTGCTTTTTAATAGCTAGAAATCGAGGTCTTCGATCTCGTTTATTCTTCTGAGATGCTTGTCTCCCATGAACTCAGTGCTGAGCCATGTGTCAACCATTGCGAATGCTGTATCCTGGTCAACTACTCTTGCTCCAAAGCAAAGTACGTTGGCATCGTTGTGAGCCTTGGTCATCTCTGCTGTCATGACGTTGTGGACTACTCCGGCTCTGACGCCCGGCACCTTGTTGGCAGCGATGCTGATGCCGATACCTGTTCCGCAGATGGCGATTCCTCTGTCTGCTTCCCCGGAAGCTACAGCTTTGCCTACTGCATGACCATACTTAGGATAGTCTACAGACTCTGTCGAGTGGCAGCCTACATCCATTATTTCGTAGCCTTCTCCCTCGAGCTTTGCCTTTACTGCTTCCTTGAGTTCATATGCCGCATGGTCGCATCCGATAACTATTTTCATAATATATCTTCTCCTTATTAATAAAAAGTTTATCCGAGTTCATCTTCGAAGTAGCTGCTTCTGACCTTCTCGCTGAGATCAGTGTCGTCTCTTTCCCTGATCACGTTGAAAAGCTGAACATGTGTATCCAGGAGCTTGTCCGACTTGCCGCTGAGGATCATATGACCGGAAGCGCCGGTTTTGCACTACTTGGTTCCGAAGATCCTGTCTCCTGCGTCTCCGAGACCAGGTACGATGTATGCGTTCTCGTTCAGATGATCATCCTTTGCTGCGATATAGATGTCTACGTCAGGATGAGCCTTGGTCAGAGCTTCGATGCCTTCAGGTGCTGCGATAAGGAACATGAGGCTGATGTCCTTTGCTCCTCTCTTCTTGACGAAGTCAACAGCTGCGATAGCGCTTCCGCCTGTAGCGAGCATAGGATCTACGATGATGACCTTTCTCTTATCGATGTCCTCAGGGAGCTTGCAGTAATACTCAACAGGCTCGTGTGTCTCAGGGTCTCTGTAAAGGCCTACGTGTCCGACCTTTGCATTCGGGATGATCTCGAGCATTCCGTCTACGAATCCGAGGCCGGCTCTAAGGATAGGAACTATAGCTACATCAAGTCCGCCAAGCATCCTGACCTTGGTAGGGCAGATAGGTGTCTCGATATCCACCTCCTGTGTGGGAAGATCTCTTGTTACTTCGAAGGCCATCAGCATAGCGACCTCTCTTGCGAGATCTCTGAATTCCTTGCTCGGTGTGTTCTTGTCTCTCATCATAGCGACCTTGTGCTGGATAAGAGGATGATCAAATACCATTACTTTTGCCATAGTTTTCCTCCATTATCTTATAGAACAACGTGTTTCCGTCTCTATTCCCGTATATTGCGCCGGCTATTTTACTACATCATACCCTGCGCTTTTAAGCATTCTGTTCATGACGCTGAATCCGAGTCCTGACTCCTCCAGCGTTCTGATATAGATTATATCATACCCCTGCCGGTCGAGCTCTCTCAGATCGGCAAAAAGATCATGCGCCGCCTTGCGCTCATCTTCTCCGTAGTCTATGACCGCAGGCTTCAGCCCTCTGCGGATAGCTGCGATGCCTGCTACCTTTGCCTTCTTGTTGAAGTCCTCATCTGTCCCCTCGATCAGGATGACCCTCGCCTTAGGAGAATAGTGCTTATATTTCATCCCCGGGGATTTTGGCCTGAACTCAGTATGGGCTACGCCGTCTTCCGGATCTGCTGTCTCCTCCGGCTTTTCAAACAGGGCCTGATAATACACGACCTCGCATCCGAGAACCTCTGCCAGGACTTCTGCGGTAATGACTCCCGGTCTCAGGATCGTAGGAACTTCCCCTGTCAGATCGAGCACCGTGGACTCGATCCCGACCTCGCACTGCTCGCCCATGATGACAGCCTCTATGCGTCCGTCCATGTCCTCGAGGACATCCTCTGCTGTTGTAGGGCTCGGCTTTCCCGACAGATTGGCGCTCGGTGCTGCGACCGGCCTGTCTGCGGCTGCGATCAGCCTGCGCGCTGTCTCATTGGAAGGCATCCTTACGGCGACTGTCTCAAGTCCGCCCGTGGTTGCATACGGCACGAGATCGGACTTCTGAAAAATCATCGTAAGCGGGCCAGGCCATATCCTGCCGGCCGCCTTCAGCGCTGCCTCGGGCACTCCGTCCTTTCCGCCCCTGACAAGAGGGTACAGCCCTCTGAGGTCTGCGATGTGGACTATCATCGGGTTGTCCGAAGGCCTTCCCTTGGCCCTGTAGACTGATCTGACCGCCTCTGCATCAAGCGCATTGGCGCCGAGCCCGTATACTGTTTCCGTAGGAAAAGCGACCAGTCCGCCATCGCGGATGATCTCTCCTGCTCTCAGTATATCTCCCAGCTCTGTCGTCAGTCTTTCAGTGGTCATTTTGCAATATGTTTATATGTTTCCGAATATTATTACAGCTTATTAGCCGAAATCTCTCATCTTTTCAGCCTGGTCAGCTGCGATGAGTCCGTCGATCGCCTCATCAATGTCTCCGTCGAGGAACTGCTCGAGCTTGTACATTGTAAGGTTGATCCTGTGGTCGGTGATCCTTCCCTGCGGGAAGTTGTATGTTCTGATTCTCTCTGATCTGTCGCCCGATCCGACCTGGCTCTTTCTCTCTGCAGAGATCTTGTCGTTCTGCTCCTGGAGCATCTTGTCATAGAGTCTTGCCTTGAGAACTCTCATGGCCTTCTCTCTGTTCTGGATCTGCGACTTCTCATCCTGACAGGTTACTACGATACCTGTAGGAAGGTGCGTCATTCTTACAGCGGAGTCCGTGGTGTTTACGCACTGTCCGCCGTTTCCGGATGCTCTGTATACATCGACCTTTACGTCGTTAGGATTGATCTCGACCTCTACGTCGTCTACCTCAGGCAGTACGGCTACTGTGGCAGCCGAAGTGTGTATCCTTCCGGACGACTCTGTCTCAGGGACTCTCTGTACTCTGTGTACGCCCGACTCGAACTTGAGTCTTGAGTATGCGCCCTTACCCTTGATCATCACGACAGCTTCCTTGATGCCGCCGATACCGGTGTCGTTGATCTCGATGATCTCGGACTTCCATCTGCGGCGCTCTGCGTATCTCAGATACATTCTCAGAAGGTCGTTTCCGAACAGGGCTGCCTCTTCGCCGCCCGTGCCGGCTCTGATCTCAAGGATTACGTTCTTGTCATCGTTAGGGTCCTTAGGCAGGAGCAGGATCTTCAGCTCTTCCTGAGCCTTCTCCATCTGATCCTCGAGTTCCTTCGCCTCTTCCTTGGCAAGCTCTCTCATCTCCTCATCGTCTTCCATGTCGATGATCTCGCGTGCGTCGGCAAGGTCGCTCTGCATCTTTCTGTAGGACTCGTATGACTTTACGATCGGCTCGATCTCAGCCATTTCCTTCATGTATTTCTGCCAGGTCTTCTGGTCGGAGATGATCGCAGGGTCTGCGACCTTCTCGCTCAGCTCCTGATATTTTTCTGTTATAAAATCG
Organism: uncultured Eubacteriales bacterium; assembly: GCA_900315485.1. Taxonomy (GTDB): domain Bacteria; phylum Bacillota; class Clostridia; order Peptostreptococcales; family Anaerovoracaceae; genus Crickella. The sequence goes on along the minus strand of OMZI01000015.1, from coordinate 44,966 downwards.
AGTTTATCAAACATGTCTTTCTGCCTTTCTTATTACATTGCTTCTTCCTGTAAATACAATCGGCTGCGCATCATACGCAGCTTTCCGGTCAGACATATTCGCTATCGCTCTTCAAGCATTCTGTTTCCGTTTCTGTCTCTCATCTCATGCCTCAGTTTTACTCTGATTCCTGCGGCTTACAGTCTTTTGTTCATAAACCGTCTTATTATATCAGAAAAGGACTGGTATTTCAGCCTATTTCACCCAATCCTCATCTCATGAAAAAACCGGAGCGTCACACTCCGGTCTCTTGTGTTCCGTATGATTACAGGTTGTACTTGTTCTTGAACTTCTCAACACGGCCGCCTCTGTTAGCAAACTTCTGCTGGCCTGTGAAGAATGGGTGGCATTCTGAGCAGATGTCTACTCTCATCTCGTCCTTGTTGGAGAGAGTCATGAATGTATTCCCACATGCGCAAGTTACTTTACATTCCTTATAACCAGGATGGATTCCTTCCTTCATGTTGGTACCTCTTTCTGTAAATTATTTATGAAACGTTCCATGCCGCCGCTGCTTTTCACGCCGTCAGGTGCAGAAATCCGTCACCTGCGATCACGACAGCTTGATGAGTATATCACCGCATCCTTGTGATTGCAAGCGTTTTGGGCAAAAACTTTTGCCGTTTCTGAGCTTTACGACCCTGTTGGCCATCTTCGCTATCTCAGGATCAGCCTTTGAATTCCTTCTTCTCTTTTCCGAAGTGGAGTTCCTTGAGTCCCTCTACCTCATCGCAGATCTCCTTGAGGCTGCAGCTGTGGCAGTCTGTGGCCATTCCTTCGAGGATCTTGGAAAGAGTTTTGGTTATATCCCTTACCTTCTTGGCATCTTTTCTCATCTCAGCGTAATCTGCATCATCAACAGTTGCGAAGATGACCCTGACGGCAAGAACGTTAGGGTTCTTTTTATACTCCTTGATATATGAGTTGCCGACCTGCTCAAAAGAGATGCCCTTCTTTACAGCGTCTTTGGATACTCTTACCTGTTCGCGGAAGCTGTCAGAGGATGATCTGATCATGTAGCCCTTAGGATATACATGATACTTGACGAAGTCGATATCCTGGATGGCTCTGAACAGCGGCTCTGTGTCCTCTTCTCCCTCGCCCTTGAGCGAATCGACCTTGACAAGTACTATTCTGGCAAAAGAAACACTTCCGTTGATCTCATTGAGGTCTTTTCCGTAAACCCATATCTCATCCTCTGTGACGTAGTCATCAGAAGAAATGCATGCATAGTTAACTGCCGGCTTGTTGTCTCCGCCGAGCTCATATGCGGATTCCTTCATCATGATGAGCTGGTTGCCGCCGACATCCTCCCATGTCTTGTCAGGGTTGTATGCATACTTCTTAGGCACGGTACTTCCGAGATGTCCGTTTACCTTTTCGATTATCGAATTATACAGTTCCATAATTTTCCCTCTTCATCCTTATCTATATTAAAGTGCTGTTTTCAGCATTTTATTGTCGTTTCTGATCGTATGATCCCCGGAATACCCTTTTGTGTAAAAAACTGCGGCGCAAGGCACCGCTTTGATGCCCTGCGCCTGTAAGTTATGTTCATCTGAACTTGTATGCCCGCCTCATGCAGGCTGCCGGTCTGCTGTTCGCCTAGAACTTGATGTCTGCCGGCTTGCGGTCGAATATCTCATTTACTCTTGCATAAGCCCATGCGAGGAGCTTCTGGTCGAGATTGAGGAAATAGACCACAAAGAGTGCTCCTGTAGCAAAGAAAATGATCTTGAGGATCAGACCCAGGAGTCCGAGTACAGGATTTTTCTTCTTCTTAAACATAAGTCAGCTCCTTTCGACTTACTTTGCCTGTCCCTTCTGACGAGCGAATTCAGCAGCGCCGAGAGCTCCCATGAGCTGCGGGTCAGTCTTGAGGTTGATGACTTTGAGCTTGAGTACGTGCTCGATAGCGTCCTTAAGTCCATCGTTCTTAGCGCATCCGCCTGTCAGTGTGATGGAGTCTGTAGCACCAGCCTTCTTAGCCATTACGAAGCATCTCTTAGCAACAGCCATCTGGATTCCTGCAGCGATCTCATCCATTGGCTTGTTCTCACCAACGAGTGTGATTACTTCGGACTCAGCGAATACTGTGCACTGTGCTGTGATAGGAATTACGTTCTTAGCTGTCAGTGAGAGCTTGGAGAACTCAGGGAGAGTCATCTCGAAGGATCTAGCCATTGCTTCGTAGAATCTGCCTGTTCCGGCAGCGCACTTATCGTTCATAGCGAAGTTCTTAACTGTGCCGTCTGTATCAACTGCGATACCCTTAACGTCCTGTCCGCCGATATCGATGATAGCCTTTACGGATGGGTCTGTTACGTGAACGCCCATAGCGTGGCAGGAAATCTCGGAGATGTTCTCGTCAGCGAATGGAACCTTGTTACGTCCGTAACCTGTTCCGATGAGGTAAGCAAGCTCCTTGGAGGACTTCAGGCCAACCTTGCCGAGTACTTCGTCCATAGCCAGCTTAGCTGATGCTTCGGAATTGATCTTGCTCTTGATAGTGGTATCAGCTACCATCTTGCCATCCTCGTCGAGGATAACTGCCTTAGTATAAGTTGAACCTACATCACAGCCGCCATAATATTTCATAATATCTTCTCTCCTTCTTTTAAACAAAAGTACTATGTTGCCCACATTATATTAACTAATCCGGACAAAGTAAACTATTTTTTAACAAGTGGTAATTTTAGACCAAGTTAGAACAAAATATCCAGTTAATTCGCGAGCTTGTCGAGCGAATTAGAAGGTTTCCTACAATACGGCAACGCCGTATGCTCCGAAGGAAACCTTACATACCGAGTTCATCGTCGAAATCGAGGAGTGTCGGGTCAACAGGCTCTGCATGCATAACTGTTCTCATGTACTCGTTGACCTTGTCTCTCATGGTCTTTCTGGATACTGTTCTCGGATCCATCAGGTCGTGCTCGATCCAGATCATGTGAGCGTTTCTGTCTCTGCATGTATCGTCGAGTACACCCTGGAGTGTAGCCATGTTCTTGCATGCTACGTTCTGGTACATGATGATGATCTCAGCTCTCCAGTCTTCGACCTGTCTCCACATCTCGTCGACTACGTTCTGGTATCCGCCATTGGTGTGTCTTCTCATTACCATACGCTCGTACAGTCTTGCGAGGTCCATAAGAGCTTCTTCCTTGTCCTCTGTCTCGAGAACCTTGGTGAAGTTCAGGGATTCCATCTCTACCAGGATGTCGATACCCCAGCAGTTAGCAAGCCAGTTACTGAAGTTAGCATAGTAGTGAGCAGGGCATGACCATACGATTCCTCTGTATCTCATCTTGTTGCGCCATGCCTGTTCGCGCTTCTCATAAGCCTTCATCATGATGTCATTGACTTTCTCGAAGGTCTTGATTACACGAGGGTCAGCACCGCCGTCCATCTCGTAGTTCCACTTACGGAACAGCTCGTATGATGGTCCGATGATCTGCGGATAGTCGGTCTTGTTTACTTCCCACTTCTGCAGCTCGTAAGCAGTCTCCTCATTGAAGCGCTTCATCTGCTTGAAGTAAGCATCCCAGCTCCACTTAGCGCCTGTAACGTCCTCAACGAACTTGATGCAGGCCTTGATGTCGTCTACTGCGTAACGTGTGGTCTCTTCATCCTCGTATCTTACAGGGAATGTCAGGTGGAATACCGGCAGATCCGGGAATCTTCTTGACATGTATGAAGAAGCCATTGTTGATCCGTCGCAAGGCATCGAGCTTGAGATGAAGCAGGATCCCATGTGCGGCAGAGCGTCGATTACGAGAGCTCCGCACTCGGATGAAGGTACCGGGCATGTATCAGCAGGGAGACCGAAGCTCTCTACTGCATCGATGTAAGGTACGCATGTCAGCTGGTCGATCTCGGATACGAGGAATACCGGCATGAGCTGGTAAGGGATACCGAGGAGGTCAGGGAATCCTGCCATGATCTGTCCCATTGTCATCTCGTCGAAGAGTACGACCTTCTTGTTCAGCTGATGTGAGTTACCGTTCTTCTTATCGCACTTAGCGAGGAATACCAGGTTCTCAGCTACATAACGGAAGATATCGTATGTCATCAGGTGTGACATCTTCAGTGCGCTGCCCTTCTGGCCTGATGTATTCTTGTCCATGAAGCCTACGCAGCAGAAGTATGAGATCATCCATCTGTAGTAGAATGTTGAGTTGAGCGCCGGTACGAGGTCTCTTGAGAAGGTTGTCAGCAGCATGAGCCACATCTTTCCCCATCTGTAGAAGTCGTATGCAGTATCTGCAGCGCCTCTCCACTCTCTTCTTACAGGAACCATGTCACCCTTGCGGTAGAGCTTACCGAGAGTTCTCTCTCCGTAGAGGAATACTTCCTTGCGCTCCTCGTTGCTCATTTCGAGGCCCTGCTTGACTTCGAGGGCTACTCTGGCAGCATCGTTCTTGCATCTCTCGACCTGCTTCATGCAGAAAGCCTTGATATCTGCTTCCTTGAACATGTCAACGCAGATCTTTCCGACTTCCATGAGGTTCTGGCCCTGTGCCTTGAAGTCCATGTTGTCCTTGGCGCGCCAGAATGCAGGATTAGGATATTTTGCCTTGCCGTTAGCGGCTGCTTTCTTTGCTTTAAGTTCTCTTCTTTCGGCAAGAGAGTTCTTGATGCCGAGCAGTTCTGTGCTTATTACCATTACTTCTTGCCTCCTTTCCCCTTCTGGATCTTCTTGATCTCAAGCGATTCTACGAACGCCTGGAATCTTGTTCTGAGCTGACCGGAGCCCTTTGCGTTGTACAGTCTGTCGATCGAAAGGATCGGCCATCCGTACTCCTCTGCCATGATATGGCTGACGAGAGCTCTTTCAAATCCCCAGAAGTCGCAGTACTTCATCTGTTCGTAGATGATACCGTCAGCATTGAATTCCTTAGCAAGTCTGTCTGCTGTGTCTCTTCTCTGCTGTACCTTGTTGTCTGCGATGTAGCGTGCGCACTCTGAAGTGTTCATGTAGTGGCGTACGATCTGCGGAAGAGCATCTTCCTTGTCGGAAAGCTCGATGACTTCTCTGCCAGGGATCGATCCGAAGCAGTGTCTGTCGAATACTACTCTTGCGCCTGCATCCTCGATCATCTTGGTGAACTCAGGATCGTCGATCTCGGAACCTACGATGCCGACTCTTGCTCTCGGCAGCTTTTCATCCGGTTTTCTCTTCTTGAGTTCCTCAAGAGTCTCCTTGAGATAAGGCAGGATGAGGTACTTCGGGCAAGTGTATGTGACCAGGTTGAGGACATGGAATTCATATCCTGTGATGACCGGGTTGTCAGCCTTACGCATCTCGCTGATCTCCTGCATTACCTTGCAGACTTCATTGTGCTCAGCAACAGCCTTGCGGATAGCAGCATCGGATACGTCTACGCCCAGTTTGTCATGCATTACTTCAAGAAGTCTTACTTCCAGCTGTCTCTGCATATGGTTGTATGAGAACTCCTCTGTCTTGTAAGGTACATCAAGGTGTGTAACGAAGAAGTTTTCCTTGGTGTTGCATTTAAGGATGCTGAAATGCTCATAGAATCTGTTCATCATTGAGCATGCATCGACTCCTGCAAGTCCGTCCAGGAACTGGAATCCTCCTTCAATAGCCCTCTCCAGAAGTGCTCTTGCGTACTCGCATACGTAGTTCGACATGTAGTAAGTCGAAATGTCGACCGAACCCGTTCTCGGAGCACGGAGTCTTACTGATACGCAGTTGTCAACGTTCAGGAGAACTTCCGGAATGTGATAGCATGTATAGCCCATGATGAGCTTGCCATCCTTTTTCGCCTGTTCAACCAGCTCGTTGTCTGCGTTGTCAAGAAGGTTCTCGAAGTAGATCAAATGCTTCAAGTCTTTCAATGTAATAACCTCCCTCTCTACTTACTTATATTTACAGTTATATAAGATCCATCTTGCGGAGCGCTTCGCGTGTGCCCTTCATTACCGGTGAATCCTCCGGCAGGTCGAATACGCTGACTCCCATTATGTCGTTCTCGGCATGTGTCTTATCTTCAGGGATGTAAGTCAGTATCTCAGCCGATTCGACTTTGACGTATGGTATGGATTCCTCTTTGACTCTGTTGACGATGACTCCGCACTTGTCGTACATTACGAGTTCATCGGCAACCTGCTTGATGGTATCCACTACCTTGCAGCCCTTGCGGCTCGGATCGGTAATCAGGAAGAGGTGTGTGACCTTCTCCATTACACGGCGGTTGATCTGCTCGATCCCCGCTTCGCCGTCAATGACTACGTAATCGAAGTCATTAGCCAGAAGGCTGATGACTTCCTTAAGATATGCGTTGACCTTGCAGTAGCAGCCTGCAGCCTCAGGTCTTCCGATGGCGAGGAAGCTGAACTTGCTCTCCTCTACCATTGTGTCGAAGATCCTGTATCTGGCTTCGTTGAGCATCTCGATCGCTTCCTTCGGATGTCCGTCCTCTACGCTGTTGACGATCTTCTTGCGGATGCCGTCCAGCGTGTCAGTCGGCTCAACTCCGAGAGCGGTCGTGAGTCCGATTGCAGGGTCTGCGTCGATAGCCAGGATCCTTGCATCAGGATATTCCTCAGTCAGGATCCTTACCATTGCGGAAGAGATCGATGTCTTTCCGACACCGCCCTTCCCTGCAACAGTCAGAATTTTAGTATCGTGATTATTGTTTTCCATTAGTGATTCCTTATTTCACGTTTTTGTGGCAAAATCGCCTGATTTACGTGACATCGTACTTTCTCAGTTCACGTTTTTGAGACGATTCTGCCTATTTTACGTCAACTCGATTCTCCTGTGTTCACGTTTTTGAGGCAAAATTGCCTGATTTACGTGATGTCGCTGTTGCCATATTCACGTTTTTGAAGCAAAACTGCTTGATTTACGTGACATCGCAGCTTCTCTCTTCACGTTTTTGAAGCAAAATTGCTTGATTTACGTGACGTCGCTGCTTTTCTGTTCACGTTTTTGAAGCGATTTTGCCTTGCTTACGCCAACCTGCATCTGCGGGACGCTGTCCCGGGCTGCCGGAAGCTAGAAGAATGAGCAGACTACATCTGTGTAGCCCGAAGGGTCGTCGATTGGGAGGCCTGCTATCAGAAGTGCCTGATTGAACAGTACTTCACACATCTTCTTAGCCCTTTCCGGGTCGTCGAGCCTTGCTCTGTCAAGAGCAAGGAACGCCTTGTGATCAACGTTGAGTTCGAGAATTCTCTTGGCCTTCATTCCGAGTTCCGGATTGACTGCAGTGAAGTACTTCTCCATTTCGAAGGTGATTCCCTCACCGCTTGAGATGACTACCGGATGGCTCTTCAGCTTGGTCGTTGCCTTGACGACGTCGACCTTGTCTCCGAGTGTCTCCTTGACAAAATCAAAGGTATCCTTGAATGTCTCAGTCATCTGCTCGTCAGTCTTGCCGTCGCCGAGATCGAAGTCTCCGTCTATGACGGACATGAACTTCTTCTCCTTGTACTGCCTGAGCATGTCAGGGATGAATTCGTCCGTACTGTCTGTGAAATACAGGATCTCGATGCCCTTGTCCTTGAGGATCTCAGTCTGAGGCATCTTGTCCACTGCGTCGAAGCTGTCGCCTGCAGCGTAGTAGATGTATTCCTGATCCTCTTTCATTCTCTCAACGTACTCAGCCAGTGTGACCGGTTTCTTCTCAGTTGAGGAGTAGAACATCAGGAAATCCTGGAGCTCATCCTTGTACTTGCCGTAATCGTCGAGTGCGCAGAGCTTGAGCTGTCTGCCAAAGCTCTTGTAGAACTTTTCATATTTCTCGCGGTCCTTGTCGCGAAGCTCTTCGAGCTTGCTGCGGATCTTTTTCTCGAGATTTCTGGATATCAGCCTGAGCTGTCTGTCATGCTGGAGCATCTCTCTCGAGATATTGAGGGAGAGATCCGGCGAGTCAACGACACCTCTTACGAAATTGAAGTACTCAGGGAGCAGATCCTTGCACTTGTCCATGATCAGGACGCCCGAGCTGTACAGCTGCAGGCCTCCGGTGAACTCATCCGTGTAGTACTTGTTAGGCACCAGCTCAGGAATGAACATCAGAGCATCATAGCTGACCATTCCCTCGACAGAGACCGTGATGGTTTCCAGCGGCGGTGTGTCATCCTGGAATGTGGACTTGTAGAAAGCCTCATACTCTTCCTTTGTAACGTCTGCGCGCTTTCTCTGCCACAGAGGCACCATCGAGTTGAACACTTCATATTCGAAGACCTCTTCAAATTCAGGATTCTCAGGATCGGAGCCTTCCTTGATCTGAGGATGAGGCATCAGCATCTTGATCGGGAAGCGGATGTAGTCGGAGTACTTCTTCACGAGTTTGTATATAGGGTACTCCCTCATGTACTGGCTGTACTCGTCCTTGTCTTCGCCGTCCTCTCTGATGTGCATGATGACGTCAGTTCCATGTCCGTCTCTCTCAGCCTCTTCGATCGTATATCCGCCGGCACCTTCGGACACCCATCTGTAAGCCTTGTCTTCACCGTACTTCTTAGTAACGACTTCGACTGTGTCGGCTACCATGAACGCAGAGTAGAAACCTACGCCGAACTGTCCTATGATGTCCACCTGGTCGGCAAGGCTTGCCGCACCTGACTTTTCCTTATCTGCCTTCTCAACTTCTTCAGCAAATCTCTTGCTGCCTGAGAAAGCGATGGTTCCGAGATTCTTCTCGAGGTCTTCCTCGTTCATGCCGATCCCGTTGTCGCTGACCGTAAGTGTACGGTTCTCCTTGTCGAGTGTCAGGATGATCTCAAAATCGCTGCGGTTCATTCCGACTGACTTATCAGTAAGAGCGATATAGCACATCTTGTCGATGGCATCTGAAGCATTGGAGATGATCTCACGCAGGAAGATCTCCTTGTGCGTGTAGATCGAGTTGATCATCATGTCCAGCAGACGCTGGGATTCGGCCTTAAACTTTTTCTTCATAATTGCAATAACTTCTTTCTATGTTGATTTACTTTTTCTGCATGTATTCAGTATCGATCAGATCATACGGTACTGTATGCGGATCTCTTCTCTCCATGTTGTCGAAGTGGTTCTTCATGAACGGCTCAACAACGTAATAGAGCAGTTTGCCGTCGAGATCGAAGAAGAATACGCAAAACAGGCCTGCATATATGCCAAGGAAAGCGCGGATGATCCTCCCGATGAGGGACTTTTTCTTTTTCTTCTTACCAAAAAACATGGCGGCTCCTTTCTACCAGCTGTCGCTGTCGTCAAAATCAAGCAGTGACGGATCGAGAGGTTCCTCGCCCATTACTGTGAACATGTAGTCATTGATGATCTGTCTGATCTGTGATCTAGGAACAGTTCTCTTGTCAGGCAGTGCGTGCGGCATCCAGATAGCGTGGATGTTGCGTGCTCTGAACTCATCCTCGAAGAGTCCTACAACGCCCTGCATTCCCTTGCACTGCAGCTGGTCATACATCATGACCATGTCGCAGTTGAACTTTTCCATGTTCTCCCACAGTTCGAAGATGTGCTGCAGTCCACCTACAGCCATTCTTCTCATCGGAGCCCACTCATGATATTTTGCAATGTCGAGCAGGCAGTTCTCATAAGTGTCTGTTCTGATATCCAGGTCGAACATCAGAGAGTCCATGTTGATGATTGTGTTGAGACCCCAGCAGTTATATGCCCATGTGCACCATGCTGAGTAATACAGAGGAGCGCATGACCATGCGATGACTCTGTGTCTTGTCATAGGGAATGTGTTGATGTCTTCGTTTACGCACTTCTCCATGATCTTTCTGACTTTCTTGTCAACATCGTGCCAGAAAGGTCTCTCACCGTACTGTGAGTAGAAGATTCTGTAAAGAGCCTGGGCAACTCCGTTGATCGGATAGCTGTGTGTATTTGCAGCTACATCCCATTTCTCTCTCTCGAACTGGTTCTGCTGATTCTGCAGCTTGATGTGCTTGACCAGCTCATCCCAGTGGAACTCGACTCCGAGCTGCTCCTCGGTGAATCTCCATGCCATCTCGATTTCCTTAGCGCAGTTCTCAAGTACTGTATCGTCGTCGAACTGCATTACCTGAGGCATAGCGAAGAGCGGCTTGTTCATCATCCAGTCCTGAATAACTGATGTTCCTACAGATCCGTCGCATGCTTCGTTAGTTGTAACTACAGCTACGTATGAATCCGGAACGTCATCCTCGATGAAGATGCCGGCCTCTGCCTGGCACATCGGACATGGGTCTCCAGGGAGTCCGTAAGCCTGAGCTGCGTCAATGTAGTTCAGTACTGTATGGTTGTTGCAGTGGCATGTTACGAAGTAAGGGATCATCTGTGTAGGCAGGTACATTGCGCCCTGATCCATGTACGGATAGATGATTCCTCCCCAGACTGTCTCGTCGGTACCGAGAGTCTTTGCTCTGAGAGCAAGGTCTCCGCCGATGTTTGCGTCTCTGTTGAAGAAGCCTGTTATCTGATAAAGGCAGGCACTTACGATTCCTCTGAAGTGCCATGCGGAAGCTGCGAGTGTTTCGCCTCTCATACCCTCAAGACATCTGTCGAACCAGTGGAGTACTGTCAGATATGTCTGACCCATCCATCTGTATCTCCATGTTCCCTTGAGGAACTGAACAGCTCCCTTAGGTCCGCCGCCGTATACCATCAGGTCACGGACGATCATGCCGTAGTTGTACAGCCATATATTGTTGAAGTAGTACATGGTATCCTTGATACCACGCCATTCTCTGTGTTTATACAGACCTGTCTTAGGAATATACAGGTCTCCGAGTCTTCTCTCTCCGTGAGGCTTGCCGTAGACAAAATCCTTAGCAGCCTTCTTGAAGTTGACTTCTTTGAGTTTCTTCAGATCAGGTTTTTTCATGTCTACTTGCCCTCCTGTATCTTCTTGAGTTCTACGCTCTCAACGAACGCCTGGAATCTTGTTCTGAGCTGTCCTGAAGCAGTGTTGATGTACTCCTTCTCGATTGAGCATACAGGGAATCCGTAATCTCTAGGAAGAACGATAGTATCGATCATTCTCTCATAGCTCCAGTATTCGCAGAACTTGTTGGATGCTACGATGATGCCGTCTGCCTTGTATTCTGTCGCATAGTCAGCGAGAACCTTCTTGCGGTGTCTCATTTCCTTCTGCTCCATGAATCTTGCGCACTGGCTTGTCAGCAGATAGTGCTTGGCAACAGCAGTCAGAGGATCATCACCAGGCTCAATGTTGATGTGATTTCTTGCCTCGAGTGAGCCGTAGCAGTATCTGTCAGCAACTACGAGTGCTCCGCATCCCTCGATCAGCTTGATGAAGTCCGGATCGTCGTTCTCAGAACCTGCGAGCAGGACCTTGATCTTGTAGTTAGGCTTGTCATCAGGCTCTCTGGTCTTGAGTTCTTCAAGTGTCTCTCTCAGCTTGTCCACGATCAGATACTTAGGGCAGACCATTGATACCAGTGTGATTACACTGAATTCGTATCCTGTGATAGTCGGTCTGTCAAGTTTGCGGAAGTTGCCGATTTCAGTGATGATGTCGTTAACTTCGTTGTTGATCTCGATAGCCTTGAGGATAGCCTCGTCGGATGTGTCTACACCGTACTCATCTTTCAGGAAGTCAAGAACTTTGATCTTGAGCTGTTTCCTGTAATGATCGATGCTGTTCTCGTTCTTCTTGAACGGAACGTCTGTGAAAGATGTCTTGAACGTAGCATTATTGATAACGCCGTCCATGTAATCGAGATGCTCCTGGAACCTGCATGTAACTGTGCAGGTCTCTGTAGCGAGCTGGGCGTCAATGAAATTGTATCCGCCCTCAAGAGCTCTCTCGAGAAGCGATCTGCCGTAGTGGCATGTTCTTCCGGACATATAGTAAGTAGCCATATCCGGAGATGTGCACTTAGGTGCTCTCAGTCTTACCGAAAAGCAGCCAGGCAGATCGAGGAGAACCTCAGGCATGAAGTAGCAGGTGTAGCCGAGGCACAGATTGCCGTCTTCCTTGCCCTTGCGCACGAGGTCATTGTTGGCCTCCTGCAGAAGGTCCTCAAAGTAGATCAGATGCTTTAAGTCACGCATTGTGTGTCACCTTTCCTCTCCCTCTCTGAGTTGAAAATCAGGTTGATTGAGCATGTTTTCATCTTTTATTTAACAAGTGGTCACATGCTTCCTCACCTTATACTATTGGTATAATTTTAAGGCTCTTGTGATAATTGTGTCAATGGGATATACTCATGAAAAGAGCGGATTTCATGCCTTTTCATGTATTTATTTGAAACATGATTTTCCACTTGTTCAGAATCCCCCATATGGGGATGGAAAATTGATAAAAAGCACAATTTATAGTGACCATCTGTACAATAACCACAACGGAATGTCGCTGTATCCGGAAGCCGGACACTTATGTATTCTGTACAGAAACAGGAGGGCAAAATGCACGATCACAATCATCCGGAAAACACATCACTGACACACTCACACGAGCACGGCGGACACGTCCATGAGCATACTCATGCAGACGGAACGACTCACTCACACGCAGCAGCATCCTCACCGGAGGAGGCTCTTGCTCTGCTCACATATATGCTCAGTCACAACCGTCATCACGCAGAAGAACTGCATGATCTTGCGCACTGCTTTGACGATGTTGCCGAGGATCTGATCCATCAGGCTGTAGATAAGCTCGGCGAGAGCAATGACCTTATAGAGCAGGCTCTTTCGCTCATCAATAACGCGAAAGCTGATTAGCTTCTGCTGCGCATATTTTTCAATGTGTGCTGTCAGATAAAGCTGGGCATGGAATTAGATAGTTAATAAGGGGGTCATGTAAGATTTTGTAAGGAGGCAACTATGAAGAAATCTTTACTGGCAGTATTTATGTCGCTTGCAATGATAGTAAGCCTGACAGCATGCGGAGGAGGCGGCTCATCAGAACCTGCAGCAGAAGCAGCTGAGCCTAATTCCGGACTGAGAGGTATCGTATTCGCAGTGCCTGACGGCTGGGCAGTCGAGGGCGTCGGAGAGAATTTCGTTTCGTATAAAACGAAAGATTCACCGGTGACCCTGCACGTCAGTGCCATGGATCAGGATGATATCAGCGGCTTTGAGGATGAGGACAGCAGCCTGACAGTTCAGGAATATTTTGACAAGAACTACAAGGCATCAGATGAGGACATCAAGAAATATGATCTGGAGCAGAAAGACATCAAAGTCTGCGATACAGACGGTTTTCTTGTCAGCCGTAAAGTGTCCGGCGGTTACGCATATAAGAGCGCAGCCTGGATGCTTGAGGACACCATCTACAGTATCGGCCTCAGTAATTATGATAACTATGATGATAAAGGCGAGCTTAAGGATGATGCCGTTGCTCTGACAAGTGATGAAGAAGCTCTTCTTGACGGTGTTCTGGCAAGTGTAAAGCCGGGAGACGGAGAATCCCTGAAGAAGCAGAGCCTTAACGCCGATTCCGTCGGAGCTCTTTCGTTCACAGCACCTGAAGGCTTCGAGCTTACAAATGTAAGTGACGGATTTGTATCGTTCGAGAAGGATGAAGTAACTCTGAACTTCAACAGAACTACTGAAGAGGATTTCGAAAAACGGTCAGGGGAAGGTGATGATGCCCCTAAGTCAGTGGAAGAAATGTTCAGGCAGAACGCTGAATGGGCAGAGGCAGCCACTATAGCCGGAAGCGACGGTTTCATTGACAAAACACCGGATGAAAACGGAAAGTATTACTCAGTTACGGCAAGCGTCATGGTTGATGGCGTTTTGTATGAAGTCAATATGGGCACAGATGCTTATGATGAAAACGGACTCAAGGCAGACGCAGTTGCTCTGACCGATGAAGACATTGCAGCATTCGATGCATTCGTAGCATCGCTGACCAAGAAGTAACTGTTCTCAGAACAGTAAGCCCGCGGCAGAAGCCGCGGGCTATTTTTGTTCATGTGTATTATTGCTGTTATCTTCCGCTCAGCGCTCCCTGACTGTGGCGACCGTCACTATGTCTCCGACGACATTGATAATATTGAGCAGACCGCCGAAGAACACCTCCGCAAGTATCGCCAGAGGCAGCAGCTCTGTTGCAAGGAAAAAATTGAATATGATCACCATGCCGATAATGCATGATCCGGGCTGGTTAGGCGCACCCAGTGACAGGAACAGCACCAGCGCCCCGACAGCAGCGACCCAGAGCATCGAGATTCCCGTTCCGCTCCAGAATATAAGGGTGAGCGTGATGAGAGTCAGCATATAGCAGTTTCCGTCGAGATTTATCTGTGCAAGGACCGGCAGGATGCTTTCGAGTCTTTTTCTGTCGATTTTATATGTTCTCGCACAGTATCTTATATTGAACGGGACTGCATCGATAACGGAGTTGATCCTGAAGTTCTCATATATGAGCGGGAGCAGGTCCTTAACGAACGGGATAACCTTTACCCCTCCCGCTTTCAGCCTGACAGCATAGAAGGCTGCCATTATTATCAGACTGATGAATACTATCAGGAACAGCGCGAGCTGGTTGATAAGTCCATCGAATCCGTATGTAAGCAGCAGGTCCAGTATGGCTGTAAAGACGAAGAACGGCAGTGTTGACATTATGACGCTCAGTACTCTCGAGCACAGCACGTAGCCTGCATCGACTGCTGTTTTGAGCGTGTCAAAGAACTTGCCGACAGAGCAGAACGCATAGGTGAACAGCGCTGCCAGTATGATAAGCGGCAGCGGCGAGAAAGTCACGAACGGCTCGAAAATGCTCGGCGGCACAAGGGATGAAATGAATTCCGAAAAAGAAACCTCTTCATTTCCCGTGACAGTCAGCTCCTCTGCTATTCCTGTTACAGTGTAGATTGCCTTGATTATCTCTGACGATACTATGGCCAGCAGCACCGCAATAACTGATGTCGAAAGAGTGCTGTACTGGATCCGCCTTATCCCGGAGTCGCGCTCTGACAGTATATACACGTCAGTAAGGTTCTTGATCAGCGACATGAACGTGACCGGCGCGCCTATCATAAGGATCGCGTTGGTGAAAACCGTTTCAAGCGGAAAGACGATCTCATGCAGCAGGAACTCATCGTACTTCTCCGCTGCAGCAAGATGCAGCAGAGCATATGCCGCAATGCCAAGCAGGATCGCTATGAAGCAGCTCATCATCACCTGCCGGTAGCTCCGCCTTACGGAAATACTTATCCTGTTGTACCCGGAATGGTAGCTGTGCCCTATCTTGTCCGCGTACGCACTTAGGATGCGGTTCTCCGGTGAAAGCGCATCACCTCTGTCATCGAGAGGGTCGAACATAGGACCTTCGAATCCTATTGAGATCCTTACATCTCCGAAGCTGCTGCTAACATTGAGCTTCAGCACCGTATCCCCGCTGTCCGTCAGCCCGGTAAGATTGTGATAGAGCGCTTCATAAACAAGCATCGTCTCCGCGATCATCGTCTTCGGGATGCTGCTTTCTTTCAGTCTGTCCAGTATGAAGTGTCTGCCCTTTTCATATTCGCCCGCTGAAGGTCTTATCTCTACGCTTTTCATTGTTCTGTCCCGGTCTCTGTGCTTAGTTTTTTATATTCTATAATTTACCCTTTCGAATGCGCATTGTCCATTCATTTCTCATTCACGGAAACATGTGCAGATGCAGGTATGTCCCTGCCTTCCCGGCCTCTGCAATACTAAAAAATCCCGGCTCCGCATCATGCGGGCCGGGACTTTTTCCGGAAATGGCATTACCACATGTTCTCATCCGGAATATGCTCGATCGTCGGGTCGATAGGCTCCTCGCGCATTACGGTTCTCATGTACTGGCTGAACTCATCGCGGATGGCCTGACGTGTGTATACACGCGGATCGCAGAGATCGTGGCATACCCACACTACATGGATGCCTCTCTCACGCCCCTGCTCCTCGAACATTCCGTGCATTCCGTCGAGGGCTTTGCATGACATATGCTCCCACATCATGACCATGTCGGCGTTCATCTTCTCGCAGAACTCCCACAGTTCATCGACCAGGACCTTGTATCCGCCGTGCGTACGGTTACGCATGATCATGTTCTCATTGAGCCATGCCATGTCATAGTATGCCTGCTCTCTGTTCTCAGGAGTATCCTCGTCTGCGATCATTCTGGTGTTGACCATCGACAGCATGTCTGTCAGAGGAACTACGCCCCAGCAGTTCATCATCCAGTAAAGCATGTGGATGTTATACTGCGGCTGAACGCCCCAGATGATGCATCTGTGCCTGTATTCAGGCGCCATCATTGTCTTTCTCTTGTATCCCTGGTATACCAGCTTGGTGATCTTCTTGTCGATCGGCGGGAACAGAGGCGATCTGCCGCAGTTGCCCATGTAGTTGGTGTCATTGTACAGGGAGAATACCGAGCCTACGAACTGAGGATAGTAGGTGCTGTTGATGTCCAGCCACTCCTGTCTCTTTCTCGTGGCATCGTTGACTCTCTTGGCGCATTCGAAGTAGCGGTCCCAGTTCCATTTCTCGCCTGCGTGATCCTCTACGAATTTTATCGCCGCCTTGATGTCCTCTGCTGCATACTTCTGTACGTCATCCTCTCTGTGGCGCATCGGCGCTGCCAGCTGGAATGTAGGGATGCCGTATTCTCTCTCAAGTCTGTGAGCTATGACTCCGTTGCCCATCAGCGAGCCGTCGCAGGTGGTGTTGACCTGTACAGCGCAGCATCCGAGTACGGCAAAGTCATCATCGATCGAGATACCGGCCTCAGCTTCAGGCATAGGGCACACATCGCCCGGCAGTCCGAATTCCTGAGCTACGTCGAGGTAATGCGTTGTCGAGTTCTGTGTCAGCAGGTTGGCTACGAACATCGTAGGAACCTCTCTGAGGATAGCCTTGGTCTCGTCAAAGCCCATCATGAACGCGGTCATGGCGTTCTCGTCTGTCAGTACGCAGTGCTTCGAGAACTCCTCATCATTGCCGGTCCTGCGGTCACCTTTGAAGATGTTGTCCATCGTTTTGGCTACATCGTAGATGACGAAGTTCATCGCTGTATGAGTAATACGGAGCGGCTCGTCACGGAGTCCGAGCGTGAACTTGTCCATCATGTGAGGTACAGCGAGGTAGTTGGCCATCCATCTGTAGCGGAACATCGCTTTGATGTTCCTCGGCTTGGAGATGAATCTGGCTAAGATGGACATGATGTACAGCCATCTGCTGTAGTCATACAGTGTATCCTTAACGCCTCTCCACTCACGGCGTCTCATTACCTTGCTCTTGCCGTTGGTAGGATAGAGGTGGCCGAGAGTCTGCTCGCCCTTGCGCCTCTTCGGATTATCTATCTTTTTGACTTTCTTGAATGCCATTATTTTTCACCTCCCCGAAGCTTCTTGATCTCGATGCTCTCAACGAAGGCCTGCACTCTTGTGCGCATCTGCCCTGCGCCGGAGGCAATATTGTAAGGTCTGTCTACCGACAGAACAGGAAAGCCGTAGTCTTCTCTCAGCATGTGCGAGCCGAGCATGCGCTCGTACGCCCATGGGTCACAGAATTTGACCTGCTCGTAGATGATGCCGTCTGCTTTGTACTCCTTTGCGAGATCTGCTACGTATTTCTTGCGGCCGTATACCTTTTCCATGTTCATCATGCGAGGGCAGTTGCCCCAGTATACGTAGTGGCGGCAGACCTGCGTCAGTGCATCTTCGTCTGAGTCAGGATCGATCACGATCGGTTCCCTTCCCGGGAATCCGCCGAAGCAGTATCTGTCGGCACATACATAAGTGCCGCAGTCCTCGATGAGCTTGATGAATGCCACATCGTCAACTTCCGAGCCTACGACCATGACGCGTGCTCTCCACTTCTTCCCGTCAGGCTCTCTGTGTTTTACTTCTTCGAGTGTCTCTTCCAGTTTATCGATTACCAGATATTTAGGTGCAACATATGTCGCAAGCGTCAGAACAGCAAGCTCATATCCCGTGATCCTCGGATCATCCTCCTTACGGAATTCCCCGAGCTCTCTGATGAGTCTGCACACATGATTGTGCTCTTCAACAGCCTTCAGAATGGCCTCATCGGAAATGTCTATTCCGTACTTCTCATGCAGCGGTTTAAGGATGTGATTCTTGCACTGCAGAACGAGAAGCTCGACTCCGTTCTCATCCGCCTTCAGCGGGATCTCCATGAACTCATAGAAGAAGTTCTTCTTTCCCTCGTCCATGGTATGCAGCAGATGCATGTTCTCAGCTGCACGGTTCATCATTGTACATCCGTCAGCGGCTATCAGGCAGTCGGCAAAATTAAAGCCGCCCTCGACAGCTCTCTCCAGCAGCGCACGGCTCGTCTCGCACAGCAGATTGGTCATATAGTATGTCGCTATGTCAAGTGAGCCGGAATTAGGCGCAAAAAGACGAACTGAGAACGCATTGCCAAGGTTCATCAGCGGTTCAGGCAGGTTTTCACACGTGAAAGCTGCACAGATCCTGCCGTCGGCCTTGGCCTGTTCGATCAGTTCGTTGTTCGCAGTCTGCAGGAGGTCTTCGAAGTACAAAAGATGCTTAAGATCTTTCATAGCTACACCTCTTTCTTATTTCCCTCTCCTAAGAACAGAAAAGTCCCCGCCTCCGCTTAAGCGTGAGTATGCGGAGACATGGTCATTTCCGGTACCTTTGTTAAAAGTGTAACTCTGATAACATGCATTTTCAAGAACTTACGATACACCTCTTCAGGTTTTTATAACATAAAAAAGAGGTTCACTCCGTACGCTGAAACCCGCCTTTTGAATCTTTATTTTCTATCCGATCATCTCAGTGAATTTCTTCATAATACCCGGGATATCGATCTGCTGCGGGCAGACCTTTGCACAGGATCCGCATCCGACGCAGGCCGACGGCAGCTTGTCCTTCTCGAAGGCCGCAAGTGCCATAGGTGCGATGAATCCGCCGCCTGAATACGAGTGCTCATTGTAGAGTGACAGTATCCTCGGGATGTCAAGACCCTGCGGGCAGTGAGTCGTGCAGTATCTGCATGCTGTGCAAGGTACTGTTCCGGCATTCTTGCCTGTAGTCTCGAAGTGAGCTGCAGTCAGAAGTGTCGCGATGTCATCATCGTTAAGCGGCTTCTTCTCATCGAAAAATTCTATGTTCTGCTTCAGCTGTTCGAAGTTCGACATTCCTGAGAGTATCATCGTTACTCCCGGCACGGATTCAAGGAATCCGAATGCCCAGTTGGCCGGTGTGTAGTCAGGGTTGCTCTTGGCGAGTATCTTCTCAGCACCGAGGCAGGACTTTGCCAGCTTGCCTCCCCTGAGTCCTTCCATTACCCAGATAGGCATTTCGAGGTTGTTGAGTTCCTCGACCTTGCTCCTGGCATCCTGGAATTCGAAGTCGAGATAGTTGAGCTGGATCTGGCAGAACTCAAGTATTCTCCAGTACTTCTTTATGAATCTGTGCATCGTCTCGAGGGAGCCGTGGCAGGAGAATCCGAGGTGTTTGATTTTTCCCTCTTCCTTCTTCCTGAGGAGATAGTCCGCCAGACCGATCTCATCATCAAGATACTTGTCTATATTCATCTCGCACACATTGTGGAACAGGTAGAAATCGAAATATTCCACCTGGCACTTCTCGAGCTGCTTCTCGAATATCTCCTCGATATGATCGAAGTTCGAGAGGTCATAACCCGGGAACTTGGATGCGATGTAGAAGTCCTTGTGGTCATACTTCGACAGAGCCTGTCCGAGCACAGTTTCACTGTTGCCTCCATGGTATCCCCACGCCGTGTCATAGTAGTTGATGCCGTTTGCCATCGCATAGTCGACCATCTCCTGCACAGCCGCAGCATCCGGTTTTGCATCATCACCGTCGATCACCGGCAGCCTCATGCAGCCCATGCCGAGACCCGACAGTCTGATATCCTGAAAATCGTTATAATACATCTCATTCCTCCTCTTGTGGCATCCGGAACGTTCCCTTTGACACTATTTCACTATGATAAAGTTCTCAGTAAGATCGATCTGCTCAAGGGTCCCGTCGAATGTCGTGCGGATGCCCATGATATCGGTAAACACGATCTTTCCGTCCGTGAATTTGATGTCTGCGACATTCTTCGCAAGAAGATTGCTGTCATCAACACTGTTTCTGTATACATTTGAAAGGCACATGGCTTTTCTCCTTTCTGCTACTTACTGTATCTCTTTCTGATCTCTTCCCAGTCGACCCTGTCCTTCTTATAGAAATATTCGCGGTCGCGGTCGCCGATCTCGCGCATCACCCTGCACGGGTTGCCGACCGCCACAACGTTGGCCGGGATATCCCTGGTCACCACGCTGCCTGCCCCGATAACTGACCCTTCTCCGATGGTAACGCCCGGGAGCACTGTCACGCCTGCGCCCAGCCAGGCATTCTCACCGATATGGATGTCCTTGTTGAACTGCAGCACTGTGCCGTATCCGGTGCGGAGTTCAGGCAAAACAGGATGTCCTGCGGTCGTAAGTGTGACGTTAGGACCGAACTGAGTCCAGTCTCCTATATAGATGTGTCCGTCGTCAACAAGCGTCAGGTTGAAGTTGGCATATATATTCGATCCGAGGTGCACATGTCTGCCGCCCCAGTTCGAATTGACCGGTCCCTGAAGGAATGTATTCTCACCACATTCAGCGAAGATCTCCTTCATCAGCTCCTGTCTTTCTTCAAATTCAGAAGGTCCCATATGGTTGAATCTCCACAGGGCGTCCTGATACTGCATCTGCTCAGGCATGATTTCATCCGATCCGCAGTCGTAGATGAGACCGGCTTCCATTCTTTCTCTTTCAGTCATTCCTATATTCTTTCTGCGATGATCGCTCTGTCAAGGCCTGCGAGGTCCCTGATCTTGTGTATATCGGTGAATGTCTTCGCCTTGCCGAGTATTCTCTTGACCGAGCCGGCCTGATCATACCCTATCTCCATGACCAGTACGCCGCCTGTTCTCAGGTGAGCGCCTGCGTCCATGGCAATCTTTCTGTAGAAGTCGAGTCCGTCCTTGCCTCCGTCAAGAGCAAGCCTCGGCTCGTTCTCTCTGACCTCAATGCTGAGTCTGTCGATCTCGCCGGATTCGATATACGGCGGATTGCATATGATCATGTCATACTCTCTGTCAGGAGGCAGTGCGTCAAACATGTCTCCGAGGAGGAATACGCACTTGCGGTTGACTTCGTTGAGCCCGGCATTGTTCATCGCCGTCTTCAGCGCCTCTTCGGAGATATCTGTCATTGTCACGATCGACTCAGGCGACCTGACCGCAATGCTGACTCCGATGGCTCCGCTGCCCGTGCACATGTCGAGCACGTCAGGATGTGCCCAGCCCTTCTGCTCTATTATCTTCAGCGCCTCTTCCACAACGACTTCCGTGTCAAGCCTCGGGATCAGGACGTTCCTGTTGACCCTGATAGGGATGCCCATGAAGTCCTGCACTCCTGTGATGTACTGAAGCGGAGTGCCTGTAAGGCGGTCCTGGATCCTTCTCTCATACTCTTCAAAGTCATCCTCTTTCATGAGTTCCTTGCTGTGCGCAATGATCTCAGCCTGAGTCAGACCGGTTGCATACGAGAGGATGATGCGGGCTTCGTTCTTGCCGTTCTCTATCATGCTGAGAGCGGCCTGTCCCCACTGAAGGGCATTCTCGATCGTCGTAATGTCGTTGGTGAATCTCTTCTTCAGGGAGCGCTGCTTGGCCTCCTCCTGGAAGTGGTCGGCGATCCCCTGTGCAAGCGAAACGCCCTCTTCATCACCCGTCTCCACTATTGTGTATCCTTCGGAATCGAGCTCATTGAGGAATTCAATGGCCTTGTTGATGCCCTCTTCTCCGTTTTCCTCTTCCTCTTCGATATCCTCTTCCGGCAGCTTTTTGCTCATTACTTCCGAGCCCGGCTTCCAGAATGTATCTCCTATCATGTTGCCGTCCTTGTCGACGAATCCGTCGATGACCGGGAAGTCCTTGTCCACCAGGACAGCCTTGAGTGAAAGGATCGCAACTTCAAGCTGCTCATTCGTCGGCTCAGCTGTTGTGAGCTTCTGCAGCATGAGTCCCGGATAGCTGAGGATCCTTACAAGTCTGCCGTCCGAGCGTCCCGCCCATTTCAGCAGTTCATAGCTGATTCCGGCGATGACCGGGATCAGAACGAGTCTTGATATGATCCTGAGTGCCAGATTCGGCCATCCGAGCAGGCTGAAGAGCAGGAGGCTGATGATCAGCACGAACATCAGAAAGCTCGTTCCGCACCTTGGATGCAGTGTGTAAAACTGCTGCGCGTTCTCAGGCGTCATCTCGAGATTGTTCTCGTAACAGTGGATCGTTTTGTGCTCTGCCCCGTGATATCTGAACAGGGTCTCGATCTCTTCCATCTTCCGTATCAGCAGGATATATCCGATGAATATGAGTATCCTGAGCACTCCCTCTATAAGGTTCAGCACTATCGCGTTTTCCACCCACTTCCCGAGGAAGTTGACGACCCATGTAGGGAATATTACGAAGAGCGCTATCGAAATGACTATGGCGAATATAAGAGATGCCGACATCAGGATGTTCCATGCGGCTCTCTCGCCGAATCTTCCGTTGACCCACTTCTCGAATCTGCCCTCTTCCTCTGCGTACTCTTCAGGCGCATACTTTTCGAGTATGTCTGCGGATTCCATCAGTGTGGACATTCCGTTGACAAGTGACATCGCAAAAGCAATGATGCCTCTGATGAACGGATACTTCATCGCCTTAGGCTGCTCCTTTTTGAGCTTTGTCTTAAGGTAAAGCTCACCGGAAGGAAGGCGCATCGCGATCGCAGTCCTCTCAGGGCCCTGCATCATGACACCGTCCATTACAGCCTGTCCGCCTATCGAAGTAGGACACGTTTCCTTTATGAAAATTTTACTGTAGTCCAGTTTTGCCATTTCCTCTGTATATATACCCCTTTTGAACGATATGCTCCGTCCCTCTGTACATATCTATCTCATTTTCTTGAGCATGAAGTTCACAAAGTCCGCATTGCTCCTGGTGCTCGAGAGGTTGTCGATGATCTCCTCAGTGACATCCATGACATTGCCGGATGCCATAGCTCTTCTCAGCATGAACATCACCTGATATTCCTCCTGCGACAGCAGCAGGTCCTCTCTTCTTGTTCCGGACTTGTTGAGGTCGATCGCAGGGAATATCCTGCGCTCGCTGAGCTGCCTGTCAAGGTGCAGCTCCATGTTGCCGGTTCCCTTGAACTCCTCGTAGATGACATCGTCCATCCTGCTGCCTGTATCAACAAGTGCAGTTGCGAGGATGGTTACGCTGCCGCCTTCCTCGATATTCCTTGCGGTTCCGAAGAACTTCTTAGGCGGATGCAGCGCACCCGGATCAAGACCGCCGGACAGGGTCCTTCCTGAAGAAGGCACCTCCATGTTGTATGCTCTTGCGAGCCTTGTGATCGAGTCGAGCAGGATCACTACATCCCTGCCTGACTCGGCAAGCCTCTTGGCTCTCTCTATTACCATCGAAGCTACCTTGACATGGTGTCTCGTCTCCTCGTCGAACGTCGAGTAGATGACCTCGGAATGCTTCAGACTCCTCTTCATGTCGGTTACTTCCTCAGGTCTCTCGTCTACAAGAAGCACGATCAGCTCGATATCAGGATACTTATCCTCGATCGAAGCCGCGATCTTCTTGAGCAGCACCGTTTTGCCTGCCTTAGGCTGAGCCACTATGAGACCTCTCTGACCTCTGCCGATAGGAGCGACGAGGTCCATCACTCTTGTCGAGAGGTCGATGCTTGAATTCTCAAGCACGATCTTTTCGTTAGGGAAAACCGGTGTCAGGTCGTCAAAATGCGGACGTCTCTTCGACGCGCCCGGGTCCATCCCGTTGACAGCCTTGACATACAGGAGAGCACCGAATCTCTCCCCTGCGCGCGGCTTTCTTGTGATGCCGAGGATCTTGTCTCCGGTCCTGAGACCGAATCTCCTGATCTGGCTGTTTGAAACATATATGTCCTTGTTCGATGTGAGGAAGTTGTCGAATCTCAGGAATCCGAATCCGTCATCAGCGATCTCCAGAATACCTTCGACCTCAGGTCTTTCCTCTTCATTTTCATTTGCAGTGTCTTCTTCAGCGCTTTCTGCAGCCTCAGCGGGTTCTGCGTCAGTGATTTCAGACACAGCAGCATCTGTAACTGTCACATCTTCAGCAAGCGCCTCCTCCATTGCCGTTTCTGCAGCAGCAGTTACAGCGCTGGCGGCTTCCTGCTCGGCGGGCTCTGCATTCTTCTTCACAGCCCTGCGTCTTACAGGCTTCTTTTCGATAGTTTTCTTTTCTTCAGACATAGAACACGTCCTCCTCTTTTAGACAGGGTTCATTTAAGAATGGATTGAATCTATAGATATGCAGCTGTGTATTGTTTTACAGTTTACAGCTCCTCATTTGCTCCTACTGTAGTCAGGATCTCCTCCTCAGACTTGTCGACCTGGCTGACTTCAAGCTTCTCTATATCATCAGGGTCGACCGCCTCGTTCAGAGCGAGCAGTGTAGGCGACAGATATACCGTTGACAGCTGCTTGCCGTTGAGACTTATTATCGATCTCTCTGTGAAGTTGCTGCCTCTTATGTAGTACCTGTCTCCGATCTTCTTGATTTCCTTGATGGAGATGTCCTTGTGTCCCATCTTCATATCCGATGGCTGATACGGAGATTTTCCGCCGAAGACGTAGTTCTTGCCGTATAGCATGTCGTATGCTATGGCCTCCATGTCATCGAGGTATGCAGGATCATCTTCAGATACCGTCTGCTGGTAGTCGAAGAGTATTCCTTCATGTGAGAGGCCTGCATCATCAAGCAGGATCGCCCCGCTCTGATAGGAAGCGATATTTCTGTCCTCCTTCTCAAGACCGATGTTGTCCCAGATGACATATCTTGTCTCGTACAGAGTGTCCAGCTTGTAGTTCTCTTCCTTGACATCAAGAGCCGGGATGTGGTCGCCGTATATTATCATGACCGTAGGCTCGTCAGCCTCGTTGATAGCATCTATAAGATCCCCGATGAATGTGTCCATCTCATGGCATTCATTGAGGTAGTACTCATATTTCCACTTCAGCTCTTCGTCATCGCAGGTGACTGTTGTATATGGGTTCTTGAAGACACGCTCCGTCGGATATGCACCGTGTCCCTCGACAGAGATCACATGCAGGAAATCTCTTGCCTCGGAGTCCTTCATGATCTCCATGATCTGGTCTGTCAGTACGGTGTCCTTGCACCAGTTGGTCGGTGTGAAGGTCACGTTGTTCATGTATTCGACAGAAGTGAAGGTGTCAAAACCCATGTTGGCATATACTTCGTTTCTGTTGTAGAAAAGTGCCCTGTGGTCGTGAAGAGCGCTTGTCTCGTAACCGTGACTCTTCGTCACATATGCCATGTTCTCAAGGGTCTTCTTGCGCAGCTTGCCCTTGTACGGATACTCGCCCGGTCCGAAGAACTTTGCACTGATTCCGGTCAGCACCTCAAACTCGGTATTCGCCGTACCAGCTCCGCAGGCAGGCACCATGAATGTGCCGGAGGAGTACTCCTTGCTCAGTTTGTTGAAGACAGGTGTAGGGTCCCTGTCAACGCTGATATTGGCATAGTCCTGTGCCACGGTGAACGACTCCATCTGGAGCACGATGATATTCGGATGCTCAGTACTGTCGTCTTTGCTCTCAAGGACAGTGTCGGTGCCCCGCTTCGTCTTCTCCTCAAGAATGGACGCCATCATTTCCTCAGAGTATCCCCTCGGCCTTGATATTCCGGCATTGGCGGAAGTCATGATGAAACAGTACGGCATGCCGTAGTCTCTGTAGGCGTAGTTGAGGTTTCCGAAGAATGTGCCGATCACATTGGCCCTGATAAGACCGACCGTTGCTCCGCATGTGACCGCGACCGTGAGGAGTATCGCTGAGATGCTCTTGCCGTAGCGGATGTTCTTCCACTTCTCGCTCCTGATGAAGATCATGACTATGGCCATGACTCCGAGAACAATGACGATAGCTCCGAGAACGATCTGCCACATGCTGTAGTATGTGGTCATGATCGTGAGGCCGTCTGCAAAATTCTGCAGATCGTACAGTGTGAAAGGTGTCATTCTCGAGAGCAGGATCGCTCCGTTGACAGAACCGATGATGATCCATACGAGCGATATGATGAACCATGCGAATCTCCTTCTCTTGAAGAGAAGCGCGAATGTCATCGTCGCAAATATGATCAGCATGTTGTAGAGGAAGATGACAGGATGCGTCACCGTCCATCTGAATCCTTCAAATATGCCTGTTGAAAGGCGCGCAAAACATTCTATGTACAGGTTGATGCCGAATGCATACAGCAGCATCCACAGTACATATTTGACTTCATGGCGGTCAGCGTCGAAATATTTCGCTGCACGCCTCGGGAATATTTTAAGAAAAACTCTGCCGATCCAGCTTCCCAGCCTCTTGAAAGGCGCTGAAAGGACAGCCAGGACCCATTTCAGAATTTCAAATTTATCCTGCAATTATACCTCCTTGAGGGCGTCTGCCAGTGCGGCAAACTCCTCCATAGTCAGACTTTCGGCTCTGCGCTCGTGAGCGATGCCGGCTCTGTCAAGAGCATCTGCTATCTGTGTTTTTTCATAGTCCCCCAGCGACATGAGTGAGTTGAGAAGCGTTTTGCGCCTCTGTGAAAAACCCGCCTTGATGCAGCGGAAGAAGAGGTCCTCGTCAGCAGGGTGGACCGGACACTCGTCCCTGATGTCCATTCTCAGAACCACTGAATCCACCTTCGGCACAGGGTAGAAGCACTCTCTTCCGACCGAAACTATGCTTGTTACATCGGCATAGTAATGAACGGAATAGGTTATCGCACCCGAGAGCTTGGTCCCCGGCTCTGCAGCGATCCTGTCGCCGACCTCCTTCTGCATCATTGCTGTTATGCTCGCTGCTCCGGTATCTGCCTCGAGCAGCTTCATGATGATCGGGGTTGTTATGTAGTACGGCAGATTTCCCACTATCCTGACCTCTTTGAGTCCGTACTCTCCGAGTTCCCTGTCTATGAGCTCCCTCAGATCTATCTTCAGGATGTCCTCATGTATGATCTCGACATTTCCGAGGCTGAAGGTCTTGACCCTGAGTCCCGGGATGACTCTCTCATCCAGCTCGACAGCAACGACTCTTCCTGCTCTTTCTGCGAGAGGCAGCGTCAGCGCGCCGGTTCCGGGACCGATCTCAATGACCAGAGTTTCTTCCGTGACACCGCTGCCGTCAACGATCGCCTCTATGACCTCTTCATCGATGAGGAAGTTCTGACCGAGGCTTTTCGACGGCCTTACGCCTACTCCTGCAGGGGCTCTGCCTTTTACATTATTTCTGTTGTTTTTGTGGTTTTTGCTTTTTTTCATTCAGTTCTTATCTGTTTCCTGCTCTTTTCTGCAGTTTCCGCGAGCGCCTCGTACCCGATGCGGAATCCCCTGAGCCTTGTCAGGAGCATGCGCGCGTTGCAGTATCCGATGCCGAGCTCACGGCATACAGCGTTCCTGAGTTCTGCAGCTCCGTCAGTTCCCGACAGCCCGAGCTCTGTGAGGTCTCTCATCGTTACCTCCCTGTATGTATCCGCCGTTTTGCCGCTGTCTCTGCCGGCAGCAGTACCGTGCAGCTCCAGAGCTTTTTCAAGAGCCGCCCGTATGTCCTCAGGGCGTGCGTTTTCGATCCCTATGTCATCAGCCTTTTCGGCCTCTTCCCTTGCCATGTAGCACTGGACTGCATCCGGGAATCTCTCCGTCAGTCTGCGCCTTATTGCTTCACCTGCATGGTCGGGATCGGTGAGTATTATGACGCCGATCTCTCTGTAGGCTTTCTCCATTACTTCCCAGGTCGTTTCCCTGATCCCGAATCCGTGGGTCGGGATTATCAGGTCCTCCGAAGCCCTTGAGACTGCATCCACATCGTCTTTTCCCTCGACAATGATGGCCATTCCGGTCCTTATCCTGTCCTGACTCTGCATATTACTCATCGGAGGTGTTTTCCTCCTCTGATCCTTCAGTCTCTTCAGATGATTCCCCGGACTTTTCTGCTGCCGCTTCTTCATCTGACGTCACTTCTCCGTCCTCGAAGATGAACATCTTCTCTCCCGGGTCAAGAAGTCTCAGCTGCTTTCTTGCCTGCTCCTTGATATAGTCCTTGTCTCCGACTCTGCCAAGCTCCTTGGTGAGTCTGTCTCTCTCCTGCTCGAGCTGTGCATGCTGCTTCTTAAGCGCTCTGTTCTCTGCCTTGAGCCTTACTATCTCACGGCTGCACATTGTCAGAAGCAGGGCAAAAATGAGGACAAGCATCACGACCCGTCTCCGTTTCTTGCGGACCTGGTTCCTTCTGTTGGCGCTTTTCCTCTGTTCTATTCGCGCAGCAAGCTCCCGGTCCTCTGCGGAGAGATTCTGCATCTCATCCGGCTGAACGACCGGGTCGCTGTATTGAGTTCTGCTTATGTGATTTCTTCTTAATCTCGACAACTTATTATTCCTCCGGTTCCTGTCCCGCTAGATACCGAGTATCGGTCTAGGGTTGACAGGTGATCCGTTGAGATGTATCTCGAAGTGCAGGTGGGATCCGAAGCTGTGTCCTGTATTACCGACAAGACAGATCTCCTGTCCCTGATATACCTTGTCTCCGACATTAACAAGCAGCTTACTGCAGTGTCCGTACCTTGTTTCCTTTCCGTCTCCGTGTGAGATGTCTACGCAAAGTCCGTATCCGGAGTACCAGCCTGCTCTTGTTACTGTTCCGCCGTCGGAAGCATAGATAGGTGTTCCCGTCGGTGCTCCCATGTCTATGCCGGCATGCAGACGTCCCCATCTGTATCCGAAGTTGGATGTGAGAGTGTAATGCTGGATCGGCATCGCGAATGTTCCGGTCGGAGCGGTCTTAGGTCTCTCTGCAGTACCTACGAGGATTATCTTGTCCTGCTTCTCTCTGATGACCTCGGTGTCGCCGTCTCTCTTCGTTACTTCTCCTGCGACTTTGGTGATTGTTCCGTCGAAGATCTGGACTCCGTTCACGCCTTCCTGTTTTGTATATGTATCGCCCTTGTAGTAGTCATCCGAATCCTTCTTGACCGTCTCGTACTCGATGGTCTCCTTCATTCTGCCTTCTTCGACCATCTTAACGCTTACAGGCTCTACCTCTTCATGTATGCATACAGTGTCGCCCGGGAGTATCTCCTCTGCGACCGCACTGTTATCTTCGTTGAAAATATTGACCGGATCTGCGCCGAAGGTCTTTGAGAGAGCATCCAGCGTCTCACCTTCTTCAACGATATGGAAGATCTCCATGGTGCCGCCCTCAGTCATTTTGGTCATGGCATCATGGTTGCTCTGTACACTTGTCAGCAGTACGTTGACCGGACGGATCTCGAGGTTATTGGTGAAGTCGGCAGATACAAGCTCCATTCCTTCATCAGGAGTACTCAGGTATTCCCTTGTCTGGAGCAGCAGGTTTTCAGCGTCTTCATCGTTCTTTACGATCGCAACGAGTTCCTTGCCGTCATAGACTCCTGATGCTTCCGTCTCGATGTCAGTCATGTATACGAGCTTGTTGACTGCAGTATCGGAATCGTCGGTACTCTTTCCTCTTGCGTCGACCTGTTTGAACGTCACGTTCTGATTGGCCGTAAATTTGATCTCGCTTGTACCGGATGAGTTCTCGGTCAGCATAGTTCCCGCGATGTCGAGTACGTCTGTAACGTCCTCCTGATTCTTGACATATCCGAGGACCTTTCCGTTATATGCGTATTCATATACCGTAAACCTGTCGAATATTACGAGCACGATGGCCGCAAGTATCCCGATGACAAGCATTGCGACCCCTATGATCCTTCTTGACTGCCTGTATGTCGAAGCGATCCTGTGGCTTGCCGCGACGAAGTCTCTTCCGGCTCCGGCTGCAGCTGCATCAAGGCCCGACTGCAGTCTGTCATGAAGGTCCATGACAGCTCCGGCCTTGGCATACTTCTTCTCATTCTTCGCCAGGGAAGCCTCTATCTTACGGATCTCGGCTTCAGACGGCTCCGCCTGTGTTGCCGTGAAAATGGAATGTCTGCCGGATGAGGCTTTCTTCTTGGAGCTCTTCTTTTTCTTCTTGTTCTTTGCAGCCGGTTTCTTAGCATCTGTTTCTTCAGCAGGTGCTTCGGCCTCTTCTTCTGCAGTATCAGCAGGCGGTTCAGGCTCTTCTGCCGCTTCCGGCTGAACTGTCTCTTCTGCCTTCTCCTGCTCCGGTTCCTCTGCTGCCGGTTCCATACCCTCTTCAGAGTCGGTGAAGGTCGGATCGCCCGGCCGCATGTCATGCGCAGCAAGATATCTTGCGTACGACAAAGCCAGAGCCTTCAGCTCATCCCCGTCTGCCTCTGGCAGTACTGTCTCGGCTCTCTCTGCATATACCGGCACAGGCTGCGCCTGCTCTGCCGTGTCTTTCACATTATCCGTCTGTTCTTCTCTGATATCTTCTGTCAGCGGTTTCCTGTTCTGCTGATCCATTCATATGCCTCTTCTGCACGCTCCTTAGCGCATGTGCAGACCCTTCCTTCATCTGTATATCCGGTGTCCTTGCAGATATCGCATCTGTACTTTCTTTCCAGATAATCCTCAGGATATCCGTTCTGAGTGAGGAGTTCTTTCTTCTTCTCCTCTATCTCCTGCCTTCTGTCCTTGAGCCTCTGCCTCTTGTCTCTTGCATCAGGTCCCGGTTTCATAGTGATCACCAGGCTGTTGATCTGAGTCTCGGCAGAGAATATGTCCCGCATTTCAGGGATCCTGTTAGTTACTTCGGTGAGCCTTGCCTTACGGTCCTTTTCACCTTCGTCTCTTATATAGTCGTAGTAGTCACGCAGCACCTTCCGGCTGACCCTGGCGCTATCCTGCGCTGCCGCCGGCTGTCCGGTCTGTAAGGACGGCTCAGCTGCCGTCTTACGGACCTGCTCGGCCCTGGTGTTGATCCCGCCCTTTTCGAGGATCTTGTTTTCCAGCACCTTGTTCACGTATCTCAGGTTAGGATCTCTCACTCCTCCTGCTGCCCTGCATGCATCGAGGACATCCTTCAGAGTGCATCCCATCTCATCGAACCAGCGGTCCATGATCTCGCGGTCTGCCGGATTAGGCAGTCTGCTGAATCCGAGCTCGGCGAAAACTTTTCTGTATGCATCGTTCCGCTTGCTCCTCTTGTCCAGCATCTGCTTGACAGCACCGACGTCCCTCGCGCCTTCCTCCGTCCAGCGGAGAGCCACTTTGCATATGTAGTCGATACTTGTCTTGTCTATACCTATGCAGTAGTCGATGGCAAAATCCAGGACATCAGGCTCTATGTTGTATATCTTGATGCTGTCGGTCAGCTTGCCGGCTTCGTGAGTCGATAGTGTGCGGCCTGTAAGCATCTCGTATTTTCTGAACATGTCACGGAGCTGCCTGTTGATAAGCCTCTCAATGATCGACGCGGCGCTCTCTTCAGTATCCGGCGCCTCCCCGGTCTCTTCCGTTGTCTGTTCTTCAGCGGCAGCTGTTTCTTCTCCGGCCTTTTCCACTCCGTTTACAGGATATGACTCTTCGAGAGTCTTGCCGTAGAAGAGGTCTATCTGTCTTATGAACTCTATCTCCTCTATTCCGCCCTCGCTGTCAGGAGTCAGTCTGACAAGGCCCTTGGATTCCCAGTATTTCCAGGCATTATCCACGTCCTTCTCGGTTATCCCGAGTGTCAGGGCCATTGTCCTGAAATCGATCTGCTGTTCATACTGGGCATACATCAGGCCGAAAAGGAACACCTTAACACAGTCCCCCGGAGCATCCGGGAGAAACTCGTTGATGAAGAGGTTCTCCACCCTCGTCTTATACAGGAAGATGTCCTTCCGTTCACCTGTTTTCAGCCTTGCTTTTCCCATTTTCAGTTATCAGAACTGTCCCTGTGCAGTTGCCTCAGGCGCGAGATTACCGAACTTGACGTATCTCGGTACCCATGCGAGCGTAGCCGATCCGACCGGTCCGCTCCTGTGTTTTGCTATATTTACGATGCAGGTGAGTCCGGCATTATTGTCTGTCTGCGCACGCTCATCATCGCTCTGATAGTAGTCGTCTCTCTTGAGGAAGATGACTATATCAGCGTCCTGCTCGATGGAACCGGAGTCTCTCAGGTCAGAAAGCTTAGGCATGTGGTCGCCGCCTCTCTGTTCAGGAGCTCTTGAGAGCTGTGAAAGAAGGATGACAGCACAGTTCAGCTCCTTGGCCATGATCTTGATGGATCTTGTGATGGCTCCGATCTCTTTTTCTCTCTGTTCTATTCTGTATCCGCCCATGCTCATGAGCTGGAGGTAGTCGATGATCACAAGGTCGAGGCCTCCCTTTTCCTGCTTGAACCTGCGGCACTTGTTCTTCATCTCCATAGGTGTGATCGACGAGGATTCATCGATCACCATGTCCGTACCGTAGAAGCTGTCCTGGGCTGCGCTCAGGCTGTCCCAGTCTTCAGGGCTGATCTCACCCTTTCTGATGTTCTCAAGAGGTACGCTGGATGTCATGGAGAGAAGTCTCTGTCCGAGCTGGAGGTTGGACATCTCAAGGCTGAATACCATTACCTTGTTGCCTATGGATGCTGCATGTTCTGCTATATTGA
Source organism: uncultured Eubacteriales bacterium (assembly GCA_900315485.1). Taxonomy (GTDB): domain Bacteria; phylum Bacillota; class Clostridia; order Peptostreptococcales; family Anaerovoracaceae; genus Crickella. The sequence goes on along the minus strand of OMZI01000015.1, from coordinate 12,359 downwards.
GTGCCCATGCGGTCTTTCCTACGCCCGGTCTCGCAGCGAGGATGATAAGGTCTGTCTTCTGGAATCCTCCGAGGATCCTGTCTACATCCCTGAATCCTGTCTCGATTCCCTTGATGACTCCGCCCTGCTTCTCGAGTTCCTGGATCTCCTTGATGTTCTCGAATATAACGTCATTGATATCCTCGTACTGGGATCTCTGCGACTTCTGAGCTATCTCAAGGATCCTCTGCTCGGCGCTGTCGAGTATATCCTCAGGCGGCAGGTCATCAGAATATGCGGCCTCCCTGATCTTCTCAGCCTCGGTGATGAGCTGTCTCATCTTGGACTTGCTGCCCACGGTCTCGGCATAATATTTTGCATTCGAAACAACGATGGTTTCATCCATCAGTTTGCTGAGATATGTGATGCCGCCGACGAGCTCCGCCGTCTTTCTCTTCCTGAGTGCGGAGTATACCGTGGTGATGTCAACGCCGGTTCCCTTCTGCTCCATCTCGAGCATCGTGCGGTATATTTCCTGATGCTCATTAAGATAGAAGTCATCCGGTCTCAGGATGCCTGCCACGTCGGCCCTTGCATCCTGGCTCTTGAGCATTGCTCCGAGTACTGCTTTTTCCGCCTCTATGTCGTTAGGCGGTATCAGCACGTTGTTGGTTCTTTCTTCATCCATTTGTTTTACCTGAAAACCGTATGTATGATGCGGGAAGTTATGCTATTTTGCTCCCTCGATAACTACTTTGACCTTGGCTGCGACATCCTGGAAGAGCTTGACTGTTACTTCGGTCTCTCCGACTTCCTTGATCGGCTTGTCGAGCACGATCTTCTTCTTGTCGACTTCTGTTCCGAGCTGCTCGGATACTGCCTGGGCAATGTCCATGGATGTGATCGATCCGAAGAGCTTGCCGTTGTCTCCGACCTTGGTCTTTACGATGACCGGTGCAGCTGTGAGCTTTGCAGCGAGCTGCTCTGCAGCTTCCTTGTCCTGTGCGTACTTCTCTGCTGCCTTGGCCTTCTCTCTTGCGATGGCTCTCTTGTTGGCCTCTGTTGCTTCAACTGCAAGGCCTCCCGGGATCAGCTTGTTGCGTGCAAAACCGTCGCTGACCTTGACTACATCGCCTTCCTTGCCTGTTCCCTTTACGTCTTTCTTAAGAATTACTTCCATTGTTACTGATTCTCCTGATTATCCTTTTCCAAACTTGCCTTGACGAACTTGCGGAGCTGTTCTTCTACGAATCCCATCGACTCGTCTACCTGTGCAGCGGCCGATGTGAGATGGCCGCCTCCGCCGAACTTCTCCATGATCGTCTGCACGTTGATCTCACCGAGAGATCTCGCGCTTATGATAGTCTGTTCCTTCTCATTCATTCCGAGCGCGAATGATGCTTTGACTCCCTTGACCATCAGCAGTTCATCAGCGACCTGCGCATTGATGATCTGGGTGTTTCCTGTGTGTCCGCGCGTCGAAGCATATGCGACTCCGTAATCTGTGAAGTCCGCCCTCGCGATGGAGCTCGCTTTGCTCTTGAAGTCTGTCTGCTCCATCTGGAAGAACCTCTTGACCTCAGTGGCATCGGCGCCCGCTCTCTTGAGCCATGCCGCCGCCTCGAAGGTACGCACACCCGTCCTTCCCGAGAAGTTGTTGGTATCCACCATGATTCCGGCGAGGAGAGCCTCGGCCTCGAACTTGGTGATGAACCTCTTCTGTGCAAAATTCTGTATGAGTTCCGCCATCAGCTCACTCGCTGAAGATGCGTAGGACTCTATATATGCGACAGATGCGTTCTTGAAAGAATCCTCTGTCATTCTGTGGTGGTCTATGATGACCCTCGCTGAGCACGCCTTTACGAGATCATAGCTCTCGACCAGCATAGGCCTGTTGGTGTCCACGATTATAAGCAGCGTCTTAGGCGTGACCATTTTCAGGGCTTTTTCCTGCTTGATGACCTCATACACCTCGAGATCTGCAGCCTGATCGTAGATGGTATCCAGCGCTTCATTGTGCCTGTCCATTACGATGAATGCATCCTTGCCGAGGAATCTGCAGATGCTGTACGCTCCGATGGCTGCTCCGAATGCATCCATGTCCGGCCAGCGGTGTCCCATGATCAGGACCTTGTCCGCATCGTTTATCATCGCTCTCATTGCATGCGCGATGACTCTCGCCTTACCGCGGTTGCTCTTTTCGATAGCCTGAAGCGTTCCGCCGAAATACCTCGTGCCTTCGTCTGTCTTGACGACTGCCTGGTCGCCTCCGCGGCCGGTCGCAAGCTCCAGCGCAGCTTCAGCGAGCTCGGTCGATTCCATGAGTGAAACATCCGAGACTCCGGCACCGATACTGATCGATGCAGGGAAGTCGATTTTGGACTCTATCCTGCGCACCTCATCGAGAACGCTGAAGTTATCATCTGCCATTTTGACCAGCTTGCCGAAGCTGGAATACATTACGTATCCTTCTTCACCTGTGCTGATGACAGGTGAATCGTATGAAGCGCCCCATTTACGGACTATTCCGTCTATCTGTGCAGGGATGACACGTCTGCTGTCCTCGCTTGAACTTGCGACAAGATCATCATAGTTGTCGATATTGATATATATGATGACAGCCTTATCTTCCTCCAGCTTGGATCTGAAAGATTCTCTGGCCGTTGCCTCATCGAAGAATACTATTATGTCGTCATTCTCTTTCGGATTTTCATTCGTCCAGAGCTTGAAGAGCCTTTTATTCCTCTCGATTATTATCTCATCAGTGTTGGCAGTCAGAAGAGACTCTCTCCTGACACCGGTGAGAGCAAAGAAGTTCGATCCGACAATGTCCTCGTATACGAATACGTTCTTGATAAAGCTGTTCGCACTGACGATTATTCCGTCAGCACCGACGACACAGACCGGGAACGGCAGCTGTTTAATATAGTTCTTTCTCATGACACCACCTGTTATCTGAATGCCTCTCTGATAATATCTATAAGTCTGTTCAGTTCCTCTATGCTGTAATACTCAAGCTCCAGCTTTCCTTTGCTGTCGCCGGTAATATTGACTTTGGTTCCGGTAAGTGTCATAAGCTCGCGCTCGACAGCGAGTACATCCTCTGTCTTGCCCTGCGCCTCAGCCTTAGGCTTGCGGCGTTTTCTTTCAGGCTTGAGCTCGTCCTTGACTCTTTCTGCCAGTTTTTCCGTTGCTCTTACTGAGAGATCGTTGCGTATGATCTTGTCTGCGATCTCTTTCTGTTTTGCCTTGTCCGGTATATTTATGATGGTTCGTCCGTGTGCCGCGGACATCTGTCCGCTGGATACGTATTCCTGGATCTCGGCCGGCAGTTTCAGCAGCCTTATGCTGTTTGCTATGTATGTCCTGCTGCGTCCGAGTGATGCGGAGACCTGCTCCTGCGTGAAACCGTACTTCTCAGTCATCGACTTGAGTCCTCTGGCTTCTTCAATAGGGTTCAGGTCCTCTCTCTGCATGTTCTCGATGATGGCGACAATAGCATTCTGCCTGTCATCGAAATCCCTTACGATACACGGAACGGTCTTGAGCCCTGCGATCCTCGATGCTCTCCATCTTCTTTCGCCGGCTACCAGCTCATATCCGTTCGCGCCTTCGCGGACGATAAGAGGCTGGATGACTCCGTTGGTCTTTATGGAGCCTGCCAGTTCGTTCAGCTTCTCCTTGTCAAAATGGATCCTCGGCTGAGCGCTGTTAGGCTTGATATCGTTGATATCTATGTAGAGGACGCGGTCTCTGTTGTCCTCTTCTGCTGCAGGTTTCCTGCTCTTCGGGGATTTTGCCTGCGTCTTCTTCGCCGGCGACTTCTCCTCCCTGCGCTGCTCTGCAGTATATTCTTCTTCGTTTATAGGGGCTGCATCCGCGAACAAAGCGTCCAGACCCCGTCCAAGTCCTGCTTTTCTGGCCATGTCTGTTACTTCGCTTTCTTTCTTGCCCTCTCTCTGGCGAGGAATTCCTTGGTGAATGCCTGATATGCCTTGGCTCCCGGTGCCGACGGATCATACTTGATGATCGGCACGCCGTAGCTCGGAGCCTCTGCGAGTCTTACGTTTCTCGGGATGATGGTCTCGTACATCGCATTTCCGAAGAAGCTTCTGACATCCTGGACTACAGCCTGCGAGAGGTTGGTCCTGCCGTCAAACATGCTGAGGATGACTCCGTCTATATACAGGTTCGGGTTCATTCTCTTCTTGACCATCTCAATAGTGCTGAGGAGCTGGCTTACGCCCTCGAGCGCGTAGAACTCGCACTGGATAGGGATAAGCACGCTGTCAACAGCTGTAAGGGAGTTGATCGTAAGGATTCCGAGTGAAGGAGGGCAGTCTACGAGGATGAAGTCGTAGTCGTTCTTGACTGCGTCGATGACTCTCTTGAGTCTTCCTTCACGGCCTTCCATCTGGGCAAGCTCTACTTCAGCGCCTGCAAGATCAACGCTTGCAGGGATTATGAACAGATTCTCTGTATTGGTCGGAAGTATTGCTTTCTTGACATCAAAGTTCTTGTCGATGAGAGCATCATAAAGAGTGACCTTGAGCGTTCTCTTGCGGATGCCTATACCGCTGGTCGTATTGCCCTGCGGATCGATATCCACCATGAGGACCTTCTTGCCCCTGTTGGCAAGGCACGCAGCAAGGTTGATGTTGGTAGTTGTCTTGCCGACACCGCCCTTCTGATTGAAAATTGCAATAGCTTTACCCATTGATTGACCTCCAGGTTTATTAATTCAGGACGCACTTAAGGAAGCCCCCTGACGGGTCTTCTCTGTAAATTCACGCACTTCCCGATTAAATACTTCCCTGTATTATACTTCTTTTTGATTTCAAATTTCCACTTTTCTTAACAGTTGTATGTGTAGATTGGGTGATAACGCTGGCCTAAATAACGTACATCAAACAAATTGTGGTCTTTTATATCCTGTCATACAAGATATTGTATGTTTCGTTATTCTGCGCTTATCTCTACTTTTGACCGTTTTCAGGTAATCTGGGGCTGATTATGGCGTTTTCGGTCGGTTTCGGAGGTTTCTGGCAGTTTTATGTTTCACGTGAAACATAAAAGCGGATGCGACTGTCCGTCACATCCGCTGTATTCTCCCTGCCGTCATTTGACAGATAATTGTTTCACGTGAAACGTTTGCTTTGTATCCTAATACTTCCTGATCACCATGAGCACATGTCCGGAGATTTCCCCGGCAGCCCCTGCCGGCTCTTCCACCCTTTCGAGCTTTCCTCTGTACTTCTTAAGAGCCTTTCCGGCATCTGCAGTCTCGGCTTCGTAGTTCTCTCCTTTGTACGGCACGAAGTATCCGCCTGCCTTAACAAACGGAAGGCACCAGCCGGAGAGCTTATCCAGACTCGCTACAGCCCTGGATACGCAGAGATCAAATGCTCCACTGTATTCAGGCTTGCGGGATATCTCTTCCGCTCTTGCATGTACCGTCCTGAGATTCTCTATTCCAAGAGTCTGAGCGAATTCATCAATTACTCTGAGCCTCTTGAGAGTGGAGTCGAGAAGAACGAATTCCTTGTCCGGATCAGCTATAGCAAGCAAGGCGCCCGGAAATCCTGCGCCCGTTCCTACATCTATAACCTTCTTCGCCTCCCTGTATTCAGGGAGTGAGGTAATAAGAAGAGAATCCGCAAGATGCTTCTGCATGGCTTCATCTCTGTCCCTTACAGCTGTGAGGTTGATATGTTCATTCCTTTCAAGGACCATATCAATATATGAGACAAGCTTGGCTGTCTTCTCTTCCCCGTACTCTGATGTAAGCTTCTGTATTAAAGATTCAGTGTCTTTTCTGTCTGCCATAGTTTAGGATTTATGATCTCATTTCCTTCTCAAGATAGATAAGCAGGACATTTATATCCGCCGGAGATACTCCGGAGATCCTGCTCGCCTGTCCGACTGTAAGAGGACGTATATCTGAAAGCTTCTGTCTTGCCTCAAGTCTCAGGCCTCTTATCGAATTGTAGTCCAATGATTCGCTGAGCTTCTTGTTCTCAAGATTCCTGAGCTTTTCAACTTCGCTGATCTGCTTGCGGATATATCCGTCGTACTTGAGCATTACTTCTACTTCGGTCTTCTCATTGCTTCCGAGCTGCGGTCTGCTCTCATCATCTATCTCTGCAAGGTCATCGTATGTGATCGCAGGCCTTCTGAGAATATCCGCAAAGGTCTGATTGCCTGTCTCTGCAATATCTCTGCGCTTTCTCTCTATAAGCTCAGGATCAGTATCTGCAGGGGCGAGATCGCATTCATGCCTGATAAGAAATGCCCTGAAGCTGTCAATATCTGTCTTCCGGTTCCTGAGTCTTGCGACTTCCTCATCCACCTTCCTGCTCTTCTCCAGATATCTCTGGTATCTCTCTTCAGAAACTGACCCATAGTCATATCCTATCTGCGTCAGTCTTCTGTCCGCATTGTCCTGTCTGAGGAGAAGTCTGTACTCGGCGCGGGATGTCATGATCCTGTAAGGTTCATTGGTTCCCTTGGTTACAAGGTCGTCGATAAGCACGCCTATGTACGCCTGATCCCTTCTGAGAACGAGCGGCTCAAGGCCTCTTATCTTCCTTACAGCATTGATGCCTGCAATAAGCCCCTGCGAAGCGGCTTCCTCATAACCCGAGCTGCCGTTGAACTGTCCTGCACAGAACAAACCTTCAAGGATCTTGCTCTCAAGGCCGGGCTTGAGCGAGAGCGGATCAACGCAGTCATATTCGATGGCATATGCCGGTCTGACGATCTCAGCATGTTCAAGTCCCGGGATAGTAGCATAGAAATCATGCTGCACATCTTCAGGAAGGCTTGAGCTCATGCCCTGTATGTACATCCAGTCTGTATCGAGCCCTTCCGGCTCAACAAACAGCTGGTGTCTCTTTCTGTCTCTGAAACGCGATACTTTGTCCTCGATAGACGGACAGTATCTAGGACCGACTCCGACGATGTTGCCGGAGTACATCGCTGATTTTTCAATATTATCAAGGATTATCCTGTGAGTCTCCTCGTTGGTATATGAAAGCCAGCATGAAATCTGATCGATATCATACTCCTTGTCTTCATTGAGGAAGCTGAACGGTACGATCTTGTCATCACCCTTCTGCTCCTTCATTTTGCTGTAATCGAGCGAGTCTCTCAGCATCCTGGCAGGTGTTCCTGTCTTGAATCGACGGATCGGGAACCCCAGCTCGCGGAGATTCTCACCGAGAGCGCACGCAGGAGGAAGTCCTGCGGGACCAGATACAGTGACGTCGTCACCGATAAAAATTTTGCCCCCGAGGAATGTGCCGGTGCAGATAACGACTGCATCTGCTGAGTATTCAGTGCCGTCAGCTGTCCTGATGCCTGAAATCCTGCCGATCCTCTTATAGCCGGAACCGGTCTCAGCTGCTGAGTTCTGCTCAATTGCAGCTGTATCAGGGTCATCGACTATGAATTCAGATACTTCAGCACATATGAGGTCCAGTCTCTCCTGCCCTTCTATCGTCCTGAGCATCTCATCGTGATAGCGGTGCTTGTCTGCCTGGGCTCTGAGCGAGTGAACTGCAGGGCCCTTGGATGTGTTGAGCATCTTGGACTGGATGAATGTCTTGTCCGTATTGACGCCCATCTCTCCGCCGAGAGCATCTATCTCTCTTACAAGATGGCCCTTGCCGGTGCCTCCGATCGAAGGATTGCACGGCATCATGGCAACAGACTCGATATCCGTGCAGAACATCGCAGTCTTCATGCCCATTCTGGCCGCAACAAGACCGGCCTCGCATCCAGCGTGGCCGGCACCTATTACGATTACTTCATAATTATGTGAAATACTATCTTTCAAAACTATATAACTTCCCTGTTATTAAGTTACTTGCCGAGGCAGAACTTGCTGAATACTCTGTCGAGCACCTCGTCTCCTACCTCTTCGCCGATGATGTTTCCGAGGGAATCATACGCATAATGGGCCGAAAGTTCAATAACTTCCATAGGATCACCGTTCTGGATCATCGTAATTGCCTCATTAATGTTCATTTCAGCATTCCGGAGCATCCTGACATGTCTCTCGTTGGTGACTATGTTCATTTCCTTCGCATTCAGCCTGCCGAGATCATACATTTCAGTGACTGCATCGGCAACTGCTTTGACTGCTTCAGGAACACCTCCTCCGACAAGAGACGTACTTACAACAGAAGCTCCCGGGAGTTTTGCCTTCACATCGTCCTCTGTGATAGTTACACCGAGGTCATTCTTGTTGATGACAACGAGGAGATGCTCATTGTTCATCTTCTCTATGTATTCAAGGACGGTGTCGTCCTTGTCATCGAGATCGTGGCTGCCGTCAAGGACGAGAATGATGAGGTCAGCTGACGCCATCGCCTGTGCGGTACGCTCGATACCGATCTTCTCGACTTTGTCCTCAGTATCCCTGAGTCCTGCGGTATCCACAAGAACGATCGGAACGCCGCCGATGGAGACGCTTTCCTCGACCGTATCCCTTGTCGTACCCGGAACATCCGTGACTATGACGCGCCCCTCTCCGAGAAGAGCGTTCATGAGAGAGCTTTTGCCCGCGTTAGGCTTGCCCGCGATGACGACTCTGACGCCTTCACGCGCGATGCGGCCTATGGATGCAGTGTCCAGCAGATCCTCGATGTCGTTCAGGACCCATCTCAGCTGTGAGACAAGCGCTGTCCCGTCGTAGTCTCCGGCAAAATCCTCGTCTTCATCAGGATAGTCGATGTCTACTGCCATCTGTGCGAGCACGTCAAGCATGGTCTCGCGTATCTCTCGGATCTTGTCACCGAGCCTTCCTGCGCTCTGGCTCTCTGCGATGCTCAGAGACAGGTCGGTCCTGGCCTTGATGATATCTATGACAGCCTCTGCCTGTGAGAGGTCCATCTTGCCGTTGAGAAATGCAAGCTTGGTGAATTCACCCGGCTCAGCCATTCTGACGCCTTCGACCTCAGAGTCGAGGACAGCCTGCAGGATGTTCTTAAGTCCTGTGTTGCTGCCGTGCGCCTGGATCTCGAGCACATCCTCACCTGTATACGAGTGAGGGCCTTCCATGAAGAGGAATATAGCTTCATCGATGATCTCAGCCTCAGGATCAGCGGCATTTCTGCTGACTCTGCTGAGATACGCGTGTCTCGGCTCGATCTCCTCAGGAAATCTGACCATGAGCCTCTTCATTACGTCCTTGCATCCCGGCCCGCTGACCTTGACGATGCCTATGCCGGCTTCGCCCGGAGCGGATGAAATTGCAGTAATAGTATCGTTCATATCTTGCCTTCTCTCTGTGTGTCAATGAATGTGTCAAAAAGGACCGTCCCTTCTGACACATTTATATTATTGCATGCAGGAATGATGTTCCCTCGCCTCTGTAATCTATGCCGAAGTACTCGCCAATGGTAGCCCCCATGTCTGCGAATGTGTGAAGGGTGCCGAGGTTGACGCCTCTCTTCAGGCCATGTCCCCATGCAAGTACCGGAACGTACTCTCTCGTATGGTCTGTTCCGGTGTATCCCGGGTCGCAGCCGTGGTCTGCTGTGATGAGGATGATATCTTCATCTCCCATCTTCTCCATCAGCTTACCGAGCTGCACGTCAAAATCGTTGAGCGCCTTGGTATATGCCGGGATGTCTCTCCTGTGTCCGTAGATCATATCTGTATCTACAAGGTTAACATAGCAGAGTCCTTCGAAATCGCAGTCCGCAACGTCTATGGTGCGGTCCATGTTGGCATCGTTTCCCATATTAGGAATGCTGACCATCACGCTTTTACCTGCGAATATATCTTTGATCTTGCCGACGCCGATGTTTACAAACCCCGCTTTTTTCAACGCATCCAGGACTGTTTCTCTAGGCGGCTGCAGACTGAAGTCGTGTCTTCTTACAGTCCTCCTGAAAGGCCACTCTCCTTCGAAAGGTCTCGCTATGATCCTTCCGCAGCCGTGCTCGCCGTGCATTACTTCTCTTGCGATGCGGCACATGCGGTAAAGTTCCTCCACAGGAACGATGTCCTCATGCGCAGCGATCTGCATTACGGAATCAGCGCTGGTGTATACGATCATCGCGCCGGTCTTCATGTGTTCTTCGCCGTAGTCCTTGATGACTTCGGTTCCGGAATAAGGCTTGTTGCAGATTATCTTCCTGCCCCATGCCTTTTCCAGGGTATCAAGGATATCCTGCGGGAATCCGTCAGGATATGTCGGAAGCGGAGTGTGGGATATCATGCCGGCCATCTCCCAGTGACCGACTGTTGTATCCTTGCCGGCGGACTGCTCCTGTGCCCTGCCGTATATTCCTTCTATATCCTCCGGCTTAACAGGTTCATCCGACCTGAAAGAGGTCCCGTCGATATTGAAAAGCCCGAGCTTCGCCATATTAGGCACATCAAGAAGCCCGCTCCTCGCGCAAGTTCCGAGCGTATCACTTCCGGCATCGCCGAAAGCCGCAGCATCAGGCGCTTCTCCGCAGCCGACACTGTCGAGTACTATCCAGAAAACTCTTCTGCTCATTTTCTCAGTCCTCCCTTGCTCCGGTACTGAATGATGCCGGCTATTCTGCATCGCTCTCTTTTTCAGCCCTTGCCTTATCATCTGCTATCAGCATTCTGATAGCTTCGATCGCAACACGGATAGCACGATCTGTATCATGCTCCTGCTTATTAGGCAGTCCGGCCTTTTCTCTCTCCTGATTGGCAACTACAAGGAAAACAGAACCTACTCTTACTTTGCGGTATGCGCCGACAATGAAGAGTGTTGAGGACTCCATCTCAGAAGCTTTGCATCCGAGACGCAGCCATGCGTCCCACTTGTTCAGGAGTTCATGACTGTTAGGAAGTGCTTCCGGCATGTGCTGTCCGTAAAAAGCATCTTTGCACTGAACGACACCGGTATGATACTTAAATCCGAGATCGCGCGCTGCAAATACAAGTGATGCCGCTACTGTAACATCCGGTACTGCCGGATATTCGATCGGAGCGTATTCCTTGGATGTACCATCCTGCCTTACAGCACCGGTGGCAATAACGATATCTCCGCCCTTTACATTGATATCCATACCGCCGCATGTGCCTACTCTGATGAAGGTTTTGCCTCCGACATTGCAGAGCTCTTCGAGAGCGATCGAAGCCGACGGTCCGCCCACACCTGTGCTGGTGCAGCTGACCTTGACTCCGTCGAGTGTGCCTGTGTAAGTTACGAATTCACGGCTGTCAGCTACCTTGACCGGGTTGTCAAAATATGCCGCGATCTTAGGTACTCTGTGCGGATCTCCCGGGAGAATCACGTACTCACCGATGTCTCCCGGCCTCAGTCCGACGTGATACTGATAGCCTGCGCCTTCTGTATAATCGATCATAATATGCTCCTTACGTTCGTAAAACTATGTAGTTTAGTTACGATTTTTATAATATTATTTCAAAACCGTCCAGATTAACGGTCATTTTGCCTCATTTCACCGGTTGACGATATAACCGCGGGCAGTTATTTTTCGAGCTCTTTTACAGCCTTGACGATGCGGCTGGTGCCGAGTCTGTCTGCTCCGAGTTCGAGGAACTTCTCTGCATCATCGAGTCCTGCGATGCCGCCGGAAGCCTTCATCCTTACACCCTCTCCGATGTTCTTTGAGAAGAGTTCGATGTCCTCAAATGTAGCACCGCCTCCTCCGAAGCCTGTAGATGTCTTGATGAAATCTGCTCCTGCGAAAGTAACGATCTCACACATCTTAGCCTTCTCTTCATCAGTCAGCATGCATGTCTCAACGATGACCTTGAGGATGTGGTCTCCGCAGATCTCCTTGAGTGTTCTGATCTCATGCTCGAGCTCATCCCACTTGCCGTCCTTGACCCATCCGAGGTTGATGACCATGTCGATCTCATCAGCTCCGTTGTCTATAGCGTCGCCTGTCTCGAATGCCTTGACTGCTGTTGTGTTGTATCCGTTAGGGAATCCGATTACTGTGCAGATCTTTACTCTGCCTGCTGCATATTCAGCAGCCTGCCCTACATATGAAGGCGGGATGCATACCGATGCGGTCTCATATTTGATACCATCGTCTACTATCTGCTTTATGTCCTCCCATGTTGCTGTCTGCTTGAGCAGTGTGTGGTCAACATGGCTGAGTATTCCTTTTACATCCATACCCTGTGATCGCATGACTTTCCGTAAATTGTCATGCACTCCTTTCTGTTTTTTTATCCTGTATGCACTGCCTGTCAGTGCGTATCCATACATAGTTACGATATCACAATGAGGGGATTATCACAACTCAGCAGTTTCTTTTGGATAGTGTCAACTTTCTGTGGAGTTTTCAATTGACTCCTAATGTTTGTAAAAGAATGTGGGTATGCCAGCGGCTCTCAAAGCGTGCGCGAGAGCACCG